>JBMOPE010000001.1:0-17882 GCA_049323755.1 Bacillota bacterium
GGGCCAGGATATACTGAAAAACGAGCTGGAATTCAACAGGCGGGCAGGCTTTACCAAGGAGCACGACAGGCTTCCGGAGTTCTTTGTGAAGGAAGAGCTTGCACCTCACAATACAAAGTTTGATATTGACGATAAAGCTTTGGATTCAGTGCTTAGTTTTTAAATGTCCCGTATGTCACACAACTGACTGACAAACCTTGGCTACCTATTGTAACATCCTTAATACCCCTCTCTATTTTTTGTTGCATTGAGTAAAAAGTAAGGGCGTCTGCTGGGCGCCCTATTTTTTTTTCAACCCCCAACCCCCAATTCCCGATAACAGTTGCCGGCTATTGATTGTGATGATATAATACGTTTAGAAACTATTAAACGATATATAGGTGGCGAGGGTATTGGATGAAAAGCTGGCCCTTTCCCGTGACGCCCTGGTCGAGGCCCTGGGCCGCCAGAGCGCCTTCTGGGGATTAGGAAAAACCGCCGGAGAAATATACGCGGCGCTTTATCTGGGCACCGAGCCGCGGTCCCTGGAGGAAGTGGCTTCAAGCCTCAGGGTTACAAAGGGAAATGTAAGCATAGCGGTAAGGCAGCTGGAGCAGATGGGAATGGTAAAGCGCTCCTGGCGAACGGGGGATCGAAGAGTTTTTTTTGAGGCCGAAACTGACTTTTGGAAGATTTCAAGGTCTTTTTTAAGTCTAAGGCATAAACCGGAATTCGATCAGTCCTTTGCACTGCTGGAAATGAGCGTTAAACTGGCGGGGGAGGCACCTAATTCTGCAGAAAAGGAAGAGGTTCTTAAACGTCTAAATTCACTGCAGGAGTTTTACCTGCTTTTGGACAGAGTGGTAGAAGCTGTGCTTTCCATAAGCCCGGAAGAACTTGGGAAGCTGGTGGAAATGATTAGCCGGATAATAATCAAGGAAAGCAAGTAAACTGTTGTATTTGTGAAAGGAGGCTGATTTCATGGGAGACTCGGAGCTTAATATTGTCACAGGCGCTTTCGGGTATACCGGCAAATATATAACCAAAAGACTTCTTTCCATGGGTAAGAGTGTCAGGACACTAACCGGTCATACAAACAGCCATAATCCTTTCGGGGAAAAGGTAAAAGTATACCCCTTTAATTTTAACAACCCTATTGAATTGGCAAGGAGCATGAGGGGCGCCACCACCCTTTACAACACATACTGGATTCGGTTTCCACACGGCCGGATAACTTACGATTCTGCAGTTGAAAATACAAGGGTGCTTATAAGGGCCGCTGTGGAGGCGGGGGTGCGTAAAATTGTTCATGTCAGCATTGCTAACGCCTCCGAAGGCTCACCGTACCCTTACTTCAGGGGTAAAGGCGCGCTTGAAAGGGAAATAATGAATTCAGGCCTTTCCTATGCAATTATACGCCCCACTGTTATATTCGGGCCGGAGGATATACTCATAAACAACATAGCCTGGCTGATTAGAAAGTTACCGGTGTTTGCCGTTCCGGGAAAAGGGGATTACTGTCTGCAGCCTATTTTTGTGGAGGATATGGCTGATTTGGCGATTAAAGAAGCGCACAGAGATGAAAACACAATTATCGACGCTGTAGGGCCTGAAATCTTTACCTTTGAGGCCCTGGTGAGGCTTATTGCCCAGATAGTCCGGAGAAAGGTTTTTTTTATCCGGACGGGGCCTGGGCTGGTGCATTTTCTCTCCGGAATGGTGGGCCTGGCTGTTAAAGATGTGGTGCTTACCGAGGCCGAAGTACAGGGACTTATGGATAATCTTCTGGTTTCAGCCGGAGCTCCCACAGGGCAAATGAAGCTGAGCCAGTGGCTTCAGGAAAATGCCGGTGAGGTTGGCAAAGCATATGCTTCCGAGATTAACAGGCACTACCGGTAAAATAACTTATTCTGCAACTACTTTTTGTCGGAATTCATAATTCAGGAGTCAGAATTCAGAATGGAGGGGGTATTCCTTTATTGTATTTTGTTAAGGGGGCTGACATTTAAATTCAGTCATTACTTTTTTCAGGATATGCTTTTCCAGAACAAGTGTTTGGTGTATAATGACTCAGGAGACAGGAGACAGGAGACAGGAGACAGGAGACAGGAGACAGGAGACAGGAGACAGGAGACAGGAGACAGGAGACAGGAGACAGGAGACGAAATCCAGAATAATTTGCATGCTGGAATCTCAGGTCATTCAAACAATTTTTTATTCTGTCCTGAGAATACTAACTGTCTTTTATATAAACCACAGAGGCCACAGAGATCACAGAGAATTTGCTCTCAGGTATTGCTCTGAGGTCTGAAACTGAAGTAGATTTTAGAGAAGTGTACTCTTTTTATAAAAAATCTATTAAAGCTTTCAAGCAGGGCTTAAAAACTCTGTGTCCTCTGTGTTCTCTGTGGTTTTAAAAGGACCCAAGTTTTCATCCTTATTAGTGGCCGTTTTAGGCGGCCCATTTGTCTGGCTTCTGAATTCTGAATTCTGAATTCCGACCGGAAACTAATTCTTGGAAGTGATTTAATTGCGTACTGGCGTGGCAAACTTGCCTCTACACGGACACCACTGCCCCAGGTGGCTTTTTGACAGGATGGTCAGGCTTAGCTCGGCCATAGTGGAGGCTATAGTAGAAGAATACGGGCCTGACGAGGTGCTGAGGAGAATGGCTGACCCCTTCTGGTTCCAGTCTCTGGGCTGCGTGGTGGGCTTTGACTGGCACTCGTCGGGGCTTACCACAGTTCTTTGCGGCGCCCTAAAGGAAGGACTCCGGCAAAAGCAGAAGTACCTTGGGCTTTACATCGCCGGGGGAAAGGCCATGGTTTCCAGAAAAACTCCTTTGGAGATTGAGGACTATACAGAAAGATTCGGACTTTCGGTTGATGTGCAGGTACTTCAACACGCCAGCAGAATGTCTGCGAAAGTTGACAACAGTGCTCTCCAGGACGGCTTTCAAATATACCATCATGTATTTTTATTTACCGGAAAGGGAGAATGGGCCGTAGTTCAGCAGGGTATGAACGGGGAAAGCGGCTGGGCCAGGAGGTATCACTGGCTGGGCGAGGGTGTTTCAGATTTTGTTGAGGATCCCCACACCGGTATTTGTGGCGTACCGGCAGGTGATATTTTAAACATGGTTTCGTCAGAAAGCGGTGTCTCAAGAAGGGCATCTGTTTACCTTGCCAGGGAAAAGCCCGATGAGGTTGTCAAAACGTTAAAAAGGTTCTCAACTTTGTCTTCAGATCAATTACGGACGCTTAACCTCCCTTCCGCACACCCCGTCCCCAATGCCTCCCGCATTGAAAAAACCCTGGGCAAGCTCTACGAACTGCAACCGGGATCATATCGTGAGCTTCTGGCTGCCGAGGGGGTTGGACCAGCTACAGTCAGGGCTTTCGCACTGGTTGCCGAGGTTATCTACGGGGTAAGACCCTGTCGGCGTGATCCTGCAAGGTATAGCTTTGCTCATGGAGGAAAGGACGGCCATCCTTTCCCTGTTAACCGCCAGGACTATGACCGGTCCATTTCCATGCTGGAGAAGGCCCTAAGGAGAGTTAAAACAGGGGACTCGGAAGCCATTAATGCGTTGAGAAGACTTTCGGAAATCGAATCAAGGGTCAGAAAAATGGCCTCGGGTCCTTATGCATTCAAGCAGGGTTAAAAACCTCTGTGTCCTCTGTGTGCTCTGTGGTTTAAAGAGGACGCTTAAGAATTACTGGAATAAGTTGTTTTCATTTTCTCCGGGGTCGTATAACCTTGCGGTTCTATATTATACTTTATTGGCCTTTTTTTACATGATCAGTTATACTAAAGAATGTATCAACGGACAAGCACTGGAGGGATTTTTGATATGGATAACGGATTGGAAATAGTTCTTAGTGAAGAAACAGAGCAAAAGCTAAGGGAATATGCCCAAAAAATTGGCCGCAGCGAAGACGAAGTATTTGAGTATATTATCACCCAGTATCTTCAGAGACAGCTCAGGGTGATAGAAAAAAGATCCCAGGACACCGGGGTTCCCTTTAATGAACTTCTAAATATGCAGTTTGTCCAGTTGCTTGAATTTCTCAGCATCCATGACCGGGGCATTGAGCAATAAGCCTATGAAATGAGAAATCTTGACATAAGGGAAATATTGTTGCTATACTCAAACGTGGTAAAATATTATTTTGACAATATTTCTCTTCTAGGAGGGTGAGCCCATGGACAACACTGATGTTAAAGACACTCAAAAGCTTGAATTTCAGGCAGAGGTCAAGCAGTTACTGGATATTGTCATTAACTCACTTTATACCGACAGGGAGATTTTCGTCAGAGAACTGATATCAAATGCCTCTGACGCTTTGGAAAAGCTTCGCTTAATAGCCCTTATGGAGAGCGATTACCGGGATAAGGACCTTTCTCTTGGGATTTCCATTGAAACAAATGATAAGGACCGCATCCTGATTATTTCAGATACAGGGGTAGGAATGACCCGGGGCGAGATTATTGAAAATCTGGGTACCATAGCTCACTCCGGGTCAAGGGAATTTCTCAAAAAACTGGCCAAGGGAGAGAAGAAGGACGCCCAGTTAATCGGCCAGTTTGGTGTTGGATTTTACTCGGTATTCATGGTCGCCTCAAGTGTCAGGGTCCAGACCTGTTCGTACAGGCCGGAAGACGGCGGCTTTGAATGGTGGTCCGATGGGACTGGCAGTTATACCATCACTCCGATGGAAGGGCTCAGCCGGGGGACAAAGTTAATCATTACCCTGAAAGAGGATGCTGGCGAGTTTGCCGATGTAAATAGGGTCAAAAATATTATTAAACAATACTCAAATTTTGTTCCCTTTGACATTACTCTAAACGGTGAGAAGGTCAACACTGTTCAGGCCATATGGACGCGTAGCAAGAGTGAGGTAAAGGATGAGGAATACAACGATTTTTATAAGTTCCTGACCAATGCCTTTACCGACCCTATATACCGCCTTCACCTTTCTGCCGACGCCCCTATACAGATAAACGCTCTTTTCTTTGTGCCTGGTGATAACATTGAGCGCTTTGGGCTGGGCCGTCTGGATCCAGGGGTTAACCTGTATAGCCGTAAAGTTTTGATACAGCCCAACTCCAGGGAAATCCTTCCTGATTACATGCGCTTTGTAAAGGGGGTCGTCGATTCTGAAGACCTTCCCCTGAACATTTCCCGTGAAACGGTTCAGAACAACCGCCTTATCAAAAAAATGGGCAAGTTTTTGACAAAGCGTATCATCTCCTTCCTGGAGGAGGAGGCTTCCAGGGACCCGGGCAGGTACAGGGAGTTTTGGGACAACTTCTCTATGTTCATTAAAGAAGGCTGCGTCAGTGACATTGATAACAGGGAGCAGCTTGCCAGGCTTCTTCGTTATGAAACAAGTAATGCCGGTGCCGGGGAGCTTGTTTCCCTCACTGACTATATAGGCCGGATGAAAGAAAATCAGAATGAGATATATTATATTAACGGACCCTCCAGGGAGATAATAGAATCCGGTCCGTACCTTGAGGCCTTTCGGTTAAGGGATATTGAGGTGCTCTTCCTGACTGAGCCGGTAGACGACTTTGTAATGACTTCCCTTGTAGAATACAAGGGAAAGAGGCTAGTTTCGGCAGACCACGCCAACATCGACCTTTCGCCACTGGATAACAAAGATGAAAAGGAAGAGGCCGTAAGCGCCGGGGAAGGTCTTTCTTCCGAGGAAATAGGTCTACTGACCTCCTGGATGAAAGAAGTACTGGGAGATTCGGTAAGCGAGGTAAGGGAGTCCCGCAGACTGGTGGACAGCCCTGCCGTTATAGTAAACCCTGATCATGTTTTGACTACAAGTATGCAGCGAATACTTCAGGCATCAAACAAGGACTTTGGGGGTATAGGGCCCAAGGTGCTGGAGATTAACCCCAAAAACAGTGTCATTATTAAACTGGCAAAGCTTCGGGCAGCAGGGGGAGATGAGGATTTTCTCAAAAACTGCACCGAGCAAATTGCGGACAATGCCTTCCTGGCGGCGGGACTTCCGGGCAACCGCCAGAAAATGCTTGACAGGATATACAGGATTATGGACAGAGCCCTGGAGGGCTAGTATAAAGGTACTTTGCGCTATTATTTAATGTATTGTAAAGGTCAGCCTTTATAGTATAATTATAGTTGTAATTAGTTTAAAAAAATATTTTGCGGGGAGCTCATGTTATGGGCTGAGAAAGGGCTGTTAAGCACCTGACCCTTGTACCTGATCGGGATAATGCCTGCGTAGGGAATAAGAAAAAAAGATGCGCACGGTTCCGTGCGTTTTTCTTTGTGATATAGGCATGGGGTGCTTTTATGAGATGTGTGATTTTTGTGTCGGGTCCTATTGATGAGTACAGTGTGGTTCGTGTTGACCCAGGGGACGTGGTGATAGCGGTTGACGGGGGAGCCCATCACGCCGAGGCTATCGGCATCGTTCCCGGATTCATAATAGGGGACATGGATTCTGTGGAGCCCGGGCTTCTGGAACACTATGAAAAAATGGGCTGCCAAGTACTGGCTTATCCACGGGAAAAGGATGAGGTGGATACCGAGTTGGCGCTGGATTACGCAATATCGCTAAACCCTGACGAAATAGTCATATATGGGGCCACCGGCGGAAGGCTGGACCATGTGCTTGCCTGTATACATTTACTGGCAAAACCTGCCATAAGGGGGATTAGGGCGCATATTGAAGACCACTGTCAGCGTGTTACCCTTGTTACTCCCGGGATTCCCTCCTTTATAAAGGGAATGGGCAGTGTTTTCACCTTGCTGCCCCTTACCACCAGTGTTGAGGGAGTAACCACCAGGGGAGCAAGGTGGGAATTAAGAGGTGCCCTGTTTGAAATAGGGAGGCCGTATGGTGTAAGTAATATTGCCGACCAGGAGCTGGTCAGTATTTCCAT
This sequence comes from Bacillota bacterium, assembly GCA_049323755.1. Taxonomy (GTDB): domain Bacteria; phylum Bacillota; class Desulfotomaculia; order Desulfotomaculales; family Desulfocucumaceae; genus BRHc4a. The sequence continues at coordinate 6,907 of JBMOPE010000001.1, forward strand.
AACCGGCGGAATGATGCTGCTTATTGAAGTTAACGGAGAGTAGCCACAGGTGAAGCCATGACAAAGTATAAAGGGGCTTTAACAGGAATTATTTTGCTAATTGTAATATGGGAGTTTGCAGCTGCTCTTTCAGGGATTCCAAAATGGCTTTTACCTGCGCCCTCGGATATAGCCGTTTCCCTGGTGAAGGATTTGGGGCTTATTTTGCTTCACTCAGGTTATACCCTGACAGCGGCCGTGGCGGGACTTTTATTTGCGGTGGCTGCAGGTGTCCTGCTGGCTCTGGCGATGGATTACTGGCCGTCCCTTGAATCGGCGCTGTATCCCCTGCTGGTTGTTTCCCAGGCGGTTCCTGTAATTACCCTGGCTCCCCTTATAATAATGTGGCTGGGCTATGGCCTCATACCAAAGGTGGCCGTGGCCGGACTCATATGTTTTTTTCCGCTGACCGTTAGCGTTGTAGGTGGGATGCAGGCCTCGGATAGGGATATGGCAGACCTTTTAAAGGTCATGGGGGCCAGCAGGTGGCAGGTATTAAGGCTGGCCAGGCTTCCGGCGGCGCTTCCTTATTTCTTTTCCGGCTTGAAGATATCGGCCACATACAGTGTCATGGGGGCAATTATTGGAGAATGGCTGGGATCCGCAATGGGCCTGGGGGTTATTTTAAACCGCTTTTCCCACTCCTATCAGACACCACGGGCATTTGCAGTGGTAATTATAATTGTAGTCATGAGCCTGGCCCTGTTTTTTCTGGCAGAACTTATTGCCAGGCTGGTTATGCCCTGGAATTACAGGAACAGGCCATATTAAATATTTTGACGGGAGGTATTCTAGGTGAGAGTAAGATTTATATGCATTGTTTCGGTTATCCTTGCAGTTGTTCTGGCTGCGGGCGGGTGTGGAAAAAAAAGTGAGCCTGTTTCAGGTAAGGCCGGGAGTGAGCTTAAAAAGGTTACCCTGATGTTGGACTGGACACCGAACACAAACCATACCGGGATATATGTTGCAAAGGAAAAAGGATATTTTACAGAAAAGGGACTTGATGTAGAAATAATTGAGCCCAGCCAGGGAGGTACAAATGAACTTGTAGCCACCGGTAAGGCGCAGTTCGGGGTAAGCTACCAGGAGGATGTAACGATGGCCCGGGCATCAGGAGTGCCAATAACGTCAGTGGCCGCAGTGGTTCAGCATAACACCTCGTGCTTTGCCTCTAAGAAACAGTCAGGAATAGCCAGTCCCCGGGATTTTCAGGGAAAGAGGTACGGGGGATGGGGATCGGCCTCCGAGGAGGCGGTGCTTAAGGCTGTGATGAAAAAAGATGGGGCAGATCCCGAAAAAACCAAAATTATTAACATAGGAACCTCTGACTTTTTTACCGCTATTAACAGGGATATTGATTTTGCCTGGATTTATTACGCCTGGACCGGTATAGAGGCTGAAATAAGGGGAGTTCCCTTAAGCGTAATAATGCTTAAAGATCTGGACACCGCCCTTGACTATTATACTCCGGTACTTATTGCCGGCGACCAGGTAATACAAAAGGATCCCGGCCTGGTGAGAGACTTCCTTGAGGCAACTTCAAAGGGATATTCTTATGCCGCGGAGAATCCCGAACAGTCGGCGGAAATACTGCTGAAACAGGTGCCGGATCTGAATCCTCAACTGGTAAGAAACAGTCAGAAATGGATAAGCCCCAGGTATAAGGACGATGCCCGGCGCTGGGGAGAGCAGAAAAAAGAGGTATGGCAAAACTATACTGCCTGGATGGAGAAACACAACCTCCTGCCCGGAAAGGTTGATGTTGAAAAGTGCTTTACAAACCAGTACCTGCCGGGAGTATAAGAATAATGGGTGTACGGTATGACACTTGAGCTGATTGGTATATCAAAAAGCTTTCAGGCTGATAACAACAGGATTAAAGCGGTTGACGGCATATCCCTGAGAGTGGGTGCAGGGCAGTTTGTAAGTATTATAGGGCCTAGCGGCTGTGGGAAAAGTACTTTATTTAAAATAATATGCAGGCTGACCAGCCCCGACGAAGGCCAGGTTTTTATAAAAGGCACTCCGGAATATACTCCGGGGGAGGTTCTTTCCTACATGCCTCAAAAGGATTTGCTGATGCCCTGGCGGACGGTGATGGAAAATGTATTGCTTCCGCTTGAAATACGGGGTGAAAATAATAAGAAGGGAAGGGAGCAGGCTAAAGCGCTATTTCCCCTTTTTGGGCTGGAAGGTTTTGAAAACTGCTACCCTTCCGATTTATCTGGAGGAATGAGCCAGAGGGCTTCCTTACTAAGAATGGTGCTGGCCGACCGTGACCTTATGCTGCTGGACGAGCCCTTCGGCTCACTGGATGCCATCACCCGTTTCAGAATGCAGCAATGGCTGCAGGAAATATGTATGAAACTGGGTAAGGCCATACTTTTCATTACCCATGATGTTGAGGAGGCAATATTTCTTTCAGACAGGGTATATGTAATGACTCCAAGGCCGGGGAGAATCAAGTCTGTATTTGAAGTGTGTCTTTCCCGGCCCAGAAATCCTTCTGTGGTTACAGGAGAAGAGTTTGTAAAGCTAAAGGAAGCCCTGATGGAAAGTCTTAACTTTTAAGCCTTTCCTTTGGCAACAGGACATGCAGACACGCACATTCCGCACCTTTTGCCGTTATTGTACACAAACATGTAGTGAGCGCACTTCTCCTTGTCTATAACCCAGCCGGTATGGCGGGAATAATTCTTTTCCCAGCGGCTGAGGGCCCCTGAAGGACAGGCAGAAACACACTCCCCGCATTCAATGCAGTTATTCTCCTCAATAGGGACGTTGTATTTTAGCTCAGCGGCTGTAATTACAGATGCGAGCCGCACCCTGGGACCGTGCTTCTTTACAATAAGCAGATTGTTTATGCCAAATGTTCCCAGACCGCAGAGTACAGCCGAGTGCTTGTGAGAGAAATCCCCCATAAGCCTTGCATAATCGCCTATATCGGCCTCCGGGCCTATTCCTATGCTGATATGCCCCCTGTCTTCCAGCAGCCTGGCTATTTTATGGGCTGACTGGGCCAGTATGGTGTTGGCGGCTGCAAACTCAAGCATGTACTGGTTTCTTGTTTGTGGAAGGTTGTCGAGGGCCCCGTAGTTTAACCTGTAAGCAAACGTTATAACACTTTTTGCTCCAGGTAGAATTTTATCAGGGCCATGTCCCTCGGGTGCCTTGGTATAGGCCGAAGCCGGGGCGCATCCGTAAGAGTGGATCCCCAGGCTCATGGCAAGGTAGCTCAGCTCGCTGTTTAAATCCACAGCAAATACCTCCCTGTAAATTTAATTATCTAATTATAACATGTCTTGATGCATCTGATTGACCGTCCACGGCATTGCATATATAATGGTTTCGAAATAAAAATGCAGGTGGTGAAAAGTTCGTGAAAAACCTGTACCTGTCACGTTACGATAAAAAGATCTCCGGTGTATGCGGAGGAATTGCACAATTCTTTGGTATTGACAGCACTATAGTAAGGCTTGCCTTTGTCCTTTTAACACTTGTTTTTGTAGGTTTTCCTGTTTTGTTCTATCTTGCTGCCTGGATTTTAATGCCAATTGAACCTCAATTCAGGACTATCGATTTAGATAAGAAATGACGAGAAGTCATAATAAACAACAATTAAACAGTCATTTTGGTATTACGGAGCCTGTTTTTTTGGCTCCTTTTATTTTTAAGCCCAATGACCGTAATTAGTATATTTAAATCTTGATTTTTTAAAATTTATTAAATACAATTATATTTGAAAATTCGACAATATTCTACAAGTCTCGTAATTTTAAAAAGTCTGGGAAAAAAGCTCCATAAATAATTAAAGAAGGGAGGAAAATAGTCCAAATATAAATAACTGACTAAAGGGGGAGGAAAATCTATGTCAGGACACGGTAATGGATGGGCCAACCCTGGCCCTGCGGGATTGGTAGCTCTGGCAATGGCCTGTTTTATCTTTTTTGCCATTCAGACAGGGAGAGTTACAGGTGCTGCAATTGGACTTATGGGTATCTGGCTAATTGGAGGTTTCGTGGTTCAGATTATTGTCGGTGTAATTGAGATTAAGGAAGGAAATACCACCGGGGGTAATGTATTTACATATTTTTCGGCGTTTTTTATGCTGGTAACCGGGCTTGAGCTGTTGTTTAAATTTTATGCCGGCATTTACGGCTGGAAAATTGACGCAAGGGTTGACGGCTATGCCTGGCTGGCGCTCTCCTCGGCTCTAACCCTTTGGGCTCCGGCCTATTTAAAATCCCCTAAAAGCCTTATGATGATTGTAATAGCACTCCTGCCTGCAGTTTGGATAGTTACCTTTACTGATATGGGAGTTTGGCCCAAGACTCTGGTTCCCATCGCGGGCTGGTTCCTATTTGCGGCAGGCTGGCTTGGCCTTTACACCAGTGCGGCTGTTATACTTAATACGGCGTTTAACAGGACTGTTTTACCTACCGGGCAGCCGGTAATAGCTTCTACTCCCCCGAAGGGCGGATCCAAGGCGGCTTGAATATTAACACAATATTTCATTGGAATTTAACCCGGATATTTCCGGGTTTTAATTTTTTTAACTTGTCAATACCAGCTAATTTTTTAAATATATTTAAAAGGGTTTTTCATTGTTTTTTTAAATATTATCATTTATAACATAAGGGCAGGTGACCGGGGTGAGTGGCGACCTGAAAAAGAATATAAAAATATTCCTGCTATTTTTGCTTATAGTAATTGCAATAGAATTTTCAGCAGTCTTCCTGTATTCATATAAGGTTGTCAGCCAGCCGGTAACCTTTGCAGTGCTTGAGAAGAACTCATTCATATATGACCGGTATGGAAATAAGATTGCAAACTTGCAGGGAAAAATAAGCAGGGAGCCGGTGGCTCTGGAACGTGTTCCCCAGCATGTAAAGGATGCGTTTGTTGCCATAGAGGACGAAAGGTTTTACATGCACGGAGGGGTTGATCTCAGGGCAATATTAAGGGCCTTCTTCGGCAATGTCAGGGAAGGGGAAATAGTTCAGGGAGGCAGCACCATCACCCAGCAGGTGGTTAAAACACACTATCTTTCTTCTGAAAAAACTTATTACAGGAAGTTCCGGGAGGCCCTTCTTTCTTTACAGTTTGAAAACACTCACAGCAAAGATGAGATACTGGAGATATATTTAAACGACATTTATCTTGGGGAAGGCGCTTACGGGGTTCAGGCTGCTTCAAAAGTTATTTTTAACAAGGATATTTCAGAGCTGACCCTGGCCGAGGGAGCGCTTCTTGCCGGAATAACCCAGGCGCCAAGTATTTATAACCCTTATGTAAAACCTGAGGAGGCAAGGCAAAGGCGCAATATAGTTATTGATAAGATGGTGGAGCTTGGACTTGCAGATCTAACCTCCGCAAGGGAGGCCAGGACCGCTCCCTTTAAGCTTCGCGACAGGAGACTGAATTACAATAAGGCCGGCGAATTATACTATATCGACCATGTTATTGAAGAGGCCGTCAGGCTGGTGGGGAATGATGCGGTATTTGGAGGCGGTATCAATATAAAAACATCCTTTGACCCCGTTCTGCAGTCCGAAGTGGATAGAGCCCTGTCAGCTGAGAAATTCCAGGATGAAAAAATTCAGTACGCCTTTGTTTTGCTGGATAGCAAGACAGGTGAGGTCCTGGCTATGATTGGGGGGCGGAGCTACGAGGCCGCCAGGGGATTTAACCGGGCGACTCAGCTTAAAAGGCAGCCGGGCAGTGCCATGAAACCAGTGGCAGTTTATGGCCCGGCCTTCGAACAGGGATATAACGGCAGCTCCATAGTGGAGGATTCCCCGCGAAGCTGGGGCAGATACACACCCCGCAATTATGACGGGGGCCACTGGGGACCGTTAACCATTGAAAGCGCCCTGCAGTGGTCAAGAAATGTGGCCGCCGTATGGCTCCTTGACAGGATAGGCATTGAGCGGGGCTATGAATTTGCCACCAGGCTTGGTATTAAGCTGGATAAAGAAGACAGGCACCTGGCACTTGCCCTGGGGGGACTCACAAGAGGGGTCTCTCCCTTAGAAATGGCAGGGGCTTATGCCTGCTTTGCCAATGGAGGATTTTACAGCCCCCCCCATGTTGTAACAGCCATAACAGACAGTGAGGGCAGGGAATTATACAGGACACCGGATCCATCTCCGGTAATGAAGCCTGCCACAGCCACACTGATGACCGAGATGTTAAAATCGGTGGTGAGGGGCGGCACCGGAACCGCTGCGGCTATTAAAGGTTATGAGGTGTCAGGAAAAACAGGCACAACGGAGCTCCCTAAGGAAGGCGGGTACAGGAACACAGGAGGTAACAAGGACGCCTGGTTTGTCGGGTATGTAGACCGCTACACCGGTGCAGTGTGGGTAGGCTATGATGAAAAGGACATGAACGGCAGCCGCTACCTCACAAAGGGAGGAGCCATGGCGGCGGGAATATTCGGTAGAATAATGAAAGCCGTGCTTTCGCCGGAATCTGTTTCCAGGGATCAGGGAGGCAATTGATATTTTTTATTTACCAATGGGACAGGCCTTTTGTATTCACTGCCGGGGGTTTTGGAATAATAAATTTGCTAAAACCATCAGGGTTCCGAAGGAAAATTCGGGCTTTTAAAGAAGTCATAGTGATTAGATGGTTTCGATAGGAGAAGGCATGCAAAAAATAGATTTAATTGCCACAGCCACGTTTGGGCTTGAGGCGGTAGTGGCCCGTGAGGTGAAAGAGCTTGGCTACCAGGAAGTGGCCGTCGAAAACGGAAAGGTAACCTTTACCGCCGGGCCGGAGGCTATCTGCCGGTCAAACATAGGGCTAAGAACGTCAGACAGGGTTCTTATAAAAATGGGCGAGTTTAAAGCACTTACTTTCGAGGAGCTTTTCCAGCAGACAAAGGCTTTACCCTGGCCCGACTGGATTACCGCCGACGCATCCTTTCCTGTGGAGGGTAAATCCATTAATTCAAAGCTTTTCAGCGTGCCTGACTGCCAGGCCATAGTCAAAAAGGCCATTGTGGAAAAGATGAAGCAGCGGTACAGAGTGAACTGGTTTGAAGAGACCGGCCCGAGGTACAGGGTAGAGGTGGCTTTGCTAAAGGACACAGCTACTCTTACACTTGACACCAGCGGCGCGGGGCTGCACAAAAGGGGATACAGGAAGCTTGGAAGCGAGGCGCCGCTAAAGGAAACACTGGCGGCAGCCCTCATTTTGCTTAGCCGGTGGCACCCCGACCGTGCCCTGGTAGATCCTTTCTGCGGATCAGGGACCATACCCGTTGAGGCAGGTATGATAGGTCTCAACATTGCGCCTGGCCTAAGAAGGGCCTTTGCCGCAGAAAAGTGGCCGGGTATTCCGCAGTCCCTGTGGATAAAAGCGAGGCAAGAGGCGGAGGATTTAATTGATAGGGAGGCCAGGCTGCATGTTCACGGTTATGACTTGGACAGGGATGTGTTAAGCCTTGCCCGGTATCACGCAGGCATGGCCGGAGTGGGAGATGCAATAACCTTTCAGCAGCAGCCTGTATCAGATATAAGGTCCAGGCACAAATACGGGTATATAGTATGTAATCCTCCCTACGGTGTGAGGCTGGGAGAGAAGGCTGAGGTGGAGCGGCTGTATAGGGATATGGGGCAGGTTTTCAGCAGGCTGGAAACGTGGTCTTATTATATTCTCACGGCCCATCCGGACTTTGAGATGCTCTTCGGACGCCGCGCCGATAAAAAAAGGAAGCTTTATAACGGCAGGATACAGTGCAATTATTACCAGTATTTCGGCCCCCGTCCACCCCGGAGGGAAAATAAATTATTGACAGGTAAAGAGGTATAAGTATGGCTGATGAAACGGCAGTTAGGAAATACACACTTTTTGTGGCGGTAATGGCGTCTTTTCTGACACCCTTTATGGGGAGCGCAGTAAACCTGGCCATACCTTCCATTGGTCACCAGTTTAGCAGCAGCGCAATTCTCCTTAGTTGGGTAGTTACCGGCTTTATCCTTGCTTCGGCGGCTTTTCTGGTTCCCTTTGGAAGGCTGGCTGATATTGTGGGGCGGAAAAAAATTTTTCTGACGGGCATAACGGCATTTTCGCTGTCGTCTCTATTGTGCGGCCTGGCCTGGTCCGTTGAGTCACTGATACTTTTCAGGGTTTTACAGGGTGCGGGAAGTGCCATGATTTTCGGAACCGGAATGGCTATGGTTACATCTGTGTATCCTCCCCAGGAGAGAGGGAAGGTACTTGGGTTAAATGTTGCCACGGTTTATGTGGGACTTTCACTGGGACCGGTTCTTGGCGGTTTTATGAATCATAACCTGGGCTGGCAGTCAATTTTTTATCTCAGTTTTGTAATAGGAGTTATTGTTGTTTTGTTTACCATATTGAAGCTAAAAGGAGAATGGGCAGGAGCAGGGGGGGAGAAATATGACCTTGCAGGTGCAGCCCTGTATTCTCTGGGCCTTCTGCTTATTATGTACGGGATCTCGTCGGTATCCAGCCATGTCTGGGCGTGGTATGTCCTTCTGGCAGGGTTGGGGGTGCTGGCTTTATTTGTAAGGTACGAGCTGGGAGTTGGCCACCCGGTTCTTAACATGAGGCTTTTTACCGGAAATATAACTTTTGCCTTTTCCAATCTGGCGGCATTTATTAACTATAGCGCTACTTTTGCGGTAGGGTTTCTTCTTTCTTTACACCTGCAGGTCGTAAAGGGCTATAATTCGCAGGAAGCAGGGTTTGTATTACTTTCCCAGCCTGTTTTAATGGCTCTTCTGTCTCCCATTGCCGGGAGGCTTTCCGACAGGGTAGAGCCAAGGGTCCTTTCCTCCTGGGGAATGGCGCTTACCACTGTGGGGCTTTTGTTTTTCTGTTTTTTAAGCGGGAATACTCCCCTGTGGCTAATAATAATTGTTCTCGCACTTTTGGGAACAGGATTTGCTCTTTTTTCATCTCCCAACAGCAATGCTGTTATGGGTTCGGTAGAAAAAAGGTTTTATGGTGTGGCCTCATCAACCCTGGGTACCATGAGACTTACGGGACAGGCTGTTAGTATGGCCGTTGTAACCATGGTAATAGCAATGAACGTTGGAAATGTGGAACTGAAACAGGCTGATCCCTACCTTTTGGTAAAGGGAGCCAGGGCCGCCTTTGTCATATTTACTGTTCTTTGTTTCTGCGGTATATTCGCGTCACTGAAAAGAGGAAACATAATAGTGGCGCCGGGTCCCGGAAAGCCCGACAGCAAGGGCGAATCTCTTTAAAATTGCTAAATGTGTATTGCATGGTTTGTACAATATAGTTATAATAGTATTACAAAGGAAAAGGGGAGTAGCTTTAACAGCATAGTCGTCAATACAGGAGAAAAAGCTCCTCGGCTATGCCGGCAACACTCTGGTTGTTAGCAAGACCTTTACCATCAGTTTACTGATGATAAAGGTTTTTTGATTATCTGGGCAAACAACCGGAACAATAGTTGTAAAATTGTCAATAATAAAGGAAGGTGAGAGCTGCAGACATCTAAAAAGCGGAAAAGGTTATGAAATACAATTAATACCTGGATTATGGAGGTGCATTTTGTGAATACCATGAAGGTATGGCTATTGATGGGCGGGCTTAGCATACTGTTGGTGCTGATGGGCAATGCTATCGGCGGAAGTTCAATGGCTGCGGTTTTCTTTATAATTGCAATTGCCATGAATTTTTTCGGTTATTTCTATAGTGACAAGATGGCCATTAAAATGACCCGGTCATATCCTGTCTCTGAAGCCGAGGCACCGGAGCTTTATGAAATGGTCAGGAGACTTAGCCAAAGGGCTCAAATGCCCATGCCCAGGCTGTATGTAACTCCTTCGGACCAGCCCAATGCCTTTGCCACCGGGCGTAACCCTGCCAATTCGGCGGTTGCGGTGACCGAGGGAATAATGCGTCTGCTTAACCGGTCGGAAATAGAGGGTGTTCTTGCGCACGAGCTGGCCCATATAAAAAACAGGGATGTTCTGGTGGGGACAATTGCTGCCACAATGGCAGGAGCTATATCGATGATAGGTAGCGCCCTGCAGTGGGGAGCCATTTTTGGAATGGGCCGGGGTGAGGATGATGAGGGTGGGGGAGGAATATTTGGAGCTCTCATAATGGCCATAATATTCCCCATAGCTGCCATGATAATTCAGCTTGCCATTTCACGCTCACGTGAGTACGGTGCAGACGCCACCGGGGCCCAAATAGCAGGTTCCCCCGATGGATTGGCCAATGCTCTTCTGAAGTTGGAGTCTGCTGCTCACCGTATTCCAATGCCGGTCAACCCTGCTGCTTCGCACCTGTTTATAGTAAACCCCCTTTCCGGGGCATCGATGGCGAGGCTGTTCAGCACCCACCCGCCCATTCAGGAAAGAGTAGAGAAGCTTAGAGCTCTGAGAAGATAGCAGAATGGGAATTAGGAATTGGGAATTGGGGGTTGGGAATTGGGGGTTGAGAATTCTAATTCCCATTTTCCAATTCCGGACCCATCAATAATGCTTAACAATGCCGCTGGGACAGCGGCAACGCCCGCAGGGCGTTTTTTTATGGCTAAGGAAAGTATATGTCGCTTTAAAGCGTTAAAGTAACCCATGGTTTGGTTGCAAATAACATTATAGCTTTGGGGCGTATCGGATAAACCCCCGCACTCACGATAGAATCCTCCGGCTGCAACTGGCTCTAGGGCTTGTCGCCAACTGACAAGCTACCGCCCTCAACGGCGCGTCCATGCGCCGGTTCGGGCTTCCGCCAACATCCTGTTGGCGGCTAGCCTGTCAGTAGGCTTCTGCGCCAAGAGCCAGATAACGGCCTTCGGTAAATCGCTCGATTGGGGCTGTTGACAAAGTGGTTGGCATTCTGAATTCCAACCACTTTGTTTAAAATTTGTTAAAGCACTATCCAAGGAAGAATTTTTACGGGTTACAAGCAACCTGTTTTTT
>JBMOPE010000002.1:0-102188 GCA_049323755.1 Bacillota bacterium
GGGCCAGGATATACTGAAAAACGAGCTGGAATTCAACAGGCGGGCAGGCTTTACCAAGGAGCACGACAGGCTTCCGGAGTTCTTTGTGAAGGAAGAGCTTGCACCTCACAATACAAAGTTTGATATTCCGGACAGCGACCTTGACAATGTATTTAACTTCTAGTATCCTCAAGGCGGGCGCATATGCGCCCGCCGATCTATTCATTGCTGGAGGGATTAAGGTGGTTGTTGAGGTAAGAGTGTTTAGCGGGCTTGAAAAGTTCATACAGGGCGCGACCTATGGCAAACCTATTGAGGTTAGTGTTGATGAGGGCACTACGGTGGGAGATCTTATCAAGACTTTGAAAGTACCGGAAAAAGACATTTTTGCAATTCTTATCAATGGTGTGCATTCCAATAAAGACTATTTTCTTAAAGAAAAAGACAGAGTTGCCTTCTTCCCGCCGGTGGGGGGAGGCTGAGATGAATATAGAAATCGGATTCCGTCCCGCCAGCAAGCTTTGGCTGGAGAAGAATGGGACTGCCTTCGGGGAGGGCTTATACAATTTGTTATACCTTGTAGAAAAGACAGGATCCATATCAGCTGCAGCCTTGGAAATGGGGATGTCATACAGAACAGCCTGGGGAAAAATAAGGGCTATAGAAAAAGCCTGGGGAGTAAGACTGGTTGACACCCGTGTGGGGGGCAAGGCCGGAGGCGGGAGCGGCATTACCCAGGAAGCCTATCTGATTATGGACCGGCTAAGAGAGTTTAGACAGCAGGTAGAAGATGTTGAGGGAATGTTTATCGGTTAAGAATCATGTTTTTTTATGGCCTTCGTTATGTTATTATAAACATAAGGGCTGGCACATTTCTATAATAGATACCTGACTGGCTTATTAATAGGTCTCATGGGAAGGGGTATATACTTGCTGGATACCTGCCAAAGGGAAATAAACTATTTAAGGGTTTCTATAACTGACCGCTGCAATATGCGGTGCATATACTGCATGCCCCCGGATGGGGTAAATCCTGTTCCACATGAAGAAATATTGAGAAATGAGGAAATAGTAAAGCTTGTTAAGGCTGGTACCCACGCTGGCATTAAGAAAATAAGGCTGACAGGAGGCGAGCCCCTATTAAGGAAGGGGCTTGTGGATCTGGTCAGGGCCATTGGTGAATTAAGTGAGATAGATGACATAGCCGCAACTACCAATGGAATATTACTGCCGTCACTGGGACGGGAATTAAAAGACGCAGGACTGCGCAGGGTAAATATAAGTCTCGATACGCTGGACCCTGACCTTTTCAGGTTTATAACCAGGACTGGTGACCTGGGAGAGGCCTGGAGGGGGATAGAGGCCGCGCTTGAGCTGGGGCTGCACCCTGTAAAAATAAACACGGTGGTGATGAAGGGGTTTAACGACCATGAAATAAAAGATATTGCAGCCCTAACCGTTAAATATCCGCTGCATGTCAGGTTTATTGAGCTGATGCCGGTAGGAGCTTCCGATGCCTGGACTGCGGACAGGCATGTTTCAGCGGCGGAAATAAGGGAAGTAATAGAAAGAGACCTGGGAAGTTTGGAAAGTGCTCATAAGCCGTGTGGAAACGGCCCCGCCAGGTACTACAGGGCTCCCGGTGCTTCTGGAACACTAGGCTTTATCAGTGCGGTAAGTGACCATTTTTGTAAAAACTGTAACCGTCTCAGGCTGACAGCCGAGGGTATGATAAGACCCTGCCTCTATAGCGGGAGAGAGATAGATGCCAAAACAGCACTTAGGGCCGGGGCCGGGGAAAAAGTGCTGGCTGATCTCTTCAGGCAGGCTGTTGCCGTAAAACCGGACAGGCACAATATTGGTTCAGGATGGCAGGATGAAAAAAGAATAATGTCTCAAATCGGAGGTTGATGAATTTTGTCTGATGCTGAGTTAACTCACTTTGACAGCCAGGGTAAGGCCCGGATGGTTGATGTGAGCTCAAAGGAAATTACCCTGAGGGAGGCTGTTGCCAGGGCTGAGATAGTTATGAGGCCGGAAACGCTAAAAATTATAGAAGCCGGGGGTATATCCAAGGGTGATGTGCTGGGTGTGGCCAGGGTGGCAGGGATTATGGCGGCCAAGGAGACAGGCAGTCTTATCCCCATGGCACACCCCATAAACCTTACCGGTGTCAGCGTTGACTTCCGCCTTAGGGAGCCGGACAGGGTGTTGATAGAGGCCAGGGTGCGCACCACCGGCAAAACAGGTGTCGAAATGGAAGCTCTCACCGCTGCCGGGGTGGCTGCCCTAACTATATATGACATGTGTAAAGCAGTTGACCGGGCCATGGTAATAAACGGCATCAGGCTGGTTGAAAAAACAGGCGGTAAAAGCGGTGTATATAAAAGAGAAGGGGAAGAGTCATGGGAAAAATAGTGGCGGTATGCTCCAGCCCTAAAAAGGGAATGCGTAAAAAGAACATAGGCGAGGGAGTCCTCTTGGAAGAACATGGCCTGGAGGGTGACGCTCACACAGGGGGCTGGCACAGGCAGGTAAGCCTTTTGGCGTCCGAGAGCATACAAAAAATGATAGACATGGGGCTGAGTGTTGGCCCGGGTGATTTTGCCGAAAACCTTACCACTGAAGGGATAGACCTGGTAACCCTGCCGGTGGGAACAAGGATTAAAATAGGCCCTGAGACGCTTTTGGAAGTAACACAGATTGGAAAGGAATGTCATAACCGGTGTGCTATTTACTACCAGGCCGGGGACTGCGTTATGCCCCGTGAGGGGATTTTTGCCAGGGTTATCAAGGGAGGCCCGGTGAAGGTAGGATATGAAATTGAAATAGCAGAAGCCATTGGGAACGAAATTAAGCCTTTTTAACCACAGAGCACACAGAGGACACAGAGGTTGTTAGCCCTGCCTGAATGCTTTTAGATTATAATATTTTTATTAGAGATGGCTTGCAGCGGTAGATCTAATAGAAAAATACACATTTTTTTCATAGAGCTTCTTATAAGGAATGCAGAATGTTACTCTGTGATCTCTGTGTCCTCTGTGGTTTTATAATTTTTCTGTTAGAAGTCAGAGCTCGAATTAGCTATTATAAGGGGAAGTTATATGTTAAGCAGTGAACAGGCTGCCAGGTACCGGCGCAATATACTCCTTCCAGGCTTTGGGGAGGAGGGGCAGGAAAAGCTTTTTAATTCAGGGGTTCTTCTGGTGGGGGCCGGGGGGCTGGGATCACCTGCCGCCTTCTATCTAGCAGCTGCCGGGGTTGGCAGAATAGGCCTGCTGGATGGTGATTCTGTCGATCTTTCCAATTTGCAGCGGCAGATACTTCACGGCACTTCGGATATTGACAGGCCAAAGGTGGAGTCGGGAAAGGAAAAGCTGCTGCACTTAAACCCCCAGCTTGTCGTTGAAACCTATAATTGCCGCATTACTCCGGAAAACGCCGGAGAGCTTATTTCCGGGTATGACTTTATTTTGGACTGCACAGACAATTTTAACACCAGATTTATCATAAATGACGTATGCCTTAGTTTAAAAAAGCCCTTTGTTTATGGGGGAGTTCTTTCATTTACAGGGCAGGTTATGAGTATTATGCCCGGAAGGGGCCCCTGCTTCCGTTGCCTGTACAGGAACGAGCCGGACAGCGGCGTGCCTGACTGCACAACGGTTGGGGTTTTAGGGGCAGTTCCCGGTATTATCGGGACACTGCAGGCCTGTGAGGCTGTAAAGTACCTGGCAGGAGTGGGAGATCTTCTGGTGGGCAGGCTTTTAACCTATGACGCCCTCACGGCGTCATTTATAGAAATAGAACTTGAAAGCGATCCCCATTGCCCGTCCTGTGGGCACTAAATGTAATTAAAAGGGGGATAATTATGAAAGAGAATCAAAAACAGGTTGAGGTGCGGGGGTTTTCCTTTATCAAGGAGCTGTTTGATAATAGGGGTATACCCTTTCCCTTCTTTATTTACCTTGAAAAAGAGTGTACCGCCCTGGAGCTGGCCGGCAGGCTGGAAATTCCCGCTGATATGCTGGAAGCCGTTTTTATAAACGGTGTTGCCGGCACACCTGATGCCATGGTTCATCCTGGTGACCGGGTGGCCTTTGTTCCTCCCGGCACTCCAGGCCCGTACAGGGTAATTTTAGGTCTGGTGAAAAAGAAGCCGGAGTAATAAAAGTTAATTAGTCTCTTTAAAACAGGCATGTTATAATGTTTGGTGTATAATAGAAGGCCAAGAACCTTTTGGAGGCTACGAAACTGTGATCGTTGCATTGGAGAGCAATTCTCCGGAAGAAACATTCAAGATTGGTGAAATGACCGGAAAAATGGCTGGTGCCGGAGATATATACTGCCTTAACGGAGACCTGGGAGCCGGGAAGACGGTTTTTGCCAAGGGAGTGGCATCCGGCCTGGGGGTAAAGGGCAGGGTAGCCAGCCCTACGTTTACAATAATAAACGAGCACCAGGGAAGACTGCCTTTTTACCATATGGACGCTTACAGGCTGGGGGGCCCTGAGGAGCTTGCCGATCTTGGCTGCGAGGAATACTTTTACGGGCAGGGGGTTACCCTTGTGGAGTGGGCTGAAATTATATCCGAGGAGCTTCCCGCTGAAAGGCTTGAAATTAATATAACAGGCGAAGGCGAAGAACCGAGGAATATTGAGATGAAGCCGTACGGATACAGGTATTACCGCATGGTTGAGGAGTTGAGCCGGCATGTACATTCTGGGAGTTGAGGCGGCCACTCCGGTGGCCGGTGTCGCGGTGGTGCATAAGGACAGGATATTGTCTGAAAGAATCATTAACAACAGGAAAACTCACTCGGGGCACCTGATGCCCATGATAAAGGCTGTAATTGAAGAGGCAGGAATTAAGCCCTCAGACATTAATGGAATAGCAGTATCATCAGGACCAGGGTCCTTCACAGGGCTCAGAATAGGCATGAGTACTGCCAAAACCCTCGCCCAGGTCTGGAACTTGCCGGTGGTGGGGGTAAGTACCCTGGATGCGCTGGCCTACCCCCTGAAGGGGCACTCAAATCTTATTTGTCCAATATTAAATGCCAGAAAAAACGAGGTATATGCCTCGGTATACGAAGGTTCGGACGGGCATCTGAGGAACCTTACGGGCCCTATGGCCGTTACGCCTGATGAATTGGCGTCGGTTCTCTCGGGGTGGCCGGACAGAAAGGCTACATTTTTGGGGGACGGAGTCCCTGAATACAGGGAAAAACTTGTAGGCCTCCTTATGGAAAGGGCCTTTTTTGCACCGGGGGTTATGGGTTTACCCCGTGGCTCCTCAGTTGCCGAAATTGGCTGGATAAAGTTGGCTGCAGGTGAGGGGCAGGACCCCCTTGCCCTGGTGCCTGACTATGTACGTTTGTCGGAGGCAGAAGTAAAGTGGCTTCAGAAGCAACAGGCGGCCCAAACTCATTGTACGGGCTAAAACCTAATTTTATAATGATGCAGCCCGAACATATCGACCAGGTCATGGAAACAGAGCTTCTTAGCTTTCCCACTCCCTGGACCCGCAGGGCCTTCCAGTTTGAGGTTACGGAAAACGATTTTGCATCTTATATAGTTGCCCTGATTGACGGAAGGGTAGTTGGATATGCGGGAATGTGGATAGTACTTGATGAGGCCCATATCACCAATGTTGCCATTCACCCTGACTACAGGGGAAAGGGCTATGGGAGGGCACTTATGACAGAGCTGCTGACCAGGGCTGCAGTTCTGGGAGGGGTAAAAATAACTTTGGAAGTCAGGGTATCCAATAAAGCTGCCCGGAGCTTATATAAATCTCTCGGCTTTGTGGAAATGGGAATGAGACGTAAATATTACACCGATAACGATGAGGACGCTATAATTATGTGGCTTGATTTAAATAAGGAATAGGCTTCCCATATTAAAAAGGGGAGGTAATGATTTGAGTCCAACTTTGAAAAACATATTAAGGCTGGCAGGCTTTGGCCTCATATTATTCGGTATCGCTGCAGACATTCCTCCAATGTGGTCCATTGTCTCAGTAGGAGCCGGATTTGCCGGAATTTTAGCTGGAGGCGGCGGAGGGTGAGCTCCCAGGTAAAGGGATTGGTCAATCCCTTTAATTGACTTTGGGGCAGTACTTCCGGTCGGAATACAGGAGTCAGGAGACAAGAGTCAGAATACTATAGTCAGAATAAGATAGGGTCGCCCTGAGGGCGGGTTCGTTCTAAAGACAGGGAATTATGTATAATTCCCTGATGGGGATGGTAAGGGGGGACATTCCTCCGACCCCAGTAGCAAGGCTAAAAATAGAGGTGTGTCCCCTTTCCTTTATTCGGGGTGAGGGAGGCTGTAGTCCCGAGGGGCGGCAGCCCCTTTTGAAATAAGGATGCGGGCCAAAGGCCCGCTTATTGATACTTTTTAAATAATTTCAGTTGCTCCAGAAGAAGGGTCTGCCTTCTCTTCATGACCCCGGAAGCCCTGTCTCCCTCGTAGTTAAAAAAACCCTGCCCGCTTTTTACGCCCAGGTGGCCCTGGCTGACCTTATCGGTTATTATGTCCGGGACCTTGGTGTCATTGGAGAGGTTGGGGAATATTATACTCCCCACCAGTGCCACGGTGTCCAGGCCGATATAGTCCATTGTGTCAAACATGCCCTGCCAGGCTGATTTAAACCCTATTGCCGCAAGGGCAGCGGTGTCTACATCGTCCGGCTGCACCACCCCAAGCTGCACAAGGTGTAAGGCTTCTCTTGTCATGGCCATTTGCAGCCGGTTAACCAGAAAGCCCATCACAAAGCCATTTACCACAATGGGCTTCTTGCCGCACTTGATCAGCTCTTCTTTAAGCCAATCTACTGCAGTTGGATCTGTACGTTCGGTTTTGACCAGTTCAACAAGCGGTATAATTTGTGGAGGGTTAAAAAAGTGGCACACAAAGAACTTCCCCGGCCTGAAGTCCGGAAATATGTCCGGAAGAGGAAGTGATGAGGTATTGCTGACGATAACGGAGTCTTGCGGACAATATTTGTCAAGCTCTGTGTATACAGACTGTTTTATGTCGGGCCGTTCGGGAACGGCCTCTATGACCAGCCTGGCTCCTTCCACGCCCTTTTGAAGTGAACTTGCAGTGGTCAGAAGAGTCATGTATTCTTCCGGGCTTTTCTCCAATATATTCATTTCATGCATTATCAAAAGGCTTTCCCGGATGTCATCCGATCCTTTGCGGAGGGCATCTTCATTGATATCAACAATTGTTGCCTCATGCCCGCCCATCATCCATACCTGGGCTATGCCGGGCCCCATCACACCTGCTCCTATGACTGTGACCTTCATTGTAAGAATCCCCTTTCGTATACTTTAGGATTTAATGTTTTGAGTATCAACAAAGTCCTCTATTTCCATATTCCGGGTTTCAGGCAGGAACAGCAATATGAGTGCAACAGCTAAAATGGGTGTCAATGCCATAACCGAGGCAGCGTTGCCCACGCTGCCCAGTGGTATCGCTATTGAGCCTACGATGGCGGGGGCAGCCACCTGGCCGAGGCGGCCGATAATATTGTTGCTCCAGGCAGTGGCGTTAGCCCTTATGGCAGTGGGGAACAGCTCATTTGTGAAAGAGGCGCCTATTACCGTGAAGACTCCCACAAAGAAGGTTGAAAGAATCATGAAAAGTGCCACAAAATGGTACTCTACGGCCTGGAAGGCGCAAATTGTAAATACTGATCCGCCAGTAAGAAATATAGCTGCGGTGGGTTTTCGTCCAATGCTGTCCATAAGCTTTCCGGCCGTAAAATAGCCAGTAAGCGCAATGAAATAGGCCAGGGCTGTGGTAAGCCCCACTCTTGACTCATTCCATCCCAGCTCGTTAACGGCATGATAGGAGAAGAAGTTTTGGCCGGTAATATAACAGAAATATAGGAGTACCCAGAGAGCGGCCACAACCGCCATGTATTTGGTGTACGGCTGCTTCCAGACATCGAAGAAGCCCGGCCCCTCCCCGGATGACATCCGGGTATTTTTAAACCTTTCGGTCTCATGAAAATTCCTGGCCAGGAAAAATATAACTAGAAGCGGCAAAGCCCCTATAACATAAAGGCCCCTCCAGCCGAAATTTAAATGAGCCATCAGTGGCATGCAAAGCGCCGGGAAAATGGCTCCTATGGCTGCGGCCGCCTGGAACAGCCCCAGTGCTCTACCTCTTAGCTCCACTGAGAATTCCTCCGCTATTATTATGAAGCCCACCGCCCACACAACCACCAGAAAAGTTCTAGCAAAAAACTGGCAAATAACAAACAGCTGTATGTTGGGGGTGAAGGCCGTCAGCAGGCTTAACGTGGAATAGATAACCACGGCCCATAAAAATACAGGCTTACGTCCGATCTTGTCCCCAAGGCGGACAACAAAAAAGGACAGAAGGGTTCCTATGGCTATTACAGAAAGCATATAACCCGCGGCTTGGGTGTCGATGCCCAAATCTCTGGTAATGAAGGGCAGTGCCAGGTTTACTGTCGAGAAGTCAAATCCTTCAAAAAAGGCTCCCAGCATAATAAGTGGAAAAATCTGTTTTTGTCTTGTGTTAAGTTTGAACTTGGCTTTTGCCGCTTCCACAGTCATAATAGCACCCCCGTTATTTAAATACCCACCTTACTGGCAATCTGCCCCAGGCTATTTTACGCTCATAAGATCATCCATGTAGTTTATTACAAATTCTTTTACCATGCCCCGGTCGGGCAGTGTGCCCATCATTCCGTACATGGCTGCCGTTCCCTCCGGGGCGGTGTTTTTAATTTCCGCAACGGAAAGGGCGCATTCCCTCAGGTCGGCCAGGAATTTATCGGCTATTTTCTCGTGGACCAGGGCCACCATGAGGTGCAGGCAGGCGGGGCGCATTTGACGATCCATGTGCCATCCCCGTGTTTCCATGGCATCAGCCAGCGAATAGATGTCGAAGCTGTCGGAGGTGAAGGCAAAGACTGACATGGCGGGCTCGCCCAAAACATGCAGGCCGGGTATTGATTTTATGCCGTCAATTAGTTTTTTGGTTGTTTTCATAATATTGTCGGCTATTCGCAGGTAGCCCTCTTCGCCCAGGTGTTTCATTATTGCCCAGGCCGCTGCAAAGGACCCTCCAGGCCGGGTTCCGGTCATTGTGGGGTGAGCGTATATACCGCCGGACCACTCAGTGAAAATATAAAACATATATTTACGTAGTTCTTTGTCCCGAAAGATGATGGTGGAGGCTCCCTTGGCGGCAAATCCATATTTATGTACATCGGCTGATATAGAAGTTACTCCGGGAATTGCAAAGTCAAATTGTGGAAGGGGATAGCCCAGCTTACGGACAAAGGGCAGCATAAATCCTCCCAGGCAGGAGTCGACGTGGCATCCGATGCCCTTCTCCTGAGCCAGTGCCGCCAGCTCTGTAATGGGGTCGATAACTCCCTGCGGGTAGGAGGGAGCAGAACCTACAATTAAAATAGTATTGTCCGTAACGGCAGCCCGCACCGCCTCAACATCCACGCGGAAATCGGGTCCCACCGGGACTCTCACCACATCTACGCAAAGATAGTGAGCTGCTTTGTAAAAGGCGGGGTGTGCGGTCTCGGGCACAATCATGGTGGGCTCCTTTATTTCGGGGTGCTCTGCTCTGGCCTTATCCCTGTAGGTCTTGATTGCCATCATAATGCTTTCGGTTCCGCAGGAGGTCATGGCGCCACAGGCCTCCGGCCCGCCGCCAAGCATGCTCGCCGTCATGGCAACAACTTCTGTTTCAAATTTTCTGATACTGGGAAAGGCTCCGGGGTTAAGGCCGTTTTCCGCGAAGAACATTGTATAAGACTTTTTCAAAAAATCATACAATTCTTCGCCTGGATAGTAGACCAGGCTCCATGTTCTACCGTCCTTCCAGTTAGCGTCATTGGAGCGCCATTCGCCCATTTCCTTTAGCAGTTGTTCTGCAGGTGTTCCTCCGGAAGGAAGCTTGACTTCAATTCCTGACATGAGGTTGCTCCTTTCTTTCTTTCTTTCTTTGAGTTTTGAATATTTAATTCATTACATAATGATGCTTAATTTTTTTCGGTTGTTAAAGTGACTGCTGCCATGTTCAGTATTATTGAACGCATGTTCATGTTCTTTTTTAATGCTATCATATAGCTAAACTGAAAACAATATAATTTAGTTTTTTTCTTGTAGCAGGACATGTCCTGGCTATCCATTTTAATATGTCACTTGCAGTTGTAGGATTAAGCCGGGCAGTTTTTAAAAAAAAGCAATTGACACCGGATTTTGCGACATGGTAGCATTTGAACAGAAAATAACTGAACTGACGTACAGTAGTACTGAACAGGAGGATAATAAAAATTAGTAGGAGGTAATCAGTATGAAAGCTCAAAAGTATCATGGTGGTTCACTGATTGCGGAAGTTTTCAAGAAAGAAGGGGTAAAATACATATTCGGTATACCGGGGGGGCACATCTACCCGATGATGGAGGCCTGCGAGGAAAAGGGAATAAAATATATAGGTGTGCGCAATGAAATGACCGCGGCTTTTATGGCCGAGGGGTGGGCTCTTACCACAGGCACCGTGGGAGTTTGCACAGGCACTGCGGGTCCCGGCTTTACCAACCTGGTTACAGGACTGGCCAACTCTTCCAATGGGGGCATTCCTGTATTGTGCATGGCCGGAAAGGCCAGATTAACTGAAAATGACCGAAATGAACTGCAGGACTTTAACCAGATTGATATGATAAAGCATATTACCAAGCATGCCCGGTCTGTGGCAGAGACACACCGCATTCCAGAATACGTGGGCCGTGCCCTGGCATACTGCACCACCGGCCGGCCAGGGCCTGTTTACCTGGAGATACCAAGAGATTTGATGGAGAAGAATGTGGAGGCGCCGGAGGTGGAATTTCAAGAGACGTACCGGACGGCCAGCATTCCGGCGGGTAACCCTGCCGATGTGGAAGCGGCGGCGAAAATGTTGAAAGAAGCAAAAAAGCCCGTCATTATAGCCGGCGGTGGTGTATGGTGGTCCCAGGCCCAGGAAGAGCTGACCGGGCTTGTGGAAAAAACCGGGATACCGGTGTTTACTCGTAACGCCGCCAGGGGAGCGGTGCCGGATACCCACAGCCTGTGCATGGGTATAGCGGCCTCGGAGAGTCCGGTGCTTCGCGTGGCGCTTGCAGAGGCTGACGTAGCCCTTGTTGTGGGCACCCGGACAGGCTATACTATGAATCGGGGGGCATTCCCGAAGTCCGTAAAAATTATAAGGGTTGATATTGATTCAGCCCAATTGACCGACCAGCTGGATGTCAGCCTGGGGATTGTGGGAGACGCTCGCATGGTATTAAAGCAGCTTACTGATGCTGTGGACAGGACCAGTTACACGGAATGGGTGGATTATCTCGCCGGAATGAAAAGCAAACTTATACAAATGGCTATGCCTTTTGCGCTGTCCGAACAGGTTCCCATTCATCCCATGAGGCTGATGTTTGAGATACTGACCAGGGTGGATCAGAACACCATTGTTGTCACAGACGGGGGAGACGTAGCCAGATGGGGCAACCTGACCCTTCCGGCCACAGGACCGGGCCATTACCCAGGTATAATAAGCACCAGCTTCGGCCCCCTGGGAGTGGGTATTCCCTACGCTCTGGCGGCGAAGCTGGCCCATCCGGAGAAAAAGGTTATTCTGCTTACCGGCGACGGGACTTTTGGTTATGGAGCTATGGAATACGATACAGCCCTGAGCTACAATCTCCCCTTTACCACTGTAATACTAAATGATAAGTGCTGGGGAATGATTAAGCGTTCTGAAGCCCGTAAGGCGTCGGAAGAGAAAGAATTTATAGGGCTGGACTTAACAGAAAGGCGGTATGACAAGGTGGTGGAAGCCTTGGGAGGACATGGCGAATTTGTCACCCAACCCCAGGATATAGGCCCGGCCATAGACCGTGCCATAGCGTCGGGAAAACCTGCCTGCGTCAACGTCATGACCGACCCTGGCATCGGTCCCCTTGTTTAGAGTCATTTATCTCCTGAAACAGAAAAATTGCGCCAGGCAAGTCATTTGGAGGCTTTCGTTTTGGAAAATAATAATAAAGAAACCAGGGTCAGATCGGTGGCGAGGGCCCTGACGATACTCAAATGTTTTAACAACCCCCCCCATCAACTGGGGATAACAGAGATTAGCGAAATGCTTCAGCTTTCCAAGGGAACCGTGCACCTGCTGGTAAAGACCCTAGAGGACCAGGGGTTTGTAGAGCAGGTGCCGGAAAACAAAAAGTACCGGCTAGGGTCGGTGGTCTATGAGTTGGGCATGACCGCAATCGGTGATTTGCGTATACCTTCGCGGGCGCGGCTTCAGCAAATGAATTACGAAATTGTAATGCCGTGCTACCTGGCTATTAATATAGGCAATAAGGCTGTGCTTATTGAGAAGGCCGAGCCCGTCAACCCGTTTATGGTAGTAATGCAGATAGGCGCAATATTACCCTATCACGCCAGCTCCATGGGGAAAATTCTACTGGCTTTTTCAGATCCGTCAATCCGGGAGAATATAATAGACACATATGATATTCAGGCTTTAACCCCCAACACAATAACCAGCAGGGAACTGCTTAAGAGTGAGATGGAAAAAGTTTTAAAGCAGGATTATGCAGTGGATAGGGAAGAAACACTGCCAGGCGTTTTTTGTGTGGCGGTGCCGGTAAGAGATGGCAACGGCAGGGTAGTGGCCGCTCTCTCGGTGGTGGCTCCTTCGACAACTCTGAATTCAGAAAATTATTGGAAATATTTGCCTGTATTGAAAAAATATTCGACTCATATAACCAGGGATATGTCGTACGTTCCAAGGCTGAATGGCATTACTACCGTTGGTTCCGGTTCATAAGGAGGTGTGTTCCGGGTGATTCTTTTTACGGTTGACCGGAATAAGTGTACCGGGGATGGGATTTGCGCAGCGGAATGTCCGCCGAGGATTATTGAGCTGAGCGGGAAAGGATCATTTCCTGTCCCGGCGGAAGGAGCGGAGGAACTGTGCATAAAGTGCGGTCACTGTGTTGCAGTATGCCCCCAGGGGGCACTGATTCACAGGGACTTAAAGCCTGAAGAATGTCGTCCTTATGTAAAGGAAGCTCTATTCAATGTCGATCAGGCTGAATTTTTCCTGCTAGCCAGGCGTTCCATCCGTTCTTACAAGGATAAGCCTGTGGACCGGGAGGACCTGAAAAGGCTGGTTAATATAGCCAGCCACGCTCCAACGGCCCACAACCTTCAGCCGGTACACTGGCTGGTAATTGAAGACGGAAAAAGTGTAAAACATCTTGCCGGCCTGGTTGTAGACTGGATGAAACAAATGCTGACTATGAATCCCGAAGTTGGCCGCATGCTTCGTTTTGACTCGATAGTTGCCCAGTGGGAAGGCGGAGTGGATAGAATATGCAGGGGAGCCCCTCACATAGTAATTAGTCACGCTAAAGAAACCGCCCTTTCAGCTGCCGAGGCATGTATAGGTTCCCTTTCGTACCTGGAGCTGGCCGCACATGCCATGGGCCTTGGATCCTGCTGGGCGGGCTTTGTCAACGCAGCCGCCAATATGTACCCCCCGGTGAAAAGCTTCCTTGATCTGCCGGAGGATCACAGGTGCTTTGGCGCAGTGATGGTGGGACATCCTAAATACCGCTATCACCGCATACCCGTACGTAATAGCACAGCAGTAATCTGGAAACAGGGGACACAAACAATGTGAACAGCTAATCCGGAGGCTTTTGCTGCCCGGTTATAAAATAAAGTGACAGGATTAAAAAACTTATAAAACGTTATTGCATCCATATTGGGAATTGGGTTTTTGATTGTTTTTAATATAATGGGGGTACCTGCATGAAAACACTATTTATTGAAAAAAGTCCGGAGCGGTTGATGACGGTTATCAGCGGCGGTCCGGAATCCATATTCACCGACGCATCCCACCTGCGCTATCTGGATACAACGCTTCCCGGGGCGCCTCCCGGATGGGTCAGGGTTAAAAACAGGCTGGCGGGGATATGTGGCAGTGACCTTCATCTTATTTTCCTGGATATTGACCTGGGGGTACATCCGGCGATAATTCCAGGGGCCCCTATAACATATCTCGGGCACGAAATGGTGGGCGACGTTGTGGAAGCCGGGCCTGAGAGCGGCTTCAGGCCCGGCGACAGGGTAATCAGGCGGATGAGGGTGGGCGGTGGGTCATGTCTGGCCCACGGAATGACCCCGTGCAGCTACTGCAGTGAGATGCAATACAACCACTGTGAGAGGACCGGGCTGCCTGACACCGTGGGTGGTGGCTTTAGTGAAGAGTTTTATGCTCCCGGGAAGGGGTTATTAAAGATCCCTGACGGGCTGACGGATGACCAGGCAGTGCTGGTTGAGCCGGCCGCAGTATCCCTGCGGGGAGTTCTCCGCTGCCCCCCTGCGGGGAAACAGCAGGTGCTGGTTTTTGGGACAGGAACCATAGGTTTCTTTGTGCTGCAGGCTTTACGGGTAGTCTGCCCGGAATGTAATATTGTGGTGGTAGCCCAATACGATTATCAGCGGGATCTTGCGTATTTATACGGAGCTGACCAGGTCTGGATGTCCGATGATGACTTGCTTGAAAAAACAGCGGAAAAAACAGGGGGCAGGGTATATTCGGGATTTGGAGGCAACCGCACTCTGGTGGGTGGATTTGACATTGTATTTGACTGTGTGGGAATTGCCTCCACACTGCAAACATGTCTTCGCCTGGCCAGGTCCCGCGGCAGTGTAATGCTTATGGGGGCGGCCCTTAAAATGATTAACATTGATATTTCTCCCATATGGTACAACGAAGTCAACCTGCTGGGGACGGTTTCCCATAGCAACAGCTTCTGGCGGGGGGAGATGATTGGTGATTTTGACCTGGCAGTTCAGTGGATGCTTGAGGGTAAACTGATTACCGACGGTTTTATTACCCACAGGTACAGGCTGGACCAGTACAAGGAGGCCATACTGGCCGCTGTCAACAAGTCGGAAAGCAAATCAGTCAAGGTAGTGTTTGAGATGCAATAAGATCGGGAATTGGGAATTGGGAATTGGGAATTGGTTGGTTCCTGATTCCCAATTCCGGACCCCAAAATAATGCTAATAATGCCGCTAACAACGGCAACGCCCGTAGGGCGTTGAATTACCATGCCGGCGGGGTGTTTTCGTCCACCAGTGCAAATCTGTATCCCTTTGACTTGAATAATTCTATTACTTCAGGAAGGGCTTTTACTGTAGCTTCCCGGTTCTGAACGTATTTCGCCAGAGACGTGCCGGGCTTTGCCTCAGTGGTGGTAAGCTGTGTGCCGTCGTGCATCAGGAGTATCGGGGACTTTTTCATCCTCTCCACTCTTTCCAGGTCTTTGACTATATTGTTAAGCTCTTGCTCTGCTGTAACACCATTGGCGTCGCTGTCAGCCGATGTAACATTCCAGCTGACGGAGATGTACCCCGTGCCGAGCAGCTTTTCTTTGGTGCTTGAGGATAATCTGTGTGGCCCGCCGGGAGCCCTGAATATTCTAACAGGCATTCCAGTGTACTGGAGCAGTATTTCATTGTTTTTCTCCAGGTCAGCAAGGAATGCTTCCGGTGATTTATATATAGTTTTATAGTCATGACTGTAAGTGTGGTTTGCAACGCCGTGTCCCTCAGCAACAATCCGCTTCATTACATCAGGATTCAAACGCACATTGGCCCCCACCACAAAAAAGGTTGCCTTAACATTTTTTTCGGCAAGTATGTCCAGAACTTTCCCGGTGAAGTGTGAATTTGGGCCATCGTCAAAGGTCAGGTAAACCAACTTTTCTCTATTGCCTGTGGTATTTGCCTGGGCGGGTTGGGCTCCCAGCTCAGGTAGTAATAAGTTGTTGTTTTCAGGCTTAGCGGGCTCTGTCTTGACGGGTTGGCTGACTGTCTGGCTAACCGGCTGTTCGGTTGAAGGGTGCGGCACAGCGGCCTGAACCGTGCTTTGCTTTTTATCCAGCCTGCCGCACCCACCAAGAAACATTGCTGTAAACACTAATAGCAAAATGGAAGTAGCTGTCAGCATTCTGGAAATTTTCATCGGTTAAGACATCCTTTTCATATAAGTTTGCAATACCATAATATACCTTAAAAAAAATACACGCAACGACAAATGGTCAATTATTTATATAGATTCAGACGGAATAGCAAATGTTCCGCATAATATTTCCTTCCGGGCAAAAAAATAAAAACTGTCAAAAAAAAAATGCCGGAGGACCTGTAGATGATTGTTGAAGACAAAAGGAAAATAGCCGTAGTGGGAGCGGGATCAGTAGGTTCGGCATCGGCGTATGCCCTTATGATAAGCGGCCTTGTAAGTGAGATGACGCTGGTGGACATAGATAAAAAAAAGGCCGGGGGGGAGGCCATGGACCTGGCTCACGGAGCATCTTTTGTAAGCCCTATAAAAATATATGCCGGGGATTACGAGGACTGCCATAACGCGGATATAATTGTATTTACCGCCGGGGCAAACCAAAAGCCGGGGGAAACCAGGCTGGATCTTATTCAAAAAAACCTTTCCATTCTCCGGGATGTACTTCCCCGTATAATAAATCCCGAGGGAGGATCGATACTTCTTATGGTGTCAAATCCTGTTGATATCATGACATACGCCGCACTAAAAATAACAGGACTTGCACCGAACCGCATTTTGGGATCCGGCACAGTTCTGGACAGCTCGCGCTTCCGGTATCTTATTAGCGAAAAGTGTAGAGTTGAGGCCCGCAATATACATGCCTATGTTGTGGGTGAGCACGGCGATACAGAGGTCACTTTATGGAGCCTGGCCAATATAGCGGGAATTCCGTTGGAGGATTTTTGCAGTATGCATGGTATTCCCTGCCTCGATAAAAACAATATATCCGAGCAGGTCAGGCGGGCCGGATATGAAATAATAGAGAGAAAGGGAGCCACATATTATGCCATAGGGCTGGCCGTAAGAAGAATATGTGAAAGCATAATAAGGGATGAAAACTCCGTTCTTACGGTATCGGGGCTGCTGGATGGAGAGTACGGCCTGCGGGATGTGTGTATGAGCCTGCCTACCCTGGTAAACAGGGCCGGAAGGGTAAGGACCCTGGCGGTGCCGGTGTCCGGAGAGGAGGAGGAGGGCCTCAAGCGGTCTGCCCGGGTTCTCAGAGAAGCCCTGGAGGGAGTTGACTTCGGTCAGTATGAAGCGGTTATAGGTCTATCAAGCGATAGCAGCGCCGTCCGCACCGATTTTCAAAACACGGTACTGCACTAAAGGCCCGGGTTAGAAGAAATTACATCTGTATCTACGGGTGTTTTATCTTGCATAACATATAATATTCAGATATAATATCCTTTGCAGCATGTATTGATATATGCGCCCGTAGCTCAGGGGATAGAGCACCGGCCTCCGGAGCCGGGAGCGCAGGTTCGATTCCTGCCGGGCGCACCAGACGCGAACCCGCAAAGCCGCTTAAAGCAGGCTTTGCGGGTTTCTATTTTTACTGAGCACATACATGATTCCCTAATGAACCATTAAGTTATGCGGCTTTATAAGCAACAGTGTGTTTCAGGGGTTTTTCCCCTTGTTTCAGATCGGGTTGAGGGACACTGTCGCCCCCGGGGGGCGGCAGCCCTTTAATATGAGGATGCGGACCAAAAAGGCCCGCTTTTTTTTATAGATTGTTATAGTCTATATCTTTGCTTCTTAAAATATGGATATTTTAAGAAATTATGAATAATAAGTATTTAGCCATTACATTAAAGCCAATAAGGAGGCGAGATGATGAAAGCTGTATGCATAAAGGGTCCGCAGGAATTGATTGTCGCAGATATACCAGTTCCCGAGCCGGGGCCTGGCGAGGTTCTCATCAGGGTCAAATACTGTGGAATATGCGGGTCGGACCTGCACCTCTTCCACCTGGGAATGCCGGCAGGGCTGGTGATGGGACATGAGCTGACCGGGGATATCGCCGCCTGCGGTCCGGGGGTGGAGAACTGGCGGGTGGGGCAGGCAGTGGCGGTAAATCCCATATTCCATTGCAACAGCTGCTATTACTGCCGGAGGGGCCAGTTTAACCGCTGTCTGATGTCCCTTACCGGTCCCGGGCTCAGTGCGAACGGTGGAATGGCTGAATACATGCTGGCAAAGACCTATATGCTGCGCATTCTGTCCGGCCAGACGGACTACAGGTCTTCCGCACTGATTGAGCCTGCGGCGGTAGCCCTCAGAGCTGTAAACCTGGCGGATGTATCCCTGGGAGATACGGTGCTGGTTACCGGTGCCGGCCCGATAGGCCTTCTGGCGGCGTCTCTGGCTATTCTCAAAGGTGCCAGGGTTATATTGGTGGAGAAAATGAAAGAACGCAGGGAGCTTGTCCCAAGAACAGAAAACAGCCTGGTGATTAAACCGGAGGAGATAAACTCGGTATTTAGAGAAACTGAAGCAGGGGTAGACGCAGCGATAGAATGTTCCGGCACTCACGGGGGTTTTTTGTCCTGTTTCAATTCAGTAAGGGGTGGGGGCGTGATAGTTATGGCAGGGATTGCTATCACTCCCTTTGAATTCGATCCCTTTAAATTAACCCTGAAAGAAATAGTGGTTCGTGGGAGCTACGGATACCAGAGCGAGTTCGAGCAGGCCCAAACCCTAATTGAGCGGGGCATCCTTAATGTGAACCCCTTTATTTCACGGGAAATAGACCTTGAGGAGACAAACACCGCCTTTAAAGAACTCTCAGAGGATAACGGCATGGCAAAAGTACTTGTCTCGCCTTAGTAGAGCAACCGCTTACAAGGCTGAGTGTGGCAGTGATGGGCAAAATAACGATGTCGCTAACGGCAGGGCCAAGGAAGAGCTGGGCTGGAAGACAAAGGTAACGTATAGCGAGTCAATGCAGCGCATACGGGATTGGGTAAATATAAACATGAAATGACTGGAGCAGAAAATATGAGGAGGTATCAAATATCATGGCAAAAGCTAATGGCGGGGGACTATTCGCCAAATCCCTCAAAAAAGAAGGGGTAGAACAAATATTCACTTTATGCGGCGGACATATCATGCCAATACTATATGGATGCCGGGAAGAAGGTATAGAGGTGGTGGATTGCCGCCACGAGGCCGCGGCCGCCTATGCTGCCGACGCATATGCCCGGGTATCGGGAAAGCCGGGTATTGTTGTTACAACCGCAGGCGTTGGGGTGACCAACACCACTACCGCCATAGTTGAAGCGCGCGAGAGCGGTGTTCCCATAATAGCCATTGGCGGCGCTTCCCCTCTGACAGAAAACCAAACCGGCCCTCTTCAACATTTGAACAGCCTGGAAATAATGAGCGCGGCAAGCAAGTGGGCAAGCAAGATTTATCATGCCAATAGAATTCCCGAATACGTTTCCATGGCATACAGGCATGCCCTGTCTGGAACGCCGGGCCCTGTTTATCTGGAATGCGCCTCGGATACACTGAGGGAACCGGTGGAAGAGGAAGAAGTCTGCTATCCGGAATATCACCGCACCGGGGACCAGCCCTTCGGGGATCCCCATTCGGTTGAAAAGGCGGCTGATTTACTGGCAAAGGCCGCAAAGCCGGCCATGATAATCGGCCACGGGGCCAGGTTCAGCGCACAATACGGGGAAGCCATCGGTGAACTGGCTGATTATTTAAAAATGCCGGCATACGCCCAAACAATAGCCGATGGTTTGTTTGCCGGCGGAGACAACCCGCTTTTTAAAGTGGGCATAGGCGCCCTGTCAGCTGCAGATGTAGTACTTATGCTGTGTGTAAACAACGACTATACTGTTAAAAAGGGGAAAGCGCCCTTTATAAAGGACGGCGCCAAATTGATCCAGGTTCACACTGATTCCGCCAGGATTGGCTATAATGCCCCGGCTCACATTGGAATTATAGGCGGCGCTGGGGCCGTTGCCAGGCAGATTCTGGAGGCTCTCAGGGCAAAGACAGATAAAAAGGAAGACATGAGCTGGTTTAATGAGGCCGCAATGGCGATGTTCACCTTTGGCCAGCCCTTTATGGAAGGTTTTATGTCTGAAGCTGCTCCAATGCATCCCGGCCGCTGCGCGGCCGAAGTGGCAAAATTCCTGGAAGCTGAGGGGAAAGACTGGACGGTGGTATGTGACGGCGGTGATTCAGGCCAGTGGATGATGATGGCGGCAACCGCTCACCGCCCTGGACAAAAACTGTCCTATGGCCCGCTGGGCACCCTCGGTGTGGGATGCGGGTATACCCTGGGGGCATGGAAAGCCAATAAAAAGCCGGTTCTCTATTATACAGGTGACGGCAGTTTTGGATTCTATACCATGGAGTTTGACACCTTTGTAAGGCAGGGCATACCTGTAGTTTGCGTGATTTCAAATGACTCAGGCTGGGGAATGGTGAGGTATGACTGCAAAACTTACCATTCCGGGCAATTGGAGAAGGTAGGCTTTGTAGGCACGGAATTGGAGAGCCTGCGACGCTATGAAAAACTCCCGGCCATGTGGGACGGATATGGTGAACTGGTGACCGACCCCAATGAAATAGTTCCTGCCATCAAACGAGCTTATGAGTCTGGAAAACCGGCGATTATCAACGTTGAGACCGACCGGGTGAGCAATAACCCGGTGAATTGGCTCTTCCTTTAAACTTCATTTAAGACATTAACTAAACCGGGCAGGGCATGTACCCTGCTTTTTTTATCGTTAAGAAAGTTGTTTTTATGCAAAAGTCATTGCTTTTGATACTAAACTGTCATCGGGTTCCTCTTCCGGATAACCGAGGTAATATCCCTGACAGTAGTTTATTTCAAGTTCTTTTAAGGTTTTAACGATCAAATGTGTATTATCCCCAGTCCCGCGGCCTCGTGCTCAAAGCCCTTGGAGGGTGATCCGATTGTCCCGTACATGGCTACGGCCAGCCATTCCCTCTTAACATCACCGGGAATTTTTCCCCGAACGATAGCAAAGCGGCTGCCCAGAGTGCGCAGTGTGCCTCCCAGGGTCAGGCTGCCCCGCATAAATCCCGAGCAGCACTCATAAATGGCGTGATACAGCGCGTGCTGTTCCACAACCCCTTCATTAACCACTTTATTTTTTCTTGCCATTGTTTCGATGGTACCTATTATATTCTGAAGGTCCATCGAACCAACTTTTCCTGTGCAGACCAGGTAGCCGAATCCCTTTGCCCTGGCGGTTATGGCTGCTATCTCGGCCTCGTCATCGGCCAGGGTTAATTTGAGGGCTATCTTACCGAGCTGGTTAACCTGCATTGTATATACCTCCTACTGAAATTCTATGGGGTCGGAATTCAGAATTCAGAAGCCAGAATCCCGGGCATTCCTTTTTTGTAATTTGATTGTGTCTAGGCAATGAGCAAAACCCTGGCAACTCTTTACTTATGCTGCTTAAAATACGGAATCGCCGTATTATAGGCGGCTCTTTTATCATTTGTCGGAGAAATACATGACACTTTAAAGTACTAAAGTAGATTTTTACACATACCATGATTGCTATGCTTAAAAGAAATGCATGCTTATTCTGAATTCTGGATTCTGTATTCCGCCGTCTGTAAGACGGCACCGCCTCTATACGGCGGTTTTTACAGCCTTTCAAAGCGGGCAGTGAAGTGGCGCAGCACCGGGGCCTCATACACAAGTTTTAACCCCCGGACAGTATCCTTTCTGGCTGCCACAGCCTCCACCGTTCGTGCCACAAATTTCATGTGACGGTCTGTGTACACCCTCCTGGGTATGGCTAGACGCACCAGCTCCAGGGCAGGGTATATCATTTTTCCGGTGTGAGCGTCCAGGTGCCCGAAGGCGCAGGTGCCCAATTCCACTGACCGGAGGCCGCCCTCAATATAAAGCTCCACCACCATAGCCTGGGCGGGGAATTGAGATTGGGGAAGGTGACCAAATAATTTACCAGCATCAATATAAATGCCGTGGCCTCCAGGGGGCTGCACTATGGGAATGCCCACCTCCAAGAGCATTTCCCCCAGATAGTTCACCTGACCAATCCGCTCTTCCAGGTACTGTTCGTCAAGGACCTCTTCCAGTCCCCTGGCCATGGCCTCCATGTCCCTTCCGGACAGGCCTCCGTAGGTTCTGAAGCCTTCAAAGGGTATTTGCCACTCCACAGCCTGACGATATAAATCCTCATTTTTAAGCGCCAGGAAACCTCCAATATTCACAAGGGCATCCTTTTTGGCGCTCATTGTGCAGCCATCACCGCAGGAAAAAATCTCTCCCGCTATCTCCTTAAGGCTTTTATTCCTGTATCCCGGCTCTCTTTGCTGTATGAAGTAGGAGTTTTCCGCAAATCTGGCCGCGTCTATGAAAACCGGCACCCCGTATTGATCGGCAAGGCCTCTGACGGCCCGGATATTCTCCATTGCAACCGGCTGCCCACCGTTATTATTGCATGTTACAGTAATTAAAATAAAGGGTATTTTTTCACGGCCAAAAGTTTTCAATTCCTTTTCCAGCTTGTTTAAATCGAGGTTCCCTTTGAAAGGGAGGTTTTCCCCGGGAATATAGCCCTTGTCAATAAGACAGTTGACCGGTGTGGCACGGTTAAGTCTTATATGGCCCTCGGTAGTGTCAAAATGCATATTTCCCAGAATTCTGTCGCCAGGTTTAACCAGTATTTTCATGAGAATATTCTCGGCTCCCCGGCCCTGGTGGGTGGGTACAAGGAACTTATAGCCTGTAAGGTCTTCAATCACCTGCTGGAGGTGGTAGAAGTTCCTGCTGCCGGCATAGGCCTCGTCCCCGGACATTATTCCGGCCCACTGGCGGTCACTCATGGCCGATGTGCCGCTGTCGGTCAGCAGGTCAATATACACATCATCAGATTTCAGGTTAAATACATTATAGCCCGCTGCGGCTATTGCCTTTTCCCTCTCACTCCGGCTGATCAGCCTTATGGGCTCCACCATCTTTATTTTAAAAGGCTCCGCATATGCATCCCTGGGTCGCATGTTATTTCCTCCTTTTAATTTAGTTGTAAGGAAAAATAAAAAAGGAGGCGCGCGAAAAAATATCGCGCAGCCTCCTAAATACCTTAATTTCTATAGGCTCCACATAATAATTATAATTTGGAGTTCACACCGGTGTCAACCTATCCAAATCTTAACTTTGGCAGGCTGTAGATCAGTCTCATCTATAATTGAAAATTTTATTATTGCTATTAGTAAAAATGAGCAAAATAGAAACGTTGTGGCTGATACCTTGCATTTAATGGGTCTGAAAACATGTAAGAAGGTTCTCAATTATCATGGTATAATAATCCATGGCAATATATTTTATTATTAACAGGGGGCTGTGAGAATGACTGAATTTGCCGATCTTATAAAAAATGAAAACTATGGGGTAGCCGAGCTTGTTGTGGAAGGTGGAAGCCCGGCCCTGGACAGGGAGGTTAAGGAGGTGCCGATTCTTTATAACCTTGTTGGGGAGTCTCGCTTCAGGGTGGTGAGAAATAATAAATTTGAGCTTGTTTTTGTGCATTTAACCGAGGAGTGGATGAGACAGGCCAAAGTTAACCTTAAAGGGATCGATATTTCGAAGGGGCTGGAGGTCAAGCTGACATGGGATGAGAAAGAGGATACCCTTTCAGTCAGGGGATTAGGGGGTGAATATATTACTTCCGCAGCCGTTCAGATTGATAATTAATTAAAATTAGTTAAAGTCAGAGGAAATCCGCAAATATAATATTGCGGATTTTTTTAATGATTTTGGTTGGGTAATTACTATTTCTATTCAAAGCCACAAGAAAATAGTATATACTGTTAATACGTGTCGAATTGTGTAATAATTAGAAGAACTATGGAAAATTTTTATAGTTTCTGACCCAAATTGTTGATTCAATTTTGTTTTAGTGAAGGGGAAGTTAATCATTAGTGGTCAGGAGACATTAAATAGTATACTAAACAGTGTCTCTAAGCTGGAGCAAGAACTAGGCGAAGCCCTTATACTTTTAGTGCAAAAGAACATAGAAATAGAAGAACTTGTAAAAGAAGTAGCACGAAACGAGTTAGAGATCAACAATGTAAAGGCATTTCTGGCGGAGAGACAACAGAGCTCAGGTGCAGCGGAGTGCACAGCATTGATAGATGCGAAACGCACTTTGGCAGAAGCCGAGGCAGCAACTGCCTCGGTAAAGCGACAGGTAGAAGTAATTGAAAATGAAATAAGCCATCTTAGAAAGAAACTTGAACTGGGTAAAAATAACCCGGATCAGGGATATTCCCTTATGTCTGCCTCTTGCGATTCCTCTGCTTATTCAATTAAGCTTGTTTCTTTTTTTAACGCAAGGCACTTTGTCTCTTTTGGAGACAAGCCCGGCCCGGTACATGCCCACTCCTGGCAAATTCAGCTGGATATCAGTGTAGGCTCGGAAATTTGTGAGTTAGTCAGCTTTTCGAAAATACAGAGCGCCATCAAGTCTGTTTTTAATCCCTTTGAGGATACCGTTCTTAACTATAAGCACCCTTTTAACAAAATACAGCCTACCACAGAAAATATGGCGCTGTATTTTTTTAACTCGCTGGAGGAAGCCCTGAAAGAAATAGGCTTGGGAATGGCTAGTCTGTCGGTTTGGGAAACCCCCACTAAGGGTATAGAGGTAACTTCACATAGTTTCATTTTTGACAACCTGGATGGGGAGGATAGTGAGACACCTCCAGGGGAGGAAGCAGTCTGCCAGATGGCTGCGGCAGCCATTGAGACGGGTGGGCCGGAGTTAGAAGGGCAAATTCATTCCGAAGAAAAAAGTGACCGGGAGGAATATGCAAAGCCACTAATAAAAGCAAAATCTACCATCAGGGCTAACCATCTTATTGCCGGGCATGCCTTATCTATAATTATTATCACCCTGGCGGCAGTTATTTCATATTACAATACGCTTTGGCCGCCTGCAGGGGAGCATTATCCCTGGGGTTCCGATACCTGGGGACACCTTTTCAAGGCCGAGTACCTTTTTAATGAGATTTTTAAGGGCAACTACTATCCCCAGTTTACCGAATACTGGTACAATGGGGGACAGCCTTTCCGCTACTGGGCCCCCCTGCCTTATTACGTTATTGCCCTGACGAGGGCAATTTCACCGGACATCTTTTTTGCGGGCATTTATTATGTTTTTGGGTGTGCTCTCTTTGGGGGGCTAAGCTGGCTGCTTTTCTCGGGAAGAATGGGGATTTGGCCGGCCACTGCCGCCGGAGTCATTTGGACAATATGGCAGGACAATGCCCGGGTCGCTTTTTCAGAGGGAAACCTTCCCAGGGTCATGGCAACTGCCTTGTTGCCGCTGCTGCTTTTTATTCTTCTTAATGTCATTGAAAAAAAGAAACCATACCTGTATATAGTGGGTATGGTTGCCCTGGTTCATCTGGTTATTCTTTGCCACGCCATGGTTGGCGCAATATACTCCACTTCCATGATATTGTTTGTGGTTTTCCTTTTTATTATGGGAGGGTGCCAGTTAAAGGAAGGTATCAGGGCGATTTTAGTAATTGCAGCAGGTATCGCCAGCTCTTCCTGGTGGCTGCTGCCGAGCCTGGTGGGGGGTATTGCGAGCCTGGACTCCGAGGCAGTTAAAAATGCCATAGAGTTTGTCCCCGCCAATATTTCCTTTAACCCTTTAAACAGATTCACAACGCCGGAGGACTTTTACTGGGGGATCAGTATTATCCTGGCCCTGCTTGTAACGATGGCAACCTGGAAATCAAAGCCCCCCTGGGCAAAAAGCCTGGCAGTCTGCGGAATTGTGCTTATACTGATAACACTTCCTGCTTCCAGGGTCTTTTATACATTCCTGCCCCTTAGCAATCTTTTATGGCCTTTGCGTTTCTCCTCATTTGCGGCCATGGCTGTGATTGCTTCCTGCCTTGCCTTCAATCCTCCAGGAAGGAGACAGCGTTTGCTCAACTCCTCCTATGTTACAGGTTTCTTAATAGCAGGTATTTTCTCAGCCTTTCTTATTGACAGTCTTTTTTCCATTCGGCTGCTGTCTCACACTAACCCACAGCCCACAAGTATCATGAATATTGCTGACAAAATAAAGTCCAAGCCTGGCTGGAGAGTTGCCACCATTGACTTAAGCCGTTTGGGGTCGGCTCCATCCTATCTTTTCTCAAATTCTGCCGGGCTGGAGCAGGTTGCCGGCTGGGCATGGCAGGGGGCGGTTACTTCCTCCAATTTAATGCTTATAAACACAGGTCTGGAAATGAAGTATTATCCTTTCCTCTTCCGGTCGTGCGTCAATCTTGGGGCAACAGAGCTGGTAGTCAGTGAAGAGCTGGTTGAGGACAAGGAATCTTTTAAAGCCGCTGCTGAAAAGGCAGGGTATATACGAACGTCGGATTTGGGTAAATTAAGCCTCTGGCACTCGGTGGACTATCCCTATCTGGTGGAAAAAAGAAATAGCTGCCTGGTGGTAGGTAAATATTCAAGTGCAGTGGCGATGCAGTTTCCGGAAGCACATATGGGCAGCTCAATTTTTATAGATGACTACTCACTTAGCGAGTTGAAAAAATACCCACAAATAATATATACCGGCGCTGAATGGAGATCAAAGGAGAAGGCTGAAGCAATAGTGGCCGAATATGCCTCCTCCGGTGGAAAGGTGTATATAGAAATGGCGGGAATGCCCAAAAGTGTTCTTTCCAAGCAGCCCGAATTCCTTGGTGTTGTCGGCGAGGCGGTGACACTTCGCGGGCAGCTTGAAATAAAGGGGCAGGATAGAGAATTTTTACTTCAGCCTTTTTCAGATAAAATGCCGGTATGGAAGGCGTACGTACCACTGGGTCTTGACGGAGTGGAGCTGGAATTCTCATACTACGGAAACCAGGCGCCTGTATACGGGTATAAAATAGTAAATGGAAACAAAATTTGGTTTCTAGGGGGCAACATTATTTATCACTCCTTCCTTACCGGGGATACATTGGCTCTTAAATTTATAAAAGCTATTCTGGGATTGAGTGACCATTATACTGTTCCAAGGCTTGTTCCCCTTTATGGATATGAGGCCACAGAAAATGGTTATATAATGAGCTATCATTCAGACAGGGATTTTGAGGCAATTTTGCCGGTGGCCTCCCTGGACGGCATGAAGGCTGAAATTGACGGTTCTCCTATGGAAATAGATGTGTATGAAAATTTGGTTATGCTAAATTTACCGGGAGGGAGACATATTATAACCCTTAGTCTTACAAAAACTCCGGTATACAGCAAAGGCGCTGCCGGTACAGCGGCTTCGCTGGTCCTGGTGGCTGCCGGCCTTTTATACATAAGGAGAAAGGGCTAAAAATGAAAAGGTCGGTAACAATTGCAGCTATAGTATTAGTGTTTATAATGATTCTTATCTGGCCGGCAATATCGAAGTGGAATGTCCCCGGCATTATTCCTGACGGTATTTTTGACGACTGGCAGGGCAGGGCTTATCTGGCCGACACTCAAAGTGACGGACCTGTAAATAGCGACTTGAAGACAGTTTTCTGGGGGACCAGCCAAAACCAGCAGAAGCTTTATTTTATGATAGAGAGATATGCGCCGGAAAATGTTAATAACGAACTGACCTGCCGCCTTTTTTTTGATGTGGACAATGACGGCAGCTTTGAGAGCAATGTAGATAAATACGCTGAAGTGGTATACCGTCCTGTTAATGACACCGGTGAGATTGTGGTAGAGCTCTTTTCATCTGACGGATCTCCTGTCAGCAGCTATTCGGCCAGTTGGGGGGAAACATCCGGAGAGGGCGGCAGGAGGTTTGAATTTTATCTGGCTATGACCGATCTGGGCATTTACCCGGCTCAGCCTGTGAAATTCTTTGTATCCGGAATAGGAAACAGCTCTGACCGGCTGCCGGATAAGGGAGATAATTTGTGGATGCCCTTTCCTGTAGTTACCAAAAGCAAACCTGCCATTGCCATAGGGTTTATTATTTGGGCGGCGATTGTAGCCTTTTGTTACATTAATAGAATATGGATATTTTACTACTTGTTCGGGGCTGTGGGTTTTACCTTTATTGCCATATTACTTCTCAGGGGGTCCTTTATTGAGTTCAGCATTGAAAGAAATGTAGGGATGCTGCTGCATCACATCCTTGGCTATTTACATATTAATACCACTGTTTTTGACAAAACTCCGGGAACTCTTCTGGTAATGATAGATGTTGATAAAAGTTGGACTACTATTGATATAGAGATAGAGAGCTCGGGGCTTCTGGAAATTTGCATATTCCTTGGGCTTATGCTTTTTTACCCGGGCTACAGCTTTTTGAGAAGATTATGGTTTTCCCTAATAGGAGTTGCTATTTTGTACGTGTCCAACATAATCCGCCTGATGGTGGTTATTTCAATAATTAACTGGGGAGGAAGGGATTTAATCTTTCTTGCTCACACTCTTTTCGGGAGGATTGTGTTTTTTGCGCTTGTGGTTGCACTGTACTGGCATATGATCACCGGTCCTACACTGGGTAAAATAAGGAAGTATGTTAATGATGAATGATATCCTCCTGGAAAGGTCGTTTAATTTTCTTCTTTTTTGGGGCATATGGCTTTTAGCGCCGCTTATGTTTGATGTGTCAACGGCCATTGTTTATTTTATCGGCCTGTTCATCTATGACAGGAAAAAAAATGAATATCCTGAATTAACTTTTTATCCCGGGGTAACCATTGTTGTTCCAGTTCATAATTCCTCGGAATCACTTTATAAGTGCCTCAAATCCATAGTTAATCAGAGTTACCCGCTTCACTCAATTCATGTGGTGTGTGTTAACAATGGGAGCACTGATAACAGCTTTGAGGTTTTCCAAAGATTTGTGGCCTGCGAGCGGGATCTGGCAGTAACGTGGGTAACGCTTGACCGTCCGGGCAAGTCCAGGGCGCTGAACGCAGGTATGTACTCCGGAATAGGTTCCTACCTTATTAACGTGGACTCGGACACCTGGCTGGATAAAAATGCTGTAATGGAGGTTGTAAAGTGTTTTGAGGGAGACCCCACCCTGGTGGCGGCCACAGGGATTATCCGGGTTGACAAGGTTTTGGGGGCAGAGCATACCTTTATAGATATAATAAATTACTGTGAGGTAATTGAATACCTTGTTGCTTTTGACGTTGGCAGGCGATACCAGAACATGACCAACACCCTGTTTACACTTTCAGGAGCATTCTCGGCCTTTCGCCGTGACATTATACTGCAATCCTTTATGTACCAGGACCGGACACTGGCGGAGGATACCGACCTGACCTACTTAATCAGAAAGTCGGTAAAGAACAAAAAGGGCCGAATTGGGGCTATTCAGGGGGCTATTGCTTACGTTGAGCCCATTGAGTCGCTTGGACGGCTGTATTCACAGAGAGTGCGATGGCAGCGGGGGGAGATAGAAGTGGCCTCCGTGTGCTTTGAAAAAATACCCGGCGTGTGGCGGGCCGCTTTTGATTTTACCGGCCGCATACTTATATCAGATCACTCACAGGCCTTTTCCAGGCTCTCATGGACATTTCTGATACCTTTTCTGTATTTTATAGGCTATTCACTGCCCCTGGTGATAATATCCATGATTGGGCTCTTTATATGCTACCTGATACTGGACACCGCCTATTTTCTGGTTGCCTATAAAGGAGTATCAAAATCCGAGCGGAAAGAGCTTAATAAAATATGGTGGGTTGTATTTTTCCTTCCTTTTTACCGGTACCTGTGCTACTGGTTCCGCATGTCGGGAATAGTACTAAGCCTGACGGAAATTAAAAGCTGGCGGGTGGAAAACCCGGTTAACCAGGTTAAAGTCGCGCTGAATTCATATAAAAAATGGCTGGCTGATAATGTATTGTTGACTGACAGGCCAAAAAAGGAAGATGCCAATGCTAAGGGGTGATAAAATGACAAAGTGGAAGATAGCATTGTACATACTTTTATTTCTTGGACCTTTGGCTTTTTCCCTGGGAGTGTTTTTTCTTTTCTTCATCAGTGTGCCGGTTGAGGCAGTCCTGAAGCGGCTGGAGTTTTATCAGCACATTATAGATATAATCATGAAAATTATTATTTTTCTCTGGGCGCTATCATCAATTGTATTGACGTATGTATTTTACAGAGGAATAATTTTAGACAGGGTATTCCGCTCCGTGGCCGGATTTGTAACATCCCTTTTGCTTATAGCCTCATTGGGAGTATTTTCTTTGCTTATAAGTACTGACAACCCTTTAATGGCGTCTATAAAAAGTGAAGCTGTGGAATATAAAAATGGGTATACCTTTGGGCCATATCCGGAAGAACAACAATTAAGGCAGATGAAGAAAGAAGGTTATAATGGAGTAATAACGTTACTTAGCCCTACAATACCGTTTGAGAACATACTGCTGGAAAGGGAAATTGAAACCGGCAGGAAAATTGGCCTTGAAATACATTCCTTTCCGATGCTTCCCTGGGTAAGCGATAACAGGAGCTCTATAGAGGGGATAAAAGAATTTGTTGCCAACAACAGAGGTAAATATTATGTACACTGCAATCTGGGCAAACATAGGGCCAATCTTGTAAAACAGTTAATTGACGGCACCGCCGGGGTTGATATATTGGGTAAAGAATTGCCTTTAAAGAAAAAGTTGGAGCGGGGGGAACTTAAATATTACCAGGCTAACAGGATTATACTTGGGCCATTGCCCACGGACGAAGAGTGGCTGAGCCTGATAGCACGCGGGATTAAGGAAGTGGTTTGTTTTCTTGATCCCGGCAAAGAAGGGGAAGCCGATATAATAAGAAAGGCAAGGGATGCATGTGATGACCTTGGAGTGGCGTTTACCCTAAAACCAATAAAATGGAATGGGAATAAGTATACCGGAACTGACGATCTGCTTAATTATGTAAACAACAGTAACACTACAATATACATTCATGGTTTTAATATGGATGACAGCAGATTACTACTTATTGAAAGCAATTTAGTGAAGTAGGTCAGTTAAAGAAAATTATT
Organism: Bacillota bacterium; assembly: GCA_049323755.1. Classification (GTDB taxonomy): domain Bacteria; phylum Bacillota; class Desulfotomaculia; order Desulfotomaculales; family Desulfocucumaceae; genus BRHc4a. The sequence continues at coordinate 30,962 of JBMOPE010000002.1, forward strand.
AATTAGTATAAGGGGGGACCCGGCATGAAATATTTTCAGTTCTGGCAAAGGTGGCTTTTTATATTCAGCCTGTTGTTTACCATATTCGGGCTTTCACTGGCACTGTTTAACCAGACAGTCTACTTTGATTTCCTTTTTAACAGCCGGATTAACCCTTTATTTTGGGATACCGCGAAGTTATCCGGACAAACTGCTATTTTCCAGCAGTGGATCTACGGTGTGCTCGGGGCAACATGCGCCGGGTGGGGGATTTTTCTTGCGTTTATAATTAATAGCCCCTTCAAAAGAAGGGAGCTCTGGGCATGGAACTGCATAGCCGCGGGATTAACTCTCTGGTTTGTAGTAGATTCTTCTATATCTTTTTATTTTAATGTATTTTATAACGTGCTTGTTAACCTATTGCTATACAGCCTGGTGATTATTCCACTGTTGCTTGTAAGGAAATTTTTCATCAGGTAGCTTCTTTTCCATTAGGCAGAATAATGCCTTTTAAAATAGTGAATCCTGTCAAAGGGATAGTATAATACCATTGTTTTTCCAATTACGCTGCTAAGATATACCGGGCCCCAGTACCTGCTGTCGTAGCTTTTGTTGCGGTTATCCCCCATTACAAAATAGCTGCCCTCGGGTACTTTGTACGGGCCGAAGTCTGCCCTGGGCTTTTCAGGCTGATAGGGCTCATTCAGTGCCGACCCGTTTATATAAACCGTTCCGCTTTTAATTGACAAGGTTTCCCCCGGGAGGCCAATAACCCTTTTAACCATGTCTTCCTTTTTGTCGCTTCTTTCCGGCGGGGTAAATACCACAATATCCCCCCTCTGAATTCCGCTCATTTTAAAGGTAACCTTTTCTATGATAAGCCTATCCCCCTCTTGTAGCGTGGGATGCATAGAATCAGTGGGTACAAATCTTCCTTCAGCCACGTAGGTGCGGAATACAAGAGTAAAGGCCACCGCGAAAACCACTACGATAATCCATTCCAGTATTGTCTTAATATTTGACTTCATCATTACCTCCTAAATCCTCTTCGATAACGGCCAGATATATAAAATATACCAGACAGGGCATAACTCTTCTAAACCTTTTATCCCCGGTATTCCGACAGTATCCGGTTGATATTTTAATATTTGACACATGTATATCAAAGTGATATCATGTTAATATCAAATACGGTTGGGGGGGTAAAAATGACTGAACATAAGGCGTGGAAGGTTAATGGGTTTCTGACCATTTTATTTCTGATAGCCCTATTGGGTGGCGCAATATTTCTTTTTAGCCGGGAATACATTGTTTCGGGGATTGCTGCAACAGTGCTGTTTTCTATTCTTGCCAGCGGGATTACAGTGGTCCAGCCCAATCAGGCAAAGGCAGTTATATTTTTTGGCAAGTATATGGGAAGCATAAGAGATGCAGGTATTTGGCTGTCAGTGCCATTTGCCGTCAGAAAAAAAGTCTCCCTGAGAATACGGAACTTCAACAGTGCAAAGCTTAAGGTAAACGATGTTGAGGGCAACCCGGTGGAAATAGCGGCGGTTGTGGTGTTTAAGGTGGTTGATTCAGCTAAGGCCCTTTTTGATGTGGATAACTATGAGGAGTTCGTGGAAATACAAAGTGAAACGGCGCTAAGACATGTGGCTACAAAGTACCCCTATGACAACTTTGAAGATTCCGGCTATTCACTGCGTGGCAACGCCGAGGAAGTTGCTGCAGAGCTGGCCCGTGAGCTGCAGGCAAGGCTTTCGGAAGCAGGGGTGGAGGTTATAGAGGCCCGCCTGACACACCTTGCCTACGCCACCGAGATTGCAAGCGCAATGCTGCAGCGCCAGCAGGCCTCTGCCATTGTGGCTGCCCGGCAGAAGATCGTTGAAGGCGCGGTGGGCATGGCCCAGATGGCAATAGAGCAGCTTCTCCGGGAAGGTTTGGTGGAGCTTGACGAGGAGCGAAAGGTGGCCATGATAAACAATTTGATGGTGGCCATTGTTTCTGACCGGGCCGCCCAGCCGGTCATTAACACCGGAACTCTTTACTAGCGGGTGTGCAGATGCCTCCCAGAAAGAGTTTTCCGCTGAGAATTGACCCAAAGCTATATGAAGTACTGGAGAAGTGGGCGGCTGATGAACTCAGAAGTATAAATGCGCATATAGAGTTCCTACTGAGGGAGGCGGCTCGGAAATCGGGGCGCCTGCCGGGCAAAAATACACCTGAAAGTGATGAAAAAGAATAAGGCAAGAATTAAGGTCAATGAAACAAGCGCCGGAGATAAACCGGCGCTTGTTTTTTATATCATCTTATGGCAATAAATGGATATTAAAAACAAGAATTCTATTTCTGGGTTGAAAATATACTTAATTAATTGACAGGGCTATTATTAAATAGTATTAATATTTATATAGGAATAATTCTTATTTAGACTGGAGGGGGGGAGTTCCTTGAACAGCATGCTGGTTGAGCGTTTAAAAAGCGGCGGTTATAAAATTACACCCCAGAGGCAGGAAATAATAGGCTGCTTCGGTGCGGGAGGCAAACACTACAGTGCTGAGGAGATTCACCAGAAGATAAGGAATAGGTTTCCCAACATAAGCCTCGATACGGTTTACAGGAACCTGAACACTCTTAAGGAACTGGGGATTATCGAGGCGCTTAATTTTGAGGATGGAAAGTGCCGGTATGAGCTGGCCAGGGAGAACAGGCATCATCACCACCTTATTTGTCTCAAGTGCGGAGAGTCAGAGGAGCTTGACTTTTGTCCACTTAAGTTTATAGATAGCAAGCTTTTAAATGAAAAGAATTTCAGGGTGAAGAGACACAGCTTTGAAATATTCGGGGTATGTGAAAAGTGTCATGTTTCATAGGAGGGATAGGTAAGATGTCAAAGGTAACGAGGTTTGTAGCCATTCTTTCTGCGTGTGCTTTATTGATTGCCGGGTGCGGGGATAGAACTGTCTCCACAGCGCAGAACAATAATTCAAAGGATAAAGTAAAGGTTTACACTACCATTTACCCGCTGTATGACTTTGCTAAAAATGTGGGAGGAGACCGGGCAGAGGTCACTAATATTTTGCCGCCTGGCGCAGAGCCACACCACTGGGAACCCACCCCGGGTGACATGGTAAATATTAATAAGTCAGATATATTCATATATTGCGGGGCCGGACTTGAGTCCTGGGTGGGCAGTATACTTAATAACACCGATAACAAAAAGATGACTGTTGTTGACTCCAGCAAGGGTGTGGACCTGCTCGATCCCGATGAGGGCGACCATCACGATGATGAAGGTGGGACCAGCGAAGATAGACACCTTCACGATAATAAGGACCCCCACATATGGCTTGACCCGGCTAATGCCCGCATAATGGTTGATAACATACTGGAAGGCTTTGTTAAGGCCGACCCTGACAATAAGGACTTTTACACTAATAACGCAATAATATACAAGGCCAGGCTGACCGATCTGGACAACAAATACCAAACTACGCTGGCCGGGGCAAAAAACAGGCATTTTGTTGTTTCACACGATGCCTTTGGCTACCTTGCCAGGAGATATGGCCTTGAGCAGATATCCATCCGGGGACTTTCCGCAGACTCCGAGCCCAGTCCGGCCAGGATGGCAGAGATTATTAGCCTTGTTCAAAAGTATGGTATAAAATACATTTTTACAGAAGACCTGATCAGCCCAAAGGTGTCAGAGGCGATAGCCAGAGAAGCGGGTGTGGGGACACTGGTTCTCAGTCCACTGGATGGGCTTGCGGAAAATGAAATTAAAGAGGGAAAGGACTTCATCGCCCTTATGGAAAAAAACCTTGAAAGCCTTAAGTTGGCGTGTGAGGCCAGGTGAAAAACAGATGAACAATTTTCCAGCGGTTGAAATAAAGAACCTGTCCTTTACATATGGGTGCCACCCTGTTTTAAGGGATATAAGCCTTGATATAATGGCCGGAGAATCAGTGGGAATTACCGGTCCCAACGGTGCCGGCAAGACTACCCTTATAAGCCTGCTGGTAGGCAAGCTAACTCCCCGGGAAGGTGAAATAAGGATTTTCGGGGCCGATGTAACTTCCGGAAGATGGAGAAAGAGGGTGGGGTATGTTCCTCAGAAGGCCACCCACTTTAACCAGGCGTTTCCGGCCACTGTAATGGAGGTTGTCCTGTCGGGCAGAACAGCCAGGAAGGGGCTGTTCAAGGGGTTTGGCCCAGAAGATTTCGCTGCCGCGCAGAATGCCCTTGAGGTAATGGAAATGGGAAGCTTTAAGAACATTCCCATAACTAACCTCTCGGGAGGTCAGCAGCAGAGGGTCTTAATAGCCAGGGCTCTGGCGGCCGAGCCTGACCTCCTGATCATGGATGAGCCCACAGTGGGGGTGGACATGGCGGCCAGACAGAGACTGTATGCCATCCTCAGAAATTTAAACAGGGAAAAAAATATTACACTTATTGTTGTATCTCACGATATAGAAGGTATTGCCGGCTTCTGCACACGCCAGGTTTGCCTCAACCTTCACCTGTGTACCTGCAACAGCTGGAGCGTTTCACAGGGAATCATCCCGGCGGAGAACTGCGAGGGTCTTTTTCCTGTATTCTCACAGGGCCGTCTTTAAAAAGGAGATTGTTATGGACATATTTGACTATTCTTTTATGAGATATGCCTTAATTACAGGCATGCTGGTGGGTGTTGTGTGTCCGGTGGTAGGGCTTTTTGTTGCCTTAAAAAGGCTTTCCCTTATTTCAGAGGCCCTTTCTCATGTCTGTCTTTCGGGTGTTGCTGCAGGCCTTTTAATGGGTACCCACCCTGTTTTGACGGCTTCTCTTTTTTCGGTTTCCGGGGCTTTCCTTATAGAGGCCATAAGAAATAGATACAAAACTTACCCGGAGCTTGCCATTGCTATTATTCTTTCCACCGGGGTAGCCGGCGGGGCTATACTTCTTGGCCTTGGAAAGGGGCTAAACGCAAACTTTATGAGCTATCTCTTCGGGAGCATTATAACGGTAAGCCTTTCGGATGTTGTGATAATAGCAGCTTCTGCAATTATAATACTGAGCCTTATAAGGCTTTTTTATAAAGAGCTTTTTATGATTACCTTCGATGAGGAGGCATCGGTAGTGGCAGGGCTGCCGGTAGGTTTGATTACAGTGGGATTTACCGCTCTCACTGCCCTTACCATTGCCATTTCGATTAAAATTGTGGGAATACTTCTTGTTTCTTCACTTATGGTTCTTCCTGTAGCCACTGCGCTTAAAATGGCCAAAAGCTTTAAGGGGGCATTGTTTTTTTCGGTGGCGGTGGCCGAATTGTCTGTTATAACAGGACTCCTGGCTTCATTCTATCTTAACCTGGTGCCGGGGGGAGTAATAATAATGGCATCGGTATTATTGCTCGTCCTTGCTTTAGTTTATAGTGCTCTGCGCAGTCCTTCCAGTGCCAGGCAACCAATTTCCACTTGATAGAAAACACGAAATATGTTAAAGTGATCATGATAATGGTCGGCCGAAGCCGGCTGTCAAAACCGCGCGGGATCAAGGCATATTATATAGTAACGACACATAATACCATGAAGGTATTGAGCCGTAGGAAACGGTTTAGCTTCATGGTTTTTTTGTTGAATTTGTAAAGGAGGACTATTTAAAAAATGCATATACCGGACGGGTTTCTCAATGCCCAGACATGGGCGCCTGCGTACCTCTTAAGCGCCGGTGCCATAGGCTACGGCATAAAAAAGTCCAGAGAAGAACTAAATGAAAGGCAGGTTCCGAGGCTGGGAGTTATGGCTGCCTTTATATTTGCAGCCCAGATGATTAATTTTCCTGTGGCGGGGGTCGCTTCCGGACACCTTTTGGGAGCTGCTCTGGCAGCAATTCTCTTAGGTCCCTGGAGCGCCTGTATTATTATATCAACGGTATTGGTGATTCAGATGCTCATATTTCAGGACGGCGGGCTGACAGTTCTGGGAGCGAACATATTAAACATGGCGGTTATGGGGGTTATTGCCTCTTACCTGGTGTACAGTATTTTCTCCAGGGCTTTGCCCGGCGCGATAGGCCGTAATATTTCTATTTTCCTGGCCGCATGGTTCTCGGTGATGGTGACTGCCCTGATGGGCTCCCTGGAGCTGGGTCTCTCCTACAGCGCTCACCAGGTAAGCTTTGACCTTATTCTTAAGGCCTTGCTGGGATGGCACGCTATTATTGGGATAGGTGAAGGGATTATAACAGTGGGTGTGGTTAGTTTTATGGAAAAAGTAGGTTTTTCAGAAAAAGCGGGGGTGAGCAGCCATTGAAGCCGGTATATAAAATTCTAATAGCCGCCGTTATAATCGCAGCCATCCTTTCTCCTTTTGCATCGTCAAATCCTGATGGCCTTGAGAGGGTGGCCACCGACCTGGGGTTCATTGAAAGAGGGGAGGGAACGGCAATTATTGAATCTCCCATTGCCGATTATATCTTTCCCGGTATTGAGAATGAGGCAGTTGCTACGGCGGTGGCAGGAATAGCCGGGACAGTGATAACCTTTGCGGTTATGTATGTCCTGGCCAGAGTCATCAAAAGAAAAAGTAAAATCTCAAACTGAAAATAACCGGTCAAATTCATATATATGCGGGATATTGTATTCCGCATATTTTTTTTTGAAATGCTTAATTAGAGGGTTTTCCAGTATGGTGACTAATTATTTGAAGTTAATTCAATTCCATATAACAGGTCAAATTACCCGTTAGGCAAAAAGCCCATTTTTTTTAAGACTCCCTTTTTTACCGCTGAGGATTGCAGAGTTTCCGCTTGGGGGAAGATACCGCCCGGACAGGAACAACTATAAGCGGGACTTATGAATAACATAATAAACCGCAATTTAACTTTTTTCTTAGACAATGTTAGAATGATAACAACAAAAGATAATGTTTTTTAATTGCAGCAAATATAATAATAAATATCCTATTAAAGATCTTATGATAACTAATAGATAGTGGTAAAAAGGAGTGAATGACATGATGAAAAACACAATCAAGCAGGTAAGTATGGATAACCCTCTGCACAAAGCTATTTCAGATATTACAACAATAATTGAAAAATACACCGAACAAATTGATCTTCTTGACATTATTGACATAGTTGATAACCTGAGGGTGCTGGCTGAGATTGCTGAAAGCGGAGTTAAGAATAAGACTAATGTAGCATAGTATTTTAGTTAAAACTTCGTGGTTAGGCCTGAAAGCAGACCCCTGTACGCGAAACAGGAGCTTACCGGGGTCTTTTTATGTCCAATTTTAAGGAAGGGGCAGTGAGTGACTATGGATTATACTTTACCTCTTTTCGCAGCGGAGCTGGCTGCCGCCCTGGCTGTATTCGGATATGCCATCAGAAGGAGAGCCCAACACCTTATGTTAGGCCGGCCTGAAAATAGGATGGATAATTTGGGCCGCAGGGTTTTAGAGTTTATCGTGCTGGTGCTGGGTCAGAAAAAGATTTTAAAGGAAAAGTTCGGTATTGTACACTTTGTTATTTTTTGGGGATTCATTGTGATATCTCTGGGTACGCTGCAGTTTATCGGTGAGGGTCTCAGAGAGGGCTTTAAAATACCTTTACTTGGAAGCAGCCCTTACTTTTATCTCATAAAGGATATAATGAGCATCCTGGTTTTGGTGGCTGTTGGAGCTGCCGCTTTCAGGAGATTTGTCATAAGGCCCCAAAGGCTTGAGGCCAACCTTGACTCAGCAGTAATTTTGCTGATGATTGCAGGCCTGATAATCACCGAACTGATTGCAGGAGGCCTTGGACAAGCTTTAATGCCTGAGCCGGGAAGGGATATGGCGCCGGTTTACAGCCTGGTGGCCTCGCTGGTGTCACCTGCTTTTCAGGGGGCTATAATAGCTCAAAAAGCAATGTGGTGGCTTCATATAACTCTTCTGTTCAGCTTTATGGCGTACTTGCCCTTTTCAAAACACCTTCACCTGGTGGCAGCTCCCTTTAATGTGTTCTTCAGGAACCTTAAGCCCAGGGGTGGACAGATAAACCATGTCAACCTGGAAGATGAGGAGGCTGAGGAATTCGGTGCCGGCCGTATTGAGGCCTTTACCAGGAAGCAGTTGCTGGATTTGTATTCCTGTGCCCAGTGCGGAAGGTGCCAGGATAGCTGCCCCGCACATCTGAGCGGGAAACCCTTATCCCCCAAGCGGCTTATGCAAAAGATGAAGAGTCACCTCGCGGAGAAAGGAGATGCTCTGGCAAGTGTCAGTAACGCCGGAGCGGAGGAAATTCCGGAGATGGAACTTATAGGTCCGGTAATTTCCGAGGATGAAATCTGGGCATGCACCACCTGCTATTCCTGCCAGGAGCAGTGCCCGGTTATGAACGAGCATGTCAATAAGATTATAGACATGAGACGGAGCCTGGTTATGGACTTGGGGGAATTTCCCGCCGAAGCAAAGCTCGCATGCAGAAATATAGAGAAGAACTATAACCCATGGGGAATAGGCTGGTTCTCCAGGGGGGATTGGTCAAAAGACAGTGGGGTTCCTTTAGCCGGTGTCGACCAGCCTGCCACAGACTATCTTTACTGGGTAGGCTGTGCGGGTTCCTTTGACGAGAGGAGCAAAAAGATAACTGATTCTATGATAAGGATTATGAATGAGGCTGGGGTAAGTTTTTCCGTCCTCGGCTCCGAGGAGAAGTGCTGTGGTGATTCGGCCAGGCGCATGGGCAACGAATACCTGTTCCAGACACTTGCCACGGAGAATGTGGAGCTTTTGAACGAACTGGGAGTAACCAGGATAGTTACCCACTGCCCCCACTGCCTGAACACGCTAAAAAACGAGTATCCGGCCTTTGGCGGGAATTTCGAGGTAATTCACCACACCGAGCTGGTTGCAGAGCTGATCGCCCAGGGAAGGCTTAATTTCAAGAGTGACCTGGAAGGACTTAAAGTTGCCTATCACGACTCCTGCTACCTGGGAAGGTACAACAGCCAGTATGAAGCGCCTAGAAAAATACTGAGGGCGGTCCCCGGGGTAACCGTTGTTGAGGCTGGTAGAAACAGGGAGAAGAGCTTCTGCTGCGGGGCCGGGGGAGGCCGTATGTGGATGGAGGAGCATGACGGCCGCCGCATTAACGGGATGCGTGTTGAACAGCTTCTGGAAAAAGAGCCGGAGGCGGTAAGTGTTAACTGCCCATTCTGTCTCACCATGATAGAGGACGGCATAAAGGCTTCCGGGATGGAAACGCCGGTACCGGCCCTGGACGTGGCCGAACTTGTTGCAAGATCGATTGAGTACACCGTCGTTATAGAAGAAGAAGAGGCGGCGGAGGAAATGATTTCATAAAAGAAAAAAACGAAAACCATCGCAAACAGGGTGAGCTGGTCTCACCCATTTTTTTTGGGATTGAGGATTGGGGGGAATTAGGAATCAGGAATTGGGAATTGGGGATTTTTTGTGAAATATCAATGTCCATAGGGTGTTTATTTGAAGTTATATCATCACATGAAGTTGCTATTCCCTGCTCGATGAATGTCGTTAAAAAAGCGTAAATTCCTAATTCCTAATTCCCAATTCCGGACCCTTAAGTATTGCTTAATGCTACGCCGCTGTTCCAGCGGCAACGCCCGCAGGGCGTTTATTTATTCCCGGCATAGTACCCATTTTTTTCGTGCAAGGCCGCTGGAGACAGCATCCTGTAGGACACCCGCCACCATGTCGGTTTCCACGTAAGTGGAGATCTTGTCTAAAAGCGCTTTGTTTCTCCTGTCAAGCCGGGCCATGGAAAATTCGGGTAGGGCCTGGCTTGTTTTTACCGGCCTGCAGCCCTTATGGGAGTAAACAAGGTTCCATATGTCATCGGAGCACAGGTATGTCCACGGAATAACATGGTCTATAAAAAGTTTATCGTCAGCAATAGGCTGTCCGCAATAGAAACAAATCCTGTCGGGGTTTTCCAGGTCAAGGTATTTTTCAAAGTATGACAGGGGCCGGTCCCTTAAATCTGCTGTGTCAATTATACGTACCTTTCTGTTTAGCCTGGGGGAGGTGTTGTACTGCTCAAGCAGCTGAGACCACCTGTAGTAAATGGCTTCCGTAAGTAAAAGGCTGTTTTCTGCAATAGCCGCTGCGGCTGCCTGGGGAAGTTGAATAACGTTCTGGCCTCTAACGTATATAACTAACTCCTCAGTAAACTGACCCATCTGCAGAAAGCGGGGAATTACCTCACCTTTGACAATCTCGAGGGCGTCGTTCACAATCACGTCAAGTTTTTCTGCCAGGCGAGGGCTAAAGGCCGCCTTTTCAAAAGGTACAGGATTATTTTGCCCGGCGGTTTTATAATATTCTTTTATTAATTTTTTTACACCGCGAAGTATCCTTGGCTGCTTAAGCGGGTTTGGCCCCTGGTTGAGGTCGAAATAAACAGTTTGGTCCCAGTAATACCGGATCATCTTTCTTGCAGTCGCTTCAAGAGATATCTCTATCTCGGTCACATCCGGACTTATATGCCGGCTTTCTGCCTCTTCCACAACAGCCCTTGCCCAGGCAGTGTCGTAGGTATGCCTGGTTGAGCAGTTTCTGATGGCCCTCAGCACTGTGTTTACAAAGTTTTGCTTGTAAACAAGGGTAGCGGAGGACCTTTTAATAATTTCAATCCACCTGGAAAGGAATTCCTGCTTTTGCATGACTTTCTCCCCGAATCAAAATTCTATTTACATTATAGCATCAACAAATACTAACCCGTAGTATCTTGTGCAAATTTATTCAACCTTGTTAAACGCCAGGGTTCCTGCAGTTATGAAAACCACCGACATAACTGCAACCACCGCCAGGTCTGTGCCCATCGAAAACTGGATCAAAAACTCCGCAGCCGGTGACCCTGCGAACATTATGTTTCTCAGGGCATCCACACCGTATGTGAGCGGGTCCAACTTCATAAGTGTTTCCATCCAGGGAGGGACATTGTTCATTGGGAACATTGCCCCGCTCAGGAAAAAAAGGGGCATTATAAGAAAGTTCATGATCATCTGAAAGCCTTCCATGGTCTCCATCCTTGAGGCGATTGTAATTCCCAGGGAGGTAAGTGAAAAGGCAATCAGAAAGAGCATTCCCAGCAGTTTTAATACCATTGCCGGCCCAAGCTTTATGCCTATAAAAGGCGCCAGAATGAGAAGTATGGATGCCTGAAGCATGGCAATGGTGCTGCCTCCCAGGGCCTTGCCTATTGCCACCGACCAGCGCGGCACCGGGGCCACCAGAACTTCTTTGAGGAAGCCGAACTCCCTGTCCCATACTATTGATATTGCCGAAAAGACTGATGTAAAAAGTATGGTCATTCCTATTATGCCGGGGTACATGAATTCAAGGTAGCTAAAGCCCTGGGGGGCAGAAGTCATCCGGAAGGAAGCTGAAAGCCCGGTCCCTACTATAAGGAGGTAAAGAAGGGGCTGCCCGAGCATGCCCACTATACGTGTTTTTTCCCGGTAAAAGCGGATAACGTCCCTTAGCCAGATGGTATATATTGCTTTTAGAGCTCTCACTGCTAGCGCCTCCATCTCATATGGGCCCTCATTACTCCCAGGCTGTCGGCCCCCTCGATCCTGATGTCCCTTCCGGTAAGCTTTAAGAATACATCATCCAGTGTAGGCTTGTGTAGTGAAATTGATTTTATTTTGCCTCCCAGGTCCCCTGCCAGCCCGGGTATGAAGGTCTCCCCCCCGGAAACTTCTATCTGGAGGTATTCCTCCGATTCAATTACAGGTATGCCGTATTTCTCTGATATATAGCCTTTAACCTCTTTTTGGAGAGGGGTAACCAGGGTAATAATGTCTCCTCCCACCATTTTTTTCAGGTTGTCCGGTGTGTCCAGGGTAACAATTTTTCCGTGGTCAATTATGGCGATGCGGTCGCAGTGCTCGGCCTCGTCCATGTAGTGGGTGGTCATAAATATTGTAATATTTTCACGTTCCCGCAGCTGGCGTATAAAAGTCCATATGCGGCTGCGGGTCTGAGGGTCCAGCCCTACGGTGGGCTCGTCGAGGAAAAGCACTTCGGGGTAGTGTATAAGTCCCCTGGCTATTTCCAGACGCCTTTTCATCCCCCCAGAAAAGGTCTTTACCCTGTCGTTTTTTCTGTCAGAAAGGTCGACCATTTCCAGCACTTCGGACATTCTGCGGGAAAGCGCCTTTCTTTCCACGTTGTAGAGCATTCCGTGAAAGTATAGATTTTCTTGGGCGGTCAGCCTTTCATCCAGCGTGGGCTCCTGGAATACCAGGCCAATGGCCTGCCTTACCTGGTTGGGCTCCCTTATTATGTCATGGCCCCCAATAATGGCAGTACCTGCAGTGGGCCGTAAAATTGTTGCCAGCATCTTGATGGTGGTGGATTTACCTGCACCATTGGGACCCAGGAATCCAAATATCTCTTTCTGCCCCACCTCAAATGAGACATCCTCAACTGCAGTAAGGGTTTTAAATATTTTTTTCAGACTTTTAACTTCTATAATACTCATGTTTTACCTCCGAAATGGACAGCAACGGAAGACTTTGTTGACAACATAGCCGCTTTGAGGCTCCAAGTCAAGTGTATTTTCTCATAAGATACAACGGGTTTATAATAGCCTGTTCCGGTAAATGATAACCCCAAAAGGGGGGGAGTTCTTTGCAGGAGGACTTTGAAGAGCGGTCGGTGCTTGGCTATTTTCCTTCCAGTGAAAATGCCGGGAAGGCGGCTGAGGATCTTAGGGAACTGGGCTACCAGACGGTTCAGGTAGAGCGCATTTCGCATTATGGGGATGGCGGGGGAGGTGAAGCAGGAATTCCCTATGCCGGAGGTGGAGAAATCACCGGAATGACTCTTTTCTCATATCCCGGCTCTTCTTTATACGGAGGCAATATGCCGGAAAACAGGGCAGGAGATAATTCCTTTCTTGTTACAGTTGTGGCTAACGAGGGAAATTCCAGGCAAGTTAGGAGTATTCTTGAGAAATATGGTGGGCGTGTTTAGAAAGTTAGGAATTAGGAATTGGGAATTAGGAATTGATTTCCTTTTCGCTTTCCGGACCCTTGAATAATGCTTAATACTATTAAAAAACAGGAAACCCCAACCATTTATCAATTTGGGTCCTGAGTTCTGCCGCCGGTGTGCGGCTTTTTTATTTGTTAACATGCCTGAAATTATGATAACATTTTGCTAATACTGGGGCAGAACTTGTTTTTTTAGCCCAATTTGGTTAAAATGTTAAGAGATTTGCCTTTATACCAGGAGGTTTCATTTTTGAAAAAAATTGTTAGTGTCAGTCTTGGGTCATCAAAAAGAGACCATAGTGTCCGTACTGTAATGCTCGGTGTAGAGTTTGAAATAAGCCGCAGGGGTACAGACGGTGATTTTGAGAAGGCTGTATCCCTTTTAAAAGAAATGGATGGTAACGTCGATGCCATTGGCCTGGGCGGCATCGATTTATACTTGTGTGCGGGCAAAACAAGGTATACAGTAAACGATGGGCAAAAGCTCCTTGAGTCTGTTAAAAAGACACCCGTTGTGGATGGCAGCGGCCTGAAAAACACTTTGGAAAGAGAAACGGTGTATTATCTGAGAAAAAATACCAATTTGTTGCCGGCCGGAAGCAGGGTGCTAATGGTCAGTGCCGTGGACAGGTTTGGAATGGCAGAAGCCTTGAGTGAGCTTGGCTGTGATGTGACATTCGGAGACCTTATATTTTCAGCGGGAATACCCTACCCAATTAAGACCGTTGAGGAACTGCAGGAAATAGCCGGGAAAACTCTTCCGGAGATGGTAAAGCTTCCGTTTCATATGCTTTACCCAACCGGGGAGAAGCAGGACACCCAGGATGAGAAGAAAGTTGAAAAATACGGCCATTACTACCACGAAGCAGAAATAATAGCAGGCGACTACCACCTGGTAAGAAGATATATGCCCGGAAATCTGAAGGGTCAGATGGTGATCACCAATACCACCACCAGGGATGATGTTGACTTTTTAAGAAGTAAGGGAGTGGGATGCCTTGTTACCACCACCCCCGAACTGGAGGGGAGGTCCTTCGGAACCAATGTTATGGAGGCTGCTCTCCTGGTACTGCTGGGTAAAAGGTGGGAAGACATTACTCCCGGGGACTACCTTAAGTTAATGGACCGCCTCGATATGAAGCCAAGGATCCAAAGGCTGCAGCCGGCATGATTCAAGTAAGCTAGGGAGGATATATAATGGCGACCCATCAGGAGATTACTGAAAGTCTTGAAGCCTTTGAGGAGGCTTACTCTAAAAACGCCAGACTTAAAGTCATGAATCGGGACTGGGACAGGAATGTTCTCATTCTGGCTGATGATACAGAGTCACAGCACACCCTGATTTTAAAGGAAGGGGAGCTTTCCTTTACAGAGGGGAAAACTGCGGAGCCGGACCTTACGGTTATATCAAACAGCGATATACTGGCGGACATGTTTTTTGGCGACATAACCCCCACCGAGCCGTATATGAACGGTACCCTCAGAATTATAGGCTCTGAAGACGATATACTAAGGCTTGATTTTATTTCATTACTAATTTGGGGTGAATAACGTGAGATTGAAAAGGGTGCTAACCCTGCGAACCATTGTGGCAACCAGCGCTGGCCTCACACTGGCCAGTGCTACTTTTGTTGCGGCTGTGCAGGTGGCTGGTTTCCTGGCCGGGGACAGCGCGTGGCTGGCCATTCTAATTGCAGGGGTGCTGTGCCTTGGGGCTGGGATGTGCTTTTCCGAGCTGAATGATATACTGCCCTCGGCGGCCGGGATAAGGCTCTATTTTGGGAGGGCTTTCGGTGATAGATTTGCCCTGACAATATCCATGCTGTACATGTTTGTTATTATGGGTGTGGTGGGGGCTGAAAGTTTCATACTGGCAAAGGTACTAAACTACGCGGTGCCTGCCGTTGATGCCCTGGTCTGGATTGTAATAATGCTTGTTTCGGTTACTTTAATGAACATACGTGGGATAAAGATTGCCGGGACATTTCAGGATATAATTACATATGGACTTATGGCCGCTATGCTGGTTCTGGCCTTTATTGGGCTGGAGAAAATTGATTATCACCTGGATGCTCCTTTTTTGACGGGGGATTTGGGAGGCCTGTTTAACGCGGTGGCCGTCGGAGTATTCCTTTTCGTGGGCTTTGAATGGGTGACGCCCCTGGCCGAAGAGGTCAGGGAGTCTCGCCTTATATCAAAGGGAATGTTTATAGCCATAGGTATTCTGAGTATTATCTACTCTTTTTTTACTGTGATAATGGCAGCCGTTGTTCCTAATGAAGAGCTTATAGGATCTCCTATACCACAGCTTCTTTTTGCCAGGAGCGTAATGGGGGATACCGGTGTTGTGCTGATTGTCATTATAAGCCTGGCCGCCTCGATAACCACTTTTAATGCGGGGCTCCTCAGCGTTTCGCGATTCTTTTATGCTGCTGCCAGGGAGCATGCCCTTCCTGCGGTTTTTACCAGGATAAGTCGCTATCTTACTCCCTGGGTAGCCATTGTGGCGGTTTTCATGGTAGGTCTGACCCTTTCAGTTATAATACTTTTTACCGGCAGATATCTTCTGCTTGTGAACATGGCAGCGGCTGCCGAGTGTATAGTTTACTCACTGGCAGGTGTTTCCGTAATTGTTTTACGTAAAAAAATGGCGGACAGGGAAAGAAATTTCAAAATGCCGATGGGCCCGGCAATTCCGGTGATTACAACGGTAGTCTTTGCCTTTCTGGCCGTGGGCGTAATTACCACTGACCCAATTATGGCTGTATGGATGGTGGCTGGGCTAGTTATATTATGGTGGTACGTAAATAAAGTTGTTCCGATTATTAAGGAGAAAAACAGGGCCGGCAGGGCTGTCCGCAGGAGGCCCCGACCTTCGGGGGATGCAGGAGTAGTACCCGCAGCTTCACCTACCAGCGACAGCCGTGAGAAAGTTTAAGATCGGGAATTAGGAATTGGGGGTAGGGGATTAACCAATTCCCAATTCCGGATCCGTAAATTATTCTTAATAGAATATTTATTCCCGGAATCCAAGGGATTTGTATACATTCCGGTCTACCGAATTATCCCTGGGAAGATTGTTGTCCTTTCTGTATTGAATGATTACTTTTTCCATGCCACCGCCCCATACTCCATCCACACCCATGTCATAGCCCAGTCTTTTCAGTGCGGACTGGACTTCCATGACTGCCGACCCCACATCTCCCCGGCGCATCATGCTAAAAGGCGGGTCCATGTAAGTGAAGGGATTTCCAACTATTACAACTGGAGTTCCCACGGATACCCAGGGGTAAAGCTGCTCTACATGCCGGTTGTGCATCCTGATGCAGCCATGACTCTGGTATCCCCCTATTGAGTAGGGCTTGTTGGTTCCGTGGATTCCGTATATACCCCAATTTACATTAAGGCCCATCCACCTTGTACCAAAGCCCGTGCCCCAGTTAGTGGCTTTCCTTTTTATTTTCCAGTTCCCTATGGGGGTGGGTGTTTCCATTTTTCCGCAGGCAATCGGAAACTGCTTAAAGGGCTCTCCGTTGACAATAAGAGTCAGTGTCCTTCTCTTAGTGTCTATCAGGATTACTTTTTCACCGCTGGGTGGAGATATGTTGGTGCTGGTAGGCTCGGACTTCTCCACTGCTCTGGACAAAACATTCCATGTACTGTCCTTAATTCTGCCGTCCGCCACAAGGCCATATTTTCTCTGAAATTCGAGCACTGCATTTTCGGTATCGGAGTCAAATATACCGTTGGCCGGGCTTTTATAAATGCCAAGTTCATAAAGGGCAGTCTGTAATTCCTTAACATCATCCCCCTGTAAAAGGGGGGTGCCGAGGAAAAGCTCTCTGGACTGGTCACAATTAATAGGGCAGATTATTTCCGGGGAAGGATGGGCTTCAGCAGAAACAGGAAATAGAACGAAGCAAGAAAGAATAACAATGCGGATATACTTAACAATTTCTTTCGCCAAATAAAGCTCCCTCCATATTGCATCTAAATCATTTATAGTTATCCCCGCTTTATTAAATGGTTTATTCATCTGTTATATGTTACTATTAATGCCATTATGAACCTGAGAAAATAGACTCATATTGTCATTTAAAGTAGAAAATTATAGTTTATTTGGAACTTTAGAGTACTCTTGGAAGTCATATAATATAGCAACATACAAGGGGTACTTTTTATGCCGATTTCAGAGAAGGAGCCAATACCCGTTAACAAGTTAATATTGTTTATTTCAGTAGTGGTATGTTTTCTGTTATTCTCGGCTTCAGCCGCTATGGCAGCTGGACAGGCTACCGTAAAAGGTTCCTATATAAATTTGAGGGCGGGTCCCTCCACTGGAAACGCTATAGTAGGTAAAGCCTTCCAGGGAGAGAAAATGGAGGTGCTGTCCGCCAGGGACGGCTGGTACCAGGTTAAAAAGGGGAACCTTACCGCCTGGGTTGCGGGTTGGCTTGTTTCCTACAGCGGCTCTTCCAGCCAGCTCTCCGACAGAGGTTCCAGCCAGGCTGTTGTCAAAGTGGCCTATGTAAATTTAAGGGAGTCACCCAGCACCGCAAGCAGGATACTGGCGAAGGCAGTGCAGGGTGAAAGGATGGATATTTTATCTAGCCAAAATGGGTGGTACAGGGTTAAAAAGGGCAGCACCACCGCCTGGGTGGCCGGGTGGCTGGTTGAGACCAGGCAGGCAGCGACACAGGAGAAAACGGTTGACACAGCTAAACCTGCTTCTCACGAGGTAAAGGCCTCAACTAAAGTAGAAGTCACCGGAGAGAGGGTAAATATCCGGAGCGGCCCGGGCACAGGTAATAAAATTGTAGGAAATGCGGACCGGGGGACAGTTTATAAAGTTCAGGACAAGTCAGGAAGCTGGTACAAGGTGGCTTTAAGCAGCGGGGCAGGCTGGATATACGGAGAGCTTGTAAAGCTGGTAAAAGAGGAAACGCCGATTCCTCCCGCCAGGCCTGAAACAATAAACTCCTCCAGGGGTGTGGTCACCGGCTCTTTGGTAAATATAAGGAGCGGCCCGGGAACAAACTATGGTGTAATGTCAAGGGCTGGTCAGGGTGAAAGGCTGCCCCTGCTGGATAAGTCAGGTGACTGGTATAAGGTAAGTCTTCAGGACGGCAGGCAGGGCTGGATAGTCGCCTGGCTGCTGGAGGAGGACCGGGATGTAAGTCCGGGCCCTCCACAGGGCGGTAGTGGAAATACCTCCAGTGGCAGCACTGGGCAAATACAGCCTCCACCCAGAGATGACTCTGAGAAGCCAGCTGAGAAGCCAGCTGAACAAAAGCCTGCAGAAAAACCTGCAGATACACCTTCTGAGTCCGGGCAGGAGAAATATCTGAAATCGGTATCTGCCAGGATAGAGGGAACGGGCACTGTATTAACCATTGAGTCCGACGGCGCTGAAATACAATACTCCACAACCACCCTCTATAATCCGGACAGGCTCGTGATTGATATACAGGGGCTGAAGCCCGGCAGTGTGCTGGAAAGCATAACTTTAAACTCAACTCTGGTTGATAAAATAAGGGTTGGATTATTCAACAGTGAGCCGGCCGTTACCAGGGTGGTTGTTGACCTCAAGGCAAGGATGACCTATAAGAGAAGCCTCTCCAGCAGCGGCGACAGGCTGAAGATTACAATTATTCCACGCGGGTCAAGAACAATTGCCGGCTCCAAAATAGTGCTGGACGCCGGTCACGGGGGCAGCGATCCAGGGGCAATCGGCCCCTCAGGGCTTAAGGAAAAGGTGGTAAACCTTGATATTACACTAAAGGCGGCTCAGATTTTAAGGAGCAAGGGGGCTACGGTGTTACTTACCAGGACGGGAGACACCTATATAGACCTTTATGAGCGGCCGGAAATTGCAAACAGGAACGAGGCGGACCTTTTTGTAAGCATTCACTCCAATGCCAACCCCAGCAGGTCTCATTCCGGGACAAGCACCTATTTCCTGAGGGAGCCCGGCGAGGGGATGGAAGATGTAAGGATAGAGGGGATGTACCTGGCCAGAAGTATACAAGCAAGCCTTTTAAATGAGCTTAAGAGGGAAGATAAGGGAGTGCTTCAGGCCAACTTTGCGGTATTGACAAGGTCGCAAGTTCCGGCAGCCCTGGCCGAGGTTGCGTTCCTCTCAAATTACGAGGAGGAAAAATTGTTGGGAACCGACCAGTTCCGACTGAAGGCCGCGGAGGCCATTGTAGAGGGAATAGAGAATTATCTTAAAGCAAACTGAATGTATGGAATTGGGAATTAGGAATTGGGAATTGGGAATTGGGGTTTAACAACCAATACCTGGTTCCCATTTCCCAATTTTGGACCCGTTAATATGCTTAATACTACGCCGCTGAAACAGCGGCAACGCCCGGCAGGGCGTTTATTTGCGTTTTTTTGTTGGAATAAAAGCCTGCAACCGTTATAATCAAAAAGGGAAACATCTCCCGAAATGTATATGATTATTTATATCGGCTAAAGAATGGGGAAGCTATAATGTCTGAACTGATTGGCATTACAACCACGGTTCCCTCAGAAATAATATACGCTGCCGGCTTTGTGCCGGTGGACCTGAACAATGTGTTCATAACAGACCCGGACCCCTCAGGGCTGGTTGACCAGGCAGAGATGGCAGGGTACCCCGCCAACGTTTGTGCCTGGATAAAGGGTATATACAGCACAACCCTGAGAAGAGGGATAAAAAGGGTTATAGCAGTTACCCAGGGGGACTGCAGCAATACCCATGCACTTATGGAAACCCTGGAGTTTGAGGGAGTGGATATCATTCCCTTTGCCTTCCCCTTTGACAGGGACAGAGATTTATTGCGGCTTCAGCTTGAAAAACTGGCTGACCGGCTGGGGACAAACTGGGAAGAGGTTGAAAGAACAAAGAATAACCTGGACAAAATAAGATCCGGCGTTCATCTTATCGATGAGCTTTCCTGGACCCGAAATACCGTTACAGGATGGGAAAACCATGTTTACCAGGTTTCCTGCAGCGACCTTGAGGGGGATCCGGCAGCCTTTGAGGAAAAGGTTAGCCGTTTTATCAGTGAACAAAAATCAAGGGATCCGTCAGTTGGAGAAATTCGCCTGGGCTATATTGGCGTGCCCCCTATAATGGACGACATTTACGACTACGTGGAGGGGCGGGGAGCCCGAGTGGTGTACAACGAGGTGCAGAGGCAGTTTTCTATGCCCTTTAAGGTAACAGACCTTACTGAGCAGTACAGGCTTTACTCCTATCCTTACGGTATATTTTACCGCCTGGAGGATATACAAAGGGAGATTTCCAGGCGGAGGCTTGACGGCCTTATTCATTATGCCCAGAGCTTCTGCTACAGGCAGATAGAGGATATGTTAATCAGAAAAATGGTCAAAGTCCCCATCCTTACCCTGGAGGGGGACAGGCCCAATAAGCTGGACGCCAGGACAAGGCTGAGGATTGATTCATTCATCGAAATGCTTGTATAGCTATAGGTATAAAAAATACGGTCAGAATTCAGAATCCAGAATTCAGAATTCAGAATGGTTTGGGATTATATTGCCAAGCAAAATGAGCCTACATTATAGGTCGGATTTTTTCAAAAGGAAAGGTCTAAAACTATTCTGACTCCTGACTCCTGACTCCTGTATTCTGACGGGGGAGGAATGCCGTATGAGAATTACCGTACTGGGGTGCTGGGCACCCTACCCGAAGGCCGGAGGCGCCTGCTCTGGCTATGTTTTGCAGGACGGGGCTGCAAATGTAGTTATCGACATGGGCAACGGGTCCTTCAGCAACCTTTGCCAGCGATTTAATTTCAGGACAGTTAGGGCTGTTATACTTACACACCTGCATCCCGATCACTGTGCTGACATAGAGTGCCTAAGGCATGCCCTGGAGGGCGCCATGAGAGATGGAAGCCATAAACAGGGGCCGGTGCCGCTGCTGCTCCCAAAAGAGCCCGCCGAGGTGGCCGGAGCCATCGGGGGAAAGAGCCAAAAGGCCTTTCAAAAGATATTTATTGAAGACCTTCCCCTGGAAGAGGTTCCTCCCGGTATAAAAGCCAGGGTGTACAACGTGGGGCCGGTAAGGTATTACCTTCTGCCGGGTCAGCACTCCCTGCCTTCTTACTCGGTGGGGGTTGAGGGATCGGGATACCTGGTTTATACAGGAGATACCGCACCTACTGAAGATCTGGCGCTTTTTGCCGAAAAGGCCGACATACTTCTTTGCGAGGCCAGCGGCTATGACACTGACCAGGACTACCTCCGCGGGGTCCACATGACCGCCCGGCAGGCCGGGGAACTGGCCAGAAAGGCCAGGGCAAAGGAATTGATAATAACTCACTTCTACCCCGAATATGACCTGGAAAAGCTGCGGGCCGAGGCCGCAGAGGGATATAAAAACAATGTGGAGATAGCAACCGAGCTGGACACCTATTTTGTTTATTAGTTTGGAGAGGTTTTAAAATCCATGCTGAAAAGGCAAAATACTTTATATTATTATGTTTAAATAAGTTTGCCGTGACAGTTTCCTTTCAGAGGTCCCGGCGGTCACAAAAAGGAGGCAATTTTTTTTGGAACGGGTTGATGGTAGAAAGCAAGGACAGCTCAGGCCGGTTAAAATCACACGTGGATACAACAAATACGCCGAGGGTTCAGTTCTTATTGAAGTTGGCGAAACCAGGGTAATATGCACAGCCACTGTTGAGGACCGGGTGCCCAGTTTCCGTAAGCTGGCGGAAGGCGGCGGGTGGGTAACAGCAGAGTACGCCATGATACCAAGGGCAACAGGAGTCCGCACCGGCAGGGAAAGAAGCCGGATAGGGGGAAGGACCTACGAGATACAAAGGCTAATAGGGCGCAGCATGAGGGCTGTGGTTGACATGGGGGCCCTCGGAGAAAGAACGGTGCTTATTGACTGTGATGTGATACAGGCCGACGGGGGAACCAGAACCGCATCCATTACAGGGGCCTTTGTAGCCATGGTGGATGCCCTTAACAGGCTTGTTGAAAATGGTAGTTTGCCTGTTCTGCCTGTAAAAGATTTTCTGGCAGCCACCAGTGTTGGAATAGTAAGCGGACAGGTGGTGGCCGACCTTTGCTATGCAGAGGACTCTGCCGCCGATGTGGATATGAATCTGGTAATGACTGGCGCAGGAAGCTTTGTGGAGATACAGGGTACAGGTGAGGAGTCATCCTTTGACAGGGACGAAGTGAACCGGATGATTGATATAGGGGCCGAAGGGATAAGGCAATTAATAAATTACCAGAAGGAAGTGCTTGGTGATATAGCGGCCAGAATAGGGGCGGGTGATAGGTCTTGAGGATAGTGGTGGCAACAGGTAACAGGGGGAAATTAAAAGAGCTTAACACTATGCTGGCTCCCCTGGGAGTCGAGGTCCGGTCCCTGGCCGACTATCCTGATATTCCCGAGGTTATTGAGGATGGGGAGACCTTTGCGGATAACTCCATAAAAAAGGCCAGGGCTGTTTCCGCAGCCACCGGTGAAATTGCCCTGGCCGATGACTCCGGCCTGGAGGTGGACTATCTGGGAGGTGCGCCGGGGGTTCACTCGGCGCGCTTCGCCGGTGAGGAAAAGAATGACCGGGCCAATAACGAAAAACTTCTCCGCCTGCTGGAGGGTGTTCCAACCGTAAAAAGGGGGGCTAGGTTTAAGTGTGTGGTTGCCCTGTCACTGCCCGGTGGAAAGGTATTCACGGCCGAGGGGTCCTGTGAGGGCGTTATAGGTACAGCACCCAGAGGAGAAGAGGGCTTTGGGTATGATCCTCTCTTTATAGTGCCGGATCTGGGCAAAACCTTTGCTGAGCTGGACATGGACACTAAAAATAAAATCAGCCACCGCGGCAAGGCCTTCAGGCAGGCCAGGGAAATAATAGAAGGGCTTGTTGAAAAAGTTAATAATCAGACTTAGCCACAGAGACCACAGAGAAGAGTATAATTATAACAGAGCACCTATTAATCAAGACTAACCGGGTAAGAATTAGTTGTTTTTTAGGGTGGGTTTTGTGAGGATTGGGCTTTTAAGCGACACGCACGATATACTGGAGCCTGCATATAAGGCTATTGATATGATGGGGAGAATAGACCTTTTGATTCATGCCGGGGATCACTACCGTGATGCCTCAAAAATAGCGGCGGCAGTGCATGTCCCCGTTCATGCCGTGGTGGGCAACTGCGACCCGCGGCAGGATGGCCCGGAAGAAAAGCTCCTGGAAGTTGAGGGCGTTACTATATACATCACCCACGGGCACCGCTATAATGTAAAGGTATCTTTATACGGGCTCTATAACAGGGCGCTGGAGCTACAGGCCGGAGTGGCGGTTTACGGCCACACCCATGTGCCGGGCTACAGCTATACCAAGGCCCCGGGCTGCCCAAACGAGGACGGGCTTCTCATATTCAACCCCGGCAGTGTTTCCATGCCCAGGGACAGGGACGGCAGGTACAGCTTTGGTTTGCTTGAGGTGAAAAACGGAGTGGTAAAGCCTCATTTGTATTACCTGTAAAAAAAATTGTAAAAAAGCATTAAAATACCTGTAAACATACCTTTGACTTTAGGCAGTTCACTGTGCTATAATACTTTTTGTCAACGGAATAAAGACTTTATGTGCGGGTGTAGCTCAATGGTAGAGCGTCGGCCTTCCAAGCCGATTACGTGAGTTCGATTCTCATCACCCGCTCCATTTATTTTTTATTGAGCTTTATAAAACCCTGCCTGGTTGCCAGTAGGGTTTTGTTGTTATTGTGTAATCTGGACCATGTCTTTACCAGCAATAAGACAGTCAGTCAGAGAATTAATCATACGGGGCTGTTGACAAAAAACATTTTATAACTAAGAGGCATTTGAGAACCCAGGAAATTCAAGGGTTTATCAGATGCCTTTTTCTCTTAAACCTCAGCAAAAACTATAAGGGGAGGCATAAATTGAAGAATAAAAAATATGTGTGCGGCATATAAGAAGGGTTTAGGGGAAAATATAGGAAAAACCATTTTTAAGGAGCAGCCTAAATCCTTATGGATCTTCTATATCTTACTACAGAATTGATTGTTGGCTTTTTTGCCTTGTTTGTTGTAGTGAAACTGGTAGGCAAGACACAGCTTAGTCAAATTACTCCATTTGACTTTATCTCAGCTTTAGTGCTGGGGGAATTACTGGGAAACGCAGTATATGATTCCGAAATAAACTTAAGTTTTATTATTTACGCATTGTTTCTTTGGGCTATACTTCATATTGCAGTTGAGAATGTAGGACAAAAATTTATAAAAGTGAGGGGCTATACTCTCGGCAATCCCGCCATAGTTATTCGTAATGGCATGATAGACAGGGAGCAGTTGAAACAGAATAAAATAAACATAAACCAGCTTCAAACACTTCTCAGGCAAAAGGATACCTTTTCGGTACGCGAGGTGGAATACGCCATTCTAGAACCAAACGGGACTTTATCAGTTCTTAAAAAATCCCCCTATCAAACAACAGAGCGCAAAGATTTAAATATAAAAGCCAAAGGTGTTTATCTACCTTTCACAATTATAAGTGACGGCACGGTATTATGGGATAATCTCAAAGAATGCGGGTTTGACAAAGATTGGCTGGATTCACAGTTGTCCGGCAATGGTATAAAAAGCCCCGGGGAAGTTTATTACGCCGAGTGGCTGGAAGGAGACGGAATGTATATAGTGACATACAATGAATTTAACTATACTACAACCCCATTGGCAAAAATTAGTGATATAGTCAGGTAGGGATGACAAGTACAGATTATCCCAGTAGACCTTTACGGTAAAACTATCCGAGTTATTATTCACTATATTGTTATAAGACAGGTTGCTCCAAGAAATACTATTTGGAAAAAGGAGAATAACTATAGTGACCGTACTTGGGCACCCTCTAGGCATACAACTTTTGGCAGAGATTTGGGAATGTGATAAACAGAAGTTGGATGACATTAATGGGATTCAGAACATTATGGTTAGTGCCGCCAAAAATGCGGATGCAGAAGTTCGGGAAGTGGCTTTTCACAGATTTGAGCCACACGGAGTAAGCGGGGTAGTGGTTATCTCTGAATCACATCTTACCATTCATACCTGGCCGGAGCTTTCCTACGCTGCTGTAGATATTTTTACCTGCGGGGAACACGTGGATCCATGGGATGCTTTAGAGAAAATAACACAGGAATTAAATGCGGAGGAAGCTCACGTAATAGAAATAAGCCGGGGGATGCAAAACCTCAAAAGATTAAGGAGGAAGAATGAACCGGTGATAACTGCATAGCAAAATCCCACTTTTCTCATGCTGCTTGCCACAAAGAAGCCATACAGCCTCAGCAGCGTAGGTGAGTCTGGTTTGGCCGGATAATTGAGCAGCTAGAAATATATCACTATGCTATAGGCTCGGCCGGCTTATTCTTTTATATGTTAACCTGCTTGGCTGAAAGCAGGTTTTTTCATGTTTTGTGGGGAAATCTGTACCATAATTTATTGGGCAAGGTGTGATTAAGTGCGTAAAGGCAGATTCAGTTTTTATGGATTTTTGTTGCTGGCATGGCTGGTATTCCATGTTCCTTATATAAATGTGCCATTCAAGTGGTATGAAACCTTTTTTCATGAAATAAGTCACGGCATAGCGGCTTTGATGACCGGCGGGAGAATAATCAGCCTGGAGTTGAATTTTAACGGGTCCGGGGCAGTGCTATATGCAGGGTCCAAATTTCCGGGAATAGTGGCTTTTTCAGGATATGCCGGGGCCTTTTTCTGGGGAGCGGTTATTTATTTGCTGGCATCATACACTAAAAAATTCTCCACAGTCCTGGCGGCTGTCTTCTCGGCAGCCGTTGTAGTATCAGGAATACTGTGGGTCCGCGATATAGAATCGGCAATTGTTGCTGTATCTATTTTTATGATTCTTTTGGCTCTCAGCCGGGCCGGTGGAATTACACCGTCTCATTATGGCCTCCGTTTTATAGGATCTTATGTAATTGTGTCAGCCATGTACTCGCCGGTTTTTTTATTTTTCCTGCATGGAAGAGGATCAGATGCTGAGAAACTTCGGGATTATACAGCAATCCCTGAGTTTGTCTGGATTTTTGCCTGGCTGTCAGGAGGTATTCTGACACTTTGGCTTATTTATAAGATTGTGGACAGTCAGCCACAGGGGGCTGAACTAAAAAGTATCTAGGCCGACCCCCTTTTTTTGTTGAATATATTACCAATTCCCAATTATATAAATTATTCTGTGGTAAAAAAATGTGACACCAACATTTTGGCACAAAAATAAGCCCCCGGAAAATATCTGCTTACGAGGGCATTACCTTTCCTATATAATTCTTAAATATCACAAAAGAAGGCCGGAAATGGAGAAAACTCAGGGGAGAATGTTAGATTTGTTGGCCGCACCGTTCTGGTTGACATTCTTGCACCATACGCCGCACTTCGAAGCCGCCCCTGCCATAGCTGCGGCCAGAATTGCCATGAATTCCGGTGTAAGAGCCGATTTGCCGTGGCCGCCCGGCGGGTTGTATCCCGATGACTTTGCAAGGTCTTTTACCTCCGTAAGGAGATTGTTTAACTGATCCTGGAATTCGCAGTGGACATAGTATTTAAGCTTATCCGCCATAAAACCACCCCCTGGTAATAGATTTCGCAGCCCTGCTTTTTACGCAGGGCTGCCCGTATTTAACTCTTAATCATCTTCAATTTTTACATTATTCTGGTTGCCTGCTCCGTTCTGGTTTACATTTTTGCATTTTGCCTTGCATTTTTCGTCGTCCTTTTTCTTGCAGTCCTTAATGTGATGCTTGATCAACTCCACAAGTTCACCCAGATCCCTAAGGTCTTCTGCCATTAATGAACCCTCCTTATTTTTTTAGTCTGTTTTACGAGTTCTTGCAACTCTTCTATATACTATTCTGGAATATAAATGTTGTTACACCATAAATTGACATTAGTTTTACATTTCTGGTTCTGTGTCACTTTCACGGAGGTCTTCTTCACAGGCAACTCTGGCAGTATTGTGTACACCATTTTGGTTGCAGTTATAGATGAGCAGTACCAGTCGTATGCCGAGATCGTGCAGCTCTATTTCCTTTGCCGTAGAGATGTTCAAAAGGAAATCAGACAGCATTTCCGGCGTCATATCCCTCAGCAGTACATTCCCGTCTGCGCCCCGGGTAAAGTACTGGCTCACATCCTCATGAAAGGTGTTGGCGGCTCCGTTCTGGTTTATGTTATAGATCCACAAAACGATAGTCTTCAGGTCTGCCTTATGTGTCCCGATATAGGTGTTTTCAAGTTTTCTTTCTCCTTTTAGGGGAGTTAGTATAAAATTTTCTTTGTTGTCCATACAAATTATACCTCCATATAAAAAGTGAGAGTATAATGCATTTTATGATAATAGCAGCAGTAGTGTGATAATTTGGTAATATATTTTATGGAATTGGCCGGAGGTATATGGGCAAATATAAGCCCTCGAATATTACCTGAATACGAGGGCATTTCCTATTGCATAATTTTCATATGTTAAAACAGCCCTACTTTGAGCAGGGCTGCTCTTTTTATGCATCGCCCGTTGAAACATTTACATTATTCTTGTTGTTCGAACCGTTCTGGTTTACACACTTACAGTGGCATTTTAAATCGTCGTCTTTTTTATCCTTTTTCTTATCGTCTTTCTTGTCGTCTTTGTGGTCCCATTTTTTCTTGTCGTCCTTCCAAGATTTCGTCAGCATGTCTACAAGTTCACCAAGTTCCTTAACTTCTTCCGCCATCATGAACCCTCCTCATTTTGTTTTCTTTTATTTACCAGTTTATAGGCCTGCTATATACTATTCTGGAATATAAGCGTTGTTACACCAATTTATGACAATAATATTCGGGTTGTGAACCCTGGACTTTGGGCCAAGTCCCAACAGTGGGTTCATGACAGTTGGCTTAGAAACAAAAAGTGAGCCAGGTTTTTTCCTGGCTCACTTTTGACCTATATTAATATCGCATGTGCTGCCAATTGCCGGGCAGTTTCCCCTGTTGCTTTCATGCAATCAGCTTAAGTTATCCGAATTTATTGCAATTATAACGTGGAATTGAATACTGTTGATTTTATATTGGGACCATATGTATAGTTCGTTACAGGAAATTAAAGAAAGGGGAAAGTTATGGAGGCAATAATCTTTATTGGTATACAGGCAACCGGTAAAAGTACTTTTTACAAAGAAAACTTTTTTAAAACCCACATAAGAATAAACCTGGATATGTTAAAAACCAGGCACAGGGAAAATATAATTCTGGAAGCCTGTATTAAAGCCAGGCAGCCCTTTGTTGTGGATAACACAAATCCTTCTGCGGGTGATAGGAAAAAGTATATTGAAATATCTAAAGGCGCCGGATTCAAGGTTTTAGGCTACTATTTCCAGTCAGGGATTAATGAGGCAATATTAAGAAATGAGCAGAGAGAAGGTAAGGAGCACATACCCATACCGGGAATCAGGAGCGCCTATGCCAGGCTGCAGGAGCCCGGCATAGGCGAGGGCTTTGATTTTCTGTACTCTGTATGTATTAATGAAAAAAATGAATTTATAGTTAAGGAGCTTGAGCCAGGCTAGCCGTCAATATTCTTCTTTTAAGTCAATCCTTGCCTCCTGCCGGGACTTTTTAATATTCTTCTTTATGTTATTGTCATGAATTCTGGTTCTGGGATTTATGTTCCAGGACCTACGGACTTTTATTTTACTTTTTTTACCTTTCATATGGAATTCCTTTCAATTATTTACTAGACTTTTCATCATACAATGGGAGGGCCTGTTACTGTTGTTCTGAGTATTTCCCTCCCGGACTTCTTTGCAGCGGAAAGGGCCTTGCCCAGTCTTTTTATTCCCTCGGCAATAACAGCTTCATTGTGTGTGGCAAAACACAAACGGAATTCTGTGCCCGGAGGCGCTGCTGCATAAAAAGCGTCTCCGGGTACAAATGACACTCCGGCTTTTGCCGCCTCATGAAGGAGTTTGCTGACTTTTACAGGTTCTCTGGGCCTGCACCAAATATAATAGCCTCCATCCGGAATATTAAAATCAACATTATCTCCGCAGAAGCGCCTGAGCGCCCTCACCATGGCATCACGGCGCTTTTTATATTCCCTGCGAAGCAGGGTAAGGTGTTCGCCCAGATAACCTTCATCAAGGTATTTGTAGGTTAGCCACTGGGTAATGTTGTTTGAGCTCAGGTCTATATACTGCTTGTCAAAGGCTATTCTTTTTATTAGCTGTGGCGGAGCAGCTATGTAGCCCACCTTTAGCCCGGGAATAAGAATTTTTGAAAAGGTGCCCAGGTAGACAACCCCGCCATAATTGTCCAGTGCCTTCAGTGATGAAGGGGGTACCTCACCGTAGTACAGATTTCCATATGGGTCGTCCTCAATAATCACTAACCGGTGCCTGGCCGCCAAATTCAGCAGATCCTGTCTTTCTTTCAGCTGAATAACATTTCCCGAGGGGTTTTGATAGGTGGGCATTATGTATAGTAATTTAGGTCTGTAACGGATTATGTAATCCTCCAGGGATGATAGAAAATGGCTGCCGGATGTATCTATCCCCAGTATTTTGGCGCCTGCTGACTGAAAGGCCTGGATGGCCCCCAAAAAGGTTGGTGACTCTGTTACCACGTAGTCTCCAGGCTCCAGAAGGGCTTTGCTTAACAGGTACAGACCCTGCTGTGATCCTGAAACCACCATTATTTCTTCTTTTTTTGATATAATGCCACTTTCATTTAGCATTTTTGCAATAGAGTTTTGAAGCGGGTAGTAGCCCTCGGTGGAGATATAGCCAAAATCGGCTTTATCAAGGGATTCAATATGGGTCCTGAATAGATCCGCCAGAATTTCCACGGGGTAGAATTCCGGGTCGGGCATTCCCGTGGCAAAGGAAATTGTGTCGGCAGAATAGCCCACCGAAACCATTTCTCTCAGCACCTCGGAGGCATATGACTGGCTGTGGGATTTAAATAGCTGTTTCCAGGGTATCTCCTTTTGCTTTGCGTCAGCGGGCTGGTCAGAGACATATGTTCCGCTTCCCACCCTTGTTCTTACCAGCCCCTGCTGTTCAAGCAGCCGGTAAGTATTGATGGCGGTGGTTCTGCTCACCTTGAAAAGTGTGGCAAGGTCCCTTTCAGGGGGAAGCTTTGTCCCCGGAGGAAATTCGTTATTGGTAATTTTTTCGGAGATTATTATCGCAATCTGATGATACAGGGAATTGCTTTTTGAAATATCCAATCTAATATTGGCAAAATATTTGGCTATGTCCATTTCTTTTAGCACCTTCTTAATGACCAATTGTTGTTTTATAATATTTAATTGGATATTTACAATGTTTTTCCTGCCGGTTATTCTTTGATCTAAATAATTAGTTCCGGGGGTGTTATTACTATGAATTTTAGATTTGCTGATCGTATCAATAACATAAAGGCTTCCGAGATTCGTGAAATACTTAAAGTTACCGAGCAGCCCCACATAATATCCTTTGCCGGAGGGCTGCCCGCGCCGGAGCTGTTTCCGGTGGAGGAGATAAAGCTTGTTTCCCTTAAAGTGCTGGAGGAAGAGGGAAGACAGGCCCTGCAGTATACCACAACAGAGGGATTTAAGCCATTGAGAGAAAAAATTGCCGGCAGGATGAATGAAAAATTCGGCACAGCCCTTGGCTGTGAAAACATACTTATAACCAGCGGGTCCCAGCAGGGTCTGGATTTTTCAGGGAAAATTTTTCTGAATGAAGATGATGTTGTATTATGTGAGAGCCCAACATACCTTGGGGCAATTAACGCCTTTAACGTCTATGGGCCGAGGTTCATAGAAGTTCCCACCGATGAT
Source organism: Bacillota bacterium (assembly GCA_049323755.1). Taxonomy (GTDB): domain Bacteria; phylum Bacillota; class Desulfotomaculia; order Desulfotomaculales; family Desulfocucumaceae; genus BRHc4a. Next base: position 61,804 of record JBMOPE010000002.1, read on the forward strand.
GACGGCATGATTGTCGGGGAGCTGGAGAAAATTATTAAAGAAACCGGCAGGGTTAAAATGGTGTATGTAATACCGGATTTTCAGAATCCGACGGGAAGAACCTGGTCCCAAGAGCGCCGCTTAAGGTTCATGGAAATAATAAGCCGCTATGATATACCGGTTATTGAAGATAACCCCTATGGGGAGCTGGGGTTTAACGGTAAAAGCAATAAATCGCTGAAGGCTTTGGACACCAGGGGGCAGGTCATATTTCTCGGAACCTTTTCAAAAACCTTTTGCCCGGGATACAGGATTGGCTGGGTGGCGGCAGATGAGAAAATACTTGAAAAATATGTATTGATAAAGCAGAGTGCCGATTTGCAGTCCTCTACCATAAGCCAGAGAGAGGTTGCAAAGTACATGGAGATGTTTGAGCTGGACAGTCATGTGGAAGAAATAAAAAAGGTTTATAAAAAGAGGAGGGATGTAGTAATAAGCGCCATGGAAAAAGAGTTTCCCGCTAATCTAAAGTTTACCCGCCCGGAAGGGGGGCTCTTTACCTGGGTGGAACTACCCCCTGACGTCAATGCAAGAGATGTTCTGGCCAAAAGCCTTGAGAAAAATGTGGCCTTCGTGCCGGGAGGCCCGTTTTATCCAAACGGGGGCCATGAGAATACCTTTAGATTGAATTACTCAAATATGCCAGAAGATAAGCTGGTGGAAGGGATCAGGCGTCTTGGCGGGATTCTGGCAGACTATATTGTTTAAATATAAACCCCTTTCCAGGCATGAACTTCAAGCCCGGTCAGGGGTTTATGTTTATAGTGATTTAAAAAGGTTACTCGTAAATCTTTTCACCTGCAGCGAAGGCCTCGGCGGCGTCCTGCTCATAATCCCTTTCAGCCCGGTTCCTTTCGGATTGCATATATTCCCTGTACCACTCGTGGGCGGTTATCATGGACATTACCTCGCTAGTTCCGGTCCATATGGATGCCAGGCCCAGGTCGCGTACTATCTTTTCCACCGGGAACACGTTGGTGTAGCCTATTCCTCCCATTACCTGCATGGAGAGGCGGGCCGCCTTCTGGCAGGACTCGGTAACAAATTTTTTGGTCTCGCTTATAAGGCGGCGTGTTTTATTGGTTTCCACTCCGCTGTCCACCGCCCGGCAGGTGGTATATACCAGCGAGCGGGCGGCGTCAAGAAGCATGGCAGCCTCGGCCACTTGGAAGCTGACACCCTGGAACTGGTTGATCACCTGCCCGAAGGCCTTGCGGCGGGTGGTGTAGCGTGTTGCCACATCCAGGGCCGGGCGGGCTGCGCCTATGGTCATGGCCGCGGTGCCCAGGCGCTCCGGGATCATCATGGTGTTAAAAACAGCGTAGGCATTGTTAAGCTCGCCCACTATGTTCTCCCGGGGCACCTTTGCATCCTTGAAGACAAGGCGCCCGGCGCCGCCGCCCCGGCAGCCCATGAGGCCGTATAGATATTCCACCTTTACCCCGGGGCCCCTGTCCACTATAAAGCAGGTGAGGGCCTTATGCGGGTGGGCCTTGGGGTCGTGGTCGGTGCGGGCGTATACGAGGAAGTAGTCCGCCCCCTCGGCCCCCACAATAAACCTCTTCTGGCCGCTCAAAAGGAAATAGTCGCCCTTGTCTTCAGCTACTGTAGTGGTGCCGAAAAAGTCCGACCCTCCACGGGGCTCGGTCAGGCACTCGGCGGCAAACATATTTCCGGCCAGCAGGGGCTTGACGTACTTTTCCTTTTGCTGGTCGGTGCCGTGCTGGATAATGGCGTCACATACCAGCTCTGCCCCTACGCCGAAGGTGCAGGCAAATATATAGCCCAGGGTGCCGATCTCTTCTATGACCATGGCAGTGGTAACCCAGTCCAAGCCCCGGCCTCCCCACTTTTTGGGGTAGCGGCAGCCCAAAAGGTTTCTGCGCCCTGCTTCCTGCAGAAATTCCGTGGGAAACTTTATCTTGTCCTGGTCCATGTCCAGTATCATCTGGCGGGGAACCCAGCGCACGAGGTCTCTGGCCTCATCACGCAGCTTAAGCTGCTCTTCGTTTAAAAGAAAGTCAAACATAAAAATCCTCCGTTTTTGATTTAGCCGGTCAGACCTGGGAAAGCTGCCGGCGAAGTTCATATTTCTTCACTTTTCCGGTGGGAGTGTGGGGCAATTCCCCGACAAAGCTGAATGCCCTGGGTATTTTATATTTAGCCAGCTTTTCAGTGAGGTAAAACTTGAGTTCCTCCTCATTTATAGTGGTGTCGGGCTTGGTCACGATCAGGGCCGTCACAGTTTCGCCCCACTCAGGATGGGGTTTTCCTATAACTGCCACCTCCACCACTCCGGGATACCCGGCTATGGCGTCTTCCACTTCCTTGGAGTATACATTTTCACCGCCGGTGACTATCATATCCTTGGTGCGGTCCACTATATAAAGGTAGCCGTCTTCATCCAGCCTGGCCACATCGCCTGTTTTGTACCATCCGCCTGCAAAGGCCTCGGCGGTTCCCCCGGGGTTATTGTAATACCCTTTCATCATACAGGGGCTTTTGATCCAGATTTCGCCCACCTCGCCGGGGGTTGCCTTTTCATTTTCATTTTTCATGACTATAACATCGGCTCCGGGGATGGCCACCCGGCCAATGGAGCCCGCCTTGCTTACCTGATCTTGTGGATAAAGCACAGTGCCGGAAGGGCCTGCCTCGGTCATGCCGTATACCTGGTAGAAATTTTTGCTCCTGTATTTTTCCATGAGCATAATGGCCACGTCCCCGGAAATGGGTCCTCCGCCATAAATCCAGCAGCGCATCGAAGACAAATCATAATCACTGAAATTGGGGATCATTTGAGCGGGCATTATGTAGCTGATTGGTGCCCCGAAATAGAGGGTGCACCTTTCGTCCTGCACAGCCTGAAGAAACTTTAAGGGATGGTACTCCCTGATAAGCACCGTTGCCGCGCCCATATACTGGGAGCCAATAAACCAGTTGTTTAATGGAGAGGAGTGCCATATGGGCATGGCCATTAAAAGCCGGTCATGATCATCTATTTTCATGCACATAGCGCCGCTGATGCCTGCAAATATAACGTTGCCGTGAGTGTGCAGGCAGCCTTTGGGCTTGCCCGTGGTGCCGGAGGTATATAGTATTTCGGCAAGATCGTTTTCAGCAATTTCGACAGGCGTAAAAGCCGGGGCATTTTCCATTGCACTCTCGAAGCGATCAAAGCCCTCAGTGTCCGAGTCCAAAGCGGCCATCCTGGCCTTTGCCGTTACTTTCCGGGCAATCTGATCCAGGGCGGCGTCAAACAGGAAGACCTTTGCGCCGCTGTGCTCCAATATATAGTCCACCTCCGGGGCGGCAAGCTTGTGGTTTATTGGAACAACCGCCGCCCCGGCCTCCAGCGCCCCGAAGAAGGAAATAACAAAGGCGGTTGTATTGTAGCTCATAACCGCTACTTTGTCGCCTTTGGATACTCCCCAGGACTGCAGCAAACCGGCCGCCTTGTCGGCCGCCACCTTTAGCCCGGCAAAGGTAAGGCCTGCTCCCTCGTACCTGATGCATTCCCTGTCGGCATACTTACCGGCGTTGATATTTAACATCTCCACAAGGTTCATTTTATCCCTCCGATCCCATTAGTTAACTTATTAAATACTGTAATAATTATAGCAATTTGTCATAAGTAGTTCAATGAACTTTATTACATTAACAAATAAAATATGATAAATTATAATAAACAAATTATTTTAGAGGCATTTGTAATGAGTTATAAATCTATAGGAAAGCAGCTGCAGCTTGCCAGGGAGGAAGCCGGGTACAGCCAGGAGCAGCTGGCGTCGAAAATAGGGTGCTCCCAGTCAACCCTGTCCAATTACGAAAAGGGGAAGCGCCGTATATACCTTGCCCAGCTTGAGACAATTGCAGAGGTATTAAAGAGGCCGGTGGAGTTCTTTCTGCGCAATACCGATAACTCCGTAGCGCATAGTATCCCGGATGACACCGGGGGGCGACGTGTGCAGCCTCAGGAGCAGTGGAACAATAAGGGCTGTGAGGAAAGCGGCCCGCCGGGAAGTGACGACGAGAGGGCGCTTATTGAGAGCTACCGGTCGCTTTCAGCAGAGGGGAAAAATCTCGTGCTGGGCTTCACTGAGTGGGTAAAGAAAAGAGAGGTGGCCGGAGGTGGCTGATTTCAATATAAACAGTAACCAGAGGGAGCTGGTGGAGGAAGTGCGGGCGCTGGCCCAGGGCTATATTGCTCCTGTGGCAGCCAGGCTGGATGAAAAGGGTGACAGCACCTTTGATTTCGGGCCTGTAAAAAAACTGGCTGAAAAAAAACTGCTGACACCAACTGTTCCTTTGGAGTATGGCGGCAGGGGGCTTGATTATTTTTCCACCGCGCTTATATTGGAGGAGCTTGGGTGGGCCTGTGCCGGTGTAGCCACAGTGGTAGCGGCAAACATCCACGCCGCCAGCCCTATAATCTTAGCCGGAACCGGCAGTCAGAAAGAGATTTTCCTGTCAGCGCTGGCAGAACCCCGGCCCAACCTGGCCGCCTTTGCCCTTACCGAGCCGGAATCGGGGTCCGATATTTCCGCTGTGGCAACCCGGGCCGAAAAAACAAACGGCGGCTGGGAAATCAGTGGGGTGAAGGATTTTGTTATAAATGGAGGAGTTGCACACTTTACCACACTGTTTGCGGCTACTGATTTAAAGAACAAAAAGGCTGGCATGATGGCTTTTATAATACCTTCCTCCAACCCCGGCCTGAAGGTGGGGGAGGTTCGCGGCAAGATGGGGGTTCGTTATGCCAGGACGGCGGAACTGGTGCTGGATAAAGTGTTCGTTCCCGGTGAGCTGGCCATAGGACCGAAGGGAGGGGCCTATTTGCTGCTTATGCAAACATTCGACCGGGGCCGTGCGCTTTCAGGAGCTGTGGGCGTAGGTATCGCCAGGGCGGCTTATGAGTTTGCCCTGCAATTCAGCAGGGAGCGGCAGCGGTTTGGCAGGCCGATATTTTCTCAGCAGGCCATTTCCTTTGCCCTGGCCGAGCTGGCAATAAAAATTGAGTCTGCCAGGCTTATGGTTTGGAAGGCCTGCTGGCTCATCGATAACGACCTGGACTATACCCTTGCCTCTTCCATGGCGAAAATAGCGGGCAGCGAGGTAGCCCAGGAGGCTGCTGCTGCAGCGATGGATATTTGCGGTGGGCGCGGCTATTTAAGGCAGTTCCCTGTCGAGAGATATCTCAGGGATGCGAGGGTTCTTTCTCTTATAGAAGGGACAAACCATATCCAGAAGGCCATAATTGCTTCCTTGCTCTAGGTAAGACATAATTAATAATTACCTCCATATTGACAATTTTTCATGATGCGACTTATATCATGTTGTTGGATTTAATGATAGCAGGGTTTAATTATGTCAACGGATATTGTTATAATAACGCGGCACCATCAGAGAATGAAAATATAAGGAATGCCCGGAATTCTGGATTCTGACTTCTGAATTCTGAATTCCGACCGGTAAAAGAATTTCAGTATAAGGTATTATAGAGTAGTTGACAGGTGTTCATTATAGGGCTTATCCTGTTTATTAAATACCAACAAGGCAGAACGGATGATGGGAGGTTTTATTATGGGTGGATGCTCAGGCCATTCGGAAGGTCAAGGTTCGGGCACCTGTTCTACTCTGGGTGGCAGGTCCGAGATTGAGAAGCTGGTCAAGGCTTTTTCCATTGAAGAGGCAAATAGGCTGATTAAAGAGGGCCATGTTTTTATTGCTGTATACTGGAACTGTGAAAAGTCACGAGAGGAGTACATTCTTGGCAAGCAAAAGAAGGACAAGGCTCCTTTAAGGAAAGTAGGGTTCTCAGTTAACTGATGATAGGAATTGGGAATTAGGAATTGGGAATTGGGGTTGCCCTAGGCGATTTCAGTAGTTGAATTTCATAACCAATTCTCGATTCCCATTTCCCAATTCCGGACCGGAAAGAAGTGCCTATAAGCTACTATTGTCCAGCGCCTGGCTCAGGTCATCGATAATGTCGGCAGCGTCTTCCAGGCCAACAGATATTCGTATTAAGCCGTCTGTTATACCCATTTTAATTCTTTCTTCCCTGGGGACCGAGGCATGTGTCATGGAGGCCGGGTGCTGTATAAGAGTATCCACATCTCCAAGGCTGACAGCCAGATGACATAGCTTTAAGCTGTTCAGCATGCGCTTTCCTGCCCCCAGGCCCTCTTTTACCTCAAAGGATATGAGGCCGCCGAAGCCGCTCATCTGTCTTTTGGCCAGCTCGTGCTGCGGGTGGGATTTCAGGCCGGGGTAATAAACCCTTTCAATAAGGGGATGGCTTTCCAGGAATAGGGATACCAGCCTGGCGTTGTGTTCATGTCTGTCCATCCGCACCACCAGTGTCTTCAGTCCCCTGAGACACAGCCATGCATCAAAGGGGCTGATTACTCCGCCTATATCCTTTAATGTGGTTTTCCTGACGTTATCCAGAAAGGATTTAGGGCCTGCCGCCACACCGGCGATTACATCCCCGTGCCCGTTTATATATTTAGTGGCGCTGTGAATAACCACATCGGCGCCGTGGTTTAAAGGCTTCTGAAAGTAGGGGGACATGAATGTGTTGTCCACTGCAACCTGTGCCCCGGCGTTGTGGGCAAGGGCTGACACAGCCGCTATGTCCACCATCTTCATGGTGGGATTGGCGGGTGACTCAAAATATACCAACTTTGTGTTTTCCCTGAGACATTGTTTGACGTTCAGGGGGTCGGACATATCCGTATAAGATACCTCCACCCCGAACCTGGGCAGCATATGCGATAAGAATGTAAATGTGCAGCCATATAGAGTTTCATCGGCTAGTATGTGGTCGCCCTTTTTTAAAAGGGCCAGAATAATTCCTGTTATGGCCGCCATTCCGGATCCAAAGGCCAGGGCCGCCTCACTCTCCTCCAGGGCGGCTATTTTTTCCTCCAGTGCGGCCTGGGTGGGGTTGCCTATCCGGGAGTATATGAATCCTGCCTCTTCTCCGGCAAAGCGTAAGGCTGCCCGATCCGCGTCAGGAAAAACGAAGGTGGAGGTTTGATGTATCGGTGTGGCCAGTGATCCGGTTAACGGGTCAGGCTTCTGCCCGGCGTGAATCGCCATGGTGCTAAATCCCGGCATCTTTTGGGTCTGTTTCTCCATCGGAATTCTCCTTCCGTTTTTATATGGTTATTACACCCATTCGAAACCGGTACTTTACTTTGAATAGATGATGTGTATTATATATTTTATCATTGATGAACTTATTAATAAAATAGATTGTTTTAATGGTTATAATTAGTAAAAGCGATAGCTAGAGTAAACCATGTTTTGTTAGTTCGGGACAATTCCCAATTCCCAATTCCCAATTCCGGACCCATGAATAAGGCTTAACAGCGCCGCTGGAACAGTGGCAACGCCCGCAGGGCGTTTAAACAGCCTGGGCAGGGTCCCCCATATGAATTTGCCCGGCTGCCAGGGCCTTCAGGTTAACCTCCACCAGGTGCTGCTTGGATTTGCCAAGGTACTCCTTAAGGGCATTTTCCAGGGATTTTTCCGATACTACATTTTTCATGGCCAGGAAGGATCCCAGCAGAACAATATTGGCGGCCTTCGCCAGTCCTGTCCGCCTGGCTATTTCATCGGCCGGAACCCTGTATGACAATATATCTGCGCGCTCACCCCGGACTTTGATAATTGAGGAATTTAACACTAAAACGCCCCCGCTTTTTATGCGCGGCTCAAATTTAACCAGTGAGGGTTTGTTGAAAATAATTGCCGCGGTGAGGTTTTCCGGAAGGGGTGACCCTATTGGCTGGCTAGAAATGGTTACCACGCAGGAGGCGGTGCCTCCACGCTGCTCCGGGCCATAGGACGGCATCCAGGTGACTTTTTTACCATCAAACATGGCGGCAAGGGCCAGTATCTGACCGCAGGTAAGTACTCCCTGGCCGCCGAATCCGGCGATTAATATTTGTTCATACATAAAGACTCATCCTTTCCTGTGAAATGTACTATAGGGCAGGCCCGGAATATTATTCCCATGTGCTAATTCCTAATTCCCAATTCCCAATTCCGGATCCATTTTATCCCTGAAAATTCCGGGGGGGTAATAAGCCGTCATTTGATCTTTAGCCCATTCAAGAGCCGCCAGTGGGTCCATTCCCCAGTTGGTAGGGCAGGTGGAAAGAACCTCCACCATGGAAAATCCCAGCCCCTGGATCTGGCAGTTAAAAGCTTTCTTAATAGTCTTTTTGGTTTTAACCACCTCAGAGGGGCCGGTAACTGCCACCCTGGCAAGATATGCCGGCCCGTCCAGGGTGGCTAGCAGCTCCGACATGCGGAGAGGGTAGCCTGTGGCGTTAACATCTCTTCCGAGAGGTGATGTGGTGGTTTTTTGCCCGGGAAGAGTAGTGGGGGCCATCTGCCCTCCGGTCATTCCGTAATTTGCATTATTTATAAAGATAACCGTGATATTTTCTCCCCGGGCTGCAGCGTGTACAATCTCGGCCAGGCCGATGGAGGCAAGATCCCCGTCACCCTGATATGTGAAAACAACACGGTCGGGAAGTACGCGTTTAATACCGGTGGCCACTGCCGGCGCACGTCCATGGGCGGCCTCCTGCATGTCTATGTCCAGATAGTTGTATAAAAGCACCGAGCAGCCAACTGAGGCAACACCTATGGTTTTTTCCCTGAGGCCTAGCTCGTCGACGACTTCGGCCACCAGCCGGTGTACTATGCCGTGGCTGCATCCCGGACAGTAGTGAAACCTGTTGGGTGTAAGAGACTGTGGCCGTGAGTACAGGGTGCGTATCATGCCGCATCACCTCCGGCAATTCTAATTGCTTTCTTCTCTATTTCCCGGGCGGACACCATTACTCCGCCCATGCGCCCGTAGAAATGCACTTCCCGCCCGGCCAGGGCAGACCTTACGTCTTCCAGCATCTGGCCGGCATTCATTTCAACGTTCAATATGTGTTTTGCCCCTGCGGCAGCTCGCTGCAGAGGGCCCACAGGAAACGGCCAGAGGGTGACAGGCCTGAATACCCCCGCCTTTATTCCATTTTTCCTGAGGCTGTCTACTGCAGTGCGGGCAACCCGTGCACACACTCCAAAGGCCAGTATAAGCAGCTCGGCGTCCTCCAGGTGATAGCCTTCCCATCTGTAGTGGCTTTCACTTATTTCCCGGTATTTTTTCTGCAGTCGCAAATTGTGGTCCTCCAGCAGATCAGGGTCCAGGTACAGCGTTTTTATAACCCGGCGGCTGCGGTTTGTGCAGCCGTCGGTGGCCCAGGGACTATATGGAGGTATATCTCTTTGTTCAGGCAGATATACGGGCTCCATCATTTGCCCCAGAACTCCGTCGGTAAGCAGAAGAACAGGAGTGCGGTAGTTTTCTGCTATATCGAAGGACTCATGCATTAAGTCCACCATTTCCTGCACCGAGGCTGGTGAAAGAACCGGAAGCCGGTAATCCCCGTGGCCCCCTCCACGTGTGGCCTGAAAATAATCTCCCTGGGAGGGCTGGATTGTGCCTAGGCCTGGTCCGCCCCGCATAACATTTACAATCACACAGGGTAATTCTGCCGTGGCCAGAAAGGAAATTCCTTCCTGCTTTAAACTTATACCCGGCCCCGAGGACGAAGTGAGCACCCGGCCTCCTGCGCCGGAAGCCCCGTAAACCATGTTAATTGCCGCAACCTCGCTTTCGGCCTGAAGGAATACACCGCCGGCCTCCGGCAGCCGCCGGGCAAGATACTCCATTAATTCGGTCTGGGGGGTAATGGGATAGCCGAAATAGTAGCGGCATCCAGCCCTCACTGCGGCCTCTCCCATGGCCTCATTACCTTTCATAAGTTTATGCATGGCTTTTTTCCTCCCGGGTAAAGGTAAAAACAACATCAGGGCACATAAGGGTACAGCGCAGACAGCCCTTGCAGGCAGTTATATCTGTCATCTCTACGACCGGATAGCCGTATGAATTATGCTGTTCACCCAGATTAAGTATTTTTTCGGGGCAGTGGGCTGTGCAGATGCCGCAGCCCTTACAGTGCTCAACACTGATGGTCACGCTTATCCGGTTTTTCTGTGCCAGCATTGCTATCCCTCCACCACCTGTTTTTTCTCCATATGCTTCAGCTTCCTGGCCACCAGTTCCTCAGTGGCCCTGAAGGGCGGGATGTCTATTTTTTGGGCCATGGCCAGTATTTCTTTAACTGTATGGAAAATGCCCTTTGTGCGGCCGATAACCCGCTCCCGGCTGTGGCCATCCAGCTCGGAGGACACATTTATCAATCCCCCGGCATTTATAACGTAATCGGGGACATACAGTATGCCCCGCCTGTGGAGCAATTCACCGTGACGGTCATTATCAAGAACATTGTTGGCTGCCCCCGCCACCGCGCAGCACCTCAGTTGTTTGACCGTCTGGTCGTTTATAACGCCTCCCAGGGCACAGGGGGCAAAAATTTCTGCTTCCTGCCGGTATATTTCCTCCGGTGTCACCGCCCGGGCGTTGAATTCGGAGACAGCCCGCCGCAGGTTCTCGGGGTTGATGTCGCAGACGGTGAGCCTGGCCCCGGCATTGTGGAGTAGTTTGCATAGCTCAAATCCCACCTGGCCCACACCCTGGACAGCCACCGCTCTGTCCCTCAGGTCAGGGTGACCCCAAAGGAATAATGCCGCAGCCCTTATACCCTGAAATACGCCCAGGGCAGTATAGGGCGCCGGGTCCCCGCTTCCCCCCAGCTCCGGTGAGACTCCTACCACATGGGGAGTTTCCTGTCGTATTAAGTCCATGTCCCTCTGGCTGGTGCCCACATCTTCGGCGGTTATATACATTCCCCCCAGGGAATGTACAAGTCTTCCAAAGGACCTCAGCAGTGCCTCGCTCTTATTTGCAGGGTTTCCGATGATGACGGATTTTCCGCCGCCCAGTGTGAGGCCGGCCACCGCCGCCTTGCAGGTCATGCCCCTGGCCAGGCGGAGAGCGTCCTGCAGGGCCTCATCCTCACTCTGAAATGGCCACATGCGGGCTCCTCCCAGGGCAGGCCCCAGGGTAGTGTCGTGAATGGCAATGATGGCCTTAAGTCCGCTGTCCATATCTCTACCAACTACTACGCACTGGTAGCCGGCTACTGTAACAGGTGTTATGCTGAGCATATACGTCCCTCCCCATATAATGGTTTATAACAGGTTATAACAAAAATAATGCCAGCCATAAAAGGCTGGCAAAAAAGCGGGTTTAAACTATAAGTTAAAATATTCAGTGTATTTTTTATATGAAAAAAATTGCCGGTATGAAATATTATTCCGGCAATTTTTTTCTTAATCTGTCAAACCATGTTTTTTCAGCTTGTTATATAGCTGTCGAACAGAGATTTTCAGTAAGCCGGCAGTGCGGGTTCTGTTGCCCCCGGTATTGTCCAGTAGCTGGCGGAGAAGCTCCTTTTCCCATCCAGCGTGAATTTCCGACAGGCTGGTTTCCTCGTTCCCTAATTTTACCAGTTCTCCTCCGGAGGGCGCAGAGGGCGCTGCTGTCTTCTGGGGCAGAGGGGGAATGTGTTCCGCCTCCACGGTCTTATCGCCTGACCTCATGTTGATCACGGCTCTTCCCAGCACGTTTTCCAATTCCCTCACATTGCCCGGCCATTTATAGGAACAAAGTATATTCATGGCCTCGGGGCTTATTCGATCGATACTTCTGCCATATTCCTGGTTTATTTTTCTCAGCAAAAAGTTACTTAGCAGGGGTATATCTTCAGAGCGCTGGCGAAGAGAGGGAATGTGTATGGGCACAACATTAAGGCGGTAATAAAGGTCTTCTCTGAAACGACCCCTTTTGACAAGTGTGTCCAGGTTTGTATTGGTAGCCGAAATAATCCTTACATTGACCTGTGCCGGCCGGGAGGCCCCCACCGGGATTATCTCCTTCTCCTGTAATACACGCAGAAGCTTTGCCTGAACTGCCAGATTAATCTCGCCAACCTCGTCAAGGAAAATGGTACCACCATCAGCCTCGGCAAAATAGCCCTTGTGCCCTCCACGCCTGGCCCCGGTAAAGGCTCCCTCAATATAACCGAACAGCTCACTTTCCAGAAGTGTTTCAGGTATGGCTGCGCAGTTAACTCTGATAAAGGTCTCCCGTGACCGGTCTCCTGCCTGGTGTATGGAGTGGGCAAACAGCTCTTTTCCGGTGCCGCTTTCGCCGTACAGAAGCACTGTGGCCGGTGTGGCTGCCGCCCTCCTGGCCTGTTCCACCGTAACCTGCATTACCTGGCTGACGGCAATTATATCATCAAAAGTATACTTGGCCTTTAAATGCCGTATAAGCTGGTTGGCCTGGGCAAGTTCCTTTGAAAGGCGCCGCAGGTCGGAAACATCGTGTATTACAGCTATACTTCCCTTAAGCACTCCGTTTACAATAATGGGAGCAGCGTCCACCAGCACTTCCCGGTGTGCCGGTCCTACTTTCATGAGCATGTTTTTCACTGGCCGGCGGGTACGCAAGACCCTAAGGTGCATACTTTCTCCCTCGGCAATATCCACCGTGGCCGGCTTATTAAGAACATCCTCCTCGGTGAGGCCGGTCAGCCGGGAATATGCGGGGTTGATCATTATCCCGAGGCCGTTTTCATCTACAACTGAAATGGCATCCTGGGTGGCATTGATTATAGCCTCCAGAAGGGTTCGGGTTTCCCTGAGCCCTGCGATTTCTTCCGCCAGGCGTGTAATTTCGCCTATGTCGCGGAAGATCGCAACAGCTCCAACAATGTTGTTTTGTGAGTCCCTTACTGGCACCCGGTTGGTAATAACCGTGGTGGTACCTGTTTCCTGTACCTGGTCAAGTTCAGCAATCCCGGAGTCAAGGATTACATGCAGGCGGGTATTGGGGATTACCTCCTGTACAAAACGGCCCACTACATCCTTTTTAGGTATTCCGACAAGGTGTTCGGCCGCTGTATTGTAAATAGTTATCCGGCCGCTGACATCAACGGCCAGAACTCCCTCGTGGGCTGCATCCAGGAAGGCTTTTATCTGTGCCTGATCCACCGCCTCAACCTCCGTTAGCTTCTTTGCATCATGAGGTATTTTCGATTATACCGCTGGAATCCTGCTTATTATGGAACCAGTCCACCGTCAACAGGGATTACCGCGCCGTTAATATATGCGGCATCCCCAGAGGCAAGAAACAGGTAGGCCCGGGCAATATCTTCGGCGGTCCCAAGTCTTCCAAGAGGTGTTTTTTCCTTCATAATATCCAGAACCTTCTCCGGCACCGAGGCTGTCATGTCCGTTATAATAAAGCCTGGAGCCACCGCGTTTACGGTAATTCCTTTTCTGCCCAGTTCCCTGGCCCAGGTTCTGGTGATGCCAATAACACCTGCCTTTGTGGCGGAATAGTTTGTCTGGCCGATGTTGCCGTACACGCCGACCACAGAGGATGTATTAATAATGCTCCCCGAGCCCTGTTTTATCATTACTTCCGCCACTGCCTGGCCGCAGTTGAAGACACCGGTGAGATTCACAGCCAGCACTTTTTCCCACTGTTCCTGGGTCATCCTCGACAGCATGGAGTCTCTGGTAATGCCTGCGTTGTTAATCAATATGTCTACTCTCCCGAAGTGATCCACAACATTATTTACCATGGACCTGACACTGCCCCGGTCAGTTACATCAACCATAAAGAAATGGGCCTCTCCGCCTTTTTCTTTTATCTCCCGGCAGAGCTCCTGGCCGGGTAAAGAATCGAAATCCGCCACTGCCACAGATGCTCCTTCCTCCGTGAATAACCGGGCAGTGGCTGCGCCGATACCACGGGCGCCACCAGTTATTACCGCAACCTTATCTTTTAATCTCATTAAAAATAACCTGCTTTCATTGGGATTTCCTGAGCAAATCCGTCTAGCCGCTAATTATATAAATCCAGTAAAAGGCCGGAAATTTCATCAACATTTTTTATCAATTTAATGTTATTCTTTTGGTCCTCCAGGAAATCACTTATTAGATCATCAATTTTTTTGTTAATTACATCTACCCTGATAAGCAGATGGGAGGAGTACATGGAGAAGTCTTTGGAAATCCTGTAGCAATTTTTGAGCACAAAGGTTAGGAATTCGGTTATTTGTTTTTTATATTCTCTTATTCCCTGAATGTTGGGTGTGGATTTTATTTTTTCGCCAAGTTTAATGATGCTATCAAGCATTTCCTTCAGCTGTTGATCGGCATTTTCTCTTTTTGCCATATCCATGAAGGAAGAGAAGTCCTTCTCTGCAGGTTTTACAATCCTGGAGGAAGTCCTCTCCTTTGGACTGTTATTTATAGATGAAACCTTCATAGTTAACACCCTGTTCCGACAGTTTCTTTGGCCGCTCCCCATATTTATTCTGCAGTTCTTTTATTATCCCTTTTGAAAAACAACGGCCGCCGAATATTTATTCCCTGCAAGCATACGGGCTGCGGCGGCGCCGATACTCCAGGCGCCGCCGGCAATTATGGGAGCCCTATTTCATCATGCTGGGCAGCCAGGTAATGAGCTGCGGGAAAATTACCAGGATTATTATGCCTATGAACTGTAGAGCAATGAAAGGTATGACCCCGCGGTAAATATGGGCTGTTTCAACCTGAGGCGGAGCGATTCCCTTTAGGTAGAAAATGGCATATGCGAACGGCGGCGTCAGGAACGAAGTCTGCATGACCACAATGAACATCATGGCAAACCATAGGGGATCGTATCCAAGCGCGGCGGCAATTGGAGTGAAAAGGGGTACTGTAATCATCAGCACTCCTATCCAGTCAATGAAAGCCCCCATAATAAATACGATGGTGAACATCACCAGGAGGATTCCCCATTTTGGGAGAGGAAGTCCCATCACCAGGTCGCTTACCACGCTGCCGCCCCCCTGGTTTATAAAGACGGCCGTAAAAAAGCCTGCCCCGATGAGCACCAGGTAGATCATGCAGCTTATGGTCATGGTGCTGTACAGAGCTTCTTTAAGGTTTTTTAGGTTAAGCTGTTTATAGGCCAGCGCCAGCAGCATTGCCGCAAGGGAGCCCACTCCCGCTGCCTCCGTTGGAGCGGCTACTCCAAGGAATATGGAGCCCAGTACCGACAGGATAAGCAGCGCTACAGGCAGTATGGAGGTTGAGAAAAGATAGAGCTTTCTGCTAAGGGGAACGTTAAGATCAGGGTGGTCCGGCGGCATAGCGGGGCCCAGGGCGGGGTTTAGAAAGCATCTTACCAAAACATAGGCCAGAAAAAGGCCGGACAGCAAAAGACCGGGAATAAAGGCTGCCATGAAAAGCTTTCCCACAGAAATTCCGGCCAGGGGGCCGTAAATTAGAATCATGACGCTGGGTGGGATGAGAATTCCCAGGGTTCCACCTGCACAGATGGCGCCGGTGGCCATCGGTATGTCGTATTTATACTTGAGCATGGACGGAAGAGCCATGAGTCCCATTGTTACCACCGAGGCGCCAATGACCCCGGTGGCGGCGGCAAATATGGTGCAGGTAATAAGGGTGGCCACGGCCAGGCCGCCCCGGACCTTGCCCATTATGACATAGGTTGCGTCATACAGTCGCCCGGCCAGCCCGGATTTTTCAATAATTACCCCCATGAACACGAACAGTGGTATGGCCAGTAGTATGTAGTCGCTCATAACTCCGAAAATTCGGAGCATGAACAGGTTGACCACCTGGGGTCCCACAAAAAGGAATCCGAATATGGTGGCAAGCCCGCCCAGAACAAAGGCAACCGGATAGCCAAGGATAATAAGCAGTATTAAGGAGCCCAGCATTAGGAAGGTGAACATCTCAATGCTTATCAAGGCCGTTCACCTCCTTTTACCAGTACTACAAAGTCTCTTATAAATTCAGCTATTCCCTGGAGAAGAAGCATAGTTGCCCCCAGGGTTAACCATGTTTTGAAAGGGAATATTACGGGCTGCCAGGTCCCAACCCAACTTTTTTCCTGTGCAGCCCAGGAGAACATCATGTGAGGAATCATAACGCCAACCATCATTGCCCATAGGGGAAAGAAGAGGAACAGGGCGAAGATGACATATAAAAGCGCTCGTACCCTCGGGGAAAACCTGTTATAAATTATATCTATACTGACATGGCCCTTTATTCTGAGGGTGTAAGCCATTCCGAGCATTAGGGTCAGGCTGCCGAGAAAGTAGCTTACATCATAACTCCAGAGAGTCGGGGCGTTGAAAACATACCTGGCCACAACCTCGTAGGCCATGGTTAAAACCAGGGCAAGCATGGCCCAGGCAAATATTTTCGCTACCACTTCATTAAACTTGTCAATGGCGCTTAATATTCTTTTGAGTGTGATCAAAAGTCAATCAGTCCCCCCTGAAAAAAGTCCTTACCTGAGCTTGTGGAAGAAGCCCGGAATCCGGGCTTTATCCACAATAACAGATTGGGCTGACTTATTTTACTCTGACAGGCATCATGAATTCTTCATAAGCAAGGTACTTTTCACGGTAAGACTTCATAGAAGCCCAGGTCTCGGCAAATATGCCGCCCTCTTTTTTTGCCTTCTCGTCGAGCAGCTTAATGGTTTCTTCATAAAGCCTCTTTTGTACGGCGGGATCGGCTTTCGCTCTTTTTAAACCCTTCTGGTCGTAAAATTCAAGGGCATCCATACTTTCTTTCATATCTTTGGTCCAGCTCCAGAGGGTTACTGAGCGGGCGGTGGACTCGACCATCTTTTGAAGATCGGGGGGGAGTTCATCCCATTTCTTTTTATTTATGCCGATGGTAAAAAGGGTGCCCGGCTGGTGCATGCCGGGACCGGTGACGTATTTGGTAACTTCCTGGAATCCAAGGGTCTTATTGACTCCCGGGGTGCTAAACTCAGCCGCGTCAATAATGCCCCTTTCAAGTCCGGGGTAGACCTCGGCGCCAGGCAGGCTGGTCACGGAAACTCCCACATTGCGCAGTATTTCCCCCCACCATCCTACGGTGCGGTACTTCAGTCCCTTGAAGTCTTCCATTTTTTCCATGGGCTTGTTGGACACTGCCAGCTGCTCGGGATGCGTTACGCCAAGCACCAGCAACTTTACATCGTAGCCGGCCTGGTCGTACATCTTTTGCATTAGCTCAAGGCCGCCGCCCTCGTACATCCATCCCATATACATAAAGGGTTCCATAACCATGGGCACTGACGCGAAAAAGGGAGCTGCCGGCATCTTGCCCATCCAGTAGCCGGGGTAGTCATGATATCCGTCAATGGTGCCGGCCTTTGTGGCATCCAGCACCTCTCCGGCTCCCACAATGGCCCCGGCCGGGTGTACTTCAATTTTCATGCGCCCGCCGCTGGTTTCGTTAATAATCTTGGCCCATTCAACCGGCATTTTGTGTAATAAAATAGAGTCCGGCCAGGTGGTGGCAATTTTCCAGGTGTAAACCTTTCCGGCAGCACCGGACTTGGCGTCGCCGGAACCGGATTGGCTGGTGCTGCACCCTATGGCGATTGCTGCAACGAAAACTAAAAGAACCGTTAAAGCTAGAAGGTGTTTCCTGTTAATCATTTTTTTCCTCCTCCTTAATGTTTTGAATAGCTAAAATTTTATGAAAAAATAGTAAATACCACCTCCTCAAAACAAATTATTGTCAGTTATCGATAATTAATCAGTAAAATGCCTTTCGTCCATGGTTTTGAAATCCGAAGATATGGAAGGAACAAACTCCATATGCGCCAGGACATCTCTTTCAAGGTCCATGCCCGGCGCAATCTCGGTGAGAACTACCCCTTCCGGGCCCAGCTTGAAAACTGCCCGCTCGGTTATATAGACTACCTGCTGACCTAAGCCGGCTGCATAGGTTCCGCTAAAGGTGATCTGGCTGACGGAGCTGACAAGCTTTTTTGTTCTTCCTTCCCTTGCAATGGCCAGCTTTCTGTTGCTTACAAACACTTCAAGGTCTCCTGCGGTCATGGTTCCGCAAAAAACTAGCTTTTTGGCGTTCTGGCTTATGTTGATAAAGCCTCCGCAGCCAACCAGTTTGGGGCCGTAACGGCTGACGTTTACGTTTCCGCTCCTGTCCATTTCGGCCATACCCAGGAAGGCAGTATCAATGCCTCCCCCGTCGTAAAAATCAAATTGGCTGGGCTGGTCTACCACGCATTCAGGGTTGGTGGCCGCACCGAAGCTGAGCCCCCCGGAAGGTATTCCCCCTATGGGGCCGCACTCCAGGGTAGTGGTCATGTAGTGCGCCTTTCCTTCCTCGGCTGCCACTGCTCCCAGCAGCTCGGGTATACCTATACCCAGGTTTACAACTGTGCCTGGCTCCAGTTCATCCACAGCCCTACGGCAGATTATTTTTCTCTCATCAAGGGGGAGTTTTTGAATGGCGGAGAGTGGCACCCGGGTCTCCCCGGAATATGCGGGATTATAATGCTCGGCAAAGGTCTGGGAATGCTTTTCCTGATCTGCCACCACAACATAATCCACAAGTATTCCCGGAACCTTCACCATCCTGGGGTGGAGGGTGCTGGAAGCGGCTAGCCGCTCTACCTGGGCAATCACTATTCCTCCGCAGTTCTTGGCGGCCTGGGCAATGGGCAGGGCCTCCAGCGTGACAGCCTCCTTTTCCATGGATATGTTGCCCTTTTCATCGGCTGTGGTGCCTCTGATAAGACCCACCGTGATGGGGAATGACTTGTAAAAAAGCAGTTCTTTTCCTCCCAGATTTATCAGCTCAACCAGGTTTTCTACTGTGATTTTGTTAACCTTTCCACCTTCAAATCTGGGGTCTACAAACGTTCCAAGGCCCACGTGAGTTATGGTGCCTACTTTTCCGGCGGCAATGTCCCGGAAGAGGTGGGTGATTACCCCCTGAGGAAAGTTGTACCCTTCAATTTTTTCCGCAATGGCCATGGTGCCAAGTTTTGGGGCCAGGCCCCAGTGTCCTCCGATAACTTTTTTTATAAGGCCTTCATGGGCCAAATGGTTCATGCCCCGGTTTTTTCCATCCCCTTGCCCGGCTGCATAAACCAGAATAATCCCCCTTGGGGATCCGGTCTCCAGGAATCTCTCTTCCAGCGCCGCCGTCAGGGCCTCAGGGTGTGCGCAGCCAACGAACCCGTTGATGGCAATGGTAGCCCCGTCGGGGATTAGGTCAACCGCTTCCCTTGCTGATAAAAACCTAACCGACACTAAAACCCTCCTTACCTGCCATGGCAGTCAAATATGTGATAAGGAGCAAATATGCATATATCGTACCAGCCCTGATAATGCGGGTTTTAGACGATCTTATTCCGGACTGCCGGAACCATTATATGGAATTGGTTGCTCGCTATAATAAAAAAACATTCCGGTTTTCCGGAATGTTTTCCGGAAAACCGGAATGCATTAATTAATCCGGTACCGGGCCAGTTTTTCATAATACGTGGACTTGGAAAGCTTAAGCATCTTGGCGGCTGAAAGCTTATTCCCGCCCGCCAGGCTCAGAGCCCTTTCCAGTATACTTTTTTCATACTCCTCAAGGGTTTCCTTAAGTGGTCCTATTCTTTCTTCCTGCTCCGCCGTGTCGATTCTTGTCAGGTAGTAAGGCAGAAAGGCTTGGGTAATTGTATCGCCTTCCATTATATTAAGGGCCCTTTCCAGGGCATTTTCCAGTTCCCTTATATTGCCGGGCCAGTGGTGCTTTATGAGGATGTCCATGGCGCTTCCGGATATTTTTTTGGGGCCGCAGCCCAGCTGCCGGCATAGCTTTTCTATAAAGAATTCAACCAGTAGCGGAATATCTTCCATCCGTTCCCGCAGAGGGGGTATCTCCAGGGTAACTACATTCAAACGATAAAAGAGGTCATCCCGGAACTGATTTTTTCTGACCATTTCATCCAGGTTCCTGTTTGTTGCAGCTATTACCCTTACATCGACCTTGATGGGCCTGCTGCCCCCAACTCTCTCAATTTCCCGCTCCTGCAGTGTTCGTAGTATTTTGGCCTGCATATTAAGAGGCATGTCCCCTATTTCATCAAGAAAAATACTTCCCCCGTCGGCCAGTTCAAACTTACCTCTTTTTCCACCCTTTTGGGCGCCGGTAAAGGCGCCTTCCTGGTAGCCGAAAAGCTCGCTTTCGAGAAGGGTCTCGGGCAGTGCGGCGCAGTTTACCCGGACAAAGGGCCCCAGGTAGCGGGGGCTGGCGTTGTGGATGGCGTGAGCGAACAACTCCTTGCCGGTTCCGCTTTCGCCCAGTAATAGGACCGTTGAGCTGTTCCTGGCTACCTTCAGGGCTACCGACTTGAGCTTTTCAATTGTAAGACTTTTACCGCCAATACTGTCTATGCAGTATTTAGTCCCCTGATGTTTTTTCAGCTCTCCTTTATAATATTCCAACTCGTGCTGCAGCTGGTCCACCTTTTCTGCCAGGTTTTTAAGCTGGCTTATATCCCTGAACATCACCTTGCCAACCGCGCAGACCACTTTCCCGTCCTTTTTAATGGGTATGCGGGCGCATATCATGTCGTTGCCCTTTATTCGCTGTACCTGGTCCAGCTCAGCGTTCCCGGTTTCCATTACAATGTGCATTCGGGTGTTTTCTATAACATCCCTGACATCTTTTCCTATTACGTCTTCACGCCTGACTTCCAGAAATTCGGCATAGGCCTGGCTAATCATGGTAATCCTGGCCTGGTCATCAACTATGACAATGCCCTCGTATGTGCTGTCAAGTATGGTTTCCAGCAGTTCCTTGTCGTTACGTTCGCTGGCCAGCTCATGCACAGCCTGCTGTAATTCGGTAACATCGTGTAGAACCGCCACTGCCCCTATGATGGTGCCGTTTTGAAATATTGGGGACCGGTTGCTGATGTATGTCTTGCTGCCGATGGCAATCATTTTTCCTATTTGCGGCTGTCCATCTTTAAGCACTTCGGTCATCCCGGTATTCGGTATTACCTCTGCCACGGGCCTTCCTATAAGGTGGCCGGAGCCGATTCCTATGATCTTTTCCATGGCCCGGTTTAAGGTCACTATACGGCCATCGCCATCTACCTCAATAATGCCGTTATAAGCTGCATCCAGCATTGTTTTAAGGCGGTTAATAAATTTGTCTATATCTTTGACTCGCAACCAATTAACCTCCATGAATTCGGATTATTCAAAATAAATATTTTTTAATGTTTTCTACGCGTTACAAATGAAAACCTTTTTTTGTAAAAGGGGAAACTATGGCATGCCAGCGCCTGTCAGTGTTGACTAAAGACCGGTTAAGCACGGTTAAAATCAAATAATTCTAAATATTACAATCATTACGGGTGTATGAAATTACGTACAAGTGTCATATATGTGAAACACTAATGACATTATGATTTGCCTCAGTATATTTGAAACGCAGGCCCAGGCACCGGACTGCTCCTGGTGGCATAATAGTTGCTAATACTAATGAAGGCCTGTAATGTCACCATTTGTATGAGGAGGTTTTGTTTGTGAGCATTTATATGGAACAATATAGTAAAAAGCAGGCTTTGCCTGAAGAGGCAGTCAAGGTAATCAAATCAGGGGACTGGGTAGACTATGGCCTTCTCACGGCACAGGCGTTTGCCCTGGATGAGGCACTGGCCAGGCGGAAAGATGAACTGAGGGATGTCAATATATGGACTGTTCTTACTTTATATCCCCCAAAGGTTCTTGAGGCTGATCCCAACGGGGAAACCTTTACCTGGAACTCCTGGCATTTTTCCGGTCTGGACAGAAAGATGGCCGGGAGAGGAACACCTGTTTATTATTCACCCATGAGATATTCCGAGCTTCCCAGGTACATCAGGGAGAATATAGAACCGATCGATGTTTCGATAAGGCAGGTAGCTCCAATGGATAATCACGGGTATTTCAATTTTGGGCCGCAAAATTCACACAGCAGGGCGGTATGCGAAAAGGCCAAAACAGTAATAGTCGAAGTGAACCAAAACCAGCCCCGCTGCCTTGGGGGATATGACGAGGCCATTCACATTTCCGAGGTGGATTACATTGTGGAAAGCAGCAATCCCGTGCTGCCGGAGCTATCTGCACCGGAGCCCACAGATGCTGACCGTAAAATCGCCGGGCTTGTTCTCTCCCAGATGGAAGACGGCTGCTGCATCCAGTTGGGTATCGGCAGCCTTCCCAATGCGGTGGGGAAAATGATTGCGGACTCGGATCTTAAAAACTTGGGGTGTCATACGGAGATGCTGGCCGATTCCTATGTGGATATGTTTGAGGCCGGTAAGCTAACGGGAAGGCGAAAAAGCACCGATCCCGGCAAGATAGTATACTCCTTTGCCCTGGGAACCAGGAGACTGTACGATTTTATTCACGATAACCCTGTATGTGCCATTTACCCCGTTGATTATACAAACAACCCTGGAATTGCGGCCCGAAATGAACGTCTGATAACCATAAATAATGCTGTTGAGGTGGACATGTACGGCCAGGTGTGCTCGGAGTCTGACGGCACAAGGCACATCAGCGGGACCGGGGGGCAGCTTGATTTTGTTCTTGCTGCCTATCAGTCCAGGGGGGGTAAATCTTTTATATGTCTTCCATCCTGCTACAGGTGCAAGGACGGAAAAATGAAGTCACGTATTGTTCCGACTCTTGCCCAGGGGGCAATTGTAACGGATCCCCGTACAGTGGCACAGTATATTGTCACCGAATACGGTATGTTTAATCTTAAAGGAAAAACCACCTGGCAAAGGGCAGAGGGACTGATTAACCTGTCTCACCCCGATTTCCGGGAGGAACTAATAAAATCTGCAGAGACCCAGGGCATATGGCGCAGATCAAATAAGAAATAATATTCTTATTCTGTAATTCTAATTCTGTCGGAATCCAGAATTCAGAATTCAGAACTCAGAACTCAGAATGTTTTGAGGCATGTCAGAGTACCGCGTAGTCATCTTTCATAGGTAGCTGCTTAGTTAGGCCCGAGAGTCGGGATTCTGACTTCTTCTGAATTCAGACCGGGAAAAGGAGCCTATGAATGGAATGCATTTTTTTCTTAATAAGGGGAAGAATAACACCACTGAATAACGGAGGTGAATAATCTTGCTTTCAGAAAAAGAGGTTATCGAGCTGGGTGAAAGAGCAATGGGGCATCTTAGCCTTATGGAAAAGTATTCTGTCTATGCCCAGCAGTGCCCCGACCAGCAGGTTAGGGATATCCTGACCAGACACCAGCAGATTTTCCAAAACCATTACCAGATGCTGGTGGGACTCATGCAAAATGCTCAGACCATGACTGGGACAGTTGCTTCCCAGGCCATGACTGGCATAACAACTCCCCAGGCATTTATGGGTGCGACAACCACTCAGACCCAATGGCGCCCAAGCTAAAAAGAAAGGAGAGGATACGATACGATGCCGTATAACCAGCAAGTAAGCCCAATCAGTATAGCCATCGACTGTCTTAACAGTACAAAATATCTGGCACTACGTGATACATACGGGGCGATGGAAAGCGCGACACCTCAAATGAAGCAGGCGTACAGCAGAATGACACAGGAACACCTGGCTATGCAAGAGGAGTGGTTCAGGCTTATGAACAGCAGGGGCTGGTACCAGGTGTCCCAGGCCCGGCCAGAGCTTGCCGCCCAGACCATGAGCCAAATTCAAAATATTATTGCCCAGGCCCGGGGTACAGCAGCCAACATAGGTCAGCAACAGTATCAGCAGCAGCAGTTTACTCCGGGTCAATTCAGGTAGGTAATACCTGTATTAGAATAGAGCCAAAACGAGACGGTCGTAGTATGACCGTTTCTTTTTTATGAAGCTGATAAGAAAAAGCCCCTGCAGGGGCAGGGGGGGGAAGATTTTATGGTTCAACCTTTTCGGACCTGCGGAGATACTTATGTAGGAAAAATTCCCCTATGGCAAGTAATATTGCAAAAAGGGCGAGTGTGGCGAGGGTTACGCGAAAGTCAGGAACAAATGCCGCGATAATGGCTGCAGTAATAGCACCGAGAATCCCGTCACTGACAGCGGCAACAATGTTGCCGAAGCGGGGCAGTATAAACAGGTCACCTAAAAAGTAATTCAGGGCCGTTACTGCAACAGCCAGCAACGCAACCCAACCCCAGGAATTCTCTTCAAGGATTGCAAATGAGGCCGCTGCCACTATGAAAGTCATGGCAAATTTGATTAAAAGCGCGGTAGCTGTTTTGCTCATTTTTTTCACCTCCGAATTTAGGGTGTCCCTGAAAAAAAAAATTAAACTGTTGTAGGTTATAAGAATTTGTGACTTTGCAGCTAATAACAGGTAATTTGCCCATTTAATATGCAGCCAAATCAGGGCTATCCTCACCAAATTGAAAAGGCTGCTTTCTTCTGGCAGCCTTTTAAATTCATATAAATAATACTTGTTCCGGCTATTCTGAATTCTGACTTCTGGATTCTGTATTCCGACAGTAGTATCCAGCAGGATTAGCTATTAAAGAATTCCTCCCCCGAGCATAAGCCTGAATAAACCGAAAAAGGTTGCAGCCAGACAGCAAATAATAGCTGCCATTGAGGTGCCCCTTGATCTTGGACTGGCCGATGTATAAGCAATAACGCTTACAATCAGACTGACAACTGCAAAGGGGATAACCAGCCAGTTAAGGCTCCCCAGGCAGGGAAAAAATGCCACGAACATTCCCAAAAGGCTAATTATACCTAAAACAAGGGCAATTACCTGCACTCTTATTCACCCCTTCCTTCATTAATCTTTATTTAGACCTTTTTTCCGGGACGGAGCTTGCGGGCCAGACTTATTAACGACCAGAGAAGAAATAATGCTGAATTAATTGACAAAAATAAATACAAATAAATGCTAAACCTGTTGTATAAAAGGGCTTCTTTTAAATTAAGCCTTGATATTTCAAGGAAGGCCTTTGTCATTCCGCACAGGGGGCAGGGCTCATTATATTTGGCAATCCACTCACAGCGGGGGGCCAAATCAAGTATGACATTGTTGGGGAGTACAAAAGGCAGAGACAGTACCCCCAAAAAAATAATGCTTACTAATATCCAGACTATAAAAAAGGCTCTTTTTACATCGTCCGTCATTTTTTAACCTTTAGTATTGTTAGTGACATTGACAGCCATAATATCCATATTTTTTCATACATCTTATTCTAATACAATATTCAGCAGGGGTGCAATAGGCTATTAAACAGGAGATACAAGGGGACGGTAAATGGCAATTTAAGTTAGGATTTATTGCCGGGTCGAAGCTGGTTTTTAAGCTCTCCCGATTTTATAAAAGAAGACAATTGCCTGTTTCTTATCAGTATAATAAAAAAGTAAACAATGACCCCAAGGCCGGCTAACTCCGGAATGTATATATATGGGTCAGTCAGGAGCCTGTTTATCAGGTAGGCTAAAAAGCCCTCTCTTTCCACAGCAGGAAACATCCACCCGTAAAGAGGCCACAGTAATGTCTCCGGTTTGTTCCACATCCCGTCAAGCACCTGGTGAAACAGGCTCCCGGCTGCCAGTACAAGCACTCCAGTCCGCTTATAGCATTTCAGAGCTAAAACGCCGACCAAAATAAATAATAAGGAAAAAAGAAGGGTGTGCCCGAATAGGCGGCTAGCACCCAGAAAAGTTTCTTTAAAGAGTAGGCCGATAGGCTTGTCAAGCAGGTCCGGGACCATCGATCCCAGTATTACCAGCCGGTAATCCAGGTGGCCAAGCGCCTTTGAAATTCCATGGCTGATAGCCGCCCTGTGAACGGTACTTGCTGCCGCCAGAGTTAAGCCTATATGCCCGAAAAATATCATTAACAATACTCCTTAGGATCAAAATAATTTATATTATGCTATAGTTGTTCTGCAGTAATGGCTTTTTTAGAAAACCTTATTTTCCAGCAAGGTGGCAGGCTACAAAGTGTCCATTTCCCATATTCCTGAATTGGGGGTCCTCAACCTTGCAAATATCGCTGCACAGGTAGCAGCGGGTGTGGAATCGGCATCCCGGCGGCGGATTTACAGGGCTGGGAACATCTCCCGTGAGTATGATTCTTTCTTTTTTAGCCCTGGGGTCTGGAACCGGAACAGCCGACAGAAGTGCCCTGGTGTACGGGTGCAGGGGATTGCTGTAAAGATCATCCACCTCCGACAGCTCCACCATTTTTCCCAGGTACATAACGCCCACCCGGCTGCTGACATGTTTTACAACGTTAAGTCCATGGGCGATAAAAAGATAGGTAAGGCCAAATTCCTGCTGCAATTCCTTTAAAAGGTTCAATACCTGGGACTGTATGGAAACATCCAGGGCAGAAACAGGCTCATCGCAGATTATCAGCTTGGGATTTAATGCCAGAGCCCTGGCAATTCCCACCCTTTGTCGCTGTCCTCCGCTGAACTCATGGGGATAGCGGCGGTAATGAAAAGCTGCAAGGCCAACACAGCAAAGAAGGTCATGGACCCTTTTTTGCAGTTCGGCTCCGGAGGCTGCCTTATATATCTTTAAAGGCTCTGCTATAATGTCTCCAACTGTCATCCTGGGATTCAGGGACGCGTAAGGGTCCTGGAATATCATCTGCATGTCCCTGCGAAGAGACCTCATTTCTTTCCTGCCCAATTTAAAAACATCTTTACCCTTAAAATAGACTCTTCCTCCTGTTGGCTCCATAAGGCGGAGAATGAGCCTTCCAGTTGTGGATTTGCCGCAGCCGCTCTCGCCTACAAGGCCAAGGGTTTCCCCTTCTTTTATGCTGAAGCTTACCCCGTCAACGGCCTTTACAGCACCATCTTTATTAACGGCAGTGTTGCCATTCACAGAAAAATACTTTTTCAAGTCCTGAACTTCAACAAGATTTTCCATCAGGAGTCACCTCCCACGGCATGCAGCCAGCAGGCTACTTTGCGGCCGTCATTATCCATGGATTTTAACACGGGACTTTCTTTGAGGCACAAATCCATGACTTTGGGACACCGGGGGGCAAAGGCACAGCCCGGGGGAAGGTGCATCGGGTTGGGCACCGTTCCTTCAATAACGAAGAGCTTGTCCTTTTTCTCTTCCATTCTCGGGATAGACGCCAAAAGTCCCTTCGTGTACGGGTGATGGGGATTATCAAAAAGCTGTTCCACCGTAGCCTCCTCCACCATTTTGCCGGCGTACATAACAACCGCCCGGTCCGCTATTTCCGCCACAACCGCCAGATCGTGGGTAATCATTATTATAGCGGTTTCAAACCGGTTGCGGAGATCTCTCATTAAATCGAGTATCTGTGCCTGGATGGTAACATCCAGTGCTGTTGTGGGCTCGTCTGCGATAAGAAGCTTTGGCCTGCAGCACAGTGCCATGGCTATCATAACTCTTTGGCGCATACCACCGCTCATCTGGTGCGGGAAGTCGTGAACCCTTTTTTCGGGGGAAGGTATTCCCGTAAGCCTGAGCATTTCAATCGCCTTGTCCAGGGCTTTCCTCCTGCTGAGACCCTGGTGCAGTATGAGGGACTCCGAAATCTGGTCACCAACCCTAAATACAGGGTTGAGTGAAGTCATGGGCTCCTGAAATATCATGGATATCAGGTTGCCCCGTATATGGCGCATTTCCTTCTCCGGCTTGGACAGGAGGTCTTCTCCCTCAAAAAGTACCCTGCCGCCTACTATTTTGCCCGGGGGGTTGGGTATAAGGCGCATTATTGAATTAGCAGTTATGCTTTTTCCGCTCCCCGACTCACCTACCACCGCCAGGGTCTCCCCCCTGTTAAGGTGGAAGGACACGCCATCCACTGCAGGAACCACCCCGTCATCCAGGAAAAAGTGGGTTTTTAACTGTTCTACCTTGAGTAAAGGATTGTTCATTTTTATTCACCCCCTACCGGCGCAGGCGCGGGTCCAGAGCGTCCCGCAGGCCGTCACCCAGCAGATTAAAGGCCATCACCGTCAGTGTTATGGCGATTCCAGGGAAGGTAACCAGGTGCGGGGCGTTGAAAAGGTAACCTCTCCCGCTACCAAGCATTGTTCCCCACTCGGCATAGGGGGGCTGTACCCCCAGACCCAGGAACCCGAGGGCTGCGGTTTCAAGAATAGCCGCAGAGATTCCCAGGGTAGACCTCACAATTAGAGGGGCCATCACGTTTGGCAGTATATGCCTGAATATTATCTGCCCGTCATGGCAGCCTATTGTCCTGGCTGCCTGGACATACTCGTTTTCCTTTACGGAAAGGACAGAGCCCCGCACGATGCGGGCGTATTCCGGAACAGATACGATTGCAATGGCTATAATGGCGTTTTCTATGCCTTTACCAAGCACCATCATAAAGGCTATGGCCAGCAGCAGGGAAGGAAAAGCAAGCATTATATCCATAAACCGCATTATAAGGTTGTCAATCCTGCCCCCGTAATACCCGGCCATGGAACCTAAAAGCATGCCGGAGAAAAGCGCGATGCTTACTGCAATGACTCCCACCCTGAGAGATATCCTGGCCCCATAGATTATCCGGCTCAAAATATCCCTGCCCAACTCGTCGGTGCCCAGAAGGTGTTCGGCGCCCGGACTCTTAAGAGCCATGGGCATATTGCCGTCATAGGGGTCATAGGGCGCAATAAAAGGAGCTAAAAGGGCCACTGCCACAAGAATTAAAAGGAAGGCCAGACTGGCTACGGCCAGCTTGTTTTTCTTAAACCTTTTCCAAAAGTCAGCCAGGGGGGAATATATGTCCTGCGCGCTGGTTTCCGCTGCATTTGTAGCTATATCAGACAATTCGCGACCCCCTTTATCAGGAGTAATGGATGCGCGGGTCAAGAAAAGCATAGAGCACATCCACAACAAGGTTTACAATGACATAGGTGCTGGCGATAATTATGACGGTTCCCTGAACAATGGGGTAGTCGCCTGCCAGTATGGCGCTTATAAGAAGGCTCCCTATACCAGGCCAGGAAAATACTGTTTCAGTAAGTACGGCACCTCCCAGAAGGGACCCCATCTGCAGTCCTATTACGGTAATAACGGGGATAAGTGCGTTTCGCAGGGCGTGCTTATAAACAACAACCCTTTCACCAAGGCCCTTGGCCCTGGCTGTGCGGATATAGTCCTGCCTGACAACCTCCAGCATTGTAGAGCGGGTCATCCGGGCAATAATGGCGGTTGAGTAAGAGGCCAGGGCAATGGCGGGCAGCGCCAGGTGGCGAAGAGCGCTTATAAGGGCATCCCAGTTCCCGGTTATTATGCTGTCAATTATATAGAAATTGGTGATGGTTTCTGGCTCAAATCCTATGGCCGTCCTTCCGGATACAGGCAGCCAGCCTAGTGTTACCGAGAAAAGTATAATGAGCATCAGTCCAAGCCAGAAGATGGGCATTGATACTCCTAACAGCGCCCCTATCATACTGAGATAATCAAAAATGGAATACTGCTTTACAGCGGATATAACCCCCACGGTTATTCCAACCACCGAGGCTATCAGAATTGCGGCCAGAGCCAGCTCGATGGTGGCCGGGAACCGGGCCAGTATTTCATCCATAACCGGAGCCCTGGTCATCAGTGAGCGGCCGAAATTGCCCTGGGCCATATCGGTAAGAAAGCGCCAGAATTGGACATAGAGAGGGTCATTTAACCCCAGTTGCTCTCTCAGTGCCTCCACCCGCTCGGCGGTGGCGTGCTGACCAAGCATCATTGATGCGGGGTCAGCCGTAAAGAGGTGAAGCACAAGGAAAACGAAAAGACTGACTCCAAAGAGCACAGGAATAAGCAGCAGCAGCCTTTTGGCAATGTACTTATACATTTACAGCCCTCATTTCTGGATGCCTACATGAGAACACGAATATGGCCTTGAAGGGCCATATTCGTGTCTGTGATACCGGGTTTTAATACCGGAAACTGTTACTTGATGTCTACATTGCGGAAGAATATCACACCGGTGGGGTGCAGCTCAAATCCTTCCACCTTGGTGCTATAGGCGGCCATATCCTTGCTGTGGCTTATGAACACCCACGGGGCATCCTTTTCAACTATCTTCTGAAGCTCACTGTAAGCCGCGTTGCGCTCTTCATCTGTTCTTGCGGTACGGCCCTTGACCAGGAGTTCATCCACCTTTTTGTTGGAGTACTTGGAAGTGTTAAGGGTGCTCTTGATTTCCTTGGTCTCCAGAAGGGACAGGAAGTTGTCGGGGTCGCCGTTGTCGCCGATCCAGCCGTAAAGCATCATGTCGCCTTCCTTGACTATTTCAGGCTTGTAGATTTCCTTGTATTCTTTCCAGGGATAAGTCTTGATTTCCGCTTCGATACCAACCTTGCGCAGGTCATCCTGCACCGCGGCAGCCAGCTTGTCACCGCCCACCGGGTTATAGGGCCTTACGGTGGAGTAGGTCAGCAGAGTAACTTTAAGGCCGCTGGCATAGCCTGCCTCTTTCAGAAGCTCCTTGGCCTTTTCGGGATTGTACTCGTAGGGAGCCAGTGTCTTGTCATATCCGGGCATAAAGCTGGGGAGTACTCCGTTGGGAAGCTCGGCCAGACCCTGGTAGAGGAATTCAACATAGTTCTGGCGGTTTATGGCATGGCTTACAGCCTGCCTGAGCTTGGGGTCGTTAAAGGGCTTCTTGTTGGTGAAGAAAGCCAGGTAGTTAATGTTCATGCCGGGATTCTTGATAACTTTAACCCCGGCGCCTTCCAACATTTTAACATCGTTGGGGTCCACGCCGTTCATGGCGTGGATTTGGCCGGCCTTAAGCTCGCTGGCCCGGACGGAGTTCTCTTTTACGAACTTGTATACCAGCTTGTCAAGCTTGGGAGCTCCGCCCCAGTATTCCTTGTTGGCTTCCAGCACAATCTGCTGGCCTTTTTTCCACTCAACAAACTTGAAAGGACCGGTGCCAACCGGGTGATCGATGTAATCCTTGCCGTATTTTTCAACAGCGGCGGGGCTTACGATTGGAGCAGCCAGGGACATGGCCAGGTTTGCCAGGAACGGGGCATAGGGCTCACTTAAGGAGAACTTTACGGTATAGTCGTCGACCTTTTCAACTTTTTCTACAGGTCCAAAAGTAAAGGATGCGTAAGGCATGTCATCGGTACGCTTGGGGGGAAGCTGGCGGGATACGCTATAGACTACGGCGTCGGCGTTAAACGGTGTGCCGTCATGGAATTTTACATTCTGGCGAAGCTTGAAGGTCCACTCTTTGCCGTCGGGGGAAGGTGTCCACTCGGTAGCCAGGGCAGGCTCAATTTCAGTGCTGCCGGACTTGTACCTTACAAGGGTGTCATATATGTTCACAATGGGGTTTGCGGATTCACCGTCGTCAACAAAGGCGGGGTCCAGTCCCCTGGGGTCTGATCCCTGAGCGAACACAAAGGTTTTCTGACCGCCTGCCTGCTTGTCGCCACCGCCGCAGCCGGCAACAGCAAGGGCAAGGACTAAAAGGATCACTGTAAACAGAGTTAATTTTGAGCGAGAAAACATATAATTGTTTACCTCCTTTTAATACTTAATTAATTATCCCCGGACTAAAACACTATTCCTTCTTTCCCAACCCCTTTCCTGAATTCAATGTAAGAGCATCTTCTTAAACTAAATACATCACCTTATGTATAAATGTTAACGCACCCTTAACTTTATAGCACAGGATCCATGCCTTGTCAATGAATTGAATAAATATTCATTCAGCTGAAATTTTATAACAATAATATCCAGTTATAGTGTAAATCACGGTTTACATTTAAAGAATAGAATATACAGGAAATAAAGGTCGAGGTAAAAACTGAACCTGCGTCGTAACGGCCCGGCATCTTTCTGTATGTGTGCTTTCCCTATATAGTACAAACTCTTTCGGTAATGATATATTAAAATATTTTATTTTATAGTCCAAAAAAGCAAAAATATTTTGACAACTAAATGGTTGTAATGTTATAAATTAGTTATACACTGGTTGAACCAGTGTACCAATCAACCAGACAGGTGGTAATTGATGTTTGATCAGATAAAGAAGAAGAACCTTTACGAAGAAATAGCCAGCCAGATAATAAAGAAAATAAATGAGGGCCAATACCTTCCGGGACAGCAACTGCCCGGCGAAAGAGAACTGGCCGTCCAGCTGGGGGTAAATCGTGGATCTTTGCGTGAAGCCCTGAGAGTTTTGGAATTCATGAGAGTAGTGGAAAAAAAGGTGGGAGAGGGAGTATTTATAAAGGACCCGTCAAGGGAATCCAGCCTTGAGGCCCTAATATTCCAATTTCTGGCCGAGGACGGGCTTGACCATGAGTCCCTTACGGGAACTTTTGAGGCCATTGTTATAGTGGAGTCCAACATGGCCAGGCTTGCTGCCCGCCGCTGCTCGGAAGAAGATAAGGCCAGTCTTAAAGGCTTGTCTGAAAAAATGGACTTGATGGTTGATGACCCGGACGCCTTTACCGACCTGGACCAGGAGTTTCACCTGATGGTAGGCCGCCTGGGCCACAGCCCCGTTCTGTTTTCTGTGTCCTCCACCATGTGGATTATTATGAAGAGGTATGCCCATGCCCTGCATATGTCACGCGAGCTCAGGCAGAAGTGCGCCGAGGGACACAGGCACATTGCCTCGGCGATTATTGCAGGGGACGGGGATTTGGCCGGTCGTGAAATGGAACGGCACCTGAAGGGTGCTCTCAGTACCTTGTTAAACGGAACCGTACTAAATGCGGTCAGCACCGGTTTTTCCGGGGAATTATAGTTCCGGGGAAGGGATGCTGCCGCTCTTAATTGGCAAAATTATGCAAAAATTTTTAATAATAATATTATTAAGGAGAGTGGAAGAACAAAATGGTTCCAAAATCAGATGGCGGTTTTCCCTGGGTTAGGAGCTATGACCCCGAGGTCCCGGTATCACTGAAGTATCCCAAGGTTCCTGTTTTTGAGCTGTTCAAAAAAACAGTCAAAGAAAGGGCGGGCGGGAAGGCACTGCTGTTCTTCGGAAAGGCGGTGACGTACGGCCAGCTGGGCAGGTTTTCAGAAAGTGTGGCAGTCCAGCTAAGCAAGGCCGGAATAGGCAGGGGGGACCGGGTTGCACTTCTCCTGCCCAACTGCCCGCAGTTTGTAATCAGCTATTACGGCATATTAATGGCCGGGGCCACCGTTGTTCCGGTAAACCCGCTGAGCACCGAAACGGAGCTCCTGCACATTTTCAGAGATGGGGAAGTAAAGGCTGCCATATGCCTGGACCTGCTTGCGGGAAGGCTGGAGTCGGTAAGGGACCGTTGCCGCGAGGCAGGGGAAAGTCACCTGTTAAAACATACATATTACACTTCACTTAAGGAATTTATGCCTTTTCCTCTTAATATGCTTTATCCTCTTAAGCAGAAACTGCCCCCCGGCGCCAGGGAGAGGCTGTCCGGAGGAAAAAAGTTTACAGAACTTATATCATCCCGGGACGGGAGCTTTAAGGCACCGGTTGTAGATATTAATAAGGAAGCTGCCGTTCTTATATATACCGGCGGCACCACCGGCAAGCCCAAAGGGGTTATGCTTTCTCACTATAACCTTGTGGCAAATGCCATGCAGTGCTCAGCATGGGGTGTTATAACACCGGAGGACAGCATATTGGCAGTACTGCCTATTTTCCACGGATTTGGCATGAGTGTGTGTATGAATGCCACGGTTATAAAGGGAGGGACCTGTGTTCTCCTTCCACGCTATGAGGTAGGGGAGCTTTTAAAGGCTTTACACCGGTACCGCCCTACCCTCTTTGCCGGAGTTCCTACAATGTATAACGGACTGATTAACCATCCGGATCTTAAAAAGCATGACCTTACATCCCTGAGGGGCTGCTTTGTGGGAGCCGCCGCGCTGGCCCCTGAAATAAAGCGCCGCTTTGAAGATTTGACAGGCGGAAGGCTTATGGAGGGGTACGGCCTTACCGAGGCTGTTACGGCAATATGCTGCAATCCCTACAACGGTGTAAACAAAACCGGAAGCATAGGCATACCTTTCCCGGATGTCACTATTAAAATAAGGGACTTGAACAACGAGAGAGATCTTCTTCCGGGAGAAATAGGAGAGCTGGTCATAAAGGCCCCGGACGTGATGCTGGGGTATTACAATCGCCCGGCAGAGACGTCGGAAGCCCTGATAAATGGCTGGCTGCACACGGGAGACCTGGGGTATATGGACGAGGAAGGCTACTTTTACATAGTGGACAGGAAAAAAGACATGATCATCACCGGCGGATTTAATGTTTACCCCAGGGAGGTTGAAGATGTTCTTTACCAGCACCCGGCTGTGAATGAGGCTAGTGTAATAGGGGTTTCCCACGAGCACAGCGGAGAGATGGTAAAGGCCTTTGTGACACTGAAGGAAGGACAAACAGCTTCCCCTGATGAGATAGTGGCATACTGCAGGCAGCACCTTCTTCCCTACAAGGTGCCCCGCCAGGTTGAAGTCTGCCAGGACCTTCCCAAGAGCGCCATCGGAAAAATACTCAAAAAGACTCTGAGAGAGCAAAATCCTCAACAACAATAGAACTGCCCTGCAGTCAGTGATTGGAGGTTAGATTTATGAGTGACCGGGACAAAAAAAGCAATGAGAATGAAAAGCTGGAGCTGCTATTGGAAGAGTCAGCTTTAAGAGGTGCCCAGTGCGCAGAAAGATACCCCGGGCGAAAGCTGTTCGGCTTTTTCTGCAGCTATTGGCCGGAGGAGCTAGTCCTGGCCGCAGGAATGGAGCCTTTGAGACTTCTTCCGGCGGCCGGCAATGCTAACCCTTCGGAGCTGCCTGCTTACAGCTGCTCTCTGGTGCGGGGGTGTCTGCAAATGGCCCACCAGGGGAGGTTTAAAGATTTAGCAGGAGTAGGATTTGCCCACACCTGTGACGCCATGCAGTGCCTTGGCGGTATATGGGAAGAGACAATAGATAAAAACCGGACATTTACCGTTGTTCCCCCGGTAATGCTTAAGGGGGCCGGAGCTGCAGTTTATTTTAAAAAGGAATTAGCAAAGCTGTTATCAAAATTGGGAGATCTGTCGGGCACAAGACCCGGCACCGAGGATATTGCTAAGGCCCTGAATCTTTGTGAAAAAATAAGGCGGCTTGTTAAAGAGCTGGATGAGTTAAGGCCGATGCTTCCTTCGGACCTGGTTTCCGCTGTTATGCGTGCCGGTCAGGTTATGCCCAGGAAGGAATATGCCATTGCCCTGGAAGAAGCCCTGGCTGTACTAAAGAAAAAGGCTGCTCCTCCGGATAAGAGACAAAGGGTTCTTGTTGCCGGGGCGGTGCTTGAAAGTGACAGCCTTTTCAGCATGATTGAGGATCTTGGGGGACGGGTGGTGGCTGATGACACCTGCACGGGCTACCACCACTATACCGGGCCGTCCGGTGAGGGTGAGGCGGATCCCCTGGACGCAATAGTGCGCCGCTATACCGAGATGGCTCCCTGCCCCTGCCGGAACAGGGGACTGGACGAGAGAATAGATTACCTGCACCAAATGGCAGTAAGCAGGCAGGCCGGGGGAGCGATAATTATAATAAGGAAATATTGTGATCCTCATGCCTGGGATGCAGTTCCTGTTGCCGAGCGCCTGCGCATTTCGGGAGTTAGGACCCTGGTGCTTGAGCTTGAGGCCTCGGAATTAGCCGGGCAGGAGAGAACAAGGCTGCAGGCGTTCCTGGAAAGCCTTTAACAGGTACTTGTAATAATTCGAATCTACAGGGGCTTTCCGGCACTTTGCCTGCCCCGTAAGGAGGATCTTATATGTCCGAAGTAAAAAAGAAACGCTATATTCCTCTTGCCAGCTCCAAATACCTTGAAAAGACCATGACCAGATATTATGCCTTAACGCAGTACCACAGGTATTGGGGGAAGCCCCTAAAGCGGCCCCTGGCCTGGGTCACCAGCGGGGGACCTGTGGAACTGCTCCGGATCTTTAAAATACACCCTGTTTACCCGGAGCAGTACGGTGCAATATGCAGCACCAGGAAGGCCACGGAAAAACTCTGTCAGGTTGCCGAGGCCGCCGGGTATTCCCAGGATCTTTGCTCCTATGCCCGGTCTCATATTGGCTCTATACTCCGCCCCGACCTGGCTCCCATGGGAGGGCTTCCCAAGCCTGACCTGCTGGTTTGCTGCAATAATATCTGCGGCACAGTCCTGAAGTGGTACGAGGCAGTTGCGAGACTTTTGAAGGTGCCTCTGCTGGTGCTGGACACACCATACCTGCCGGAAGGTTACGAGGAACACACAAGAGAATATGTTTTGGAACAGGTCCGTGATATGATAAAATTCCTTGAGAAGTTTACAGGCCGCCGCCTAAATACCAGGGAAATGGAGCGCCAGGCGGCTCTTAGCAACCAGGCGGTAACTCTCTGGAAGGAAATAAGGGAGCTCTGCCAGGCGCAGCCCTCGCCTCTAAATGGCCCGGATCTGTTTATACAGATGGCCCCCATAGTGGTCATGCGGGGGACCAGCCCGGTAGTGGACTACTACAAAAGATTAAAGCAGGAGGTGGCTCAGAGGGTAGAAAATGGAGTCGCTGCGGTAGAAGGAGAAAAAATACGGCTGGTGTGGGATAACATTGCCATCTGGAGCAACCTCTTCAGCTTTACGAAAATGTTTACCGAAAAAAATGCCTGCTTTGTAACTGATACATATACCGGGGGATGGTCAATGGTTCTTGAGCCCGGAGACCCTCTGGAAAGCCTGGCGCATGCCTACACCACTGTATTTCTGAATCGCTCGCCAGACTTTCGCGCAAAGCAGCTTATAGAACTGGTAAGGGATTACAGGGCCGATGGCTTTGTAATGCACTCTAATCGTTCCTGCAAGCCATATTCTCTGGTTCAGGAGGTAATTCGGCGGAAGGTGATGAAGGAGACTGGAGTGCCGGGCCTTATGGTGGAGGCTGATATGGCTGATCCCAGGGCTTATGCCGAGGAGCCCATCCGCAACAGGGTGCAGGCATTCATGGAAACTCTGGGAGGATTATAACAGGAGGTAATATGAGCAAGTATTATATTGGCGTTGATATAGGTTCTCTTACTACAAAGGTTGTTATGGTAAATGACTCCGGTGAAATAGCAGCAAGGGCCACAGGCCGTTCAGGATATTCGGGTAAGGATGTGGCGGCCAGGCTGACGGAAGGCCTCCTGAGGGAAAAGGGGCTGGGGCAAAATGATTTAGCCGCCACGGTGGCCACCGGCTACGGGAGGGTAACCTATCCCTCGGACCGGGAGGTGTCGGAGATAACCTGCCAGGCAAAGGGAATAGCCCACCTTTTCGGAACTGCAAGAACAGTTATTGATATTGGAGGACAGGACAGCAAGGTTATTAAGATACTTAACGGCGGCAAAGTTGTTGACTTTGCCATGAATGACAAGTGTGCGGCCGGCACGGGACGTTTCCTGGAGGTAATGGCGGGTGCCCTTGAGGTAAGGCTGGAGGATGTTGGTGACCTGGCGCTGCAGGCCACAGGTCAGTGCCAGATATCATCGTTCTGCACGGTTTTTGCCGAATCAGAGGTTATATCCCACGTTTCCTCCGGTGCTTCGAAGGCCGATATACTGGCCGGTGTATGTGAGTCAGTTGCGGTAAGAGTAGCCTCCATGACGGCAAGAACCGGGCTTGAGCCTGATGTTGTGTTTACCGGCGGGGTGGCCCGCAACAAGGGTGTTTCAGCAGCCCTGGCCAAACAGCTTGGCTGCAGCCTGCTAATACCTGATGAGCCGGAAATAACGGCCGCCCTGGGGGCAGCTCTCTTTGCAAGGGAAATTAAAAAAGTATATAATTAAACGCCCTATGGGCATTGCCGCTGTTCAGCGGCATTTTAAGCATTATTCATGGGTCCGGAATTGGGAATCAGGAATTGGGAATTGGCTAAAGCGACTCATTATTTCATGTATTATTAAAGCTATCCTTCTTAGCCCGGGAAAAAAGTCCCGGGCTATTGTAATTATGTAGCAAAGATTTACCATCATTTTGGGCGATTATAAAAAAATATGTCTTTTAATATGTTTTTTTGGTACTATTTATGGTAAGAAAAATACGGAGAGAAAAGTTATGTGCAGGATGAACCAGGATATAAACAGAATAAGCTTTTTCTCCCACTTTATAACCATAATAACCATAGTTGCCCTAAACAGCTGGTTTAAGGTTATTCCTGCTTTTACCACGGTGCTTATTGTGGCAGCCATACTCTTTTCACTATACCTTAATATCCAGCACTCAGTTTTTAGAAAAACTTCTTTCGGCCAGGCGCTTGCTGTTTTTATCGCAGTTTATTATCCTGTAATGATAACTCTTTTTATATCCCTGGTAGAATACCAGTCAATTGTCTGGATTTTTATATATTTCCTTACTATGTTAAGAAACCCCTACCTGAGCTTAGGGGCTTCGGTTGTTAACGGGCTGGTGTCGGTTCTTTGTTTTGTTTTTGTGGCCACCAGGATATTTCACCTTAATACCTTTGAAATAATTTTCGGATCAATAATTTTTTCAATGGCGGCAGTGCTTTCCTGGGTACTCAATCAGAGGCTGTGGATGTTTGAGCAGCAGTCCATGCGTGACGGGCTAACCGGCCTTAAAAATTACAGGTCCCTCAACCTTGCTCTCAGACAGGAAATAGGCAAATGCCTTGAAGAAGGCCGCCCCTGCAGCATACTAATGATAGATATAGACAATTTTAAAAAATATAATGACAAAATGGGCCACGTAAAAGGAGACAGAACCTTGCGGGAAGTGGCAAAGATAATGTCGTCCAATATGAGGGACAGCGATATGATATTCCGCTACGGAGGAGAGGAATTCTGTGCCCTTTTACCGGGAGTGGGGCAGGAAAAGACCAAAAGCGTGGCGGAAAGGATACGGGGCCAGGTGGAAGAAGCCTTCGCCCAACACGATTTCCCCGTAACGGTGTCCATAGGGATATCATCTACCGAGAGCGGCATTAAAAATCCCAGGCAGCTTCTTGAAGAGGCGGACAAGGCTCTATATAAGGCAAAAATTCTTAAAAACAGAGTAGTAGCCTTCTAAAAGGGCCTGAAAACCAATTTTCTCATTATTTAACTTCCTTGCAGCCATTGACACCGGGCCATTTTTCTGTTATCATATGCTTTGCGTTTAAGTCCCAGTAGCTCAGCTGGATAGAGCAACGGACTTCTAATCCGTAGGTCAGGGGTTCGAATCCCTTCTGGGACGCCAGTTTTTAAAAACCTAGAAAAATCAAGGGTTACAATGGACTTGCTAAAGAATGCGAGTCCATTTTTATGTTTAACAGTCCGTTGGTGTTGGAATTTTAAATCCGTTGCCATGAAAGGAAGGATAATAAAATGCCAAGGATAAAGAGAAAACTTGATTTCGAGGTTTTGCTGAATAGATTTTTAAACTCCAAAAAGTCAGATGGGTGTGCTTCCAGAACTATAAGTGATTATGAATTCCATGCAAGGAAATTTTGGAAGTGGGTACAGGAGGAATGTGAAGGTCTATCTTTCCAGGATGTTTCAAAAGATATTGTAAGAGAGCATATTAATTACTTGCGATTTGATAAGGTTAAATGGGATAATCACCCATATCACAAACCACAAGGTTCGGGATTATCGGCAGCAACTATTAACTTGCGTATTAGAAATTTGAAAGTATTTTTTAACTGGTTGGCAGGAGAAGGGTATGTTGAGAATTCACTTATGCAGGGTATGAAGCAACATAAAATAGATGATGATGTAATTAATTCTTTAACAGAAGACGAAGTATTGAAACTTATAAAACAGCCAAATTTGAATACATATACAGGTTATAGAGATTATGTTTTAATGTTATTTATCTTAGACACAGGTATACGCATAGGTGAAGCATTATCTCTAAGTGACAATGATTTCTGTAAAACATCAATAATTGTACCTTCAAATATATCAAAAACCAGGAAAGCAAGAGAAATTCCTTTATCGAAGACTGTTTCATTAGAAATTGAACAGCTAATAAAGGAAAAATTTAAAAATTGGGATACACATAA
This sequence comes from Bacillota bacterium, assembly GCA_049323755.1. Taxonomy (GTDB): domain Bacteria; phylum Bacillota; class Desulfotomaculia; order Desulfotomaculales; family Desulfocucumaceae; genus BRHc4a. Next base: position 101,717 of record JBMOPE010000002.1, read on the forward strand.
AATTTTCACTACATATAGCGGTAAACCATTAACCCCAAGCGGATTTAACCACCGTTTAAGTAAATATGCTGATAAAGCAGGAATTACACGAAGGATATATCCATATTTACTGCGTCATACATTTGCCTTGCTTTATCTTAAATTGAAACATGGAGATGCTTTTAGTTTGCAACGAATTTTGGGTCATAGCTCTCTTAATACTACACGGAAATATGTGCATATGTCCAATATAGACTTAAAGGAAATGCATAATATTTATAGTCCTATTGAATCTTTAATTAGTAAAGAAAAAAGAAAAATCTATAGATAAGTTCTAACATAGAGAGAGGGTAAAACCCTCTCTAAGGAGACCGTTTCAAATTTTGTGTAAACCTCCAAACAAATGATGTAAGATAAGAGCATCAGTTTGGAGGTTTATTTATGGCCAAAAGGAAGATCAGTCCAGAAAGAAGGGCGCAACGGAAAAAACTGT
>JBMOPE010000003.1:0-17045 GCA_049323755.1 Bacillota bacterium
TTTGGCCCGCATCCTCATTTCAAAAGGGGCTGCCGCCCCTCGGGACTATAGCGTCCCTCACCCCGATATAAGGAAAGGGGACACACCTCTTCTGTGGCATAATCTATGATAGTCGGAGGAATGTCCCCAACTAGAGTGCAAGGGGAACGCCCCCTTACCATCCCCCTCAGGGAATTATACATAATTCCCTGTCTTAAGAACGAATCCACTCACTGGGTGCCCTATAGTTATGCTTTTAAACGACATTCATCGGGGCGGGGAATATCAGCCCCTTGTGCTGATTTTTCGAAGGCTGTTATCTGGCTCTTGGCGCAGGAGCCTACTGATCCCAATCCCTTTTCCTACCCACTGTATTCCCTGATATCAGCAAGTATTTCACTCAAAGGTTTTTCTATTCCAAGTGTTTTAATCACACTCTGCCATACCCTCTCATCGCAGTCTTCGGGACTCCATTCATAATCCTTCCCCTGCCTGTAACCATACTTCCCGGAGGCCTCGTCTCCCGGGAGGAAAATAACATCCTCCACCCTGCCGTCACTACTTAAAAACCGGGCGATGGCGGTATCAAGAATAAAAGCCTCTCCTTCAAAATAAACCTCGACCCAGAAGTGATCCATTTCTCGGCCCTGGTAATCCACCAACCCCTCCTGAATGAAAACATCGTAATCTTTCAATAAAAGAAGCCCGTATATCACAGAGCAGGACATCCGGCTGAAGTCGAAGAGTTCTGCTTCCGGGGTCTCTTTTAAAATTGCGTTTCCTGTAGCGGTTGCTACATCAAGTATTTCCCTTACCTGGTCAAGCTGACAATGCAAATTAAAACGCTCCTTCCCTCTGTATTAATACAGATGAACCCTGACGACTACCGGACACTTATTAGTTGCATTAGCACTTACAGCAAAGCTATATGCTGTTTATCGGGATCGTCTCCAGGATACAAGTAGTGTAATACCTATACCCAGCACTGACATCCCTACAAATAGGGCGTAAATTAATAGCGAGTTTTGATTTTCCACTTTTAAATAATCTTTTATCCTGGATATTATCCCTTGCTTTACCTGTAACTCTGGCAATTTAAAAGTCAATATATTTCCGTTTCTGGATACCAAACACACCTGGGGGTCACTTTGTTCAAACCTGCCCGGGCCTGCCAGAATCGTTCCCGCCATTTCGAGGGAAGCTTTATCCCAACCTATTACGGTATAAAGCACATTCCCCCACGGTGAGTCAGAAACTTCAATTACTGCCGAACCTTCAAGGGCGGCGGGGTTTATACTCAAATCCCGGACGGCCTCGTAGCCACTCTGCCCGCCAGGCCAAACAGGGAGGACTCCTTTCAGGGATGCAAACCTTTCATCCTGCTGCTGTCCTATAATTATAACAGGTACATCCCTTAACCTTTCCTCTTCAGCAGAAATATCCCCCATTATCACCTGCCAGTCAACATTATCACGATTGTTCTGTCCTACCCTGGCGGCGATAATGGCAGCAAGAGTCAGTTCCTCCTCGCCAGGAGCGGCTGAAAGCCACATTATTGCCCTGTGTTCGGCCTGTTTGCCTGGAAATCCGAAATAGGGAAAGTAGGCCAGTGTTGGCTGATCCTCCATTTCACCGTCGGCCAGGTGTAAAAAGGTTTCCTTTTCAATGACTGACCAGGCTACCTCGTCATATCGCTTGGAACAGTCAACCTCTCCAATATCATGGTAAAACGCAAACTCAACCATCCACTCAGGCTTGTTTAACTCATCTGAAGGGATTTCCACCCTTATCACACCATTCTTCTCGTTGCTCGCATCCAGAGCAGTACTGGCCATGGGCCTTCCGTTTATGTAAACAGTAAGGGCAGATTTTTTTCCATTTAGTGCCACAGAATGGCGGAAATGAGCTTCAACATATGAACTGCCTATCTTCTGCCTCAATGGGCGTCTAAAAACTACACTGGTCCGCTGGTGAAAGGCCCCGGGTAAAACAATGTCCTGGTAACCCAGGTCCTCCAGTGTATATGTCCCATGCTTGCCTTTCTTCAGCTTAGCTGGCCGGGAGGCAGGCCTTTCACTTATTGCAACGGACAATTCTTCAAGCTGTGACACAATATTCGGGCTTGTCAGCGCTTCTTCTGCCTTTTGCATTCCCTCGGGCCCGTCGCCTGAAACATAAAGCCTATAGCCTTTTTCGCTGCCCTTAGGTTTTAAGAGCATAAGCAGTCCTGAGCCGTCAGGTTTTTCAGAGCCAGAAAGATCCGGCCAGCGGTCAGCTGCCCCTATTATCAGCTTATTTCCCCTGTCCTTTGTGTGATTCCCTATTTTGACAGCAACAGGCAGCTGCTTGAACTGCTCCCTGAAGCCCCAGTCAGATACTATTTGCAACATGGTTCTCACTTCATCCGGTCTGGGATTCTCAGGTATGTATATAGTGCTTTTAACCGGTTGGCTGGAATAATAATCCAGGAAGGGTAAAGGATAATATTTGAGTCGAAAATCTTCATTGTAGTAGGTTTCAAGGTGAAGAGCCGTAGTATTGTGTAAAACAACCCAGTTTGCATTATTGTCTATATCCTTGCAAAGGCCATCCACCGTCCGCTGCAATGTGCTTATAGTCAGCTCGTTTATGCCTTCATGTGCCCTGCTGCCGGGAATAGTCACGCGCCAGGACGTATTTCTTCCGTTTTGGGCTGTCAGGCGCCTGCTCGCCACCGGTATTCCGTTAACAGATACAGTTATAAAAGACTGTTGACTAAGCAATGTGCCTGAGCAGGAATAATACAGGTCCAGAATAATATTTCCTGTTATTAAGGTGCCCGGCTTTATTTCAAACCAGTATGATTCCCGGTTGTTGGGATTGCCCAGCAGTTGGTCATCTCCGAAAAGACGCAGGTTGTATACATTTTTTTCAGCGCCCTCCAGCGGAGATACTGCGTTAGAAGTCAATAACACCATCATGAGAATACCTGTAAACATGCGGCAGAATATTTTCTTCATCGTGAAGACCTCTCTGTTTTGTACCAATGAAACGCTTTTCCTGTAATCCTGTCTTTTAAGGAGTGCCAGCCGGCCCTCACAACCACGTAAAGCCAGAGCTGGCAGTATGTAAAATACATTAAACAGATAATTAATAAATTTTTTATATTGCCCTCTCCCCGCTCAAAGCTGACTGAAATATATGTTTCCAGCACAAATAGAGTATAGGCCAGGAACCAGATAAGCGTAAAAGGGCCGTTTATTGTAATTTGGGCCGTACCGGTGAGGCCAAGTATAAAAATAACATCCGATACCACCACCGAAAGAAAGAAAATCGCGTAGGTAAAGAAAAAGTAGACTATGTCCCCGCTTATGCGCCGGTTTTTCATGGAGAAGAGCCTGCCCATGTAGTAGGAAATAACCCACATGTTTCCCCTGGCCCAGCGTGTTCTCTGCTTGACCCAAACCGCAAGCTTTTCAGGCTCCTGCTCCCATGTGACGGCATCGGGAAGCCATGATATGCGGTAGCCATACTCGTATATACGAACGGTTAGCTCCGTATCCTCGGTCAGCGCGTTTGTATTCCAGCCGCCAATTTCCTCCAGGAGATTGCGCCGGATAACAAAATTAGTCCCTGTGATTGTGGTCAGCCCGAACATGCTGCAGCGCCCTGCCTGCACTATCCACTGGAAGTTAAGAGTTTCAACATTTATAAACCTGGTAAGCAGATTTGTATCCCTGTTGCGGGTTCGAAATTTGCCTACCACCGCCCCGAGCCCGCTATCGTGAACTATTGCCTCAACAAGCCTGCGCACAGCAGCCCTCTCAGGGGTGTTGTCGGCATCATAAACAGCTATCAGCTCCCCTGACGCCGCTTTCAGGCCTTGGTTCAGGGCATTGGACTTACCTTTCGCCCCGAGGGGAGGGTTTATGGTAACCACACGGAGTTGAGGATAAATGGCCATCTTTCCGGCCAGAATATCCCAGGTTTTATCAGTGGAGCTGTCATTTATAACAATTATTTCAATTTTGTCCCTGGGGTAGTCCAGCTTCGCCATGGCATCAACCGTGCGGCCTATGACCATTTCCTCGTTATGGGCAGGAATCAGCACGGAGACCATCGGATATCTTTCTATACTGACCAGGGACCCATCATAACCAATTGATTTAATGAAGTGCCTGTAACCGACATAAGTTAGGATAACATGAAAAAAAAGCAGCAGCCATATGGAAATCATTGATACCATGAATAGCAAGTCAATAATGCCAATATCTTTCACAGTACTACCCCGTCTCGTAAAGCCTTTTTTTGTTCCTGCGGACAGTTAAAATTATAATCACAAAGGAAAGCACAATAAAAACCAGCAGAACTGATAAAGCTGACACCCACTTATTAAAAAAAAGCCTTAAAAGCCCCAGCCCTTTTTCATTTTCCGGAGAAACCGGCTCGATATCAGTTATGACCTGCCGGTTTCCTTTCACATTTACTATTTTTACGCTTTGACCATCTATTCTGTAATCATAATTGCGATAGTCGTCAAACTGAAACCCCAATTCTCTCAGTCCTTTTACTATTTCCACAAGCGGCCCGGGAGGCAGGTAATTGTGATAATAAAACCCTATCTGGCAGTCACGCACCACTGTATAACTTTCAGCAGCGGCCAATATACTGCCAAAAGGGTCCACCTCCTCTGTGTCATAGTACCCCAGGTCACCTGAGAAAACCATCATCCCTGTCCTTTGGGATGAAATAATATAGGGAACCAATAGTGATAAATTGTAGCTGATGTCGGAAACCTGTATCTGGCCTGCAAGCATGCTGTATTGCCTGGATAGAGCCCTGTAGCCCCTGTGGGACATGGCAAAGTGCGGCGCCTCAAAGGCAACCGGGTACAGGCCTGCCTGGGCTAACACCTCAAGCCCGCTGTTTACCCGGGAGCTAACGAATTCCTCCTCGTTACCCGGCATGGGGGTATCATCCCTTGCATTCCAAAACTCAAACCCCTCTCCGGTAAGGGGCGAGAATTCGTTCTGGTGGGTGTAGCCATGCTGGATAATACTTCCTCCGGTTTCTTCTACCCTTTTTAAAACTTCCACCAGTTCAGGAACATCGTTTAATGTGATTATTTTCCCCTTGTTAACATAAGCCGGGATAACCCCTACGGAATACGGAATCCCCAGTTCTGACAATGCATCTATCAGTGCGGCCATATTTTCAGGAGAAGTGGTGGGGTTTACATCCTCAACCCGTATATGTACCTTTCGGGAGGCTGGATGTTCTTCACCACAGATATCATGCAGCACATCTGCCAGTATCAAAAAAGCTGAGCCGTAAAAATCAATCCTGCCTATATACCATACATTCTCCTTTTGCCAGATATAGGGCACGGGCTTGTCCAGGTTGTCCGCATAGGCATAAACAATGGCCCCGCTCTCCGGGTAAGCTATATAAACAGGTATATCGGCCGGGTAGGACAGCCTGCGCCCGTTGTACAACAGAGAAGCAAACTGCCACTGCTCTCCCTCGCTTTTAAAGTCACTCCATCCTTTAAACCTGGCATACTGTTCAATATTCTGCTCTACCCATACCAGCCGGGGTATTTTGTCCATCTCTGCAAGGAGCCCCTCCGGAAGGCTGGAATTGTTTATTCCTATGTAAAAAACAATATTATAGCCTGACAGCAATCCCGGCTGCCAGCGGTTAACGGAAATTTCATCAATATGAAGGCCGAAATGGCCCAGGCATTCAGCCAGCGCCACCGTAACCGGAAAATCCATCCCCGGCCTTGTTTCACTCTCATACAGAATAAGGGCTTTTTCCGGTTGAGAGGGCGCAGCCATTAAAGGTTCCAGTCCGTTAAAACATATCGTGCTCACTAAAAACACTATAATGCTAGCCCATATCATACCTCGTGTTTTCCAGCGCCCTGTCGTAAAAAACAAGAAATTCCTCTCCGTCTCCAAGCTCGGCGTAGCCTATGCGCACCTTTAGCTTTATAACCTTTTTTCTTCCTCCGACATTGACTGTTATTCTCTCTAGTGAGCGATTAATTTTTTCCTCTACAACCCTTGCACCCTCCGAAGGAGTGCCGGTCAGAATAAAGGCAAAGGTTTCGCTGTTAATCAAACCCTTGGCGTCAATGGTCCTGATGGTCTCCTCTATAACCCCGGAAACTGCCTTTAAAATGCTTTCAATCCCGGCCCTGCCATATATCGCCCGTACTTCGGCCAAATTAGCCAGCATTAGCACCATAACCGACAGGGGGTTTTTAAAGCGATGTGAGCGTGATACCTCTTCTTCCAACCGTTTAAAGAATCCCTGGTCGTTTAAAAAACCTGTCAGCTCATCAATTGTAACATAATTGTTTTTTATGGCTATTTTCTCAACCTCCCAGGCCAGCCGCCTCACTTCACCGGAAAGCTTACCGGCCAGGTAGGCCTGTATGGGAACAGCAAAAAGCCATATCACATACTCCACCCTCAGCTCACTTATGGTGCCTGTAAACATTACTCCATATAGCAGGTATGTGCCGTAGGCAAACACAAAGGCCAGGGAGAAGAGAAGCCCGGGTATGAGTCCAAGGTTATAGGCTGCCGCCATGCACAGCACAAAGCAAGAGGCCAGTATAAACTGCATTAAATTAACGCTGGCCGTACCTGCAAACATACCAGCCATCAATACCAGCCAGAATATTGCAATAAGGTTGAAAAGGGCCTGGTCGGTTTTTACGGCTGCTCCGTTTTTATTATTCAACTAATAGTTTTCCCCCTATGTGTAGTGCAAGTAATGCTTCCAACTGGTCAAAGGCATAAAAAGTAAGGCTGTCAATGTCGCCAAATCCCCCCCTGAAGGGATTTGTCTGTTCTGTAATTTGATAGTCAACCATCCTGTCATAGCATTTTTTTGCACTGTCAATATCTTTTTCATCCAGGAAGAGCCTGCATGCCAGGGCGTATACCGCTGTTGACTCGAAATCGTTGGCAGGAGTTCCATCCCGGTTATAACTGTTATAAATCCGATTATTTGAAATCTCATTTCTCAGGAAAAACATAAAGGGACTGATATCCCTTCCCGCCTCCCTGGCGTTTCGGGCAGTGTACAGGGCTTCCACCATGTTCACTTCAGGTGAGTAATTATATTCTCCGGTCTGATACTGGTACCACGTCGGAAAAAAACCATGTTCATCTGCAGGAGCCTCCTGGAGTATTTTCAAGGTGTTCTGGGCAACTATACCAAAAGCAGGCTCAAGGCGGGCCATCTCCCTCAGTGCGTTTGGGTCTATAAAAAAAAGAGAAATCCTCCCATCCCTGGTTTCACTTTTGCCTTCGTAGGCGTCATGCAAATGATCTGCCTCGACGTTATACCTGGAAACAGTTTGTGTCATTTTCCTGGCCTCGCTGTCATAAACAGAGTTGTTAAATATTCTCGCCGCCCCGGAAAGAGAATTAATTATCCTCATTTCATCAACCAGTGCGGTGGCATCGTCACGTTCATTCTTACCCGTCCCAACCCTCCAATAAAAATATCCCCTGGGAGAACGCATGTATTCCTTTGTAATATGCCAGGAACATGCGAACAACTCCTCGTTTCCTGACAGCGCGGCATACTGCATTAACTGGCCCATGGATTCCAGAAGCGCGTTACCCTTCGGAATGCCCTGCTCAATCCTGTCCCATATAAGACCCCTGCTGTCAGTGAAAACCCTGCCCAACATCAATAAAACCATATCTTCTCTGCTGCTAAGCGAAGAACCCATTAATGAATTAGCAATATTGCTTTTGTTATCACTTTTATCACTAAAGTACAGCAATAAAATGGTAATTATTGCCACAGCAAAAACAACAATAAATAATACTGTTATTCTATTGTTCCTAAAAAGCACGGCATTTCACCCACAAAACAGAAATAGTAATCGCCTATACGACATTATAGTAAAAAAGCACACAAATAAAAAGATATAACATAGAAGTTTATATTAAAAAAAAATGTTATTATTTCCCATTTACTTCACAACAAAAAAATCACCCTTTAACGGGTGATTTTTTATATATAATGTTGCTCTGTACGCCTATGATATTCATTTATATAAGTAACACCGGATCTTGCATTTTAGTTACATAAGTTCATTACAACAGCTGCCGCCTCCGCCCTGGTGGCGCTTTTTTCAGGTCTGAATGCCACGGCGTTTAATGCCCAGGATGATATTCTGCTGCTGTCGGAAAATACAAGTTTTCCTCCTGCATCCCCTATCTGTGCCGCATTAACAACCATCATTGCCATCTGCTCCAGGGTAACCGGATCATCGGTGCCGAAATACAGTTCGTTATATCTTTTACTAGCCCATGAGCCCAGGCGGTTGCCACAGCACTCCTTGCCCAGTGGCCGGATGTATCGGCAAATTCTATTCCTGCTTTTGGCTCAATATTCAGCGCCTTGACAAGAACAGTGACAAACTTCGCACGGGTTATGGAAGTTTCAGGCCTGAAGGTTCTGTCTGGATAGCCGTTTATAGCACCACAGTCTATAAGAGATCCTTTTTTACATTTAAAGCTCCGGCACAGCTTTAAATTTTTTTCGCGGAACCCCCTAAAAAAATGTGCAATGATCGTATTTAATTATATTCGGGCAAAATAATGGTATTTTTTCCCGGTACAGGGGGAATACAGAAAGTTTCAACGGGGGTAACATATATGTCATCAATATGTTCAGAAAAACCTGTTTGCCAGGAATTAAAGATCGCAAAATCATATATTTTGGAGCTTATCCGACAGAATACAAAACTTATAGCTATAAACAAGCGTCTCCTCTCAAAAGTGCAGGATATATATTCCTTTTGTTTTGATGACACCGGTGAGAGTTGCCGGAACATATTGACACAAACATCTGACGCGACAATAAAACCCGAATATAAAAATGAGGCATACTTTAAAACAATAACAGCACTTACAACCGTTATTGACGCAAAGGACACATATACCAGGAGTCACTCAAAAAATGTAGCAAGGTATGCTGTTGTACTTGGGAGGGGCCTTGGGGTTTCTTCTAAGGAACTAATCAACGTATATAACGGCGCTGTTCTGCACGATATAGGGAAGATTGGTATTCCGGATAAAATTCTCAACAAGCCCGGAAATTTGACACCTGATGAATTTGAGGTTATAAGGAACCATCCGGCAATCGGGGCAAAATTACTTGAACCTATTAATTTCCTCACTGAGCTGCAAAGTATAGTTGTATATCATCATGAACGTTACGACGGCAGTGGCTACCCCCATGGATTAAAAGGAGAGTCAATCCCCTATACTGCCAGGATTGTCGGTATTGCCGACACCTGGGACGCTATGACCTCTCACCGGCCATACCGCCAGGCCCTTAAAACCGAAGAGGCTCTAAGAGAGCTGGAAAAAGGGTCCGGCAGCCAATTTGACCCTGCTATGGTAAATACTTTTATCTCACTAGTTAAAAACCCTGATAATATCGAGTTCACCATCTAATCATGTTTATCTCAGGCATTTTGCCGGATGTTGGAGTGGTTATTTATTTTTTTCTTCCCCCCTCCTTTACCTCCCCTTGTTGTTGCTTAAACCTGGAATCATGGGGAAGTGGTTTGGCCAGGGCATAATTTCTTTTAAAAAGTCTTACAGGCACGTCTTTTAGGTAATAAAGGAGCAGGTAAAACGCGGTTAATAACAAACCAACATAGAGTCCGGAGCCCTGCCCGGGGATGAGAGGCATTGTAGCTATGACGGTAATTAAGCTGACTATGGCTATCCAGGATGTATAGGGAAAGCCTGCGAGCTGGCAGTTGCCCCGGGGAGGGCAGCCATATCTGTTTCTATGGCGGTAGTGCGTGACTAGAATAATCAGGTATGCAAAAAGCAGTGAAAAGCCTCCGGAGCTCACAAGAAAAATATAGATTTCCCTTGGCAGCAGATACCCTAAGCTGGCCGAAGCAAGCATGGCCAATCCTGAAAACATAATTCCCCGATAGGGTACCTCACCTTTATCAATTAAAATAGATGGGGCCTGTCCGGCGTCTGCGAGGGAACGCACCATTCTTCCGAGGCCAAAGGTGGCTGCAAGCATGGTGGAAAGTATTGCGGTTATTAAAATTATATTGATTGAGCCGGCGGCCCGGCTCAGGCCCCTGGCGTTTAAGGCTGACACCATGGGACTTACCTCCTGAGTCAAAGCACCCGTTGCAACAAGGGGGAGTAACGCGGCAATAACTGTGCAATACAGCCCCACCAGCCCGATAACAGTATATGTAATTGCCCGTGGGATGGTTTTATTAGGATTGCGGGCCTCGGAAGAAGCAAGACCTATAATTTCAAAGCCTGCATAGCTGAAAAGCACTATGAGCATGCTTCCTGCAACACCGGAAATACCCCCTGGTAAAACCGGCTCCTGTGCCAGAACCCCGATACCTACGGGTGGTATACCAGGAAAAAGCCCTATAATCAGTGCCAGAGCTAATCCGATAAAGCCTACAAGCGCCGCAAGCTTTATTCCAGCCAGCCCGCTTTCAATATGAGCTAAGGTTCTTGCTCCCACCAGGTTAAGAAGGGTGACCCCTGCAATTATAAGGATTGCCAGAAGAGGAAGTGAGAGCTGGGGAAGCCATCCCCGCAGGAAAACAGAAGCAGCCGTTGCCTCACTTGACATAGCCAGCACAAGGCCTGTCCAGTAGACCCAGCCGACCACAAACCCCAGCCAGGGCCCAAATGCCTCTTCCGAGTACGCTCTAAACGAACCAGGCCTTGGGTTTGCCACTGCCATTTCCGAAAGGGCGGAAAGAATAAAATAAACCAGAACACCTCCCATAATGAAGGATAAAAAGATTGCCGGACCAGCAGCCCGGATGGCTATTGAGGAACCTAAAAAGAAGGACCCCCCCACTACCGTTCCGAGCGCCAGCATTGTAAGCTGCCAGGCCGATAAGCCATCTTTTGGGTTCATATAATAAATCCCCTGCCACAAGTTTATTGATGCTAATATAATCTTTAATAATGAAAATTATTTATAAGGGATTATTCATAAAAAACAAATTAGTATTTAAAACTGTTAATTCCAGAGTAACCCCCAAAAATAAAAAGCCTTAATAGATAAGGCTTTTGACTCATTCTTATAAAATCTACAGGTGATTCTACTTTTCAAACCTCAGGGCTTCTATGGGGTCAAGCCCTGCCGCCTTCCTGGCAGGATAGTAGCCAAAGAAAATTCCTATAGCTGCCGAAAAGCCTGCCGAAAGTAAAACCGAAAACAGTGTAACTGTTGTGGGCCACCCTGCTATCCTGGAGACAGCACTGGCTCCGGCAATTCCGAGTAGAATACCCACAATGCCGCCTATCAGACACAGGGTCATGGCCTCCACCAAAAATTGGTTGCGGATATTGCTTTCGGTTGCCCCCACAGCCATTCTGATGCCTATTTCCCTGGTTCTCTCAGTTACCGAAACCAGCATTATATTCATTATGCCAATACCCCCCACCAGGAGGGAAACAGCAGCCACACTGGCTAAAAGTATGGTCATCACAGCGGTGACACTCTCCGCCGTGGCCAGCACCGTTGCCAGGTTTCGAACGTTAAAGTCGTCAGAGCCGGACGGGGGAATTCGGTGGAGTTCCCTGAGGAGGTCTTCGATGCTGCTCTGAACATAGCTCATACTTTCAGGAGTTTCGCACTGCACATTTATAAGCCGCACATACTGCACACCCAGCAACCTTTTCTGGGCAGTGGTCACCGGTATGTATATTATATTATCCTGGTCCTGACCCATCATTGAGGCGCCCTTGGCAGAAAGAACACCAACCACCGTAAATGTTAGCCTGTTTATTCTTATTGTTGTGCCAATGGGGTCCGTGCCAGGGGGAAAAAGGTTCTGAACCACGCTCTGGCCCACTACGGCCACCGGGGCAGCCCCCTTTACCTCGTCGTCCGTAAAAAATGACCCTGAGACTGTGGGCCAGTCCTTAATAAACTGCTGCTCAGGAGTTGTCCCGATATACTGTGCCGTCCAGGTTTGACTTTCGTAACCTATTGTGGCGTTGCCGCTTAATTCTGGAGCGACATAAGACACCATACTCAGCTGAGATATCGCCTTGGCATCCTCAAGGGTGAGGGTGTTCACGTTTCCGCCTGCCCCCCGTACAGGGCCCTGACCCGTCCCCGGAAAGACCATAAGTAAATTTGCTCCCATGCTGGAAATCTGATCAGATATTCTTTTGCTTGCCCCCTGCCCTACGGAGATCATTATTATTACTGCGGAAACACCTATAATAATGCCAAGCATAGTTAATGCCGAACGCAGCTTGTTGGCCTTCAAGCCGTTTATTGCTACACCCAGGCTATTTAAATAGCTCATACCGCAGCCTCCGTTTCTTCTTCCGGGAACAAGGCTAAATCATCGGCAGCATTCCTGGGATTTAGCACCGGGGCATCAGCAACAATACGCCCGTCCTTTATGCTGATAATACGCCTGCAATAAAGAGAGATGTCCTTTTCATGAGTAACCATCACAACTGTAATGCCTTTTTCTGCATTTAGCTTCTGGAACACAGATATTATTTCAATACTTGTTCTTGAGTCGAGGGCTCCTGTTGGCTCATCCGCAAGTATAAGGGAGGGGTTGTTCATCAGTGCCCGGGCGATTGCCACCCTTTGCTGCTGCCCACCTGACATCTGGTTTGGATAGTGGTTTATATAAGAGGAGAGGCCGACCCAGCTTAACGTCTCTCTTGCCCTGTCCTCCATCTCTCTTTTATCCGTACCGGCATATATAAGCGGCAGCAGCACATTGGCCCTTACATTCATTCTCCCCAAAAGATTAAACCCCTGGAATACAAAGCCCACCTTTTTGTTCCGTATGGCGGCAAGCTGTTTCTTATTCATAAGTGACACATTTTCCCCGTCCAGGCAGTATGTGCCTTCCGTAGGCCGGTCCAGGCACCCGATTATATTTAGAAGAGTACTCTTTCCCGATCCGGATGATCCCATTATTGCTACCATTTCACCATTTAAAACAGTGAGGTCTACCCCCTTTAAAGCATGAATCGTGTTCCCCCCCATGGGATACACCTTTTTTATCCTTTGAAGGCTTAAGGTCGCCTTTCCTTCCATGATTGCGATCACCCGCCCTTTCCCGCTGTATTGATTAGTTCCCTTTTTATCTGACCACGACTCCGGGAACTCTGGGCATAGTTTGGTTTCCTCCCTGGGCTGAGGCGCCGCCGGATGGAGCAGCCTGATTCAGTGATCCTATTATTACGGTTTCCCCTTCATTCAGTCCGCTTATAACTTCATAACCTTTAAGGTCGGAAAGGCCCAGCCTGACGCGCCTGGGCTCAGGGACTCCGGCCTCGCCCATAACCAGGACCACTGCTCCCTTTCCCTTTTCGCCTTCTTTATCCTCAACTTTTACCCCGGAGGTGCTTTGACCCCCAGTGACATTTACTCCCTGACCGTTTCCTTCCTGACCGCCGGCCTGTGGCTGTCCCTGACGTGCGGTTCCTGCGGCACTCCCGCTTTTAGCGGAGTCCTGCCTCATTTTGTTCATATAATTAACTGCATAGGTTACAGCTCCCTTGGGGATGGTCAGCACATTTTCCTGTCTCTCTACAATAATATTAACATTGGCAGGCATACCAGCCTTAAGCTCCCCGTACTTTTCGGACAGCTCGATATGTACATCGTATATCTGAACATTGGACTCGGTGTACGCCTTGGGTGAAATACTGCTCACCCTGCCGGAAAACTTTTTATCCGGAAAGGAGTTTACTGAAAACTCCACCTGCTGTCCTACCTGAGTCCTTCCTATGTCCCCCTCGTTTACCTGGGCCCTTACCTGCAGGGCTTCTGAAATAACTTCTATAAAGCCGCCGCTGCTGGTACTATTGTTATTGGCTGTTGACCGCTGGCCCTCGGCACCGTTTACCGAGCTGACAATACCCTCTATGGGGCTGACCATCCTTGCCCCGGAAAGGTCATCCTGTGCCAGCTGAAGCTGAGCGCTGGTGTTTTTAATCTGTGCGATGGCCTGTTTTAAATTGGACTCGGAGTTTATAAAATCCACATTTGCCTTGTCCAAATCGACCTTAGAAAGTGCACTGGACTCGTAAAGCGCCTGGTTTCTCTCCAGGGTTGCCTTCGCCAGTTCATAGCTTGCCTGGGCAGTATTTTTACTTGCAGTCTGGCTTTCGAGGCTTGCCTCCACCTGGCGCAAACTGGCCTCAAGATTACTGCTGACTAACTCGGCCAATATTTGCCCCGGCTTTACAGGGTCTCCCACCTTTATGTATATCTTTTGTACTATTTCAGAGTTTTTAAATCCCAGGGAAACGGTTTTAACCGGCTCAACCATCCCACTGGCGGATATACTTGTCGTTATGCTACCCCTTTTCACCTTATCGGTAAGATAATCTCCCGCTGCATTTTTCTTTCCCGACAGGATAAAATAAGCTGATAAAGCGGCTCCGGCCAGTAGAATAAATCCAAATAATGTCTTCTTATTAATGTATTTTTTGAAAAGGGATTTGTTTTCACCCTGCAATGAGATACCCTCCTGTCATGCTTTTTTGTTATTCTAACTATATAATTATAAACAAAAGATTGGTACAAATATCATGGAATTATGGTAAATTGTCAAAATACAATTTGTACTTTTAACACATTTCCATGATAATTAATTGACAGTTTGCTGTTACATTAAAGGTGCTTTATGTTTTTGATATAATAACCTCAGATTAATTGAGGGGGATAGAATTGTTTAAAATTTATCTGGTGGATGATGAGGAAAATCTTAATGAAATACTTTCATTGTATCTCCAGAAGGAAGGCTGGAGCGTAAAGTCTTTTTGGGACGGCGATTCCGCCCTGAAAGCCATCACGGACCACCCGCACCTCTGGATTCTTGATATTATGCTGCCTGACATCGACGGCTATTACCTGCTGCGCAAAATTAAGGAGGAGTCTCCGGGAGTGCCGGTAATATTTATTTCGGCCCGGGATGCCGACCTGGACAGGATAATGGGCCTGGAGATGGGAGGAGACGATTACCTGCCAAAGCCCTTTTCCCCCAGGGAGCTGGTGATCCGGACACGCCGAATACTAGAGCGCGTATATCAGGCAGGAGATCCAAAGAGCAGCATCATATCCATTAATCCATATTTTTTGGATGAAGGAAAACGCCAGGTTAAAAAGGACCAGGAGCTCCTTGACCTGACATCAAAGGAATTTGACCTGGTGCTGTTGTTTGCAAAAAATCAGGGACAGGCGTTATCACGGGAACAGGTTATATCCCGCATATGGGGTGAGGACTATATCGGCACCGACCGGGCAGTGGATGAACTGGTGCGCCGGGTAAGGAAAAAACTGCCCGACCTGCGCATTGAGACATTATATGGATATGGCTATAGGATGGTTTAAATGAAAAAGCTTCCGCTGACAATAAAAATATGGCTGTCCCTGTTAATGATTAGCTTATTAATGTACCTTATTTTTCTGTTAATATTTCCCTTCACAATTCGTAATTATTTTGCATCTTCGCAACCCGACATCCCACCACAAAAAAGGCATGTGGCACAAGGATCTCCGGATTCCAACTTTATTTTTCCTTTCAGGCAATTTATTGTTCTGGAAAATGGGGCAACCGTTCCTGAGCAGGCCAGGGAAACATTGCCTGCAGCGCTTTTAAAGGAAATATCTGAAAAAGCCGGCTCCCAGGTACAGAACGAGCAGCGGTACGAATTTGAAGACGATCAGGTCAGGTACCGCTATGTAATACGTAAAGACCAGGCCTACGGTCACTCTCTGTATCAGGTATCAATAATAACAAAAAAAGATGAAAACCGCTTCGTGGAAAAACTGTTGTTGCAGTTCATGCTGTTTGCCGGTGGTGCTCTTGTTGTCAGCTGGTTTGCCTCTCTTCTGGTGGCACGCCACCTGACACAGCCGCTGGTCCAGATGGAGAGGCATGTCAGGCGAATCGCGGGCCGGGACTGGCATGAGCCCATCGAGGTAAAATATAACGACGAGCTGGGGCAGCTGGCTCATTCCATTGAAAGCATGCGAAGACAGCTAATCCGGCAGGAAGAAGCGCAGCAGTCAATGCTTCAGAATATATCCCACGAGCTCAAAACGCCGGTAATGGTTATTCGGAGCCACGCCCAGGCCATGCAGGACGGCATCTATCCAAATGGTGACCTGAACCGGAGCATTCAGATTATAGACGATGAGGGAGCAAGGCTCGAAAACTTAATAAAACAGCTGATTTATTTAACCAGGCTTGACTACCTGGCAACACAAAAAGAAGTCAGCACCAAAATTCAATTGGATGCGTTTATAAATGAGATTTCCGAAAAAATGCGCTGCCACCGCCTGGAAATAGAGTGGCAATTAAACCTGCAGCCCGTTAAAATTGAGGGAGACAAAGAAAAATGGAGAGTTCTTGTTGAGAATATACTTGATAACCAGCTGCGTTATGCTCTATCAAGGATAAGTGTCACCTTATCCACCGATAATCAGAGCCACAAGCTATCTATCAGGTTTTGGAATGATGGGCCATTCATTGATCCTCATGTGTCAGAAAAGATATTCCAGCCTTTCCGAAAGGGCCGCGAAGGTAAGTACGGCCTGGGATTAACCATCGCGCAGCGGATTGTAAAAATGTATAGCGGAGAAATAAAGGTTTTTAATGAGGCAGATGACAGAAAAGGGGTATCTACATTCATTGAAATACCTATTACTGATGTGAACTGACAAAAACGGCGGTCGTTTTGGATCTGCAGGAGCTTCACTGGAATTTCTCTTTGTTAAGGGTATCAACATTGCGTCAATCCGTCGTAAACCGCCGTCATCAGTTCTTTCAAAGGACATTCATCGGGGCGGGGAATATCATCTCCGTGCGTTGATTTTTCGGAGGCTGATACTGGCTCTTGGCGAAGGTGGCTACAGAAAGGCGAGACGCCAAAAGGACGTTGGCGGAAGTCCGAACCGGCGCATGGACGCGCCGTTGAGGACGGTCGGCTATCTGTTGACTCCAAGCATAGAGCCAGTTTCAGCCGGAGAGATCATCAACGCATGGGGGTGAT
>JBMOPE010000004.1:0-101713 GCA_049323755.1 Bacillota bacterium
CAGTTTTTTCCGTTGCGCCCTTCTTTCTGGACTGATCTTCCTTTTGGCCATAAATAAACCTCCAAACTGATGCTCTTATCTTACATCATTTGTTTGGAGGTTTACACAAAATTTGAAACGGTCTCAAAACGTGCGTAAATTAAGCCGGCCTGTGATCAGGCCGGCTCTGTTTTGGGAAGAAATATCACCTGTTTGACGGCCCCCTCTCGGGATCAAGCAGGTCTCTCATTCCTCTAATCCTATCGAGGTCTTCCTTTCTGTTGCCTTTAAGTTCCTTTTCTTTTGTGTTATTTTTATTCTTTTTCACATTAATCTCCTCCTGTTGTCATTATTTTAGGGATTTCTTTCAGATTATAATCCTCAGATAGTCCTGGGCTGCTTCTTCATTTGCTTCTTTATTAAGCAGGTCCATATCATTTTCCACTATGGCCACATCTCTTGACACCAGAAAGAATTCGTTTTCCCGCGGCATTGGCATTCACCTCCTGAAAATATGGTCTCCTCGGGAGGTTTTATTTATAACCGGTTTTAAATTAATTCTCTTCGCCATAGTCTATTATTTCTATTGTAGCCGATGGAATGAAAGGATTTGTTCTTATAGCCAGAGAGTAAAGGTATGGGTAATTTTCTTTTAAATGTTTTATATATTTAATCCATTCAATAACAAGGGGCTTAAAAGCCCTTGACATATCGTCGGATATATGGCCGCGGTCGGCGGGGTGAAGATTTTTTACATCCGGCCTGTATTCGAGCTCCTCGGTAAGGTGGAATACGCTTCTAAGCAGCTCGGTAAAGGATTCGTTCTCCAAAAGATTTGGATTTTCCATAAGGTTCAGGAGGAATTGTCTTTTTTTCATCAGGAAGGACCGCAATAATTCCAAATCCCCTTGAGCTGTGTCAAACCTAAAACCGTATCTTTCTGCATTTTTTAGTACAACATCAATATCACCCCTGTTTTCGTTTACTATTTGCGATGATTTTCCATAGGGAATCTCAAAGATGGTTAGATACTTTATCATAAGGGTTCCAACCTCACTGAAAAAAGCCCCTATAACGACATTTAGATTGTTTTGCATCAGCTGTTTTTCCCTTATACTGATTAACCTGTGCAGCACCAGGGAAACCAGGAGCACTTCAATAGGGAGAAAAGCAATGTCACCTATGAAATATATAAATATGTGGTGAGGGTCCTTGAAAAGAGCAAAATGAAAAAGATATATCAGGGCGGATAGAGATACAAGGGAAACACCAAGTATAAGGTACCAGTTCAGCCTTTTCATGTTATCACCTTTCTTCAAAATATTTGTTTGTAATGGTAAAAACAGCTAATAATTACTATTTATTATATTTAAAACATAATTGTTACATTGGGGAATAAAATTATAAAGGTTTTCCCGGCAGGTCTGCTCAATTCGGCTGGGGGGAGGTGACAGGTTGAGCGATTTCCTCTCTTTTAGAAAGATGATTACACCGGTTTTCATTCAGATAATTTTTTGGATTAGTGTAATGATATGTGTGATAAGCGGTCTTGTTATGATTGTTACAGGTGCAGGGGCCAGATATGGCGGAGGCGGGCAGGTATTATCAGGACTTATTACTATATTTATCGGACCCCTTTTTGTAAGGGTATATTGCGAAATACTTATTTTGTTTTTTAGAATGAATGAAACACTTACTGATATTAAAAATGAAATTATGAAAAGGCATCCTTCAGCATAAAAGTCTTATCTAACTATAGCTTTATTCTTAATGAATTATTACTCAATAAATATTGACACCCACCGGGTCTATTGTTATGATACAATTGTTATGAGAAAGTGTGCCTCAGGGTTCCGCGCCCGCCGCCGGCGGGTGGCATTGGACCGAGCGGCACAGGCTCCTTGTTAAGGCGGGCCGGTATTGTAAAGCATTGAAAATCCAGGCCAATCTTAACCAAGGTGTTACACCGGCAGGGGTAAAAGCCCAGGCGGCAGGTTTCTCTTTAGGGGAGAAACTGTAAGTCTGGGCTTTTTTAATTTTACCGGAGTATTAATTAGCGAAAAAGGTTAATAATACCCGGATAATGAAACAAGAATTACGGAGGGAAGCATTTTGGACAAGGCGTTAGTTGGGATAGTTATGGGTAGTGACTCTGACCTTCCGGTTATGAAGGAAGCTGCAAAGGTTCTGGAAGAGCTTGATATTCCATGCGAGGTGGTTATATCATCTGCTCACCGGGCTCCGGAAAAAACTGCCGAATACTCAAAAAGCGCAGCTGGAAGGGGGCTCGAGGTTATTATTGCAGGGGCGGGAGGGGCGGCCCACCTCCCTGGGGTAATTGCTTCACTGACACCGCTGCCGGTTATTGGTGTTCCTATTAAATCTGGAGCTCTTAACGGTATTGACGCACTGTATGCCATAGTTCAGATGCCTTCCGGAATACCGGTTGCTACCGTGGCCATAAACGGGGCTAAAAACGCAGGGATTTTGGCAGCACAGATCGTTGGGGTAAAAGATCCGGCAGTCAGGAAAAGAATTGTAGAATACAAGGAAAGACTTGCCGCCCAGGTAGAGAAGAAGGATTCCCGCCTGAAGTCAGTGGGAATAGAAAAGTATTTAAGCTCATAAGCATTCTAATTCGGCCGGAGGGGCCGAGGATACATTTCCGTCCGGTCGGAGGAGCCAGAGAAGCATTTCCGACTGGTCGGAGGGGCCGAAGATGCATTCCCGGCTGGTCGGAGACAGAATATACTAGCCGTTTGATTTTCCTGTCTCCGACGAGTCGGAAATACCCCACAGCCCCTCCGACGAATCGGGAATACCCATTAGCCCCTCCGACCAGCAAATAGTACCTTTGAGCTTCTCCGACCATTCGGGAATACTTTTGAGTAGTAAGGAGGCCTTGAGATGATAGAACGCTATACTTTACCAGAAATGAAAAATATATGGTCACAGGAAAATAAATACCGTAAGTGGCTTGATGTAGAGATATACGCCTGTGAGGCAATGGCTGAACTGGGCATGGTCCCGCCGGAGGCTTTGAAAACCATAAAGGAAAAGGCAAATTTTACCGTTGAGCGGGTTGATGAGATAGAGGCCGTAACAAACCATGATGTCATTGCCTTTTTGACCTGTGTCGCGGAGTATGTCGGAGATGACTCCAAATATATACACATGGGGCTCACATCGTCGGATGTTCTTGACACAGCACTGGCCGGCCAGATGAAAGAAGCAGGAGAGCTGATACTGGAAAAGCTGAAGGAATTAAGGACTGCTCTCCTGGAGAGGGCTGCAGAGCACAGAAACACTATCATGATGGGGAGGACCCACGGGGTCCATGCCGAGCCGATTACCTTCGGGCTTAAGCTTCTACTCTGGACATCTGAAACTGAACGTAATATAGAAAGAATGGAAAGGGCACTGGAAGCTGTAAGCGTTGGTAAAATATCCGGTGCAGTGGGGACCTATGCTAACATCAACCCGCACATTGAGGCCCATGTCTGCAAAAGAATGGGTCTGCAGTCCGCAAAGATATCCACTCAGATTGTCCAGCGCGACCGTCATGCAGAGCTGCTCACAACTATAGCCATAATAGGCAGCACCCTGGAAAAGTTCACCACTGAAATAAGAAGCCTCCAGAGAACAGAAATACTGGAGGTTGAGGAGTACTTCGCCAAAGGACAGAAGGGTTCCTCAGCCATGCCGCACAAGAGAAATCCCATAACCGCTGAAAGAATATCGGGAATGGCGCGGCTTTTAAGGGGCAACGCGCTGGCTGCAATGGAGAATATAACCCTGTGGAATGAAAGGGACATATCCCACTCATCGGTGGAAAGGGTTATTATACCGGACAGCACCACCACACTGCATTACATGCTGCACAAGTTTATTGCCATGGTGAAAAATCTTCTTATTTATCCTGAAAACATGGAAAAGAACCTCAACCTCACCGGTGGCCTTCTATTTTCGCAAAGAGTGCTGCTGGCCCTGGTAAATAAGGGTCTCACCAGGGAGAGGTCATACGAGCTGGTTCAGAGAAATGCTATGGAGTCCTGGCGAACCAGGCAGAGCTTTAAAGATTTGCTTAAAGCCGACCCGGATGTCACAGCCCAACTGGGTAACGATGAAATTGAAGGTCTCTTTGACTACAGCTACCACCTGGGAAGGGTGGATGAAATATATAAAAGGTTTGGCCTGTAAGCGGAATGGGGACACACCGATAAAGGAATGGGGACGACAGGAATACCCCCGAACGGAATGGCTTTTGGGTCGGAGGAATGACCCAGATAATTTAAAAATTGATTGAGGTGAAAACCGTTGAGTAACATGAAAGTAGATATTTCACTATATCAAAGTGTTGAGCCGGACTACCAGGGTTCTGTCCAGGAGCTTTTTTACTGCAGGGAGAACCCGGAATACATGGTTTGCAGAACAACCTCCGGGGGTTCGGTATTTGATGTGGGCACTATTTTTTCTATACCCGGCAGTGATACCAGCAGGACTGCCTTAAGACACAAAATATACTCGCTTCTGGGCTCAAAGGAAGAATGGTCCGAAATTAAAAAGTATCTGCCGGAAATGTTTAAGGGGCAGGACGAGCTTCTTAACTTCCTCGGTGAAGGATTACTGGAGCGTTACGTCGAAAATGGCGCTGACACTCATCATGGCGGAATGATAGACAGCCAAAGCGGAGAGATATATGCGGGGTCTTTCCCCCCAACTCCCAGCCCCTACGTTTTGGTTAAGAAATATAATGTTATAAAGCCAAGACGTTTAAAGCATTTTGCGAATAATCTTTGGGATTACAGTGAGTATTACAATGCAGACAAGTATGTGGTGCCCCTTGAAAATATAGTGCGCTTTGGTGTTGTGCCGGGATCGTCAGTATACAGAAAGTACCTCAGGCTTGATGAACAAGATCGCAGGCCATACCTGGACGAGCTTGGCCTAAAGGAGGACCTGGTCCCCTGGAAGCCTTTTTCTGCTCCAACGGTGGACTTTACCACAAAGTACGAGCCCGAGGACAGGAATTTAAGCCTTCAGGAGGCAGTATACATTAATGGCAGCGGCGGGCAGACTCTTCTGGATATAAAAAGGATGAGCATACTGGGATCGGTGCTGGTGCAAAGGTTCTTTAACAGGCTTGGACTTTTCCTTTGGGACTTGAAGTGGGAAATAGCTAAAGACGGGGACAGGCTTGTATTTGTGGATACTATAGACACCGACTCCATAAGGGTTACTACACGGGTAAATTATAACGATAATACCTATTATGTAAGCATTAACAAGCAGTCTATGAGAGACTACTACAAAATAATGCACTCAAAGTGGTATGAGGCAACCACTGAAGCCAAGAAGGCGGCGGCTAAATCAGGGAAGTCCTTCCATGAGCACCTTAAGGAAGGTCAGGATAAGGGCCAATACCCGTTAACTCCAAAAGTTGAAGATAATTTCCTTTCGATACAGGAAGAAAAGTTTAATGCCCTGGTTTCTTATATATACGGGCACTCCAGCGCAGACAGCACCAACGATAAGCTTAAGTCCATCGCTATAAGGGAAATAAAGTATTACGAGTCTAACAACACGCTGGACCAGTATTACAAAATGAACGGGGCAGTAAAATAATAGATATAGAATGGGTTTATATTCCATTTAAATAATGGAGGGGAAAACATGAAAACCAGCGGAGGTTATTCCCCGGTTGATTTTCCAGACAAAAGAATACAGGATGACAAGCTGAGGGAAGAGTGCGGAATTTTCGGGGTATACGGGAAGAGCCTTAATGTTTCCAGGATTACCTATTACGGCCTGTATGCCCTGCAGCACAGGGGCCAGGAAAGCGCAGGCATTGCGGTGTCCGATGGAAAAAGGGTCCTCCTCCACAAGGATATGGGACTTGTTCCCGAGGTGTTCAGCCCTGGAAGCCTTGAAAAGTTAAAGGGGCACATAGCCATTGGGCATGTTCGATATTCAACAACTGGGTCAAGTCAGCCGCTAAACGCGCAGCCGCTGGTGTTCAGGTATGCCAGGGGGACACTGGGTCTTGCCCATAATGGCAATATAACCAATATATGGGATTTAAGATCCCAGCTAACCTCCACTGGATCGGTATTTCAGTCAACAACCGACAGTGAGGTAATAGTGAACTTAATAGCCAGGTACAGTCAGAACACCCTGGAAGAGGCCCTGGCCAAGTGCATGATTGATGTCAAGGGGGCATATTCCCTTTTGATAATAACTGAAAACAGCCTTATAGCCGTAAGGGACCCGTACGGCTTCAGGCCTCTCTGCCTGGGAAGGCTGGGGGACGGGTATGTGGTGGCCTCGGAGTCCTGTGCGCTCGATACTGTGGGAGCGCAAAAGATGAGGGATATTGAGCCGGGAGAGATAGTCATTATAGACGACCAGGGAGTCAGGTCAATGAGTGCTCTTTCCCAGCGCAGAAAAGCCCACTGTATTTTTGAATATATTTACTTTGCAAGGCCTGACAGTGAAATGGACGGCTTTCATGTAAGCAGAGTCAGAAGGGAAATGGGGAAGCAGCTTGCCAGGGAATTCCCCGTTGACGTTGACCTTGTCATACCTGTTCCGGACTCCGGTACAATGGCGGCCAGGGGCTATGCCGAGGAGGCAGGCATACCCTTTGAGGAAGGTCTCATGAAAAACAGGTATATAGGCCGGACATTCATACAGCCTAACCAGGATATGAGGGATATGGGAGTCAGGTTAAAGCTGAACCCGGTAAAGTATGTGCTGGAGGGTAAAAGAGTGCTTATGGTGGATGACTCTCTTGTAAGGGGTACCACCAGCAGTAAAATTGTGAAAATGTTAAGGGACTCCGGCGTAAAAGAGGTTTATCTTTGCCTCAGCTCTCCACCAGTGATAAAGTCATGCTATTACGGTATTGACACCTCCAACGAAGATGAGCTGGTTGCCGCTAACATGTCTGTCAACGAGATAAAGTCCATGATAGGGGTGGACGGGCTGCATTACCTCAGTCTTGACGGACTTTTGAATATTTTTGGAGAATACAGGGATAATTTTTGCACTGCCTGTTTTAACGGCAAGTATCCCGTAGAGGTAACCAAAGCCAGGGAGTCGGGTAAATTCGCACTGGAGTGGTAAATAATTTCCGCAAAAGAGGATGTCGTAAGATGGATGATAAAAAATTGACCTACGCCTCTGCAGGGGTTGACATTGCAGCTGGAAACCGGGCAGTTGAATTAATGAAAAAGTCGGTTAAAAGTACCTACCGCCCGGGTGTGCTTACCGACATAGGAGGCTTCGGAGGCCTTTTTGCCCTTGACACTAACCGCTACCGTGAACCTGTGCTTGTCTCAGGGACTGATGGGGTTGGCACAAAGCTAAGGGTCGCCATGATGATGGACAGGCACGACACAATAGGAATTGACGCAGTGGCAATGTGCGCCAATGACATTCTGGTTCAGGGAGCTGAGCCGCTTTTCTTCCTGGATTACCTCGCTGTGGGAAGGCTGGTTCCCGAAAGGGTGGCGGCCGTAGTTGCTGGTGTGGCAGAGGGCTGTAAAAGGGCAGGCTGCGCCCTAATCGGCGGAGAGACAGC
The DNA here is from genome assembly GCA_049323755.1 of Bacillota bacterium. Classification (GTDB taxonomy): domain Bacteria; phylum Bacillota; class Desulfotomaculia; order Desulfotomaculales; family Desulfocucumaceae; genus BRHc4a. The sequence goes on from JBMOPE010000004.1 coordinate 7,562, forward strand.
CGAAATGCCAGGCTTTTATGGAGAAGAGGAGTACGACATAGCAGGGTTTGTGGTAGGTGTTGTGGACAAAAGTAGAATTATTGACGGATCAGGAATTCAGCCGGGCAATGTCCTTATAGGTATCCCGTCCTCAGGACTGCACAGTAACGGGTACTCCCTGGCAAGAAAGGCTTTTTTCGATGTGGCCGGGTATGGTGTGGAAACATACATTCAGGAACTTGGCAGGACAGCGGGGGAAGAACTGATTGAACCAACCCGTATATACGTAAAACAGGTGCTTCCACTTCTGGAGATCTATGAAATAAAAGGAATGGCTCATATTACTGGAGGGGGGCTTACGGAAAACATTCCCCGCATACTTCCTGAAGGCACAGCCGTGGTAATAGAAAGGAATTCCTGGGAGGTGCCTCCGGTATTCAGACTTATTCAAGAAATAGGCAAGGTGGATGAGGAGGAAATGCTCAAAACCTTTAATATGGGAATAGGTCTTGTGATGGCCGTGGGCGAGAATGAAGCCGACAGCCTGTTGAGAGATATCCGGGGGGACGGGGCCGAAGCCTATTTTATCGGGGAAATAGTTTCGTCCACTGAGAGACGGGTGATATATAAGTAGCAGGAAATAGGAATTAGGAAACTTAAAATTCCTAATCACTAATTCCCAATTCCCAATTCCCAATTCCTAATTCGGGGAGGGGTCTCGTGAAAAAACTTAAAGTGGGAGTACTGGCATCTGGCCGGGGGTCCAATCTGCAGGCGATAATAGACGCCGCAGAATGCGGGTCGGTACCGGCTGATGTAGCCGTTGTTATAAGTGACAACGCCGGGGCATATGCCCTGGAAAGGGCGGGAAAGCACAGTATACCCGCAGTGCATATAAATCCCGGTCACTACGCCACCAGGGAAGAGTATGAGAGCAGGATTGTGCTTGACCTTAAGGAATACGGAGTGGAGCTTGTTTGCCTGGCCGGGTACATGAGGCTGGTGGGGCGGGTGCTTTTGGATGCGTATAAAAACAGGGTTATGAACATTCACCCGGCACTTTTGCCTTCGTTTAAGGGACTCCATGGCCAGCGGCAGGCAGTGGAGTACGGGGTCAGGATTAGTGGCTGTACCGTACATTTTGTCGATGAGGGTATGGATACAGGGCCGATAATAATTCAGGCGGCGGTTCCGGTAAGACCTGAGGACAGTGAAGATGATCTCTCGGCCCGGATACTGGAGCAGGAGCATTTAATCTACCCTGAGGCCGTAAAACTTTTTGCCGAAGGAAAACTCCGCATAGAAGGACGAAAGGTGTATATACTTTCGGGTAGGTTATAAGTGTTGCTTATGGGTACTGCTTCCCGGTCGGAATTCAGAAGCCAGAATTCAGAATCCAGAATAATTTGCATGCAGTGCTTTTAAGGAAGGCTGAATGACCCTGTATCCACGTATAAGGAATGCTGGATTATTCTGACTTCTGAATTCTGGCTTCCGACCTGTAATTTATGCTTAAGAGTTTAATATGGAGGTGTGGTTAATGTCCAAAAGGGCGCTTATAAGTGTTTCGGACAAGACAGGCGTGGTTGAATTTGCTTCGGGTCTTGTCAGCAGAGGATTTGAAATAGTTTCCACCGGTGGAACTGCAAAGGCACTTAAGGAGGCAGGTGTTCCCGTTACATACATAACTAATGTCACCGGCTTTCCGGAGATACTGGACGGGCGTGTTAAAACACTTCACCCGGCGGTTCACGGGGGGATACTGGCACGTAGAACCGCTGAACACTCTGAGCAGCTTGACAAGCAGGGAATAAGCTTTATTGACCTGGTGGCTGTAAACCTTTATCCCTTCAGGGAGACTATTGCCAAGCCCGGCGTTACCCTGGAGGAGGCAATTGAAAATATTGATATTGGCGGGCCGGCAATGGTGCGGGCTGCCGCTAAAAATCACCGCTATGTACTTGTATTAGTAAACCCGGACAGGTATGGAGATGTGCTAAAGGCCCTTGACGCAGGAGAAGTGGAATATAGCATAAGGCTTGAGCTAGCCAGGGAGGCCTTCGCGCACACAGCATCATACGATACCGCTATTGCTGCGTATCTTGAGGGGCAGTCCGGAGGCGCCGATCTGTTCCCACAGCTTTGGAGCAGGCCCTTTGAAAGGGTTCAGGTATTAAGATACGGGGAAAACCCTCACCAAAAGGCTGCCTTTTACAGGGACCCGTCTTCTGCGGGAGCTTCGGTAAGCTCTGCAAGGCAGCTTGCGGGCAAGGAGCTGTCCTATAACAATATTCTTGATTTAAATGCTGCACTGGAGCTGGTCAGGGAGTTTTCTGACCCTGCGTCTGTGGTTATTAAGCACAACAACCCCTGCGGGGCCGCCTGCGCCGGAGATATAGCCAGTGCATACAGGCTTGCCTATGAAGGTGACCCGGTCTCCGCATATGGCGGCATAGTTGCCTGTAACAGAACAGTTACTGCAGATGCCGCCAGGCTTATGACTGAAATATTCCTGGAGGCTGTTATTGCCCCCGGTTATACTGAAGAGGCCCTTGAGTTACTAAAAGCAAAATCGGGATTAAGGGTGATGGAGACCGGAAGCCTTGATAAAGATGTAGGGGATATTCTTGAGCTGAGGAAGGTTAACGGAGGTCTCCTGATACAGGAAACAGACAGGAAGCTTCTTGACAGGGACCGCCTTGAAGTGGCCACCTCGGTAAATCCTGACAATAATGACATAGAAGAGCTTATATTTGCCATGACGGTGGTCAAGCACGTCAAATCAAATGCAATAGTAGTAACAAAAAACAGGCAGCTTATAGGTGTCGGGGCAGGTCAGATGAACCGGGTGGGATCTGCAGGCATAGCCCTGAGTCAGGCCGGGGACAGGGCCAGGGGGGCTTTCCTCGGATCAGACGCGTTCTTCCCCTTTGCCGACACTGTAGAACTGGCGGCCAGGGCGGGAATAAAGGCCATAATACAGCCGGGCGGGTCTGTGCGTGACGAGGAGTCGGTAAAATCTGCCGAAAAACATGGAATTATTATGGTATTGACGGGATATAGGCACTTCAAACATTAGGAATTAGGCATTAGGAATTAGGAATTAGGGTTAGGGAGTGGGACATGGGTCAGGAATTAGTGATAAAAAGTTTAACACCAATTCCCAATTCCGAATTCCCAATTCCGAGACGGAGGTTAATTACATGAAAGTTTTGGTTGTCGGCGGAGGAGGGCGTGAACATGCCCTTTGCTGGAAAATAAGCCAGAGTCCAAGGGTTTCAAAGATATACTGTGCTCCAGGCAACGCCGGAATATCAGGTATTGCAGAGTGTGTGGAAATTGCGGCCTCGGATATAGACAGTCTTTTAAAATTTGTCTCCGGTGAGGCAGTGGACCTTGTGGTAGTTGGCCCCGAAGACCCTCTGACCAAAGGGCTGGTGGATGCGCTGGAGGAAAGGGGTATCAAGGTCTTTGGGCCGCGGGCCGGGGCAGCGGCAATAGAGGGAAGCAAGGTTCTGGCAAAGGACATTATGGCCAAATATGGCATACCTACGGCTAAATATGCTGCCTTTGACAACAGGCAGGATGCTGAAAGCTACATTAAGACCCTTAACGCTCCCTGCGTGGTAAAGGCTGACGGCCTGGCGGCAGGCAAGGGAGTAATTGTGGCCGAGACAAGCGAAGAAGCTCTGGAGGCGGTCGAGCAGATAATGGGAGACAGAGCCTTTGGAAGCGCCGGGGACAGGATAGTGGTTGAAGAGCTTCTTAAAGGTGAGGAAGTAAGTATTCTTGCCTTTACCGACGGGGAAACAGTTGTGCCGATGCTTCCTGCACAGGACCATAAACAGGTGTTTGACGGGGACAGGGGGCCTAATACCGGAGGAATGGGGGCATACGCCCCGGCACCTGTATGTACCACTGAATTATACAATTTTGCCTTGGAAAAAATTCTGTATCCTACTGTAAGGGCCATGGCCATGGAGGGAAGGCCGTACAGCGGTGTATTGTATGCGGGACTGATGGTAACCGGCCAGGGCCCAAAGGTTCTGGAGTTCAACGCCCGCTTCGGTGACCCCGAGGCACAGCCCGTTCTTATGATGCTTAAAACTGATCTGGTGGATATAATGGAGGCGGTTATCGAAAAGAGGCTTTCCCAGGTGAAGGTGGAGTGGGAAAAGGGTGCCTCTATCTGCGTGGTTATGGCTTCGGGGGGATATCCCGGCCCCTATGAGAAAGGAAAGGTAATAACCGGCTTTGAAAGGACTCCGGAGGGAGTAACGGTGTTTCATGCAGGGACCTCTAAAATAGATGGAAAAACAGTAACAGCCGGGGGCAGGGTGCTGGGTGTCACCGCAAGAGGAAACGACATCCCCTCTGCAATTGAGCTTGCGTACAGTGGAGTCGAGGCAATACATTTCGAGGGCATGCACTTCCGGAGGGATATTGGCAAAAAAGCTTTAAAATAAACGCCCTGCGGGCGTTACCGCTGTTCCAGCGGCGGGAGTCCAGAAGTCAGAATCCAGAATCCAGACTCCCGGGCTGCCAAAGCAGCCACCAAGGAGAATGAAAATTGGGTGTACCGCTTCCTTTTAAAAGTTCGTTACTTAGCCTGCTTTAATTAGCCTGGCTAATTTTTTTAAATATAGAGTTCTGATCAGAACAGTACTTTTTTTCTAAACTTCTGACTTCTGAATTCTGAATTCCGACAGTATTATTTTGCAGAATGAGTTAAGAAAAAAGGAGGTGCTTCATGTCCGAACAGATATGGCTGAAAAAAGAGGCGGATATATGGGTAAATAAGGGTATAATTAGCCGTGACCAGGCTGACCTTATACTGGGTCTTTATCCTGAAGATAACAAGAACAGGCTTATTACAGTACTTCTTGTTCTGGGAGCAATTCTTGTGGGGGCCGGAATAATACTGTTTTTTGCCTCAAACTGGGAGTATATACCCAGATGGGGAAAGGTTTCAATTATAATAGGGGTAGTGATATTATTTCACCTTTCATCACACCTTTTGCACACAAAATATCCCCTTGTCAGCTCAACGCTTCTTTTGCTGGGCTGCATTGCCTATGGAAGCGGTATATGGCTGATTGCCCAGATTTTTCACATCAACTCTCACTTTCCAAACGGGCTTTTGTTATGGCTTGCCGGGGTTTTGCCGGTAGCCCTGCTTTTCAGGGAGCAGCTGCCGCTGGCCCTGAGTGCAATTTTGCTTGGGTTATGGGTTCTGGCGGAGCATTCTTTTTCGGCCGGGGTAATATTAACCGGGGCTATCTCTTTTGGAATAATATTTTACCTTACATACCGGCTTAAATTTGCTTTTTCACTGGCTGTAAGCCTGATAAGCGCGGCTATTTTTATAGTGACGGAGGTTTTTCTGGCCATTGACAGTGGTTATGACATCTCACGCCCGGAATTTATTATCCCGGCTATTATTCTTTTAACCGGTCAGCTTATTGCTGTATTGGCCGGAAATCCTGTAAACACAATAAAGCACTTCCCTCTGGTTTACGGCACTGTTGGGCTGATTGCAACAGGCGTATCACTATATATAATGTCATTTGAGTATTTTTCAAAATGGTATAAGGTTTTCTATGAAAAGGGTGATGGGCTTATACCACTTTGGGCTATTTTTACAATGGCCCTGGGGTTTGGGCTATTGCTTTCTTCCAGACAGGGGGCAGGCTTTAAAAAAGGAGTCCTGGAAAACCTGACCTGGCTGGGAACAACCGCGGCAGTATTCGTGGCCCTGCTTATTCCTGTGAGCAAGGATGGGCTTATGATAATGCTCAACCTTTTAATGTTTTTCTGGGCACTTTCAGTAATATATTCGGGCTACCGGATACAGAACCCGGTGTTCTTTACTCTGGGGATTATGGCATTCTTACTTTTCACTGTGACAGAGTACTTCAATTTCTTCTGGGAGATGCTGCCAAAGTCCATGTTTTTTATAATCGGAGGGATTGTGCTTATTGTCGGAGGCTGGCTGCTGGAAAGGCAGAGGCGCAGGCTGGTTGCAACATGGACCTCAGGGAAGGGAAGTGATGGCCGGTGAAAAGAAATGTAAAGGTATTGCTTGCAATTTTATTACAGCTGACCTTGCTCTTTGGAATGATTGGATTTAAATACTACACCGTTCATACTGGTGTTCCTGTCCTTTTAAAGACCGCCCTGATAGATCCCTGGGATGTGTTCAGAGGCGAGTATGTAAGGCTGGGATATGAAATATCAAGTATTAAGGCTGAAAGCGTTAAGGATGATTTGAACCTGAAGGGCAATCAGTACGATAAAAAGGTATATGTAGCCCTTGAAAAAGGAGATAAATACTGGAATGCCGTGGGTATATATGAAGAAAGGCCGGATGCAGGACCAAATCAGGTGGTTTTAAAGGCCAGGCTTCTCTATTATGACCAGCACCAGAAAGAATACAGGCTTCAGTACGGTATTGAGTCCTACTACGTTCCGGAGGGAGAGGGAAAAAGGCTGGAAAACTTAAGGGACCTGGATGTAGTGGTTAAGGTTGACAGGTTTGGGAATTCAGTCATAGAAACCGTTGTTCCTGTTAAATAATAATTAATAATTGTTACAGATACAATAGGCAATGCTTAACCCATTCTGACTCCTGTATAATTGAGGACATTCCTGTCCCTAAAGGAATACTCAAGCTTCAGCAGGTGTGTCCCCTTTCCTCTGATTCTGGATTCCCGCCGCTGGGACAGCGGCAACGCCCGCAGGGCGTTTTTTTATTATGGCATTGTTGTTCCCGGAACCGCAATAGAATCGGTGATAATATCCACCAGTGTGGGCTTGCTGCTGTTTATCGCTTCCAGCAGGGCGCTGTCAAGGTCTTCCTGATGTTTTACTCTTATCCCAAGTCCCCCGCAGTTGGTGGCGTAGCTTGCAAAATCGGGATTGTTGAGATAAGTGCCGGCGGGGTCAAGTCCCCCGGCAGTCATTTTGTTTTTCTCTGTTGCCAGAGAGCTGTTGTTGAATACCACCACCGTAATCGGAAGGCTGTACCTTACTGCGGTCAAAAATTCCTGCATCGTCATGGTAAAGCCTCCGTCTCCGGCTAATGCTATCACCTTCCTGCCGGGTGCGTTTATACAGGCAGCCAGGGCGGCAGGTAGTGCGAAGCCCATGGTTCGCCATTTGCCCGAAACGATTACCCTTTGATTTGCGCCCCTGAATACCCGCCCGAACCATATGGCGTGATCCCCGGTATCCAGGCAAATTACTGCATCCTCTGGAATATTATTTTGCAGGGCCTTTACTATTGATGCTGGGTGAACGGGTGTATTACTGCCGGATGCTTCATTTTGAAGCATCTCCAGCCAGGCCTGTATCTCATCTTTAATAATACCTATCCATTCTAAATTGGGGGTAACATCCAGCATTCCTAATATTTTATCCAGTATGGAACCAGACTCACCTACAATCCCGTATGAAACCGGAGTGGTTGACCCTATATTGGTTGGCGTCCTGTCAATCTGTATTATAGGAATATTGGCAGGAACGTATTTTGACGGCCACCAGTTAGCCCCAATCACCAGGCATAAGTCTGCCTGTTTTAAAATTTTCTCCGAGGCCGGGCTGCCTGCATGACCAAGGCCGCCTGCATATAGCGGGTGTTTGCTGTCCACTACTCCTGTTCCCGGAAGGGTGCTAATAATGGCCGCTCCCCATTGGGATGCCAGTTCAGACACCAGCTCCCCTGCGGAGCGGGACCCGGCCCCTGCCAGGATTACAGGCCGCAGTGAGCTTTTTATCATTTCCATGGCTCCAATTATTACTTCAGGGGAAGACTCAGGGTATGTATTAATGAATGGAGAGGGTGGAATAACTCCGGCGCTGCAGGGCAGAGGAAAAATATCCATGGGAATACTTATGTGGGCAGTTGTTCGCCCTCCCGCCGCTGTGCGGTAGGCGCTTTCCAATAACTGTGCCGTGGATTCCTGATCTGATAAAAGGGCGGTGTATGACACAATTGGCCGCATAAGGGACTGCTGGTCGACATATTGCTTTGCATTTGTTCCAATTTCCCTGCGTGATACCTGGCCGGTGATGGCTATTACTGGAACACAGTCAATGAAAGCGTCGGCCAGGCCGTTAAGAAGATGTAAAGTTCCGGGGCCTCCGTCAGAAATGCATATTCCTGTTTCACCGGTTAATTTTGCATGGGCGGAGGCCATAAGTGCCGCACTTTCCTCATGCCTTACCTGGTAAAATTTAATACTATTCTGCTTTGCCAGAGCGTCAATAAAATATAGTATGCTGTCGCCAATTATTCCGAATATGTTTTTAACACCCCATTGGGCAAGCTGGTCAATTATAAATTCGGCAACATTCCTTTGGCTGGTCATTGAAGACCTCCTTTCCTTTGAGACTTATTTTGCTTGTCGGGGAAAATTTATATACTACCTTTTAAAATTGAGAGGTATTCCTATACCTGTGTCGAAATTTTTGTCACAGTACTTTAGTGCTTTAAATTGTAATAATACTAAAATAAATACCAGGAGGAAATTTTATGGAATACAGGGGAAAATTAAAGGACCCCATTCTGGACAAGCTTTTTGAAGCAATTCTGCAGCTTGAAAACACAGACGAGTGCTACCGGTTTTTTGAGGACCTCTGCACAGTGGCGGAAATAAAGTCGATGGGCCAGCGGCTTGAGGTGGCCAAAATGCTGGAGGAAAACAAAACCTACAGTGATATCGTTAATAAGACAGGGGCTAGCACGGCAACGGTAAGCAGGGTGAAAAGAGCGCTTAATTACGGAGCTGACGGCTACAAATTAGTTTTGGACAGACTAAAGGAAAAACGAGGCGATAATGTAAACCAATAGTAATACTAATGAAAATGGTTATTGACTTTTATGGGGGAAAATAATAACATATTAACATGGTAGTACTTTAACTAGATAAAACATGAAAGGAAAGGGGGATCCGGTGACCTCTCACCCAATATAGGTGATGGGGTTTATACCTTTTTGGGGAATGCCGGATTTAGCAATGATCAGAATTCTTGAGTCTGATGAAGTTATTAAAATGCTCAGCAAAAGAGCTAATGAAGATGGGGATATTAACCTAAGGGAAAGTGTAAATGATATATTAGCCCAGGTCAGGGCAGGAGGAGACGGAGCGCTCTGCAGGTTAACTGAAAGGCTGGATGGATGTCAACTTTCTCCCGACAGTATAAAGGTTACCAGGGAAGAAATAGATGAAGCCCGGAGTATGGTTGACAGAGACGTAATGAGGGCCATAAGGGAGGCCGGGGAAAACATAAGGGTCTACCATGAAAAACAAAAGATAAATTCGTGGTTTCAGTGTGAGAGGGAAGGCGTTTTGCTAGGGCAGCTAGTCACACCCCTGACAAGGATAGGTGTGTATGTCCCCGGTGGAAAGGCCAGCTATCCCTCATCGGTATTAATGAATGTGATACCGGCAGTGGTTGCCGGGGTAAAAGACATAGCCATGGTTACGCCTCCGGGAAAAGACGGAAAGATTAATATACACACCCTGGCGGCTGCGGCTGAGGCGGGTATAAAGGAAATATACAGGGTTGGAGGTGCGCAGGCGGTAGCCGCCCTGGCTTACGGCACAGAGACCATAAAGCGTGTTGATAAGATAACCGGCCCTGGGAATAAATATGTTACGATGGCCAAGAGGCTTGTTTACGGAACGGTGGACATTGATATGCTGGCCGGCCCCAGTGAAATACTGGTGGTTGCTGATTCGTCGGCCAACCCTGCCTTTATTGCAGCGGACCTGCTGTCCCAGGCCGAACACGATGAAATGGCTGCAGCAGTCCTTGTTACGCCTGACAGGGCGCTGGCACTGGCCGTAAGGGATGAGGTGGACAGGCAGATAAAACTTCTGAGTAGATCAGGTATTGCAGAAAAGGCAGTGACAGATTACGGAGCCATTGTCATAACCGGAAATATAGAGGAGGCCATAGATCTGGCAAACACTATAGCTCCGGAGCACCTGGAGCTTGCAGTTAGCGATCCTTTTGGCTGGCTGGGAATGATAAAGGCTGCCGGTGCTGTTTTTTTGGGACACTACTCACCGGAGCCAGTAGGGGACTATGTGGCAGGTCCCAATCATGTTTTGCCCACCGGGGGAACGGCCAGATTCTATTCACCACTGGGAGTGGATCAGTTTGTTAAAAAAACCAGTGTAATATCCTACAACCGGAAGGCGCTGGAGCGGGAAGCTTCAGGTATAATCAAAATAGCTGGCGTAGAGGGTCTGGACGCCCATGCCGAGTCCGTGGAGATTAGAATGAGACAAAACATACAGCGCCCGCCTGCATCTGCTTATGACAAGGGAGACGAGGTCAGCGAGGGAAGATTTGACATAATACAGGATATCCGTGATGAATCCATAGAAAAAAATAGTTACGGGAGCCTTCAGGATCTTTCCTGCCTGCCGGCAATTCCGGAAAGAAGGAAGGATTCCGGGCAGCCTCAAACAAAAACTATGCTCTCCGGGGAGGTGAAGCCTGAAAATGAATAATATATTTAGACTGGAAAGCCTGGTAAGAGAGGATATAAAAGGCATGGAACCATATGACGCGTATTATGCCCCAGGAATAATACGCATGGATGCAAATGAAAACCCTTACGACTTTCCGGAGGAAATTAAGGAATATATAGTTTCCCGGATGGGGGAACAGTTTTTCGGCCGGTACCCGGACCCGCTGGGAAGAGAGTTGTTGTACGGCCTGGCGGGTTATTTCAAAACAGGGACTGAAAACATAATGGTGGGGAACGGGTCGGATGAATTGATTCTCAACATAATGCTTGCCTTTGGCACCGGAAAGAAGATATACATAGCCACGCCGACCTTTTCAATGTATGGGATACATGCCCGGGTGGCCGGAGCCTTCCCGGTAAGTATCAGCCGGGGCCATGAATTTGAAATTGACGCCGGGGCAATGGTGGAAATGGATAGCCGGCAGCCGGGGATTATAGTGCTTTGTAATCCAAACAATCCTACCGGTAACGCTGACAGCCAGGATGTTATTGAGGAAGTGGTTAAATCAGTAAGGTCCCTGGTGGTGGTTGACGAGGCTTATATAGAATTTGGCGGGGAGTCATGTGTTCCCCTCCTGGAAAAGTATCCAAACCTTATTATAATGAGGACATTTTCCAAGGCTTTTGGACTGGCCGGAATGAGAGTGGGCTATCTGCTGGCCCATAAAGATATTGTCCGGGAGCTGATGAGAATTAAACAACCTTTTAATGTTAACTCGTTTTCTCAGCTTGCTGCCAATTCAGTGCTTAAATTCAGAGAGTTATTTGAGAAACAAATAGCTGAAATAGTATCCGACCGCAAGCTAATGGAAAAAAGATTAAAAGAAATGCCAGGCATTAAACTGTTGCCAAGCGTTACCAATTTCCTGTGCTTCTCCACCGAAAGGAAAGCAGGAGATCTATACCGCCAGCTTATGGAGTCAGGGTTAATGATCAGGTATATCAAGACCTCCGACAGAGGTGAATTCTTAAGGGTTTCCGTAGGGACAAAAAAAGAAAACAGTATTTTTGTTGACCGCCTTGCAGCTATACTTTAGGGAAGGTTAAAATTTAAAATTGATGCAGGAAATAATTCATAAGTGGAAAATAAAGAATAAATAAACTGGTTTTTACGGATGGAGTTTTGAAATTGAATAATAACGCCAGAAAGTCCTATTTTGAAAGAAAAACAGGTGAAACGGATATAAAGTTATCACTTAATCTGGATGGCTCAGGGGAAGTCAATTCATCAACAGGTGTGGGCTTTTTTGATCACATGATTGATCTCCTGGGAAGGCATTCAGATTTTGATATCTCATTGAAAGCCCTGGGAGACCTCAACGTGGATGCCCACCATACTGTTGAGGATGTGGCTATTTGCATGGGCAGGGCGTTTAAAGAGGCACTGGGTGAAAAGAGGGGCATTAACAGATATGGGCATATAATCCTCCCGATGGATGAAGCCCTGGTTATGGTGGCTGTTGATTTGAGCGGGCGTGGGTACCTGGGGCTGGAAGGCTCCTTTAGCTCCCCCAGGGTCGGAGACATGGACACTGAACTGGTTGAGGAATTCCTGAGATCCTTTTCAATAAACGGGGAATTGACACTTCATGTGAGGGTTCTGGCGGGAAGAAATACCCACCATATAATAGAGGCAATATTCAAGGGTTTGGCCAGGGCCCTGAAAATGGCCGCAGCCCGTGGTTCAGGGGAGGAGGTGCCTTCTACAAAGGGGGTTTTATAAAAAATAATATAAATTGTTTTGTTTTATTCAGGGTGGGGAGAAGAGTTTTATTTTTTGTTTTTATTTTTGGAGGGTATTTATTTTGATTGCGATTATTGATTATGGTATGGGAAACCTTCGCAGCGTTGAAAAGGGGTTTGAAAAGGCCGGGGTAAGGGCACAAATAGTGACGGACCCCGGTGAGGTTGATCATGCCGACGGGGTTGTCCTGCCGGGTGTCGGGGCTTTTGCTGAAACAATGGATAACCTTAAAAAAACCGGTATGGGCGAGGCAGTTAAAAAAGCTATAAAAGAAGGCCGCCCTTTTTTGGGAATTTGCCTGGGCCTTCAGATTCTTTTCAGTGCCAGTGAGGAATGGGGCCACTGTGAGGGTCTGTCTGTTTTTCCGGGTAAGGTCAGGAGGCTTCCGGAGGGGATAAAGGTTCCGCACATGGGGTGGAACCAGGTAAAATATAGTGGGCAGCACCCTATATTTGACGGGGTGCCGGACAATTCATCCTTCTATTTTGTTCACTCATATTATGTGGAGCCCGAACAGGAGTCAATAATTGCCGGTGTTACCGATTACGGTATGCAGTTTACCTCGGCCGTGGGCTATAAAAATGTATTTGCTATTCAGTTTCACCCGGAAAAGAGTAGTGCCCTTGGTTTGCGAGTGCTGCGTAATTTTGGGGGGATTGTGGAGAAATGTTAATATATCCTGCTATCGATATTCGTGAGGGGCGTTGCGTTAGACTGGTGGAGGGCCGCTTGGACAGGGAAACCGTTTATTCGGATGAACCGGAGGCCATGGCCGGGCTGTGGCAGGAGAAGGGTGCCCGATGGCTTCATGTGGTGGATCTGGACGGGGCCTTCAGCGGTTCCCCCAAAAACCTGGAAGTAATAAAAAAAATAAGAGACAGTGTTAAGATACCCATACAGGTGGGGGGCGGAATAAGGGACCTCAACACGGTGGAAGAACTGCTGTCCATTGGCATTAACAGGGTAATACTGGGAACCGCGGCCATACTTAACCCTGAAATGGTATCTGCCGCCTGCGCCAAGCACGGAGAGGCAGTGGCTGTCGGAATTGATGCCAGGGATGGAAAGGTAGCCATCGAAGGCTGGGGAGTTACCGCTGAAAAGAACGCCCTGGACCTTGCCTTTGAGATGAAGGGGTTAGGGATTAAAAGGATTATTTATACCGATATATGGAGAGACGGCACTCTTCAGGGACCCAATGTGGAGGCCGTCAGGGAAATGGCCAGAAAAACCGGAATAAAGGTTATAGCGTCGGGTGGCATAAGCACCCTGGATGACGTCCGGTCCATAAAGAAAATGGAAAGCCTCGGGGTAGAGGGCGTAATAATGGGCAAAGCTCTATATGATGGCAGAGTGACCCTGGAAGATGCGCTTTCTGTGGCCGAAATGGAACTGGAGGAAGACGCGTGCTGACCAAAAGAATTATCCCCTGCCTTGATGTAACAGGCGGGCGGGTGGTAAAGGGAACTAACTTTATCAACCTTAGGGATGCCGGTGATCCGGTGGAACTGGCGGCCTTCTATGACAGGGAAGGAGCCGACGAGCTTGTTTTTCTCGATATAACGGCGTCTGCCGAGGGCAGAAAAACTGTTCTCGATATGGTATACAGGACAGCCGGTGAGGTTTTTATCCCCTTTACGGTGGGAGGGGGTATCAGCACTCTTGAGGATATTAGGTCCATGCTTTCAGCCGGGGCTGACAAGGTCTCCATGAATACAGCGGCGGTTAAGGACCCAGACCTCGTATCCAGGTCATCTGCCCGCTTTGGAAGCCAGTGCATAGTGGTGGCCATTGATGCCAGGCAGTCCGGTCCTGGGAGCTGGGAGGTCTACATACACGGTGGAAGGACACCTACAGGCATAGATGCGGTAGAGTGGGCAAAAAGGGTGGAGTCACTGGGCGCCGGGGAGATTCTGCTGACCAGTATGGACAGGGACGGCACAAAGGACGGCTATGATCTTAAGCTCACCCGGGAAATTTCCGAGGCTGTGAATATACCGGTAATAGCTTCGGGAGGGGTGGGAAACCTTGACCATATAGTAGACGGCCTCATGGATGGAAAGGCTGACGCTGCTCTGGCTGCTTCAATATTTCACTTTGGTGAGTACAGTATAAAATCGGTAAAGGAATACCTGAAAAACAGGGGAGTTCCGGTAAGGATATAAAAAACAGGAATTAGGAAATAGGAATTAGGAATTAGGGTTAGGGATTGAGATTCGGGTCAGGGAATAGTAAAAAAGATTTTACCCCAATTCCCAATTCCCAATTCCTGAATTCAGGGGGTAAGATAAAAGATTGCTATTTGATGTGGATGGGTTGAAATATGGTGAAGACGGGCTTATTCCGGCAATTGTACAGGACTCTGAAACCGGAGAGGTTTTAATGATGGCCTATATGAACAGGGAGGCTGTCAAAAAAACTTTAGAAAGCGGTGAAACATGGTTTTGGAGCCGGAGTCGTAAAAAATTCTGGCACAAGGGAGAAACATCAGGAAATACTCAGAAGATTACTGACATGTTTTATGACTGTGACAAGGACACGCTGCTGGTAAAGGTTATTCAAAAGGGTGCAGCCTGTCACGAGGGCTACCATACCTGCTTTCACTACCGCATAGCGAAAGATGGATCGGTGACTGTGGTGGGTGATAAATGCTTCGATCCGGATAAGGTATACGGGAAATGATGAGGTCGAAAAATGTATTGTTAAACAGCAAAGGAGCAACAACCCTGTTGCTCCTTTGCTATATTATGACATTGCCCTTTCCAGTTTGATGATATATAAAATGGTTTAAAATGTCAATGATGGTATAATAAGATAATATGTCAATATAAGTTTTAAACCAGGACAATTTATTGCCGCTTTAGTATATGGTATAATCTGCTTTGGTAATGCAAAACCTGGGAACTTATACATCCATATAATTAAAAATACAATAAGTTTGGGGAGTGTAAATGGATTTACTGGCAAATTTAAATGATGCACAGAGGAAGGCAGTGCTGCATACCGAAGGACCGCTGCTGGTGCTGGCGGGGGCCGGGTCCGGTAAAACAAAGGTTCTGACCACCAAAGTTGCTCACCTGATTACAGAAAAGAGAGTATCACCGGGCAGTATTCTGGCCATCACTTTTACCAACAAGGCAGCCAGGGAGATGAAAGACAGGGTTGCCCTTATGGTTCCCGAAAAAGTAAGGGACTTATGGGTATTTACCTTTCATGCCGCCTGTATGCGGATTTTAAGAAGACAGGCTAATTTTCTGGGCTATACCAGCAATTTTACTGTCTACGACGACGGAGACCAGCAGACAGTAATAAAGAACTGCCTCAAAGAGCTGGACATAGATGAGAAAAGGTTTCCCCCAAAGGCCGTGGCAGCCTCAATATCTCAGGCAAAGAACAAGCTCATTACACCTGCTGAGTTTGATAATCAGGCATATGACTATTATTCAAGAATAATATCTAGAATTTACAATCTGTACCAGGAAAAGCTTGTCAGCAATAACGCGCTGGATTTTGACGATATTTTGGCGGTGACAGTAAGGCTGTTCAGAGAAAACCCCCACACGCTGAAATATTACCAGAATAAATTTAAATATATACTGGTTGACGAGTACCAGGATACCAATCATGCCCAGTACATGCTGGTTAAGATGCTGGCTGGACAGCACAGGAACGTATGCGCGGTGGGAGACCCTGACCAGGGAATATACAGCTGGAGAGGCGCAGATATTGGAAATATACTGGCCTTTGAAAGGGATTATCCGGAGGCCGTTACTATTATGCTGGAACAGAATTACAGGTCCACCCAGACCATACTGGAGGCGGCAAACAATGTTATAAAGCATAATCCTGACCGAAAGGATAAAAACCTTTGGACAAACTCCGGCCCTGGAACTCCGGTGATTATTTATACAGGTGATACCGAGCGTCATGAGGCTGAGTTTATCGCAGGCAGGATAGAAAGGCTTCATTCAAGCAAGGGCATCAAATATGGTGATATGGCAGTATTTTACAGGACACATGCCATGTCAAGGGTACTTGAGGAAAGCCTTATGAAGAGGGGAATGCCCTACAATATTGTGGGGGGACTCAAATTCTACGACCGCAAGGAAATTAAGGATTTAATCGGCTACCTGCGGGTTTTGAACAACCCCCTGGACAGGGTAAGCCTTTCCAGGATTATAAATGTTCCCAAAAGGGGCATTGGGGAAGCCTCACTTCAAAAGGTGCTTTCCTATGCCGAGGATAATTCAGTTGCCTGTACTGATGCCCTTTTAAACGCATCTAAAATACAGGGCCTTCCGGGAAAGGCCAGAAAGGCATCGGAGAAGCTGGGCAGGGACCTTAAGGAAATAGGGGAAATGGCAGCTGGGGGCAGGGCCACCGTAACGGAGCTTGTTAAGGAAATACTGGAAAGAACAGGCTACTGGGCTGAGCTGGAGGCTGAGAAGACAATAGAGTCCATGACCAGGCAGGAAAACATAAGGGAATTTATGTCGGTAACCGGAGAATTCGACAGAACAGCAGAAGAAAGAAATCTTACCGAATTTCTTGGAGGCATAGCCCTTGTTTCCGATGTTGACAGCTATAGTGAGGAATCAGACCAGGTTGCGCTGATAACTCTTCACGGTGCAAAGGGACTGGAGTTTCCGGTGGTATTCCTTATCGGCCTTGAGGAGGGTATTTTCCCGCATGCAAGGTCTTTGGACGAGCCGTCGGAAATGTACGAGGAGAGAAGGCTGGCCTATGTGGGTATAACAAGGGCAATGCAAATGATTTACCTGACCAGGTGCTGGCAGAGGACACTTTACGGCACCACCAGGTTTAATGAGCCTTCAAGATTTCTGGAAGAAATACCGCGCGAACTGACCACCAGGGAAGATCCTTTTGATATGGAAGATAGAAAGAATTCAAAGTTTTCCAAAGAAAAATTGCCTGCACAAAGTATTGCGGAGAAATTTCGCGGAGTTAGTGCCGGGTCTCAGCTGTGGGGAGGCCGTGAGGCAGTCGTTGTTGCGGATTATAACGAGGGGGACAGTGTAAGACACAAAAAATGGGGTGTCGGAACTATCCTCAGTGTAAGGGGAAAGGGTGAGACAGCGGAGCTTTCCATAGATTTTCCCGGTCTTGGCACAAAAATCCTTATGGCCAGGTATGCGCCCCTTGAAAAGGTCTAATAATATAGAGCAGTATAAATAGGCTGTTTTAAGCGCCTAAAACCGGAGTGTGTCTGATAATGGACCGTTTGCTGGCGGTTGCTGCTCTCACATCACTTATACATTTGATAAACACTTTAATTTATTCTGTAAGAGTATCCGGTGTCAGGACAGGCAGGCTTGCCACTGCTATATCTCTATTTAACGTTGTTTTCCTGGTTTCCAGCACAGCCAATATGATTCAGGGTCCTCTTCTGGCTACAATGGTTGAAGGAGCCATACACAGAGGAGGCGGCGCGGCCGCAGTGGAAGCAATGGGATGGCAGATGGAATTCACTGAAAGCTATGCAGGTCAGATAAATATTCTGGCCGGGGATTTCAGGCTGGTTATTCTTTCCGCAACCTTTGGCACCATATTGGGATGGCTGCTTATACCCTATTTTATTGAGCTGTTCTCCAGGGCTATATTGTTTTTTGAAAAAACAGGCTCTATCTCAGGCATGATTTATGCCATTGTTTTTTTGCCGCCTCATAAAAAGGAGCTGATTTTAAGGACTGCCGCGCTGCCCCCGGAGGAAAAAAGGGGGGGGGAGGCCATTGTGGCCGGATTTCCTATAACCTTTCTGGCCATGAATGTAATTGTCACGGGAGTTTTTACCACAGGGGTAATCTCAGCCCTCTATGCCGGGTCTCTATATCCGGGATACAGGGCCTCAGCCACTATGCTGGCCTCGGTGGTTAACGGTTTTGCCCAGGTACTTTTTGCTACCATAGTAGACCCGGCCGCCGCAAGGATAACTGATCAGGCAATAAGGGGAGACAGGGAAGAGTCCGAAGTAAGAAAAATGGCCTTTTATCTTGCGGGAACAAGGCTTGCGGGGACACTTCTGGCTCAGGGGCTGTTTATTCCGGCGGCCTACCTGGTAAGGTTTGTGGCCATATCGATAACGTGAAGCGCTTATACTGAAATTCTTGTTCTGTCGGAGGAGCCGAGATGCATTTCCGGTTGGTCGGAGGGGCCGAAGATGCATTTCCGGTTGGTCGGAGGGGCCGAAGATGCATTTCCGTCCGGTCGGAGAAGCCTGAGAAGCATTCCCGTCTGGTCGGAGACAGGAGAATCTAACAGCTAGTATATTCTGTCTCCGACGAGTCGGTAATACTCGTCAGCTTCTCCGACAAATCGGAAATGCCCATTAGCTCCTCCGACCGGAAATCAGGGCTTAAAAGCGAGTAGAGAGGTGCCTTTCTATGTTAGTTCCGAAAGAGAAAGGAAAAAGGGCTGAAGAACTGCGCAGGGAAATTGAAAAGCACAATTACAATTATTACGTACTTGATAATCCCACCATCACCGACGCAAGGTTTGACGAGCTCATGCGGGAGCTTCAGTCAATTGAAAAAGAGTACCCCGAACTGGCTGACCCCGATTCCCCCACAATGCGGGTTGGTGGCGCTCCAAGGGAAGGCTTTGTATCTGTTCGCCACCTGGCTCCCATGCTCAGTCTTGGAAACGCCTTTAGCGATGAGGAGTTGATTGAATTTGACCGCAGAGTCCGGCAGGCCGTACAGGGAGATATAGAGTACGTGGCTGAGCTTAAAATAGACGGACTTGCGGTTTCGGCACTGTACCGGGACGGAAAGCTGGAAAGGGCTGCAACAAGGGGTGACGGGGAGAGCGGGGAGGATATTACACCAAATATGAGGACCGTAAGGGCGCTGCCTCTGAAATTGAAGGAACCCGTTGGCCTTTTGGAAGTTCGGGGAGAGGTGTACATGCCCAAGGATGCCTTTGTGAGCCTTAATAGCGCAAGGGAGGAATCAGGGGAACCCCTGTTTGCCAATCCCAGAAACGCTGCTGCAGGTTCCCTCAGACAGCTGGACCCGTCAGTAACAGCTTCCAGGCAGCTGAGCGTTTTCATGTACGCTGTGGGAGCCGTGGAGGGAAGGCAATTTGATAAGCACAGCAATGTACTTGCCTTTCTGAAGGAACAGGGTTTCAAGGTAAATCCACATTACAGGGTTTTCGCAGGTATTAACGAGGTAATTGAATACTGCAGGGAGTGGCAGCACAGCCGCTATGACCTTCCCTACGCCACTGACGGGATGGTAATAAAGGTTAATAATCTCATTCATCAAAACAATATGGGAAGCACCATGAAAAGCCCGAGATGGGCCATAGCATTCAAGTATCCTCCCGAGCAGGCAAAAACAGTGGTAAGAGATATTATAATAAGGGTGGGCAGAACGGGAGTCCTTACCCCCACTGCAATATTAAAGCCTGTGAAGCTGGCAGGAACTACGGTGGCAAAGGCCACACTCCATAATGAAGATATAATTGCGGAAAGAGATATAAGGATAGGGGACACTGTAATTGTTCACAAGGCCGGAGACATAATACCGGAAGTCCTGGAGGTAGTAAAAGAGGACAGGAAAGGAAGCGAAATACCCTTTAAAATGCCGGATAATTGTCCCGAGTGCGGGGCAGTGGCGATAAGGCAGGAGGGTGAGGCCGCTGTCAGGTGCGTTAGCAGCCATTGCCCTGCGATATACAGAGAAGGCTTGATTCATTTTGTATCAAGGGGTGCAATGGATATATCCGGTCTGGGGCCGGCTGTGTTGGGACAGCTAATGTCGGCGGGTTTGGTAAAAACCCCTGCCGACCTGTACAGGCTTAAAAGGGAAGACCTGGTGCCACTGGAGCGAATGGGCGCAAAATCAGCACAAAACCTTATCAACGCACTGGAAAAAAGCAAGCAAAATCCACTTAACAAGCTTTTATTTGCCCTGGGCATCAGGTTTGTTGGTGAAAGGGCAGCTAAAATACTAACAGACAGGTTTTGCTCGATGGAAAGGATAATGTCCGCCACCTATGATGATCTGGTTAACATTCAGGAAATAGGACCAAGGATTGCCGGTAGTATAGTTGAATACTTTTCAAGTCCGGAAAATATAAAACAGGTTCGGGAGCTCGCCAAACTGGGCCTTAAAATGGAGGCTGAGACCCGTAAAGAAGCTGAAGGGAATGGAGTGTTTGAGGGTAAAACCCTGGTTCTTACTGGAGGTCTAAAGCGCTATACCAGGCAGGAGGCCCAGGAGCTTGTGGAGCGCCTGGGAGGAAGGGTGTCCTCCAGTGTAAGCAAAAAAACAGATCTGGTGGTGGCAGGCGAAGACCCTGGAAGCAAATATGAAAAGGCTATAAAGCTGGGTGTTAAGGTAGTAGACGAAGAGGAATTCCTTAAGCTGGCCGGGGAGCAGGAGTACGGCAACAAAGAGGAATGAAAAATAAAATTATCGCAAGTAATCCTTAAAAGTAATTTTTAAACCACAGAGAACACAGAGGTCTTTAGCAGGTTTGAATACTTTAAGTTTTTATATTGATTAAGTAAAAAAATTATTTAATTATTAACTTATGCTTTTGACCTGTAAGTAATGCTGAAGAGCAAATTCTCTGTGAGCTCTGTGTCCTCTGTGGCTAAAAAAGACAGGAGTTATTTTGTTCTTACCTATAATGTTGCAAGCTGGAAGACCCTTTGCTATAATATTACAGGCTGTTTTATAGCTTTATTCCAAAAGTAACTACTGGAGGATGAAATATAAGGAATGCCTGAACATTCTGGATTCTGAATTCTGACTTCTGGATTCCGACCGGATATTCATTCTCTTAAGCTAAAAAAGGATGTGTATTTATGCTTACCAAAGCAGAAGTGGAACACGTTGCACTGCTCTCCAGGCTTGAGCTTACCGAAGAGGAGAAAAAAGTATACGCGGAACAGCTCAGTAAAATACTTGAGTATGCCAGGATGCTGGACGAGCTGGACACCGGTGATGTTCCTCCCACTGCACACGTTCTGCCTTTAAAGAACGTATTCAGGGAGGACAAAAAAGGTGATCACCTTCCCCTGGAAAAATCCCTTGGGAATGCTCCGGAAAAGGATGGCAATTTTTTCAAAGTGCCCCGTATTGTTTAACAGGATACTGGAGGGATAGTTTTGGACCTTTTATATATGACCGCCCATGAACTACATAGAAAGCTTATGGCAAGGGAAATCAGCTGTGAGGAACTGTGCAGGTCAGCGCTGGGCAGAATAGAAAAAGTTGAAGATAAACTTAAGGCCTTTGTCACTGTAACCGGGGATTTGGCACTGAGACAGGCCAGGGAGAATGACAGAAAAATTGCCTCAGGAGAAAAAATATCCCCTCTGGCCGGAATTCCTATAGCGATAAAGGACAATATGTGCATAGACGGGGTAAAGACTACCTGTTCATCTAAAATACTGTATAACTTTATACCTCCCTACAACGCCACCGTCATAGAAAAAATTACTGCCGAGGGAATGGTTATAGTAGGTAAAACAAATCTGGACGAGTTTGCCATGGGGTCCTCCACTGAAAATTCAGGATTTCATACAACGTCCAACCCCTGGGATACAGACCGTGTTCCGGGGGGTTCCAGCGGGGGCTCGGCCGTAGCCGTGGCGGCAGGAGAGTCTGTTTTGGCGCTTGGCTCAGACACCGGCGGGTCTATAAGGCAGCCGGCATCCCTTTGTGGGGTGGTGGGAATGAAGCCAACTTACGGTGCAGTGTCCAGGTACGGGCTGGTGGCCTTTGCCTCCTCGCTGGACCAGATTGGCCCCTTTGCCAGAGATGTTGAAGACTGCGCGATATTACTAAACGCCATTACAGGTTATGACCCCAAGGACTCCACCTCGGCTCCCGGGGAAAAAACCGACTTTACCTCTTTTATAAATAAGGACATAAAGGGTCTGAAAATAGGTGTTCCCAGAGAGTATATGGGTAAGGGCATAGACCCTGGAGTTCGGGAAGTAATTGAAAAAGCTCTTAAAGTGCTGTCCTCCCTGGGGGCTGAAATTGAAGAGGCCACCCTTCCCCACAGTAAATACGCCATTCCCGTATATTACCTCATAGCCACTGCTGAAGCCAGCTCCAACCTGGCCAGGTATGACGGGGTTAAATACGGCTTAAGGGCGGAAGACGCCGGTGATGTGGTGGACATGTACATGAAATCCCGCAGCCGCGGCTTTGGCACCGAGGTTAAAAGGCGGATAATGCTTGGCACATACGCTCTGTCTGCCGGTTATTACGATGCGTATTATCTCAAGGCTCTTAAAGCCAGAACCCTTATAAAGCAAGATTTTGACAGGGCCTTTGAAAAGTTTGATGTGTTAATTAGCCCTACCTCGCCCAGTACGGCTTTCCGAAAAGGTGAAAAGGTTGACGACCCGCTGCAAATGTATCTCTCGGACATTACCACCATTTCGGTGAACCTTTCCGGCATTCCCGGCATTTCAGTACCGGCAGGATTTTCCGGGGGGCTGCCGGTGGGGATGCAGATTATGGGGAGGCCCTTCGATGAGGGAACACTAATCAGGGTTGCCCATGCCTATGAGAAAAGTGCGGGGATAAATAAATTTCCCGATCTATAGGAATCGATTACACATGTTTGATACCTTTTCAATGTGTTTTGCAACATTCTCCTAGGAGGTAATCTGGAATTGGATAAATACGAAGCTGTAATCGGACTTGAGGTCCATGTTGAGCTTAAGACAAATACAAAAATATTCTGCTCATCCAGCACTGAGTTCGGCGGTGACCCCAACACCCATGTCTGTCCTGTTTGCCTTGGGCTTCCGGGAGTTCTCCCTGTGCTCAACAGGGAGGTGCTGGAGTATGCCATCAGGGTAGGGCTGGCAATAAATTGTAAAATAGCCGGATTTTCCAAGTTTGACCGCAAAAATTACTATTACCCCGACCTCCCTAAAAACTATCAAATCTCTCAGTACGATCTTCCCATTGCTGAGAATGGGTATCTGGATATAAGGATTGACGATGCTGATAAGAGAATTGGCATTACCAGGGTTCACATGGAGGAGGATGCCGGAAAGCTGGTGCACCAGGGGACCATTTCCACCACACCATACTCTCTTGTGGATTATAACCGAACAGGGGTTCCCCTTGTTGAAATAGTATCAGAGCCGGACATGAGAACTCCAGAAGAGGCAAGGGCATACCTTGAAAAATTAAAGGCGATAATCCAGTATACCGGTGTTTCAGACTGCAAGATGGAAGAGGGTTCCCTGAGGTGCGACGCTAACATTTCCGTGAGGCCGGCAGGCAGTGACAAGTTAGGGATAAAAACCGAAATAAAGAACATGAATTCCTTCAGGGCACTCCAAAGGGCTCTCAGGTACGAAATAGAGAGACAGATCGAGGTTCTTGAGGAAGGCGGCCGCATTGTTCAGGAGACCAGGACATGGGATGAAGCAAAGGGTATAACCTTATCCATGCGGAGCAAGGAGCAGGCCCATGACTACAGGTATTTTCCTGACCCGGACCTGGTTCCGGTTATAATTGACAGTGAATGGGTGGAAAGGGTAAGGTCTGCCCTGCCCGAGCTGCCTGACCAGAGAAAGGCCAGGTATGTGGAAGAGTTGGGGCTTCCCGAGTATGACGCCTCAGTAATTACTTCCACCAAGGAGCTGGCCGACTTTTTCGAGGCATGTCTGAAAGGCTATGCCAATGCAAAAGCCGTAAGCAACTGGGTAATGGGCGATCTTTCAAGACTTCTCAATGCCGCAAACATGGACATAACTGACTGCAGGATAAAGCCGGAACAGCTTGCTGATATGTTAAAGCTCATGGAAAAGGGCACCATAAGCGGGAAAATTGCCAAAACTGTTTTTGAGGAAATGTTTGAGACAGGGAAAAACCCTGAAGAAATAGTAAAGCAAAAGGGTCTTGTACAGATATCTGACGAAGGGGCAATCGCAGCTGTAATTGATGAGGTTATTGCCTCAAATCCTAAAGTTGTTGAAGATTTCAGGGTTGGTAAGGAAAAAGCCATTGGCTTCCTGGTGGGACAGGTTATGAAGTCTACCAGGGGAAAAGCAAACCCTGAAATAGTCAATAAGATGCTGAGAGAGAGAATTAAATAAAATATGTTTTAATGTTTAAAGTAAATTCAGCACTTTAATTTTAATTGATGATCGGTTGTATGAGCAGTGATATACAGGGATAATATAATTTGAATACTGTATTCATAGCCTCCTGTCTAATTATATCCTTTTCAGTCAATTAGATTTCTGATATTATAGTTGCAGGTCTTTTTTACGGCTTATTATTTTAGCCGTTTATTTGTTTACATAAATTTATAAGGGAAAGGGTGAGCCTTCAGCATGAAAGACAGAAAGCTGATGATTGTGGATACTACTTTAAGAGATGGTGAACAGACTGCCGGAGTAGTTTTTGCAAACAGAGAAAAGGTGAGGATAGCCAAGTTTTTAGATGAGCTGGGGGTGCACCAGATCGAGGCCGGTATTCCCACCATGGGTGGAGACGAAAAGGAAGCTATAAAGGCTATTTGCAAGGCGGGGCTAAAGGCCAGCATAATGGGATGGAACCGCCCGGTGTTAAAAGACATTGAATCTTCCCTGGAGTGTGGGGTGGATGCTGTGGCCATTTCCATTTCCACCTCGGATATCCATATTAAATACAAGCTGCAGCAAACCAAGGAATGGGTAATTGAAAGTATGGTCAAAGCGGTGGAATACGCCAAAAAAGAGGGAATGTACGTTTCAGCCAATGCTGAGGATGCCTCCCGCAGCGATATTGATTTTCTAATTCAATACGCCAAGGCCGTAAAGGAAGCAGGAGCCGACAGGCTTCGCTACTGTGATACAGTTGGAATATTGGATCCTTTCACAACCATGGAGAAAATAGAAAGAATCCGTAAAGAAGTGGATATTGATATAGAGATGCATACCCACAATGACTTCGGAATGGCTACCGCAAACGCCCTGGCAGGGGTAAAAGCAGGGGCCAACTGGATCGGCGTCACCGTTATAGGTCTGGGAGAAAGGGCTGGCAATTCCGCCCTGGAAGAGATAGTTATGTCATTAAAGCACCTGTATGATGTTGACCTCGGCTTTAAGACTGAAATGTTCAGGGAAGTGGCGGAGTACGTTTCCAGGGCTTCGGGCAGGGAACTTCCTGCCTGGAAGGCTATAGTAGGATCAAACATGTTTGCCCATGAATCCGGTATACATGCTGACGGCACCATGAAAAATCCCAAGACATATGAAGCCTTTACACCTGAAGAGGTGGGACTTGAACGCCAGATAGTAATTGGGAAGCACTCCGGTACCGCATCGCTTAAGGCAAAGTTTGCCGAATATGGAATACACTTAAGTGATCATAAGGCACAGGAACTGCTGTCAAAAGTAAGGGCATATTGTGTATCACTGAAGCGTCCTCTTTTTGACAAGGAACTGATGTTTATGTATGAGGACTATTTCGGTAAGCCTAAAGTTTAAAGAAAATAACAAAGGAACGGTTCCTTGACTCATTATGCCCTTTTCGCACCACATCAAAATCAATGAGTTTAGGAACCGTTACCTGACTCAGGGACTCCCGGAAGAGTCCCGTATTACTGTATAAGAAGAATAATGAGCAGACAGCTTGGGAGGTAAGGTATGTTGTACAATGTAACCCTGATACCCGGGGATGGTATAGGCCCTGAAATAAGCGAGGCGGCCAGGCGTGTAATCGACGCCACCGGTGTAAAGATTGAGTGGGAGGTTGTAGAGGCCGGTGAGGCAGTTATTTCTCAGTACGGAACTCCACTGCCGATGTATGTGCTGGATTCTGTTAAGAAAAACAGGGTGGCTCTTAAGGGTCCACTGACAACTCCTGTGGGAAAAGGGTTCAGAAGTGTCAATGTTACACTGAGACAGGAATTGAATCTTTACGCAAATGTTCGTCCGGCTAAAACCCTTCCGGGTATTGAAACCAGATATGATAATGTTGACCTGATCGTAGTAAGGGAAAATACGGAAGACCTGTATGCGGGCATTGAGCACTGGGTCGGCCGTGACGCCGCGGAAAGCATAAAAATAATCACCAGGGCAGCTTCGGAAAGAGTGGTTCGCTATGCCTTCGATTTGGCGGTAAAAGAGGGGCGCAAAAAAGTTACAGCCGTTCACAAGGCAAATATTTTAAAACTATCCGATGGTCTTTTCCTGGAGTGTGCCCGTAATGTTGCCTCGGAGTTTCCTGAAATTGAGTTTGAGGACATGATTGTTGATGCTATGTGTATGAAACTGGTCCAGTCTCCCGAAAAATATGATGTTTTGGTACTGCCAAACTTGTACGGTGACATAGTCAGCGATCTCTGTGCAGGCCTTGTGGGAGGACTTGGAGTTGCTCCGGGAGCCAATATTGGCATGGAGGCCGCCGTATTTGAGCCTGTTCACGGAAGCGCTCCTAAACACGCCGGCATGAACAGGGTCAACCCGCTGGCCATAATATTGTCCGGCGTTATGATGCTCCAGCACCTCGGGGAAAAAGAGGCTGCAGATCGCATTAAAAAAGCTGTAAATATAATTCTGGAAGAAAAACAGGGCCTTACTTACGACCTTGGCGGAAGCTCATCCACAAGCCAGATGGCAGACGCCATAATCAGTAATCTTTAATGAAATTATCTCTTTTAATAAAGAGCCTCTACACCGAGGCTCTTTATTTATGTCAGGGAAATTATATGAAGTGTTATTTTAGGAATTAGGAATTGGGAATTGGAAATTGAGGGTTGTGGATTGTATAACAAAAAATGCAGCAATTAAACTTTATTACCAATTCCTGATTCCCATTCCCCAATTCCGGACCCGTAAATAGCGCTTAAAATTTATATTCAGAATAAAATAAATGCAAGTTAAAAATAATAAACTTACAGCTAAAAATAAAAGCTTGAAGGAGGTGGATTTGTATGGCTCACCCGTCAAATTTTGGTGAGCACCAGGCAAGGTTAAGGGCCATGTATGAAGCTGACTACCCCCAGGGTGTTGTGGTGGACCCTACACCTATAACAACCGGTGAAGAGATAACGGTTTTATACTATGGTCTTCTTGCCAGGAGCGGAGCAGAACAGGTGTACCTGCATGTAGGCTATGGCGAGTCAAGGGACTGGCGAAATGTATCCGATATGAAAATGTCCAGAACCGGGTGGGGATGGGTTAAAACATTAGAAATTCCTGATGATTCAAGATTTAATTTCTGTTTTAAAGACAATGCCAATAATTGGGATAATAATAACGGTTTAAACTGGAGTTTTGAAATTCATAATGGCCATAGGCATTAAATAGCCGGGATGTATTCTCTGATGGTCGGAGGTGCTTAAGGGCATTTCCGACTTGCCGGAGGTGCTAATGGGGTATTCCTAATTTGTCGGAGGAGCTTAAAGGTATTCCCGCTTCGTCGGAGGGGCTAAAGGGACAATCTCAATTGGCCGGAGGGGCTAATGGGCATTCCCTTTGGTCGGAGAGTTTAAAAAGATAGTACCTCTGGTCTTCGACCATCGGAAATACATTTCGGCCCCTCCGACCAATTGGAAATGCATCCTCGGCCCCTCCGACCGATCGGGAATACATCTCCGGCTTCTCCGACCAACAGGAATGCATAAACGTAATTGACTTATAGTAGTCCCGGTGATAAAATATGTAAAGTAAAATACAGAACAAGTGATTCCGCCAGCGAGGCGGAATTTAAAAGGGAAGCCGGTTTGAATCCGGCGCGGTCCCGCCACTGTAAAAGTGAGCCCTCCTGCAAAATGCCACCGGTTTATTTCCGGGAAGGCGCAGGTAAGGCGATGAGCTTGAGCCAGGAGACCTGCTTGTTCTGGGGCTGTTTAAAGCACCCACGAGGGATGGGAAGCGAAAGCCCGGCGTATTTAATGCTGGTTTTTGCCCCTGCCTATTGGGTTAGGGGTTTTTTGATTTTAAAGAATAGGTGTGGCATCCTGAGGGGCGCCGCTAAACGGAAAATGGCAAAAGCTTATTTCAATTAACCGGTTAGTAAGCCAAAGGCTAAGGCGAAACTTGTGCTTATGATGACCCGGGAGCCATACAGCCGGCCTAATTTCAACCGCACCCGCATGGGGTAGCGGCTGGTTAGGCTTTTTTTATTAGTTCCGTTTTATTTATAAAAGGAGGGCCGGTCTTTGGTGAGAATCAAATTAATTAGTTTTCCTATGCTGGTATACTCTGTGCTCGCCATGTTGGTTTTTCCGGATGACGCAATTGCCATGCACATAATGGAGGGGTTTCTGCCGGCTGGATGGGCAGGTTTTTGGACTGCAATAGCTCTTCCTTTTTTAGTTTTGGGGATAAGATCTATAAACAGAACTGTAAGCGAAAAGCCAAGGTTAAAAATGCTGCTCGGTATGGTTGCCGCTTTTGCCTTTGTGCTTTCAGCCCTGAAAATACCTTCAATTACCGGAAGCAGCTCTCATATGACAGGGATAGGGCTGGGAGCAATTTTATTTGGCCCAATGGTTATGAGTGTTCTTGGGTGCATAGTGTTGCTGTTCCAGGCTATTTTACTGGCTCATGGAGGTTTGACCACACTGGGGGCCAATACATTCTCCATGGCCATTGCCGGTCCGATAATAGCTTACGCGATATATGCCTCAATGAAAAGAGCGGGTGCTCCGGCGTGGCTGTGTGTTTTTTTAGGAGCTGCAATGGGGGACCTGGCTACCTATCTGGTTACCTCTGCACAGCTGGCCCTGGCGGTGCCCGCAGCCACTGGAGGCTTTTTGCTGTCCTTTGAAAAATTTGCCGCAGTTTTTGCAATAACCCAGATTCCACTGGCTGTCAGTGAGGGCATTCTAACTGTTTTAATACTTAATTTGCTTACGGCATACAGCGGAGAGGATTTGAAGAGCATTTCGGTATTAAGAGGGGGGGCAAGCTCAAGATGATCCCAAAAAGTATGTTAGCCAGGAATTTGCTTTTGGCATTGCTGGTTATTCTGTTGGCTGTTGTACCGCTTTTTATTCACAAAAATAGTGAATTCGCCGGTGCGGACGGGGAGGCGGAAGCGATAATCTCCGAGCTGAATCCAGGCTATGAGCCCTGGTATCAATCTATTTGGGAGCCTCCGGGATCGGAAACCGAAAGCCTTCTCTTTGCCCTTCAGGCTGCCATAGGCAGCGGATTTATCGGATATTATTTCGGATTCATGAGAGGAAGGAAAAAACATCAGGAGAAGCAATAGAAAATGCTCTTAATCGATTGCTATGCTTATACTAACAGGCTTGTATCAGTTCACCCTGCGGAAAAGGGCGCCTTTGCGCTGGCCACAATGATTATATGCCTTATGTCGCCATCTATTACTGTGTATGCCCTGATAGCGGCACTGGTAGCTGTTGCTGTTGTAAAAAGGGCTGGGATACCGCTTTCTGTTTATCTGAAAGCACTGGCAGTACCTGCCGCCTTTCTGCTGGCAAGTGTTGGGGTGGTGGCTGTCTCCATATCCGGCTCGGCTGAAGGCTATATTGCCGGCTTTGCTATGGGTGGTTATTTCATTGGAGTCCACCCAGGGGACCTTGATATCGCCCTGCGCCTTTTTCTGAGGTCTATAGGGGCAATTTCCTGTCTTTTCTTTTTATCAATGACAACACCGCTGGTTGAAATAATAAATATGCTCAGGAAGTTAAAATTACCGTCTGTGATTATTGACATAATGGTTTTAATGTACCGGTTTATTTTTGTTTTAATGGAGACAGCGGTGGCAATATTTAATTCCCAGTCTTCTCGCCTGGGATACTGCAGCCTGAAGAACAGTTACAAATCCATGGGGTCGCTGGCAGTAAATCTGCTTTTTATGGCATACCGGCGTTCCGAGGCGATATATACGGCAATGGCCTCAAGAGGCTATGAAGGGGAAATAAGAGTGCTTGAGCACCATCATAGACTCTCGGGAGTAAACGCTGCTGCTATCGCAGCCATTGATATTATACTTATACTGATAAGCCTGGCGGAATGGAGCGGAGGTGGCCCTTTTGGCGGAATTCATTTTTGAGCTCACAGATATTCACTTTAAATATCCGGATGGAACCAGGGCTCTAAACAGTCTCTTTATGTCAATAGAAAAGGGAAAGAAGATAGCTGTCCTGGGGTCCAACGGCTCGGGGAAAACAACTTTTTTTCTGCACTTAAACGGCATACTTAAACCTTCCGCCGGGGCTTTACGCTTTGAGGGAAAGGATGTTGACTATAGCCGTAAATCTGTTGCCGAATTAAGAAAAAAGGTGGGTATAGTGTTTCAGGACCCTGACTCCCAGCTTTTTTCCGCCAGCGTTGAACAGGACATATCTTTTGGCCCGTACAATATGGGCCTTTCCGATGCAGAAGTACTGGCGAGGGTAGAAAAGGCCATGGCTGTCACCGAGATAGCTCACCTCAGGAAGAGGCCCACACATTTTTTAAGTTGCGGCCAGAAGAAAAGGGTGTCAATCGCAGACATACTGGCCATGGACCCGCAATTGATAATTTTTGACGAGCCCACATCATCCTTAGATCCAAAGCACTCCAAGGATGTGGTTGAATTGCTGAACGACTTGAACCGTCAGGGTAAAACCGTGCTGCTTTCCACTCACGATGTAGATTTGGTTTATTCCTGGGCTGATTATGTTTTTGTGCTGAATGGGGGAACTGTTGCCGGCCAGGGAATCCCTGAAGATATTTTTACCAATAGCCAGCTGCTGCTCAGGAATGATTTGGCGAGGCCTTGGATTATAGAGGTATTTGAAGAACTCTGCAGCAAGGGCTGGGCTTCCCCGGAAGACCCCGCTCCCAGGTCAAAAAGTGAGCTTTTAAAATATATACCGCAAAGTGACATAACAGGGAAGACACTTCTAAAAAAAATAAAATAAGCTGCCCGTTTGAAAGGAGATTATAAAGGTGCAACCTGCGAACAGCGGCCACGGGGGAAATATAGCCCGGGCTGCCTTAAAATACGGTCTAAATGAAAAAGAAATTATTGATTTCAGCGCCAGTATAAACCCCCTGGGGCCTGCTCCGGGTGTATATGAGGCTATAAAAGAAGAGTTATGGAGAATAAGGCACTACCCGGATCCAGATTGCGGTGATTTGCCGGAGATGCTTGCCGGTCACCTGGGGGTAAATAAAGAGAACGTTATTATTGGTAACGGGGGCGCAGAATTAATTTATATACTGCCAAGGGTATTTAATGTAAAAAACGCCCTTGTGGTGGCCCCAACATTCAGCGAGTATGCAGAGGCGGTGGAGGCTGCCGGGGGGGCGACCAGGTTTCTGCCGTTTTCTGAATCCACTGAAAGAATAATCGGGAACTTACAGGGCGTTGATGTAGTTTTTATATGTAACCCCAACAATCCCACGGGACATGTTTTGCCTCGCTCATCAATCATTTCAGTTCTGGAAGCAGCTAAGGAAAACCGAACATTGGTGGTAGTAGATGAGGCCTTCATTGATTTTGTAGAGGACCGGCGGGAAAAGAGCGTTATGGGAGAGGCTTGTATCAACCGGGACCTTGTAGTGCTTTATTCCATGACCAAGTTTTTCGGGGTGCCTGGCTTAAGGTTGGGGGCAGCTGTGGCTGTTCCGGATACAATAGGTAAAATGAAAAGGGTAAAGGACCCCTGGAGTGTTAATTCCCTGGCCAGGATTGCAGGTGAAGCCGCCCTCAGGGATAAAAAGCATATGGCTGATACCATGAAAGTTGTTAAGGAAGAAAGAGATTTTCTTTTTGACGAAATCTCATCCATATCGGGCGTAAAACCGTTTGCTTCGGCCGCCAATTTTTTGCTGGTGGATATTTCAGAAACAGGATTAAAAACTGGTGATCTGGTGGATAGGATGGGCAGGAGAGGTGTACTGGTAAGAGACTGCTCAAATTTTAAAGGACTTGAAATGCCTTGTATTAGGGTGGCTATAAGGCTTCGACAGGAGAATGAGAGACTGGTTGAGGTGCTGAGACAAGCTATAGAGATGCTTTAAGGGGGCAGAATACAGGAGACAGTAGTTAGGAGACAGGAGGTTCTAATGTTACTGAAATGAGTTTAGAAATAGCTAATTCTGAAAGTTACTAATGTCGCAATTCAGAATTCAGATTAGTGGCTGCCTTATGGCAGCCATTATGTTTTGGAAGTTTTAAGCAGGATGTCAAAGGTCAGATTAAAGTTGGCAAGAAAGCATTGCATTAGGAAATACAAAAAATTTTGACTCCTGTCTACTGTCTCCTGACTCCTGTCTTCCGCCGTCTGTATGACGGCAACGCCCGCAGGGGCGTTTTTTACTTTTTTTACCACAATGGCTGTATAAAAAAGGGAAATAATTTAAATAATAAAATGTGTGATTTTAACCGCCATAAACCGGTGGGTTTTTTTATTGAAAAGTATGAATCATTATTGACTAAAAGGAGGACCCGTCATGAGGGTAATAATGCTTTCCTGGGAATATCCGCCTAAAAGCGTGGGAGGCCTTGCCCAGCATGTATTTGATTTAACGAAAGCCCTGGCAGAAATAGGGGAAGAGGTGCATCTTGTAACGATAGGAAGCAATGATGCCCCTGATTTTGAGACTGTTAACGGGGTGAAGGTATACAGAGTTTATCCCTATAATGTGTCATCCCTTGATTTTGCAAATTGGGTCACCCAGCTTAATGTGGCAATTCTTGAAAAAGCAGTTTCAGTTATGAATGATATAGGCAATTTTCATATTGTTCACGGGCATGACTGGCTGGTGGCATATGCGGCCAGGGCATTGAAGCACGCCTTCAGGATTCCTCTGGTGGCAACCATTCACGCCACAGAGTATGGCAGGAATTATGGGCTGCACAACAATATGCAAAGACATATAAGCGACGTTGAGTGGTGGCTGATATACGAGTCCTGGAAAGTAATTTGCTGCAGTAAATACATGAGGGGAGAGCTTCAGTGCGTATTTCAGGTGCCGGATGATAAATTGAGTATAATTCCGAATGGTGTAAATACTGATGCATTCCGGATGAAAAGCAACAATTATAACAGGGGAGAGTATGCTTCTCCCAATGAGCAGATTGTTTTATATGTAGGGAGGCTGGTAAGGGAAAAAGGAGTGCAGGTTTTCATAGACGCCATGCCTCACATTTTGAAATACAGGCCCGCAACAAAGTTTATTATAGCAGGAAAAGGGCCGCACCAAAATGATCTCAGAAACCAGTCTGCGGCCCTGGGGGTTTCTGACCGGGTATACTTCACCGGATATGTAAATGATGAACTGAGAAATTCTCTGTACAACTGGGCTGATGTTGCAGTAATACCGAGCCTTTACGAACCCTTCGGCATTGTGGCGCTAGAGGCAATGGCTGCCGGTACCCCGCTGGTCATTTCGGACACAGGAGGGCTTAGTGAAATAATTCAGCACCGCGTGGATGGTCTGAAAGCATATACAGGAAACAGCCAGTCCCTGGCAGATATGGTTATATGGATGCTTAACGACCGGAGTATGGCCGAAAAAATGAAAAACAAGGCCTTTGAAAAGGTTAGAAAAGAGTATAGCTGGACTGAGATAGCCAGGCAAACCAGGGAAACGTACCGGGACATTCTGGACTCCAGAAGGAATGCTGCCTGGTATCACTCTGCAGAAAGGGAAGGCGGTCATATTTTTGACAGGGTCACAAAGCTCTTTGCCAGGACATCTTAGGCAAAAGGTATTCTCCAGAGTTTTGAAAAGAGACCGAAGTGCTATAAAGACTGTATAAAAATAATATAAATGAAAAATAATAGAATAAATTTAAGGCTATTAGGATATGACCGGAACCGTTGAATTATAAGGAAAACCCTACCTTGGTTCGGTAGGGTTTTTTTATCAGAAATTAAAAGGAATAATTTAACACAGGTGGTCACAATATGGAAATGCTGCATCGCAGCATAACTAAAAAACGGAGGGATTAAAAATGAAAGCCATAATTATGGCCGGAGGTGAAGGATCCAGGCTCAGACCGCTTACCTGCAACCGGCCCAAGCCAATGGTCCCTGTTATGAGCAGACCGATGATGTCATACATAGTTGAACTTATAAAAAAGCACGGTATGACAGATATTGGCGTTACTCTTCAGTATATGCCTGAAAACATAAGGGACTTTTTTGGGAATGGATCGGATTATGGTGTCAGCATGAGGTATTTTGTGGAGGAAACCCCTCTGGGGACAGCGGGGAGCGTAAAAAATGCCAGCTCATTCCTGGATGACACCTTTGTGGTTATAAGTGGAGATGCACTAACAGATTTTGATCTTTCCCGGGCAATAGAGTTTCACCGGCAAAGGGGATCGCTGGCCACACTGGTTCTCACAAGAGTAGAAACTCCCCTGGAATATGGTGTTGTAATCACCGACAACTCAGGGGCGATAACTCAATTCCTCGAAAAGCCTTCCTGGGGTGAGGTGTTCAGCGATACGGTAAACACAGGAATTTATATACTGGAGCCTGAGGTGTTGAAATATTTTAAGGAAGGTCAGGTTTTTGATTTTAGCAAGGACCTCTTTCCACTGCTGTTGAAGGACGGAAAGCCGCTTTACGGTGTAGTTCTGGAGGGATACTGGTGCGATATCGGAAACCTGCAGCAATACCTGCAGGCACACATAGACGTGCTGTCAGGCAGTGTAAATATAAATATTCAAGGTAAAAAAATATCGGAAAACATATATGTGGGGCAGGGGACAGAGATAGATCCGGCAGCAATAATTAACGGCCCTGCATATATCGGAGACAACTGTAAAATAAGCGGCCAGGCAAAGATTGACTCCTTTAGTGTTATTGGGGACAGCTGTATAATTTCCGACAGGGCCACTATAAAGAGAAGTGTAGTGTGGAATGGGGCCTATATTGGAAGAGGAGCCGCCTTGAGAGGCGCCATACTGGGATCCAGAATTCAGATGCAGAACGGATCTGCAGTTTATGAGGGTGCTGTAATCGGAAGTGATTCAATTATTAAAGAAAACGGTATAGTAAAACCTGATGTCAAAATATGGCCGCATAAAGTAATTGAGCAGGGAACAACAGTTCAAAACAGCATTATATGGGGCACCCGGTACCCCAAAAAAATATTCGGGCTTGATGGTATTACGGGGCTGGCAAACATTGAAATGACTCCTGAATTTGCCGCTAGAGTGGCCGCTTCCTTTGCCTCGGCACAGGGCAGCAAGCGCAGGCTGGCGGTTAGTTCTGACAGCTACCCAGCCTCCCAGATGATAAAAAGGGCGGTTTCCAGTGGAATGCAGTCGGTTGGAGCAACCGTTTTAGACCTGGGAGAGGGAATTACACCGATGCACCGCTTTGGCGTAAAGGCCCTTGAGCTTGATGGAGGCATACATGTTAAAGTTTGCCCCCGTAAAACTGACCTGGTGACCATGGTTTTTATTAACAGCAGCGGTGGTAATATTTCACGGGGAACTGAACGTAAGGTAGAGAACATAATGATGCGGGAGGATTTTAAGCGGGCGGACTTCTCCTGGATAAATTCTGTTGAGAGTGTAAGGGGAGTAAAGGAACAGTATATAAGGTCACTGTTCATGTCAGCCGGAGGGGCAACTGTTGAAAATGCAGGGATTAGTATTATAGCTTCATATGACAGGCAGAACCTGGACGGTTTTATAAGTCCGGTTTGTGACAGCCTTGGAATAAAAATAGAAAATATTGATTTTGAAATTGACGGAAAATCCCCAAGAAGCTGGAACTCTT
Source organism: Bacillota bacterium (assembly GCA_049323755.1). Classification (GTDB taxonomy): domain Bacteria; phylum Bacillota; class Desulfotomaculia; order Desulfotomaculales; family Desulfocucumaceae; genus BRHc4a. The sequence goes on from JBMOPE010000004.1 coordinate 43,531, forward strand.
ATCGTGAAATGCTTCCCCAGGTAGCGGAGGAAGTTATTAAAAGCAGATCAAACTGCGGGGCCGTTATTGACCAAAATGGTGACAGCCTGGTTTTGGTAGATGAAAGAGGGAGAGTTATAGGAGAAGATATGCTTACTGCCCTTTACGCCCTGGTTGTTTTCAAAACAAAGGGCGGCCCGGTGGTGGTTCCGGTGACTGCACCCGGCGCTATAGAAAAGATGGCGGATCAGTATAAAGGGAAGGTCATAAGGACAAAAACGGCAGTCCAGGATTTTATTGACAGGGTGCTGTCAGTAGAGGGCAAAGATCAAAAAGACGGAGGTGTGTCCCAGTTTCTCCTGCATTTTGACGCTATTGGCGCTCTTCTGAGCATATTATACTTTACACGGAGCAGGCGAATTACCCTGGGAGAACTGGTGGACGAAATACCAGCCTTTTATATAGACAAAAAAGCCGTGCCGGTTCCCTGGGAGTCAAAGGGGACGGTTATCAGGAGGATAATTGAGGACCCCGAAAACGAAATGGAGCTCTTAGACGGCGTAAAGGTATTCCATAAAAATGGCTGGGCGCTGGTTTTGCCCGACCCCGAAGAACCTGTATGCAGGGTGTTCAGCGAGGGAGCATCGATGGAAATAGCGGAGTCCCTGGCCGATTTCTATGTGGATAAAATTAACCGGATTACAGGGGTTAGTTAAGCCTGTAAACAGCTGATGGTACAGCAGACTTTATAAACCTCAAAATGATTAAGCCCCTGTATATAAAACAGGGGCTTAATCACTCGACAAAATACAACATATTTTGATATAGGTTTATCTTTTAGAACTTTTCATTTATAATTTATATGCACATGTTTTTGGGGTAACCTCGCCTAAATAAGGCGCTTTGGTTGCCCTTTTTTAATGAAGGTCGTTGCAGTATTTCTGAACAACCTCCTGCCTTGGCGGGTTGGTAAGGAGTGACACAATAACAAAGAATATAAAGGATACTGGTATCCAGTACATTTGATGAGCAAACGCCAGATTGGTTCCCAGCACCTTGTTAAGGAAGAACCAGTGTGGACTTCCCAGCGCCGACTTGGCGTATATCCAGGAAAACAGTGTCAGGGGAAGGAACACCATAACGGTGGCGTATGTTGCCGCCCTTGTAGCCCGGTCCCACCATAGCCCGAATACCAGTGGCGCGCCTATGGTTGCGATAACCACCACGAAGGCCCAGCCCGAAAGGTCCAAAACCAGGGCAGGAGGATTGAAGGCGAAAATAGTACAAACGATTGTCAATATGATTGACCACATGCGAAGGGCTTTTACCGGATTGTCAATTGCCCATTTGTTCCCCATTATTTTACCCATCCAGTCACGGCCGATGATTACGTTCATAACCATAAGCCAGCCGGCGGTGGTGGACATGGCTATAGATAGGCCCCCGGCTACCAGCAGACCCATCAGCCAAGGGTTGCTGAGCGCTTCCACTGCGGCTATCATTGAATAGTCCGTTACTGCCGCGCCGCCAACGTTATATACAGACTTTATTTTTGCAAGCAGTGAAACAGCATCCTTGACTCCCTCGGCGGTCATCAGCGGGTGAAGCTTTTCTAGTATAACCCGGCAGGCACTTCCGATAATTATCAGGCCCCAATACATGAAGGCGCCAAAAAAGGTGGCCCAGAAAACCGCCCGCCGGGCAGATTTTAGGTCCATCGCGGTAAAGAAGCGCACAACGGTATATGGCATCATTGCAAAGCCATAGTGCCAGATAAAATAAAAGCTGACCATTCCGGTCCAGCCTGCCATTATTGGGTGAGAAGATGTGCCGGTAGCCGAGTTTGGCGGGAACCAGAATTTGGGGTTGTTCTGATTGATCGCCTCACTAAGTCCCGTAAGGCCCCCAAAAGTGCCCAGTATAACAATAGCGGCAGCAACAGCCGCAATTGCCATCAGAAAGCCCTGTAGGGCGTTGGACCATGTCGTTGCCACCATTCCGCCCAGGTAAACATAGAACAGCACAACAATTGCCCCTATAACAAGAGCATAATTATAAGGAACCTTTAGAATTGCCATCATAAAAAGGGCGGTTCCTATAATAGAAAGGGTTACGTACAGGAGGCCGGATACAATTACAGGGAGACTTATTAGCGCTCGCATTCCCTTTTCGTCATCATAGCGGTCTGCATAATAATCGGTAAACGAAACCGGAGCGTATTTACGCAGTGGGGCAGCCGTAAGCATCGATGCAATGGGCATTCCTGCAATTATACCTACCAGAGCCCACCAGAATGGGTATCCCATAATGAATATAAATGCGGGCAGTCCCAAAAAGCTTGCAGGACTTAGGTAGGTGGAGGCAAGGGCGGCACCGTTTATCACTGGTCCCACATTACGACCGCTGACCATGTAATCGCTGGCACTAAGGGCGGCCTTACGGCTATACCACCCTATGCCAAAGATAACGGCAAAATAGGCAACAGCAAAAAATATTACAATGGGGCTAACCTGTGACATTCTTACCACCCTCCTTTATCTGAAGTTCCTTTTTCTTTTCAATTTGCTCGGGAACATAGTACCAGAGCCATGCAAGGAATATATTCACAGCCATAAGCATGAAGATGCCGCTATAATAGAAGGGTGCGGCAGCTCCATTAATTTTAGCGGCAAAAACTGATCCGGGCAGTGCAATTTCCCATATCCAGCATATAATTGCCAGCCCGTACATTATGGAAAGTCCGATCCAAAAGACGGGGTGCATGCCTTTAAACAATATTGACAACCTCCTCTCTAATCTTTCTGTCTGGTATAAAGAAATATAATTCCTCAATTATCTAATTGAAATACATCCCTCCCTTCATAGTTTCTCTAAAATAAGGGCATCACCTCACTTCAGCAAGACCCCCTCCTTTTTCAGGATGAAGAGCCTGTAATGCAATTCTGACAAAAAAAACATGCTGGCCATTGGAATAGCCAGCCCTATAAGGCCTCCGGCCAGAATATTTCCCGATAAATCCAGTCCAGCCAGGTAAAGTAAAAAATTAATCCCTATTCCCAAAAGGAAATATGGAATCTGTAATTTGCTCTTACGGTAAGCCTTCAGCCAGCCCCGCCTGTCTTCCTCGGAAGAGAACTCGAGAATTCTCTTTTTGTTTTTCTCGCGTATTTCAAGTGTTATTTTTGTATTGTTTTCATTGGTATTTTTCATATTCTCACCCCGTATAAAACTTTTTACGAAAAACAAAGCGTGAAAATTGCAAAGATACAAAATATACAAAAACGAAATATTATTCATATTATAACATAATTAACAAAGTCAGTCAGACAGGCTGCCCCCAGGAAATGTCGATTCAGACCTCCTTACCGACCGTTAACCGGTTAAAAAAGAACACGTGTATAATTAAAGGCCGGATTTATTTCCCGGCCTTTAAGCAATATTAAGCTGATTTTTTTGCTGCATAGCTGCGGTAGTCAATATCCGGAAAAATATTGTTTTTTGATTCAAGGTAATGGAGAAACCCCTCGTCGATCCGGTGTTCTTTTATTTCCCTGTAAAGCCTCAGGAAGTTGTCAATATGGGTTTTTGTCCTGCGTATGGCGTACTCGGTCATTGTTCCTGTGCTCATTATAAAGGCCCAGTCACTGCTTTGGGCGAGTATAAGCTCGCGGGCGGCCTGGTTTAATGCCCTTGACTGCAAGCCTCCGGCATTATGAAAGCTTTCCGCCAGTTCAACCATTTTATCCGATACTGCATGAAGGTGCCTGTATATCCAGTCGTTCTGACCGCAAAGCCAGACCTCGTTATAACCTTTATGACCCCAGGTAGACGCGCAGGGTGTGGCTACCTGGTTGTAGCCGTGAAGTTTAAGATAGTCCCCGGGAGTAATCATTGTAAATTTATTCTGGTCGTAATGGATTTTCTTTATTAAAAACTCCAGCCATATTGGCCCCTCAAACCACCAGTGCCCGAACAGTTCGGCGTCGTAAGGCGCAACTATTACTGGTGGACGGTCCATCAGGCCTGATAAATATTCAACCTGCAGCTCCCTGTTGAACATAAAATTACCGGCATGGGTGGCGGCTTTCTCCACAGCCACTGATGGAATATAGGGCTCCTTATGGCTTGATTTTCCTGTTATGCGATAATATTTCATTCCCGTGTGTATTCTTATGCCGTCTGGATGGATATATGGCTTTATGTACTCAAAATCCATATCGTAGCCTATATCTCTGTAAAACTCTCTGTAATAGGGGTCACCGGGATAACCTTCGTTGGCGCTCCAAACTTGCTTGGAGGACTCGGTATCCCTTCCAAAGGCTGCCACACCCGTTGGACAGAAAACAGGGGCGTAGACACCGTATCTGGGACGGTGGGAGGCAAATATAATACCATGTGTGTCAAGTATAAAGTATTTAATGCCGTTTTCCTTTAAAACAGCGTCTATACCGGGGGTATATGCGCACTCAGGCAGCCAGATTCCCTGAGGGTACCGGCCCAGATGCTTGACATGAAGGTCAATTGCAGTTTTAACCTGGGCACTAACAGCATTTCTATTAAGCAGCATTAAGGGCAAAAAGCCATGCGTAGCCCCACAGGTCATTATTTCAAGGCGGCCAAGGTCCTGAAATTTTTTAAAGGCGTTAACAAGATTTTTATCGTACCTGTAAAAGGTTTCCCTGGAACGCCTGAAAATGCTTTGGTACATCAGTGCTGATTCATGAAAAGCCGTATTATATGTTCTTCCTGCCTCCTTGTCTGAGAGCTCTATAAGTTTTTCAAGATGCTTAAGGTAACGTTCCTGCAAAAGACCGTCAGTGAGCATTGATATTAAAGTAGGTGTAAGGCTCATAGTAAGTCTGAAGGGGATATTCTCATCTGTGAGACGTTCAAAAACATTAATAAGAGGTATATAAGTTTCGGTAATTGCCTCATAAAGCCATCTTTCTTCAAGGAAATTCTCGTGCTCAGGATGTCTTACATATGGAAGGTGGGCATGTAATATCATGCAAAGATAACCTTTATGCATTCAGAAGTCCTCCATCTTATTGGAATGTTTATTCCTGAGGGTTATAAAACCCCGGCGAGCTTATGCCCAGAGGCAGTTTCCCCATTCTTTCGTTAAGTTCTTCAATAATAAGAGGCGAGCTTACGCCCAGCTGATGTCTGTAATATAGACCCTCGATCCACATCCACTCCTCATCAAGCCTGTCGGAAAGGTTATCTCTGGGTGTGGTAACAAGGTTTGATCGTAATATTGTTATAAAACTGCCGTTCGGTAATAGCCTTCCCAGATCAACGCAGTATGAACGGTTTGCTGAAGGTACATTTATATACCACTGGTCTATTGCACTGTCAAGGCTGCAGTCAAAAGAGCTTATAGCGTTGTTTCCGTTAAAATCTATTCCGGTTACATCGTACACCCTTAAAACAGCCCTTGAGGAATCCCAAATATCTGGCCCGTACAGGGTCGTAATTTCATCCATTTTTGTAGCGGTAACTTCCCAGTATGCATACAGCCAGTAGGGGTCTCTCACCATAAGAACCAAACGGTTCACTCCGTATGAATGTGGAAGTTCAGGCACAGGGTCGGGCAATTTCTGCTTTATGGGCTCGGCTATTTCCTCTGAATACTCTTCCGTAAATTGAGGCAGTTCTTTTTGAATATCAGGCTTTCTTTGTTTTCGGGTCTTAAAGGTTGGCCATAAAATAAAGGCCAAAACCAGAATTGCTATAACAGACCCAATCAGGACATACATAATTGAAGTCAAGAGGAACCCCTCCTTGGTGAAAAATATTGTTATAGACTGCTATAAAAATGGTTTATAAAATCGCCAAGCATGCTTTTATTATTACCACAGGCACAGGTATTATAATCACTGAAGGGTTTGCTTAAATACGGAAAAGACAAGCTTTTTAACGGGTTTACATATTTTGCAACAAAATTTATTATTCCTAGATATGAGAATAAAATACGTCATATATTCTTTTAAAAACCCTTTTGTGGTGATAATATTTTTTAATATATATTCAGAAAGGAGAGTTTAAGGGTGTTTAGAAATCCTGATGACAATATTCTTAAATCCATATTGAAAAAATCAAAAAATATAGCAGTTGTTGGGCTATCGGAAAACAGTGAGAGGGATAGCTACCGTGTTGCAGAGTATTTGCTGAAAAATGGATACAGGATTATACCGGTGAATCCCAATGCTGAAAATATACTGGGACAGAAGTCATATAAGGACCTGGCATCTGTACCTTATAAAGTGGACATTGTCAACGTATTCAGAAGAAGTGAACACCTTCCGTCAATTGTAGAAGAGGCAGCAGGAATAAAGCCGGAATGCATATGGGCGCAGCTGGGTGTTGTACACGGGGAGGCTGCCGAGTACGCAGAAAAGAAAGGTGTTCATGTGGTAATGGATTTGTGTATAAAGGTGGAGCACCAGAGACTTTTTGGGGAAAGAAATCAATGAAAAAGAACAAATTAACTGCAAAAAGAAAAAAAATACTGGAAAAGCTTTCGGAATTGTACCCTGATGCCAGTACAGAGCTGGAATACAGCGATAATTTTGAACTTCTCATTGCTGTTATGCTATCAGCCCAGTGCACCGATAAACAGGTTAACAAAATTACCTCAGGCCTCTTTAAAAAATATAAAAGCCCTGAGGATATCGCAAAACTTAGCTGGGAAGATTTGGCCGAAGAAATAAAGGGCTGCGGGCTGTACAGGAATAAAAGCAAAAACATAGTAAACACCAGCAGGATACTGGTAGACAAGTATAATTCGGTTGTTCCTGAAAACAGGGAGGACCTGGAGTCCCTGCCGGGAGTAGGGAGGAAAACAGCAAATGTGGTCATGAGTGTAGCCTTTGGCTGCCCTGTTATGCCTGTGGATACACATGTTTTCAGGGTATCCAGAAGGCTTGGGCTCTCTGCCGGAAAAAACCCGGTGGAGGTGGAAAATGATTTACAGATGTCTATCCCCACGGAACTGATGGGAGCGATGCACCACTGCCTGATATTACACGGCAGAAGGCTTTGCAGGGCCAGAAATCCCCACTGCGGGGAATGCGGACTGTCTGAACTATGCACCGGAAAAGAAGGAGACAGCAAACAGTAGACAGGAGACAGGAGATAAACATCCGGGCAATTAAAAGCAGCTGCAAAACAGGATGATTACTCAGTTCCTATAAAGCCACATGGCACACAGACGATCACATAGAGTAACATTAGTATTTTTGTAAGCCAAATTAACCGGCCCAGAAATGTTATCATTCAGTAATGCTTGGATCTCCTGTCTCCTGTATTCTTGTTTTGAAGGGTTGATCTTATATGAGAATAGTGCTGGTGGAACCGGAAATTCCCGCTAATACCGGGAATATATCGAGGACTTGCGCGGTGACCGGATCGGAGCTTCACCTTATAAAGCCCCTTGGTTTTTCTATTGATGACAGGCAGCTAAAAAGGGCCGGGCTGGATTACTGGCGCCATCTGAGTGTTTATGTACATGACAGCTTTGAAGAGCTTAGAAAAGAATACCCCGCCGGGAGGTTTTATTATATTTCCACCAGGGGAAAAAAATGTTACACAGACATAAAATTCGCTGAAGACGACTTCCTTGTTTTCGGCAAGGAGACGGCAGGACTTCCTGATGAAATATTAAGGTACAACGAGCAGTTCACCCTGAGAATACCAATGCTGAATGACCGCAGATCACTTAACCTGTCAAATTCCGTTGCTCTTGTTTTGTATGAGGCACTGAGACAGCAGGGATTTCAGGGTATGAAGTAGCACATAAGTTGTTGATTAAAAAAGGAAGGATTTAATTCGTAGTTAATAGAATATATGTATATTAATATTGACACTGAAAGGACTGCGGTAAATGGACATTGGCCTTAAGGAACTAAAGGGTTTAATGGAGAGAGAGGGTTATATAAGCGAGGACTCATTGGCGGTAACGGTGTATCTTGCCCTTACCCTGAGAAAGCCACTTCTGGTGGAAGGGGCTCCGGGAGTAGGTAAAACTGAGATTGCCAAGGTTCTGGGCAGGGTGTTTAATACCGAAGTGATCAGGCTCCAGTGTTACGAAGGGCTGGATGAAAACAAGGCGCTGTACGAATGGAACTACCAGAGGCAGCTCTTAAAAATACAAATAATGAAAGATTCATGCTCCAGGGACGCCTTGGAAAAGGACCTCTTTGACGAGGAGTATCTTTTAGAGAGACCATTACTCAAGGCAATCAGGTCTGACAAAAAAGTTGTGCTGCTAATTGATGAAGTGGACAAGGTGGATGAGCCCTTTGAGGCATTTTTATTTGAATTGCTCTCAGACTTTCAGGTGTCTATTCCTGAGCTGGGGACTCTATCGGCATTAAACATTCCCATAGTGGTTCTAACCAGCAATGGGGACAGGGAGCTTTCGGACGGACTTAAAAGAAGGTGTGTCTACCTGTATATTGACTATCCGGACATTGAAAAGGAAGTCAGGATACTGCAGATAAAAGTTCCGGAAGCTGGCGACAGGCTTCGCCGGGAGGTTGCCGCAGCGGTTAATTACATTAGATCCAACCTTGATCTAAGAAAGCAGCCCTCCATTGCCGAGACAATTGACTGGGCAAGGTCGCTAATTGCACTTGATGCGGAATCCCTGGAAGCCGAGAACTTTTCAAATTCAGTTAATCTTTTGTTAAAAAACAGGGACGACCGGAGGCAGGTATTGGAAAGTGAAGTGCTGAGAGAAATAATAAAAAACACCACCGGGGAAAATGAACACAAAAGAGAGGCGGCCTGCAACTGCCATGGCCATGGGCACTGTCACAAATAAAATATAAAAATCTGGGGTGCGTTGATTTGGAAATTGACCAGGTGACTGGAGTGATAGCTGAAATTGAGAGCCAGGGAAAGGATTCTCTGGAATATAACATAACAAGATTTGCACAGATACTCAGGCACCTGGGGGTGAGGATAAGCCTGGCAGAGACGATGGATGCAATGGCAGCCCTCTCCAAGGTTGACCTGTTGTCCCGTGATCAATTCAGGGGGGCCCTTAAGGCCTGTCTTGCAAAGAGTGGAAGGGAGGCAAGAATATTTGACCAGGCATTTAACATTTATTTTACCCCGGCCGATCAGAAACTGGCAAGACAAAAGCTTAGGAGAGAAATGCAAAAAGAAAGAGAAAGGCTAATCTCACAGGCGCAGCAGGAACTCTTTGAGGTGGTTGAGGACTGGCAGGAAGGTTTACCGGAGAGAATTGCCCTGACAGAAACACAGTTGGAGACATTCTCTCTTATGCCCGAAGAAGAAAAGGAAAGAATGAAGGAAATTCTGGAAAGAATGAAGTCTAATCCGGTGAATAACCCCGGTGATCTTATAAATAGGGTTTTGCAGTCATCATTAAATTACTGGCGCTACTACATGCTTAAGAATATTCCCGAAAATGAAAGGAAAAGGAAAGATATTGAGGCCGAGCTTACAGGAGATGAAGAGCTGGATGATGTGATTCAGAGTGTGGCTGCGGAATTTTACCACAGCCCAGGCGACAGGATACTTCACCAGGATATGGAGAGTCTTGAAGATAGTGATCTCCCAAGGGTTACAGCCTTAATAGGACACCTGTCTTCACAGATGGCGTTGGGGATGAGCCGCAGGTACAAAAGAAGCACACGTGCCGTGGCAGTAGATATAAGGAGAACAGTGCGAAGAAATATAAGGTATGGCGGCATCCCCATAGACCTTAAATACAGGTCAAGGAGGAAAAAGAGGCCAAAATTTCTGCTGATATGCGATGTCTCAGCCTCAATGGCCATGTATGCCCGTTTTGTTTTGCAGTTTATTTACGGCCTGAGCAGCGCGGTGAAAGATATTGAAAGCTTTATATTTTCTGAAAACCTTGAAAGGATAACTGAGTATTTTCAGAAACGATCGGACTTTTCCCGAAGTATGACTGAAATTATAAATAGCAGCCGGCAGTGGGGAAAATCAACTAACCTGCACGCTTCACTGAAGACCTTTAAGCAAAGTCATTGGGACGTTTTATCACCACAGACAATTGCTTTTATTGTCAGTGACACCAGAACAATTTCTCCGGATGGCGCCGCAAGAATGCTTATGGAATTAAAGCTTAAATGCGGAGATGTTGTTTGGCTTAACACACTTCCACAAAGAGATTGGGAGAGCCACCCACAGGTAAAAATTTTTAAAAAAATTATACCAATGTATGAGTGCAACACACTTTCCCATTTGGAGAAGGCTATAAGAGCCCATGTGCTGACCAGAATATGACGGGTATATAATCCGCATACAAGGAAAGGGTGGGATTTTTGGGAATTAAAAAACTGGATAGCACCTTACTGATTGATGAACTGTCAGCCCTGCACTCTATCCATAATTTAGTTTTGGGCATAGACCATCAGGGACGCATCACAATATTTAACTCAGCGGCGGAAAGAATGTTCGGAATCAACGCCGAAAAGGTAATGGGACGTTTTATAAACGATGTCATCCCCGGAACAGGGCTGATGAATGTTCTAAAAACGGGAAAGTCCCACATTGGCAGAAAGTTTATGGTGGGCAACTCACTTTATGTGGTTAACAGAACCCCTATAATGAAGGGCAACAATATAGTGGGTGCTATCGGTGTCTGCCAGGAAATAACAGAACTTCAGCACCTTGCGGAGGAACTGGAGGTGGTCAAGGAGCTGAAGGGCACTCTTCAGACCATATTTGACAGCGCCAACGATGGCTACATGGCGGTAAATAATGACGGAATAATTATAATGATAAACCAGGCCTTTGCAGAGCTTGTGGATATTCCGTCTCCGGGAATGGCCATGGGGAAACGTGTGGCCGACATTGTAAAGGAGCCGGGACTTCATGCTGTTCCCAGAACCGGAAAGCCACACCATGGGGAAATTATCCGGATTAACGGCAGGGAAACAGTTGTTATGAGGCATCCCATCCGGAAGGGCGGAATCATTATAGGATCTTTATGTAAGGTCATTTTCAAAGATGTCAACCAACTGGTGGGGCTGGCAGAAAAAATAAATCTGCTGAACAAAGAGCTGGACTATTACAAGAATGAGCTTGAAAGGGTCCAGGGAGCACGTTATACGGTAGATAACCTCATAGGAAGCAGCCCCGTCATGACAAAGCTGAAAGAGACCATCAGGAGGGTGGCACAGAGTCCTTCCACCGTGCTGATAAGGGGTGAGAGCGGCACAGGCAAGGAACTGCTTGCACATGCCCTGCATACAGGATCTCCACGCAGATTCAAGCAGTTTGTAAAGGTTAACTGCGCAGCTGTACCTGAGAGCCTCCTGGAGTCAGAGCTTTTTGGATACCGGGAGGGAGCATTTACCGGCGCAAGAAAGGGCGGCCAGACCGGTAAATTTGAACAGGCCGACGGGGGCACTATATTTCTGGACGAAATAGGGGATATGCCCTTTGCGATGCAGTCAAAGCTTTTAAGGGTATTGCAGGACAAGGAGATAGAAAGGCTTGGAGAAAACAGGCCCAGGCAGGTTGATGTAAGAGTGGTGGCAGCCTCAAACAGGCCTCTTGAGGAACTTATAAGTGAAGGACGATTTCGCCAGGACCTATATTACAGGCTGAATGTGGTTTCCCTGCACATCCCCCCTCTAAGGGAAAGAATGGAAGACATTGTTGAGCTCACAATGCATTTTAATAAAAAGTACAACATGGAGTTTGGTCTGAATGTATGTGATGTGGAAAAGGAGGTCTGGGACCTCTTTCATAATTACAACTGGCCGGGAAATGTAAGGGAGCTTGAAAATATAATTGAAAGGGCCTTTAACATGGTGGAGGGAGAGGTTATATGCCTGTCCCACCTTCCTCAGTATATGCAAAAGCTGGGAAAAGGGCCGAGAAGGAGTCCTTCCGATAAGGGACTACCTGCTCTGCTGGACCAGGTAGAGAAAGAGGCCATTATTGAAACCCTTAAGTCAACCGGGGGAAATAAAATGCAGGCCGCCAGGTCGCTAGGGATATCCAGGGCATGGCTGTATAAAAAAATGAAACAATATGGTATAAGTATTTAATAATTTAAATGGCGAAAAAGTTGAATTTATTTGCTGAATAAGGTAAAATCCCCCTGTAGCATGAGACAGGGGGGATTTTTTTGTGTCAGCGCCAGAGATATTGAGGGTTCAGAAATATATTGAAAGGTTTGGGCTTGGCCTGAAAGTAATGGAGCTTGATGAGAATACCGGAACGTCAGAGCTGGCGGCTGCAGCTCTGGGCGTGGAAGTGGGACAGATAGCAAAAACACTTCTTTTTTTAGCTGATGGGGAACCCATAATGGTGGTGGCCTCGGGAGATGTCAAGATAAAGAGCGGGAGACTAAAGAAATTGACAGGATCATCAAAGGTAAGAATGGCTGACCCGGACACAGTAAACAGGATAACCGGTTACAGCGTGGGAGGTGTCTGCCCTGTGGCGCTGCCGGGCAAAATAAGGATTTTGCTTGATGACTCTATGAAAAGATTCCCTGTGGTATATGCCGCAGCGGGAACTGCAAGATCAGCGCTTCCTGTTGACATGGAACAGATAGAAATTATAACGGGCGGTGAGTGGGTAGATTTGAGCGGAGAGGTTAACTAAAAGCTTTATTAGATATAAAAAGGATTAAAATACGTAAGGCAGAATTATAAAATTTAAACAAAATTAAGAAGGTGTGAAATGGCTTGACCCTGAAGACTAAAGAGGAAATAATAAAACTTCCGGGACTGGAAGTGCCCTTTAATATTGTTGAAGATGTTGAAGCCCTTATAACAGATATTGCCGATGAGGATAAAGTGCCGCTGTGGGCGGAATTATGGCCTGCCTGCAGGGGGCTTTCCAGATATATTTGGGAAAGAATGGACTTTTCAGGACAGACAGTTTTGGAACTGGGCTGCGGGCTGGGTCTGGCGGGTGTTATATCAGGACTCAAGGGAGCCAGGGTGACTTTTTCTGACTACCAGCCCGAGGCAGTCGAGATTTCCTGCCAAAACGCGGCTTTAAACGGAATTAAGGAATTTGGCGGCTATCTCGGAGACTGGAGGAATTTTACACTAAAAGACAGCTTTGACTGGATTGTGGGATCGGACATACTGTATGACACCAAGTTTCACGGGTACCTGGCAGAGATATTCAGTCAGTGTACCGCCAGCGGGAAGGGAATACTGGTTTCACATCCCGGCAGAAAACCTACCTTTGAATTTATACAAAAATGGTGTGAGGAAACCGGCAGCACTGATGAACATACTATTGTGCCTGTATATATTGCAGACCCAAATTTTCCTTATTACGATATTCATGTACATAAGCTGACTAAAGAGAATAATTGATGGTCGGAGGGGCTATGGGGTATTTCCAACTGGTCGGAGGAGCTATGGGGTATTCCCAATTGGTCGGAGGGGCTAAAGGGTAGTGCCTGATGGTCGGAGGAGTTAAGAGGTAGTACCTCCGGTCGGAAACCATTAAGTAATTAACCTCCGTTCTCTCCGACCAAACGGAAATGCATCTTGTCCCCTCCGACCATCCGGGAATGCATCTGGGCTCCTCCGACCAATAGGAAATGCATCTCCGGCCATTCCGACAGTATTTAAAATCAGTATTAGTAGATAAAGAGGTTATTAAAATGTCATTTGTCCACCTTCATGTTCATTCCGAGTATTCTTTGCTTGACGGGGCCGCAAGGATAAAGCAGGCGGTTAAAAAAGCCAACCAGCTGGGGATGCCTGCCCTTGCAATAACCGACCATGGGGTTATGTTCGGGGCAGTGGATTTTTACAAGGCGTGCAAAAAAGAAGGCATAAAGCCTGTGCTTGGCTGCGAGGTTTATGTTGCCCCCAGAACCATGTCAGACCGGACCCCCAGGGTGGACGACAGCCCTAATCACCTTGTGCTTCTGGCGGAAAATGAAGAGGGCTACAGAAACCTTCTTAAGCTGGTTTCAATGGGATTTACCGATGGATTTTACTATAAGCCAAGGGTGGACAGGTCTGTCCTGGCAGCACATAGCAGCGGGCTGATAGCGCTTTCCGGCTGTATAGCCGGGGAGGTGGCGTCAAAGGTACTGGCAGAAAAATACGAGGATGCCGTCAGGGCGGCCATAGAGTACCGCGATATATTCGGTTCCGGCAACTATTACCTTGAGCTGCAGGATCACGGTTTTGAGGAGCAGAGGATAGCCAACCGTGAGCTGGTAAAAATAAGCAAAAGCACCGGTATTCCTCTTGTTGCCACCAATGATGTACACTATGTGGACAAAGAGCATGCGGAAATGCAGGATATTCTTCTTTGCATTCAGACCGGAAAGACCGTTGATGACCCTTCAAGGATGAAATTCCAGTCACAGGAGCTATACCTTAAAAATATTGATGAAATGAACCTTATATTCGGGGAAGTGCGTGAGGCAATGGATATCACTTTAGCTATTGCCGAGCGCTGCAATGTAGAGCTTAAATTCGGAGAGCTGGTGCTTCCGGTTTATAATGTTCCGGATGGATACACTGTTGACACGTACCTGGAAAAGCTATGCCATGATGGACTTAAAAAAAGGTATGGTGAGATATCTGAGTTTGTCCAGAAAAGAATGGATTTTGAACTTCAAGTAATAAGACAAATGGGGTATTCAGGGTATTTTTTAATTGTATGGGACATGATTCGCTTCGGTAGGGATAACGGCATACCGGTGGGCCCCGGAAGGGGTTCAGCAGCTGGAAGCATTGTAGCGTATTCCCTGCGCATAACAGATATTGACCCGCTTAAGTACGGACTTCTTTTTGAGAGGTTTCTTAACCCTGAGAGAGTATCAATGCCAGATATTGATATAGACTTTTGTTTTGAGCGCCGGGGTGAGGTAATAAATTATGTGGCAAGAAAATACGGAGCAGATCGTGTAGCTCAAATTGCCACCTTCGGAACAATGGCTGCAAGGGCCGCCATCAGGGATGTGGGCAGAACCCTTAATATACCTTACAGCGAGGTTGACAAGGTGGCCAAGCTGGTCCCGGCCGAGCTTCACATTACCATAGAAAAAGCCCTTAACGACTCTACAGATCTTAAAGATCTGTATGACAGCAACAGGCAAATAAAAAAGCTTATGGATATGGCCTCATTGCTTGAGGGAATGCCAAGGCACGCATCCACCCATGCTGCCGGGGTTGTTATAACAAAGGAGCCGCTTACTCATTACCTGCCACTTTATAAGGCGTCGGACGGCCCACTGACTACCCAGTTTGCCAAGGACCAGGTGGAGGAACTGGGTCTTTTGAAGATGGACCTTCTGGGGCTGAGAACCCTTACAGTTATAGATGATGCTGTAGAAATGCTGTCAGAAAACCGTAATATCAAAATAGATATGAGCGAAGTGCCGCTGGATGACACGAAATCATACGAATTGCTGTGCAAGGGAGATACTACCGGCGTATTCCAGCTGGAAAGCAGCGGGATGAAGCAGATTTTAAGAGACTTAAAGCCCGGGGTTTTTGAAGACATTGTGGCGCTGGTGGCGCTATACAGGCCGGGGCCACTGGGAAGCGGCATGGTTAATGACTTTATTAAGAACAAGCACGGCGAGAAAAAGGTGACATATCTCCATCCCAAGCTGGAGCCCATATTGAAAGACACTTACGGTGTAATACTTTACCAGGAGCAGGTTATGCGCATAGCCTCTGATCTGTCAGGCTTTACACTTGGCGAGGCGGACATGCTGCGCCGGGCTATGGGCAAGAAAAAACCTGAAATAATTGCCGGGCTCAGGGCTCAGTTTGTGGAGGGCGCGGTAAAGAACAATGTGGATGCAGATGTGGCCGGCCAGATTTTTGACCTTATGGAATATTTTGCGGGGTACGGCTTCAATAAAAGCCACTCGGCCGCTTATGCACTGGTTTCCTATCATACAGCCTATTTAAAGGCTAATTACCCGGTGGAATTCATGACAGCCCTTCTTACCTCTGTGAAGGACAATACCGATAAGGTTGTTATTTTTATAGAAGACTGCAGGAGGATGGGCATAGAAGTTCTTCCCCCCGATGTCAGCCGGAGTCTGGAAAGTTTTTCGGTTGAGGGGGACAAAATAAGGTTTGGGCTTGCCGCAATAAAGAACGTAGGCCTCTCCGCTGTGGAGGCAATAATATCTTCAAGGGAAAAAGACGGGCCTTTCCGAAATTTTGCTGATTTTTGCAGCCGGCTTGATACAAGGGTGGTAAACAGGCGGGTTATAGAAAATTTAATCAAATCAGGCGCAATGGACTCTTTGGGGCACCACAGGGCCCAGCTGATGGCAGCAGTAGACTCGGGGCTGACACTGGCCCAGCAGACACAAAAGGATAAGGCTAACGGGCAGCTGTCACTTTTGGACTTTTGGGGGGAAGATGTAAAGCATACTCTTAGCCTTGAAATGCCGGACATAAAGGAATACTCGCGCAGCGAAATGCTGGCCCTTGAAAAGGAGGCTATAGGGTTTTTTCTAAGTGGTCACCCGCTGCTTGACTACCGGCAGTCTCTTGATGAAACGGGAGTCACACTGGCGGAATTAAAGGAGGCCGGTGAAGAGAGTACCGTGGTGTGCGGCGGCATGATTAACTCTTTTAAAAAAATTACCACCAAAAAAGGCGATCCCATGGCCTTTGGAATGCTGGAAGATCTGACGGGTAGTATGGAAATAGTTTTTTTTCCCAAAGTATACCGGGAGTATCAGAACTTAATTTATAACGACTCGGTAGTGCTGATAAAAGGACGTTTGAACCCCTCAGGCGAGGAGGTCAAAATACTGGCAGAAGAAATTTCCGAACTTACCAGAAAAATAACAGGGGATCTCTACCTGCGGCTGGATGAGGCTACTCCGGAAATGCTGGACAATCTAAAGGTGCTTTTTAAGTCCTACCCGGGAGAATCAAGAGTATTTCTTTACTTTGAAAGAGAGAAAAAACTTAAAAAAACTCCCAGGGAAAACTGGGTGGACCTTAAGGGGCCATTGGTAGGGGAGTTGAAGAAAATACTGGGTAGCAGTAACGTCAAGGTAAAAGGTTTATAGGGAAAGTAAAGAAGGCGTATTTCCCGTGAACCTTGCATAACTTTGGAATTCTGTGCTATTATTTTCGATAGAAACGTAGGGACAATGCAAGGAGTGATTTGATGTCCGACAATTCTCACATCGGCGGAGATTATATTGTTGTCAAGGCACTTGAAAACGGGGTAACAATTTTTGGCCTCACCAGGGGCAGGGATACAAAATTTCATCATTCAGAAAAGCTAGACAAGGGTGAAATAATGGTCGCCCAGTTTACTGAGCACACGTCCGGTATGAAAATAAGAGGCAAGGTAGAGATTCTGACAAAACACGGAAAAACCAGAAGCGATGAATGATCTTATATAGTATCACCAGGGGATTTTCTATTTCTCTGGCTATTTTTTTGTTTATATAAAGGAATACGCGACATATGAGTAGAAAAGACTAATTCGTGTTTGTACCGTTCTGGAGGGGGAATGCTGCCGTGTGGACCGTTGTGTACATTGCGCCTCATATGAGGGAGGCAGAGAGAATAAAAAGCCTGCTCTCCACTGAAGGCTTTCTGGTTAAACTCAAATCAGTGGGCCTGTCTCATGGTAATGAGTGCGGGCCTGTCGAAATTCTTGTTCCCGAATCTGAGGCCGAAGAGGCAATGGAAACTATGACGGTATACAAGCTTACCGGCAAACAGGGAACTATCACCACATAATAATTATTATCAATACAGCCTTTCGTGCAAATACTAGCACAAAGAAAAAACCGAGGAGGTTTGCTGTGCAGAGGTTTGGATTGCTTACAAGCGGTGGTGATTCACCCGGAATGAACGCTGCTATAAGGGCGGTTGTTCGTAAGGCAATATACCATGGTATGGAAGTAATAGGCATTAAACACGGATACAAGGGATTCATAGAGGCTGAAATGGGGCCGATGAACCTTGGTTCGGTTGCTGATATAATCCACCGGGGCGGTACGATTTTGCAGACTGCAAGGTCTGAAGAATTCAGAAAGCCGGAAGGGCGGGCCAGGGCCTTTGAAAATGTAAAAAGGTTCGGGCTTCAGGGTTTGGTTGTTATCGGAGGGGACGGCTCCTTCAGGGGTGGCCTCGAGTTTTACAGGGAATACAAGATCCCCATAATAGGCGTGCCTGGTACAATAGACAATGATATTCCCGGAACTGACTATTCCATAGGATTTGACACTGCAGTAAACAACGTTGTGGATGCCATAAATAAAATAAGGGATACCGCCACTTCACACGAAAGAACCTTTATTATTGAGGTTATGGGACGTGACACAGGCTATATAGCCCTGGCAGCCGGTCTGGCCGGGGGGGCTGAAACCATTATAATTCCTGAGCGCCCTGTAAATATCGATGAGGTTTGTGAAAAGCTTAACCGCGGATATAGGAGAGGTAAACTGCACAGTATTATAATAGTTGCCGAGGGGGCAGCCAGCGGCCTGGAAGTTGGAAAGTTAATAAAAGAAAAAACAGGCTTTGACACAAAGGTAACAATTTTGGGCCACCTTCAAAGGGGTGGGACCCCCACCTCCTTTGACCGCATATTGGCAAGCAGGCTTGGGGCAAAGGCAGTTGAGCTTCTGATGGGTGGCGATGATTGTAAAATGGTGGGGGTTGTATCCGGAAATGTCATTTCAGAAGACCTGGAAATGGTGATTACAGGTAAAAAAGAGTTAAGTATGGACATTTACGATTTGGCGGCAATATTATCGATATGACTGTATTACCCCTAAGCAATTGGAGGTTATCTGATGCTTCGAACCAAAATAGTTTGTACAGTAGGGCCGGCTTCTGAAAAACTCCCGGTTTTAATGAAAATGATGCAGGCCGGCATGAACGTGGCAAGGCTTAATTTCTCTCATGGTACCCATGAAGAGCACCTTCAGAGAGTTAATCTGATCAGGGAAGCTGCCAGAAAAACCGGCAAAAATATAGCTATAATGCTGGATACAAAGGGTCCGGAAATAAGGCTGGGCTACCTTGAAAACGAGCCGGTCACACTGGAGGCCGGGAAGAAAGTTACCCTGACCGTTAATGATGAAAAGGGAAACGAAAGTGTTTTGCCTGTAAACTACAGGGGCTTGCCTAGAGATGTCTGTCCGGGTGACAGGATACTAATTGCTGACGGGCTTATTGAGCTAAAGGTAACCGATAAAACAAGAAAAACCGTTGAGTGTGAAGTTGTCAATGGGGGTGAGATAACTTCACAGAAGGGAGTTAATCTGCCGGGAATAGTAGTTAACCTTCCGGCGGTAACAGACCGTGATATCGATGATATTCTTTTTGCCATAAAGTATAAATTTGATTTTATTGCAGCGTCCTTTATAAGGAAGGCCAATGACATTCTGGGCATAAGACAGATAGTGGAGGAATCAGAGGCTGAACTTGATATTATAGCAAAGATTGAAAGCCGAGAGGGATTGAATAACCTTGAGGAAATAATAAAGGTTTCAGACGGGATAATGGTGGCCAGGGGAGATCTTGGAGTGGAAATACCGGTTGAAGAAGTTCCCATGGTACAGAAAAAAATAATAGAAAAATGTAACAGGGCCGGAAAGCCCGTTATTACTGCCACTCAAATGCTTGAATCAATGATTCAAAATCCAAGACCTACAAGGGCAGAGGCTTCTGACATAGCCAATGCCATATTTGACGGCACCGATGCAATAATGCTGTCAGGAGAAACAGCGGCTGGAAAGTACCCGGTTGAAGCGGTGCAAACCATGGTAAAAATAGCCACCAAGGCGGAAAGCTCTCTGGATTATGAGGAAATAGCCATTCGCAGGAGTAAATACCAGGCCCATACAGTCACAGACGCCATAAGCCATGCAACCTGCACCATATCCGAGGATCTGGGGGCTGCAGCCATTATAACTTCTACGGAAACCGGCCATACCTCAAGGATGATGAGTAAGTACAGGCCTAAATCACTGGTTGTGGCAGTAACACCCGAAGAGAAGGTGTTAAGAAAGATGGCGCTGGTATGGGGTGTGCAGCCCCTGCTGGTAAAAAGGACCACCAACACTGACAGTATGATAACTGAGGCCATAGAGGCTTCCCTTAATTCCGCAATGATCAATCCGGGCGCCCTGGTCGTTATTACGGCAGGGGTTCCGGTTGGAGTCCATGGAACTACAAACCTGGTAAAGGTGCATACTGTCGGCGATATTCTGGCCCGGGGAACAGGAATAGGAACCCGGGCGATGACCGGCCAAACCAGAATTTGCCACAGCGCAGAAGAAGCCTTTGAAAAGGTGAGTCCGGGAGATATACTGGTGGCGCCGGCCACTGACAGGGAATACATACCTGCCATACAAAAGGCAGGGGCTCTGATAACAGAGTTTGGAGGGCTAACCTCCCACGCCGCCATTGTGGGGCTTGAGTTCGGAATACCTGTTATTGTGGGAGTGGATGATGCCACAAAGGTTTTGAAAGATGGTGAGACTATAACTGTGGATGGGCAGAGGGGGCTAATATACAAAGGCACAGCCAAAGTCCTCTAACTGTACGGGCTGTGATAAACTTCGCATTACTTTGTCAGCAGCGGCCCCCGAATGCTCACGTATGATCCAATACGCTCCGCTTCGGATGCCGCTGCTTTCGCGTACTGCTCGTTTCTGACAGCCCTACCGGGGTCAAAAATCTTCGTCTATCTTTGTCAGCCCAGTCAGCCCGTGGCTCACATATGATCCAATATGCTCCGCCCCGGTCTGACTGTTCTTTCGCGATATACTCGTTTTTTCCGGGCCTACTTGGGTCGTGATAAACTTCGCATTACTTTGTCAGCAGCGGCCCCCGAATGCTCACGTATGATCCAATACGCTCCGCTTCGGATGCCGCTGCTTTCGCGTACTGCTCGTTTCTGCCAGCCTTATTGATACTTGCCTGGTCTTGAGTCCACCCATTTAGGAAGCTGAAATTTTAAAGACTTTCTATTCTTCTTTTTTACATAATCATGAAGGAATATTATGAAAAAAATAGAAATATTGGTAAAAGCTTTGCTGCTTCGGGAGGATTCTTAAGATGAAACTGGCTGAATCGCTGATATTAAGATCCGATTGTCAAAAAAGAATATTACAGCTTGAGGAAAGGCTGAGGAGAAGTGCAAAGGTTCAGGAGGGAGAAACCCCTCCTGAAAAACCAGATGAGCTTCTTAAAGAACTTGATGAAGCTCTTTCAGTGCTATTGGACTTAATCAAAAAAATTAATAAGACCAATTCTATTATCGAGATTGAAGAAGGAAAATCTCTAGCTGATGCTCTTGCAGAAAGAGATATTATATCTCAAAAGCGTCATGTTCTTGATGGCCTTGTTTTTGCGGCAACAATAAAGCAGGAGCGTTACAGCAAATCAGAGGTAAAGTTTTTTAGCACGGTTGATATTTCGCAAATACAAAAGCAGATTGATGAATTATCTAAAAAATATAGAGAACTGGATACAAAAATACAAGAAAAGAACTGGACTGTTGAATTGATTGAGAACTAGAAATTAGTGCGGTAACCATCGGAACAGAAGCGAGCACGAGCATTTTACCGGATATAAATAGAATGTGGCGGCGCAAGGGGCAGCGCTTGCGGGTTCGATTCCTGCACTAACAAGTTATGCCCGGAATGTTACCAAATTACAAGTGTAATGTAAATGTCACTACCGCGTGCTGGTCTGTTGCTGTTGGTGAGGGTGGGTAAGGGGATTTTTATTAATAGGGAAATAATAAAAGCAGGTGGATTTAATGATAGTAAAGCATTTAGGAAAATCTCCTGAAATAGATGAGAGCGCATATGTCGCTCCCACCGCTGCGATATGCGGTGAGGTTAAAATAGGCAAAAATGCCAGGATTATGTTCGGAGCTTCTATAATAGCTGAAGGTGGATTTATAGAGATAGGTGATAATTGTGTTGTTCTGGAAAATGCAGTAATTAGAAGCACAGTAAATCATTCATTAAGAATAGGCGATAACGTGCTGGTGGGCCCGAGTTCACACTTGGTTGGCTGTGTTGTGGAAGATAATGTTTTTATTGCTACAGGCGCGTCTGTATTTCATGGAGCAAAACTGTGTAAAGGATCAGAAGTGAGAATTAACGGTGTTGTGCATATTAAGACAGTTATACCTGAGAATGAAACAGTGCCTATAGGCTGGGTTGCTGTTGGTAATCCGGCTAAAATACTTCCGCCTGACAAACATGATGAAATATGGGAAAGGCAAAAGCCCTTGAATTTCCCAAAATATGTTTATGGTGTGGAAAGAAAGCCTGACGGGGAGACCATAATGCCTGAAATATCGGAAATGATGGTGAGAGTTCTGAAATCGCACATTGAAGATGAGATCGTTTAAAGTCACCTAACAAAAGTCCGGAAAAAAAGCCGGGCTTTTTTAATTTGCTAAATGCCTAGATCTGAATTTAAATCTCCGCCGGCGGTTATCATAACCTAATCGGGGTGAGAGAGTATGATGGATACCGCCAGTGATTTTATAGGTCAGCTTGGATACTGGGGAATTTTTTTGGGGTCAATAATTGAAGCTCTTGGAGTTCCTTTTCCGGGCGGAGTGATGATGGTGCTGGCAGGGATACTGATTAACGAGGGAAGGATTGATTTTGGTGCAACGCTTTTTTTGGCGGTGATAGGCCTGAATTCCGGGGCCACTGCAGCTTATTACATAGGTAAGTTTGTTGGGGAGCCTTTTCTGTACAGATTTGAAAGGTTATTCAAGGTAAAGCATGAAAAAATTTTCGGTGCCAGGGCCTGGTTAGAGCAGTCTTCCTCGGCCTTTGTACTATTTGGAAGATTTGTTCCCATGGCGGGTAACTTAACGCCATACCTGGCGGGAATTAGTGGGTTGAGGATTTTTCGCTTTATTTTTTACAACAGTATTTTTGCCCTTGGCTGGTCACTATTCAATATTGGACTGGGGTATTATTTTTCACAGACTTGGCGCTCTATAATGGATTTTACTGAAACAAGGCTTCCATACCTGGCTGTGGTTGCTATTTTTATATACCTTTTGGCAGCAGTATTTATTCGGAAAAAAGCAATAAAAAAAAGTAATTCCCCCTGAAGGCTGCTAAAACATAACTTTTAAAGAGAGCTAATAACACCACATCACCGGATATTGTCATATCCTGAAAAAAGTAAAATTTTTTTTGGAGGTGGCGGTATGAAAGGTATATCAATAAAGCCTTTTCAGAGCGGTGATGAGGATATATACCTTGATCTATACAACTATGTGCATCCTAAAAATATGTCAATTGATATATGGCGGTGGAAAAACCTTAACGGACCATTAGGGAGATCAATTATTGTAACTGCCTGGGATGGCAATACGCTGGTGGGAATATACGGCATAGTCCCTGTTATGTTATATGAAGGAGGAAACTTAATAAAGGGAGGCTTATCTGATATTGCTGTTACGCATCCGGACTATAGATACAGGGGAATATTCAGCGCACTGGGCAAAAGTTTGTATGAGAGAGCAGCTGGCCAGGGTATCGAAATTGTTTATGGGTTTCCAACCGAACACAGCGTCCATGGGTTTAAAGGAAGCCTTGGCTGGGAGTATCTTGCCATAGACTATGTTCTGTGTTGCTGGGGATGTGATGATACAAAGCTTGTAAAATCAAATAATTATAATGTATATCAAAATAAAAATGTATCAGATGCCTTTGATAAAATATGGAAAAGAGTTACCTCGGGGACCTTTAAAAATTACATAATTCTCCAAAGAAGCAAAATATATCTGGAGTGGAGGTTTAATCAGCACCCTGAAATTAATTACAACCTGTATGTTGCCGATGATAATGAGGGAATCCCTGTAGGATATGCTGCTGTGTGTTTTGGGGAGGAAGGGGGGGAAAAATACTGCGATATAGTTGATATTATTACATACGATATTGCTTGTTTTCGCAGCATGGTTAGTTATTTTATAACAAATTTCGGCGAATTAATGTCTTTAAGGATAAGGATACCTTCCACAACAGTTTTTTATGATACATTAAAAGGAATGGGATTCAAGGAAAGCGGTAAAAAGTATTACTTTGGCAGCAAGCTGTTAAAAAATTTTTCGGCCGGTGTTAAAGATTGGTATTGCACAGCATGTGATAATTTTTAAAACTACGCCTGAAGTTATGACAAAATCACAAACCTCCGGTGACAATCATACACTGTATGTGACGGTGGGTGAGAGCCTAAGCTTACGGAGGAGTGTCTATGAAAAGTATTCAGGGTAAAAAGATACTGGTCTCCGGGGGAGAAAACCACCTGGGGGTAATGGTGGCCCAACACCTTTTAGAACTTGGGGCGGACGTTTTTGTCATGTCTGATGAAAAAATAGGCATGAACGAAATAAGCAACCCCGATATAATACTCTATCTGAAGGACCTTGAAATACAGACTAACAACTCTATTAATGATCCAATTCTAAACAATCACCTTCCCGGACTTCTAGATCTGCTGAAACTGGCCGGTATGAATTCTTCATACTTTGTATATGCCTCCTCAGTTGCAGTTTACGGAAAGCAGAAATATCTTCCGATTGATGAGGACCATCCACTGGAACCTACTCTTATGTATGGCGCTGTCAAACTGGCAGGCGAGCTTTTCTGCAAATCTTTAGCTCTGGAAAACGGTTTTTTTTATACTATACTTAGGTACGGGGATCTGTACGGCCCTAATATTTGTTTTGGGGAGCCCGCACTCTTCATAAAAACAGCTTTAGAAAAAAATTTTATATCAATAAACGGGCTTGGTGGGCAGGTCAGGTCTTATATTTATATAGAGGATGCCATAGAAGCAACTATAAAAGCAATCATTTCAAAACCTTTTAATCAGGCCATAAACCTGGCAGGGAACGAATATGTCTCTTTATGGCACTTGGCGAGCATAATAAAACATAATTACTGTCAAAGATCCGAGATTAAAACGACAAATAATATATTGCTTGATGAATTAGAGTCCTGTGTCAATTCATCTAAGGCCAAGGAGTTGATAGGGTTTGTTCCTAAATATGACCTAAATGAGGGGTTAACAAAAACCTATAACTGGCTGTCAAGTCTAACAAAAGAGTGTAATTAAGAAGGAATATAGTATATTATATAGAATAAAGAATTATTGGCAGGAAATTTTTAGAAGGGGCACTGACATTGCGTAGATTATCAATTCATTCGTTGTATCCTGGTATGAAGGTTGCCCGGACACTTTACAGCAAAAATGGACAGGCCTTATTGAAAGCCGGAACGGTATTAACCGGAAAGTATATAGAGCGGTTGAAGATTCTGGGAATACAGTCTCTTTATATAGAGGACGGGCTAATACCTGATGTTGAGGTTAATGATGTCATTCAAGAAGAAACCAGGACCAGGGCAATATGCCTTGTAAAGAGTATTATTGGTCAGGAAAAAGATAATCCTGCAACAGTTTTAAAAAGAAGCGCCATACTGTCCAGGGAAATAGAAAGCACAATTTCCGATATTATTGATCAATTGCTCGATAACAGAAAAACAGTAGTGAATCTTGTCGATATAAGGACGTATGACGAATATACCTTCGGACATTCAGTTAATGTTTGCGTACTTTCAGTAATGACGGGCATTAGTATGGGCCTTACAAAACAGAGGCTCAATGCATTGGCCATGGGAACCTTGATGCATGATGTGGGTAAAATACTAATACCCCAGGAAATATTAAATAAACCGGGAGCATTAACCCCTGATGAGTTTGAAGAGTTAAAAAAGCATTGCTTTTATGGTAACAAGATATTAAAAAGCGGAAATATATTGGGTGCCCTGGCAGCTTCGGTAGCCCTGCAGCACCATGAAAGGTACAACGGGCAGGGGTATCCAAGGGGCCTTAAAGGAAAAGAAATACACGAGTTCTCCCGTATTGCAGGGATAGCAGACACCTATGACGCAATAATAGTAGACAGGGTATACAGAAAGGCGGTTGCACCCAAGGAGGCGTGGGAACTTATTGCCGGGTCGGGAGGATCACTGTTTGACGGGGAGATAACCAAAGTTTTTTTAAGCCATATAGCAGCTTATCCCGTAGGTACTATAGTAAGGCTTAATACCGGTGAAGTTGGGGCAGTGATCGAAAATATAAAGGATTACTCAAATCTGCCCCGGGTGAGGTTGCTTTTTGATCCCCGAGGCTGCTATTTGCCGGTCGGTAAAGAAATATGGCTTGGAGATGAGCCGGCTCTATCTGTTGTTGACGCAGTAGACGACATAGGTAGTATATTTCTAAATTCCCAAAGGTTAGGAAATTCTTAATTTCTTTAGAATAATTTTTTAAACATATTTAAATAGCGGGAGGAAAATGTTTTTTAAGTATTGAATTTTATGAATATTATATATTAATTGAAAAAGGGAGTGATTAATGTGAGAGGCGTCAATTATGAACCCCTGAGTCCTATCAGTTTTTTGAAAAGAAGCGCTGCAGTATTCAGGAAAAAAATTGCAGTGGTATACAATGAAAGGCGTTACACATACTCCGAGCTGTACGAGAGAGTAAACAGACTGGCCAGTGCCCTGAATAATATTGGCGTAGGAAAAGGAGATAAGGTAGCTTTTTTATGTCCCAATATACCTCCAATGCTTGAGGCCCATTTCGGTGTTCCAATGCTGGGCGGCGTTCTGGTGAGTATCAATATACGCCTGTCTGCAAGAGAAATAGCATACATACTTAATCATTCCGACACCAGGGTGCTATTTGTGGATACAGAATTTGCCGGGCTGATTAAGCAAGTAGAGAATGAAATACCTAACATTCATACCATAATTAACATATGCGATGGTGTTGACGAAAAACCGTTAAAGGGAATGGAATACGAGGAATTTTTGCTAACAGGGTCCCCCGATCCTTTCCCCTCTCCGCTGGAGGATGAATTAGAAAATATAACCATTAATTACACGAGCGGTACAACTGGACTTCCAAAGGGTGTTATGTACAGTCACCGTGGTGCCTACTTAAATGCGGTAGGGGAGATTATGGAAAACAGGATGACTTCGGATTCTGTCTATCTGTGGACCCTGCCCATGTTTCACTGCAATGGATGGTGTTTTACCTGGGCCGTTGTTGGAATCGGAGGGACAAATGTATGTCTTCGTAAAGTTGTTCCTGAAGAGATCTACAGGCTTGTTGAAGTTGAGGGGATAACCCATTTATGTGCCGCTCCTACGGTATTGATTGCCATGGCAAATTACCCCAAAGCCAGGGAATGTAAAATGAAGACAACCCTAAATGTAATAACTGCCGGTGCCCCTCCTGCTCCTACTGTGATTAAAAATATGGAGTCAATAGGAGCTGTTGTTACTCAGGTATACGGTCTTACCGAGGTTTACGGGCCGCACAGCATATGCGAATGGCAAAGAGAGTGGGATTCTCTGGATGTTGAAGAAAGGGCAAAAATAAAGGCCAGGCAGGGAGTGCCATACATTAATTCGGAGTTCATGACAGTGGTGGACCCGGCTGAAATGACAGAGGTTCCCGCCGATGGTATAACTATGGGTGAAATTGTAATGCGGGGAAACAATGTCATGCTGGGATATTATAAACAGTTAAAAGAGTCCGAAGAGGCCTTTAGGGGAGGATGGTTCCACAGCGGGGACCTGGCTGTGAAGCACCCCGACGGGTACGTGGAAATAAAGGATAGGATGAAGGATATCATAATAAGTGGTGGTGAAAATATCTCTACAGTTGAAGTGGAGAATGTAATATATCAGCACCCGGATGTAATTGAGGTTGCGGTGGTGGCCGTGCCTGACCCCAAATGGGGCGAGGTTCCCAAGGCATTCGTGGTATTAAAGGAGGGTGTAAATACAACTGTAGAGGACATCATAAATTTTTGCAAGGAGAGAATAGCAAGATTTAAGGTACCTAAACACATTGAATTTGGAGAACTGCCAAAAACCTCAACGGGAAAAATAATGAAATACCGCCTGAGGGAAAAGGAATGGAAAGGTTTAGAAAAGAAAGTAAACTAATAAAGGCTGGGCGGTCCGGAAAGGGCCGCCATTTACCATTATAAGGTATTATTGTGTAAAATCAGGTTAACATTTTGATATACAAAAGGTTATATATTCAGTAAAATAGTAGTTGAAATATGTGAAATTTCAAAATGTAAAAAATTGTCCGGCGGTGATGTGTTTGGCAGATGGAGGTATTTCGGCTGAGCTTATATTGCAGACAATACTTGAGAGCGGGAATGAAGGTCTTCTGGTTGTGAGCAGTGATGGTATTATATGTGGGATAAGTTCCAATATAGCGGGATTATTTAAAAAAAAGCCCGAAGAATTAATTGGAGTTCCGGTTGTCCATAAAAAACAATTGTTTAAAAAAGTTTTAGAGGTGATGAAAACCGGTGATTCTCAATATGGAAAGATTGAGATTATAAAAGGAAACAGATTGCTGGTTGATTATCTGCCTGTTATTGATGGGGAGCTGGTAATTGGGGCAATTGCCAGGGTTCTACTTTTGAATAATGAGAAAAATAAAGCTGAGTCCCCGGATTTTTTTGCCGAGGCCCTTACTGACGGTAGGAATCTTGAGAATATATTGGCCGGGGCAGAAAAAATTATTATTACTAAGGCTCTTTCCATATGCAAGGGAAATAAAGCAAAAACAGCAAAGATGCTGAATATTTCAAGACCCGGGTTATATAAGAAAATGGTTAAACTTGGGCTGGAATGAAAAATAGGGACAAATTTGGAAGGAGGTAGGTAAATAAAAAATGATTTCGGAAATACTGTAATTTTTGTATACATAATCATTTGTTTGTGTCAATAAACGTTTACACAACAAGAAATAATATTACTTCAATACAAAAAGAGAAAACAGGTGAAGCTGATATTTAACCATTAAACTCCCAAAAACAACCGATGAGAGATAAAGAAAGAGAAATGCCACAAATTTTGCAAAATTCCAATTTGCAAAAATAGTGCGAAAGGGGCTCGTGCTTAATCCATTCATTATTTAGCATCTATGAAATGGGACGGCCTTAAAAATGATCTATATTCGGAGGTTGCTCTATGGGAGGTATTAAAAGGGAGAGAGAAGGATATATTTCGAAAAGCGGACCGGCTAACAGGCATCAAAGGATACTGGCCAAAGAAGCGATTATACGCATGTTAAAAATAAGAAGATACAGCTCCCCTGAAATAGCTGAGCATTTTGGCCTCGCGGAAGACATCGTTGAGCAGTTGGTCAGCGAGCTGGTAAAGGCAGGACATGTTGTCAGGGAAAATGGCAGCGGATCTTTGGCGGTAGTTAAGAATACCTGGAAAAGCTATTAGTTGTTTGAAACAAGTTCCTTAAAAGGCTCTCCCCGGTACAAAATGGTCATTTTAAAGGAGGCAGCTCTATGGAAGTAGGAAAAATTACTATAGGCGGATTGGTCGACCTGATGGCACAAAGATTTCCGGACAATGACGCTCTGGTTTACGCGGACAGAGACTTGAGGTACACATACGAGCAATTCAGGCAGATATGCAATATAGTAGCCAAGGGATTTATGAAGCTTGGAGTACAGAAAGGCGAGAAAATCTCAATCTGGGGAAACAATGTTCCGGAATGGGTTATTACACAGTTTGCCACCGGGAAAATGGGCGGTGTACTGGTAACAGTCAATACCAATTATCGTTCATTTGAGCTTGAGTACCTGTTAAAGCAGTCGGACTCGCAAACTTTGATTTTAATAGAAGGAATCGTCGGCAGGGAATACCTGGATATAGTGTATGAACTTTGTCCCGAGTTAAATGAATGCAAACCCGGTGAGCTTAACTCCGCTAAAATTCCTCTGTTAAAAAACGTAATATTCCTGGGTAAGGAAAGGCAGCCCGGAATGTTTTGCTGGGATGACATTTTGGCTATGGGTGAAGAGATAGCCGGCGAGGAATTAAAGTTGCGCCAGGATTCTCTTTTGCCGGACGATGTTATAAACATGCAGTACACATCTGGGACAACAGGATTTCCTAAGGGTGTAATGCTAACACACACAAACCTTATAGGAAATGCAATAAGCCTGGCTGAATGCATGAATTTTACAGAAAAAGACAGGCTATGTATTCCCGTGCCCTTCTTCCACTGTTTTGGCTGTGTTTTGGGAACACTTACTTGTGTAGTTTCCGGTGCCGCAATGGTTCCCGTAGTAGCCTTTAAGCCGCAAAAAGTTCTGGAAACAGTGGAAAAGGAAAGGTGTACTGCTCTGCACGGTGTACCCACAATGTTTATAGCCGAGCTGGAGGAAATGGATAAAAACAATTATGATACATCATCGCTGAGAACCGGCATAATGGCAGGTGCTCCCTGCCCGATTGAAGTTATGAAGGCTGTGGTTAACAGGATGGGTGCCCGTGAAATTTGCATAACATACGGACAAACAGAGGCATCTCCCGGGATTACCATGACCCGTACCGATGATCCCCTGGAGCTAAGGGTTGGTACAGTGGGTAGGGCACTGCCAAATGTAGAGGTTAAAATTGTTGATCCTGCCACAGGAGAAACTGTGCCCCCTGGAGTCCAGGGAGAGCTCTGTACCAGGGGATATCATGTTATGAAGGGTTATTATAAAAATCCTGAGGCAACCGCCTCTGCCATTGACTCCGACAATTGGCTCCATACCGGAGACCTGGCCGTTATGGATGAAAGCGGTTATTGCAAGATAACAGGGCGTCTTAAGGACATGATTATTAGAGGTGGGGAAAATATATATCCCAGGGAAATTGAAGAGTTTTTATACACCAATGCAAAGGTAAAGGATGTTCAGGTGGTTGGGGTTCCGAGCGTCAAGTATGGGGAAGAAGTAGCCGCCTATATACAGCTCAAGGAAGGCCAGACCGCCACTGAAGAGGAGATTAAAGAATTTTGCAAGGACAAGATATCCAGGCACAAAATACCTGCATTTGTATTTTTTACCGAACAATATCCTACAACTGCCAGCGGAAAAATTCAGAAATATAAGCTAAGAGAACATGCAACCAAGTCATTGGGGCGTGAAAAAGATGCAGCTATTGAAACCGCATAGATTTAATTCCAGATTATAAAGAATTGATGAATATAGGAGGGGGGAATTGCACTAAAAGGATCCTGTAATGTTTTAGAGATTTTAAAATACTATGTTGTTAAGGAGGTAAAACATGGCCCAGGTGCACAATATGATTGACTATGACAATACATATAAGGAGTTTAAAATTGAAGTTCCGGAGTACTATAACTTTGCTGGGGATGTGCTGGATGTGTGGGCCCGGGATCCCGGAAAACTTGCCATGTGGTGGCTGGATGACTTTGACAATGAGGTGAAGAAAACATTTTCCGACCTTTGCCGGGATTCTCGTAAGGTATGCAGCATGCTAGCCGCGCAGGGAGTAAAAAAGGGTGATGTGGTAATAGTCATTCTCCCCAGGCTTATTGAATGGTGGGTTATAAATATAGCCTGTCTAAGAATGGGTGCGGTAATAAGTCCCGGTACCACTCAACTAACTGCAAAGGATATAAAATTCCGCTTTGAAGCTGCTGACGCAGTGTGTATTATTACTGACAGCGCAATTGCTCCGAAGGTTGATGAGGTAATAGATCAGTGCCCAGCAGTAAAAACGAGAATTATTGTAGGAGATAAGAGGGAAGGGTGGCTGGCCTATGATGAAATTTTCCAGGCTGCCCCCGACACTTTTGAGACAGTAAAAACCCGCAGCGATGATATTGCCATACTGTATTTTACCTCCGGTACCACAGGGTATCCAAAAATGACAGCACACACACACAGTTCTTATCCTATGGGGCACCAGATAACAGGAAGATTCTGGCTGGATTTGCAGCCTGACGATTTGCACTGGAACCTGAGTGACACGGGGTGGGCAAAGGCTGCCTGGAGCTCTTTCTTCGGTCCATGGAGCATGGGTGCGGCCATTTTTGTACATCACTCTGCCAGATTTGACACCAAGAAAACACTGGAGATACTTGGCAAATACCCTATAACCACTATGTGCGGTGCGCCTACAAACTATAGGATGCTGGTTTTGGAGGACTTAAAAGCTTACAAGTATCCAACCCTCAGACACTGTGTAGGTGCAGGAGAGCCTCTGAACCCAGAGGTTATTGATACCTGGAAGGATGCCACAGGACTTACTATCCGGGACGGCTACGGTCAGACTGAAACAGTTTTACTTGCTGGAAGCTTCCCGTGCATAGAGCCCAGGTTCGGCTCTATGGGAAAACCTTCCCCGGGCTTCCAGGTGGAGGTTATTGATGAGGATGGAAATATACTTCCTCCAAATAAAGAAGGTGACATAGCAGTTAAAGTTAAGCCCGACAGGCCTGTGGGACTTTTCCGGGAATACTGGAAAAATCCTGAAAAGACTGCCAGCGTCTACAGGGGTGACTGGTATATCACCGGCGACAGGGCATTCAAGGATGAGGACGGTTACCTGTGGTTTGTTGGCCGGGCTGATGATGTTATTCTTGCTGCCGGCTATCGGATTGGCCCCTTTGAGGTGGAGAGCGCACTGCTGGAACATGATGCGGTGGCTGAATCGGCCGTTGTCTCAAGCCCTGACGAACTAAGAGGTGAAGTTGTTAAGGCCTTTATAGTGCTGGCTCCTGGCTTTGAACCATCTGACGCGCTGGTTAAGGAACTCCAGGATTACGTTAAAAAGGTAACCGCTCCATACAAGTATCCAAGAAAAATTGAATTTGTTGAGGCGCTTCCAAAAACCGTTAGCGGTAAAATAAGAAGAATAGAGCTACGTGAAAAGGAATGGGGCAAAAAATAATAGTGAAGCGGAAGATTGTTTAAATGTGCGTTAAATTGTCCCCGGCCGTAGTAGTGGCGGCCGGGGATCTTTACATTTCATAATTTAAGCTATAAAAAAGAAGGCAGTCCAGAGAGGGATGCAGCTTCAATGGAAGCGTGTCACTACTCAAGGCAGGTGTGATATTCTGTGGATATAAGAAAGATGCTTTCTCTAAACAGGTTTGTTAAGAGTCCCGGAAAAGAGCACCCGGAGATGAAACTTCTTGAAAAATACAGGGGCACCACTATTAAAAGCAGTGAAGATAAGAATGATGCTGGGCTGAGGGACATTGAAATTATAGTATTGGACACTGAGACCACAGGGTTGAAGCCCCACACTGGTGATGAGATCATTTCAATGGGTGCCTGCCTGATAAAAGGTGGTGAATTAACTGACCAACGATTTCACAGGCTAGTTAACCCGATGCGCCCCATTCCAAATCTTATAACGGACCTGACTGGAATATCCGATGAGATGGTGGCAGTGGCGGAAAGCTTTTACGCTGTAGTGACAGATCTTCTGGATTTTATTGGCAATAGAATTATTGTAGGGCATTGTATTGACTTTGATATAAATTTTCTCAATTACAAGCTTAAAAAAAGCAATGTCAAAATTGGTAATTACCTTATAGACACCTGCATACTTTCAAAGGTGCTGCTTCCGGACCTTAAGGTTCATACTCTGGATAGTATTTTGTCTCACCTTGGATTTTATCCGGAAGGAAGGCATAGCGCACTGGGGGATGCCATACTGACAACAAATGTTCTTCTATATTTTATAAAGGAGCTTGATAAAAAAGGCATTAAAACTCTTTGCGACCTGAAATATTATATATATAATGCTATTCTCTACAAGCTCTAAGTGTTGAATTTTTATTCTGTCGGTTTATAAGCCCCTCAAATGTCGTTTGCCCTATCTCAATATACCAATTACAAACCTGAACAACATTATTTTTGTAGTGCCAAAATTGATTGCAGTATCACTCACCGTTAACCTCGTAATGAAACTGCAAAAATCAGAAAATTAACAATTCACAAAATAGATGTACAATTAGCCCGGCCATTTATGATACTTTATATAGGGATTCAATTAATGGTTTTATAGGCAGCAAAAAATACAGCAAAATGGGGGGTGGTACTTAGGCTGACGTCATAAATTCCTGAACAAATAAAAGAAGGGGTGACTTTATGTCGGTAATTAATTACAAGGATTTGCCTCCTTTAGACAAAAATACAACGCACAGAATTTCCAAGGAACTCAATATCTGCCTGAAACTGTTTGTGGTCTACATGATTTATATGTTTGCCGTTCCTATTCTTAATTTTACCGCTCCGGAATTTATGAAAATGCGGGTATGGGGCGGAATGTCACTGACATGGTTTTTAACAGCCATCGGCGCTATGATTATGGCCTTTGCCATCGCTGCCATACATGTTTATTTTTATACCAAGGACTTTTATATTGATGAGAGTGTTGCAAATAAACAATCAAAGGGGGCGGGGATGTAAATGGCAATATTAGAGCCTAAATATCTGTTTACGATTTTACTGCTTTTAACAATTGTTATAATAACCTTCGCCACCCAGAGATATACAAGAAGCACCGTTAACTTTTATGTGGCAGGACGTAGTTTTGGCTGGGTTATGAACGGTTCAGCGATTGCCGGAGACTATTTGTCGGCTGCAACATTTCTTGGCCTTGCCGGCCTGACCTTCGCCTTTGGGTATGATGGGATATTCTATACCTTTTGCTTCTCTGCAGGTCTTACTCTGCTCACGGTTTTTGTGGCCGGACCGCTGAGAAGGTTTGGGGCATACACCGTACCGGACTTTTTGGCCCAGAGGTTTCACAGCAAGAGAGCCCGGCTTGTTGCGGTTATAGTGGTGCTTGCAATATCCGGTTTCTATGCTGCTCCACAGATTCTCGGTGCGGCTGCCATACTAAAAATGTTCTTCGGCACCACCTACAAAGTAGGCGTTATATTCACCATAATTGTAATGGTGTTCTATGTAGGTGTGGGTGGAATGAAGGGCACCACCATTAACCAGGCCCTGGAAATATGGATACGCTTTGGCGCCTTCATCATCCTGTTTGCCATAGCCATCGCGGCTGGACATAATTACGGAAAAATACTTGACCTTCTGGTGAGCTTCAAGGGAGCTATCCCCGACTCCGCGGCCGCGGCTGCAAACGCAAAGGCTGTAATGCACAACGGGCCAACCTGGGAGTGGACCGGAGGATATTTATTCAAGACTCTTCCATCCACAATTTCAATTGTATTTGGCCTTGTTTTCGGCACACTGGGGCTTCCCCACATACTTCTAAGGTTCTACACAAACCCGTCAGCTAAGGAAGCGCGTTATTCAGGACTGTTTGCCATTGGCATCGCATCGACCTTCTTTATGCTCGCACTTTACCTTGGTACAGCCGGACGAGCGATATTTGTTGAGGGCGGACTTCTTCCCCATATAGTAAAGAACTTTACAACTGGCGGAGCCAACATGGTAATACCCACCATGGCAGAGGCCCTTGGCGGAAAGTGGCTGCTGGGGATAGTTGTTGCAGGCGCCTTTGCGGCAGTGTTCTCAAACCTGTCAGGGCTGTTTATTGCCAGCACCGGTGCGCTGGGGCACGACATCTACGCTCACTTTATTAACCAAAATGCAACTGAAAAGCAAAAGGTTGCGGCGGCAAGGTGGTCAACAGTAATTTGCGGGATCTTTTACGGAATTCTCGGACTGCTGGTTGAAAAAGCCGCTATCGGACACCTTGTAGGTCTTGCGTTTAACGTGGCTGCGTCCACCTTTGCCCCTATATTTGTTCTGGGCATTTGGTGGCGGGGAATGACAGAAAAGGGTGCTATAGCAGGAATGCTTGTAGGCCTTATTTCATCACTGTACTTTATTTTCCTGCCGAATCTCGTGCCTGAGGCCATCAGGTACCCCGTACCTGGACTCTTTACGGTTCCTCTGGGCTTCCTGGCGGTGTATGTGGTTTCTAAGCTTGATGGTATGGTTCCCTCTGATGTCAATGAATTCATGCACAAAATTCACTCCAAGGAAGCAGCATAATACTGTATATGAAAAAAATTCAGGGCTTGCCTTACAGTGCAGGCCCTGAATTTTTTTGGCAAAGACCATTATTCAATGATATTCTTATTATAAGGAGGTGAATGTGTTGCCAAAGAACATCAGAGAGGTATTAAACAGTGTTCCCCCGTTCAGTCTTCTTCCGCCGGATGTTCTTGACTCACTGGAGGCAGTTATTGTTACCAGGACATACCCAAGGGGGGTCTATGTTTTCAGGCAGGGTGAAGAAAGTCTTAATACTCTGTTTTTAATAGTCAGGGGATCCGCCGAGGTGGTGGCAAAAAATGACAGGGATGATGAATCGGTAATCGGCTTCAGAGGTGTAGAGGATTTCTTCGGTGAGACAGGATTAACAGGGGCACAGTACTCAGCCGGGGTCAGGGTTAAGGATGAGTTGACCTGCATTCTTATTCCGGGAGATGAAGTTGAAAGACTAATAGGCAGGCACAGCAACTTCACCGGTTACCTGGCAAATTTACTGATGGAGCGGATGCGCTCTCTTTACGATGAGATAATACATGAGCAGAGCTTTGATGCATACAGTAAAGTTGAAACACCTCTTTTCAGAAAACGTATAAGTGACATAATGTCCTCCCCGGTGATTACCTGTACTACTGATGATACAATAGTTGACGTAGCACAAATAATGGAGCAAAAAAATATAAGCGCTGTTATGGTTATCGACAGTGAAAGCCGCCCCATAGGAGTAATAAGCAACTCAGACCTGGTAAAAAAGATTATTGCCCGCTCTGTCGTGGACTTTAAAGGATTAACGGCCGGAGAAATAATGAATAAAGACGTGGTGGCCATTCGAGCCGAAGCTTTTTATGCTGAAGCCATACTGGCCATTTCCAAATACCAGACAAAGCAGCTGGCGGTAACAAGAAGGGGAAAGCTGGCCGGGATACTGACGGTGGCTGACCTGGTAAAGGCGAGGAGTACGGGTGCCATCACTCTTATTCACGACATAGAGTCACAACAGGAACTGGAAGGTCTGACTTCCATAGGGACGGAAATTGATAACCTCCTGAACGCCCTGGTGGCTGAAAAGGCGCCAGTGCCTGAAATATTGATAATAATGTCAGAGTTTCATGAAAGAATCGCCAGGAAAGTAATACAGCTATGTGAACAGGAAATGGTCAGCCGCGGGTTTGGCCCACCTCCCGTGGAGTACTGCTGGGCTAACATGGGCAGTGCCGGCAGACAGGAGCAGACTTTGCGAACAGACCAGGATAACTTGATTATATTCAGGGATGATGAAAATATAGGCAATGATAGATTAAGGGAGTATTTTTTAAAGCTGGCTATTTTGGTAAATGAGGGTCTTGACCGCTGCGGTTTTGTGAAATGCCATGGAAATGTAATGGCTTCCAATCCTCACTGGTGCAGGTCCCTGGGGGAATGGGAAAACATTGTTGGACAATGGGTTGAATCTGTTTCAAAAGACAATAATGCTATCAGGCAGCTTACTATATTGCTGGATTTCAGGCCGGTTTACGGCGAAAAACAACTGGCGGACATTCTCTGGAAAAAGATTGTCAGAATATATGAAAAATCATCAGCTATTTCCCACTTTCTCACACAGGATGATTTGACTGCAAGGGTTCCGGTAAATATGTGGGGAGGTTTTTCCACCGAAAAATCCGGTCCCTACAAGGATCAGATAAATCTTAAAAACGCGGCTTGCGTCCATATTGTTAACTGTGTGAGGATTTTTGCCCTTAAAAACGGAATAACCGAAACCAGTACCTTTAAGCGACTGACAGAACTAAGAAAAAGGGGAGGGTTAAAATCTGACGAAGCCGATTTCGTGGAGGCGGCCTTTGAAACTTTAATGATGTTTCGCATAAGGGAGAACCTTAGAAAGGTAAAAAGAGGTGAAAAAGCGGATAATTATGTAAAGCCGTCACAATTGAGCAAGCAGGAGCAGGAAATATTGAAGGGAGCCTTTACCGCAGTGTCAAGGCTGCAAAAGTTAACAGGCTCAACATTTACTCTTTTGTGGCTGGTTAAATAGCTAAGGGGTAATGTCTGTTGGTCGGAGGAGCTAAAGGGCAGTGCCTGATGGTCGGAGGAGCTAAGGGGTAGCGCCTTATGGTCGGAGGGGCTCAAGGGTAATACCTGAGGTCGGAGATCCTCACGTAATGCACCTTGGTCTCCGACCGTCCAGAAATGCATCTTGGTCCCTCCGACCAACCGGAAATACATCTCGGCCCCTCCGACCATCCGGGAATGCATCTTCGGCTCCTCCGACCGTTCGGAAATGCATCTTGACCATACATTTTCGGCTAAAAAGGCACTAGCTTAACTTTGCCTTTTACTGCCATAAGCTTATCCAATATAGCCAGAGCCCCGGTTACTCCGGGAATGGAAAGGGCGAAGTCTACGGCAGGTTCAAGGTCGCTGCCGTACCTGACCATGTTTCCGGTGGCCGTGGCAACAGCATCGGCCAGGGGCGCTGACTTTGAAAGTATTACAACGGCATCAGCGCAACCATAGCTCAGTGAGTGGCCAACTGACCCTGAAGAGGTACAAATACCTGCAGGTGTTTCTTCCGGCCTAATTTCAACAGCAACTCTGTAGCTTAGGGGAGAGTTTCCCGCAAATATTCCTATTCTCCTAATGCGCTTTGTTTTAAGGAAAATGTCACCACCATTTTCAACCAGTATATCCCGTGAGTATTTAAGAAGATCCTTTCCAATTGCTTCCGAAAACGCCCCTGCAACTGCCGCCATAGGGCCCACTCCTGCGGCCCGCGCCGCCTCAGCCATGGCTACGGCAATGTCCGGGGCTGACGCCTTAACCTCGTGTGGTACGAGAGTTTTTAAAAAAACAGGATCTTCACTGATATACTTTTCAAGCTGACGCCGGTATTTAACAGCCAGACCTTCGGTAAGAGCAATGACTTCAGGGCTGAAACGTTCTTTTCTTATACCTACGTCAAGGTCGGTTTCCTTAACAACTACCCTGAAGTGAGCCAAATCATCCTGGCGGTGTTTTAGGCGATATTCCCTTTCCAGGTTGTTCAATCTAGAGTCTGACCTCCATGGCCCTTACCGGGCATATCTTCAGACAGAGCTGGCATACAACGCAATTGTCTCCGTCAAACTTCACTTCCATAGACGGCCTTTCGATGTAAAGAGCGTTAGTGGGGCAAATAGCAGTGCAGGCTCCACACATAGTGCACTTACCCTCATCACGGACCATTTCCTGGGTTAGTGCCTGCACCTGGACTCCTATTTCCCGGAGATATTTCATTCCATCATCTATCTGGTCACCGCTTAATTCCAAAACCATGGTTCCCTCTTTCTGAGGGTTAACATTTGCCTTTACAATATTAATGAGAAGGTCATAATCCTTTACAAGTCTGTATATAATCGGACTGCCCGATATATCGGGACCAAACCTTAAAACAATCTTTTTAGGCGACAAGTAAATCACTCCTTGTTTGTGGGAATTGGGAATTAGGCATTGGTGAAAAGCCCCATTTCCACATTTCTATTACATAAATATTTAGTTTTTACTAATTATTATTTTTGAATCTGCCTACAGATGAAGGAGAAAGGGGAACCGGAACCAGGGAATGAATTCCCCAATTCCTAATTCCCAATTCCTAATTCCTACCCTTTCAGGGGTCTGCCGGTGATGCAGTCAGCCGGGGACGGCAGTAGCTGCACAGGTTCCGTGAGCAGGAATTCTCCCCGCAAAATCCGATCCTTTAATATTCCAGCAATTTCTTTTGCCTTAGGGTAACTTGACAGCGGGGCGCTGTGCACTTCCCTGCCGTTTACCGTTATTTTGCCCGACTTTAGCTCGGCGTAGCTGACAAGACCCAGATTGCCCGGTTTTCGCCCCGGGTAGGCATCGCTGTAATCTACAATGGGAGCATACAAATCATTATCTGAAGCTGCAGCGTAAAGAGCAATTTCTTCGTTTAGAATTGGAATTGGTATTCCAATGCCAACCGAAAGAGAAGCGCCGTATCCGGTAAAGCTGACTCCTTTCAGCCAATTGGGAGACATTTGTTTTAGGTCGCCTATTACAGCCAGAGTGCCCCCCGCCGGTCCGCGTTCTTTTCCATCGGATGATTGTTGTATAGAGGGGAAATGTTGAGTTCCGTGCCACGCAACATAGCCAGTGCCCCCTCCTAAAAATATTCTGGTGCCTATTCCGATGGTTTTGAAATGGGGGTCCTTAAGTAGGGGGCTAAGATGTCCTGAGGTTGAATAGTGGGCGTTCCCCAGGTTCGGCTTCAGCATCCCCATGTAAGTATAGATAGTTCTATCCCCGAGGTTTACCGCGCAGTTGTAGCTCTGATATGCATTTCTGGGATTGAAAAGTATGGCCTCATTGATATCGTCCAGTGTGATCATGGTCTCAATAGCTTTCCTGGGGTAGCAATCCGTTCCGTAGCTGGTTGCCTTGAGGCTAATGGTTTTTCCGGCAACAAGGTCTTCAATTACGTGACCGCCTCCATACCTGAATTCACCTGGATAATTATTATTTAGAGGGTCATCCTCCGGCAGCTCAGTTGCTCCAATATACGCATCCACAGCCGCTATTCCCGCATAGGCGCCCACACCGTTTAACCACACCTTTTGCATTCTCATGCGGGGGGAGGAATGACCAAAATTAAGAAAGGCACCGGAAGAACACATGGGGGCAAAGGTTCCGGTGGTTACGACATCCACCGTTTGAGCTGCAGTGGAAAGTCCTTTCTCGTTGACCAGCGAGACAAATTCGTCTGCTGAAAAAACCACTGCCTTTCCGGATTTGATTTTTTCGTTGATTTCCGAATAACTTTTTTCCATTATTGAGTCTCCCTCCAGTGTGCTCTAAATCCCGTGTGCCAGATTAAGAAAGCCTCTTCTAATCAGAAGAGGCCAGCATAATCTTGCTCACCTCTTATCTTTCAGAAGACAAACTTCTGCAGGAATTAGCACCATGCCATACCGATGCCTATTAAGGCCTCTTATAGCTGGTTGCCGGGTTTCATTGGGCCAGTCCCTCCACCACTCCGGATAAGAGCACATTGTAATTTTTAATTGAGTCATAGTATAACAGTTAGCCAATTATTTGTCAATCGGTATAAATAAACGCCCTGCAGGCGTTGATCCCTAATCCCCAATCCCAATTTTTCCTGCAACAAAAAAGCCGTTTGACAACGGCATCACAAAAAGTAATTATATATATAAACCGGCCGGTTAAACGTTTTCTATGGCAAACTGGTCGCTAAGCCTGTTAATAGCTTTTTTTTCAATTCGGGAAACATAGGATCTTGAGATTCCCAATTTCTTTGCTATTTCACGCTGAGTAAAGCTAAGCCCGTTCTTTAGCCCAAATCGCATTATGATTACCTTTTTTTCCTGGCTGTTCAAGGTTTCTAGCTTATTCCACAGTCTCTCGTTTTCAAACTTGCTGGAAACTGTTTCTATAACAGTTTCGGGTTCTGTTCCCAGTACATCGATAAAACTTAATTCGTTTCCATCCTTATCTGTACCGATAGGCTCAAAAATAGACATTTCAGACCGAAGCTTTTTTCGGGAACGGTAATACATGAGTATTTCATTTTCAATGCACCTGGAGGCGTATGTGGCAAGACGGGTTGCTTTTCCAGGATTATAGGTGTTAACTGCCTTAATAAGGCCTATGGTTCCTATTGATACAAGATCATCGAAATCTTCGCCGTCATATTTTTTGATTATATGGGCCACTAGCCGCAGGTTTCTTTCAACAAGAGTTTTTTTGGCCGTTTCGTCTCCTTCAAGGAAAAGTTTAAGGTAATGATTCTCCTCCTCCTCGTTTAAGGGTTGGGGGA
This sequence comes from Bacillota bacterium, assembly GCA_049323755.1. Taxonomy (GTDB): domain Bacteria; phylum Bacillota; class Desulfotomaculia; order Desulfotomaculales; family Desulfocucumaceae; genus BRHc4a. The sequence continues at coordinate 85,235 of JBMOPE010000004.1, forward strand.
AACTGTTGTTCGCCACATAAGACACCAGTAAGGACAAACCGTTGAGTAGTGACAAGACTGCCATAGTAAGGAGCCCTGGCAGCAAAACTATCCCTCCTTAAAATGAGATGCCTTATATACATATGTCTGTGTGAGTAAAAAGTGCCAGTCCAAAATTATTTAATTATGAATTTTTTCGAAAAAACACATTAACTGTAAATAATTGTTGCTGTTAGGTTTTTATAGTGATATTTCATATAAAGGAGAGCAAGATTTATGGATAATGTTCCGTTTAGCATGCTGGGAAATAGCTTTTTTAAGATATACCTGCTGGGAAAAGAAGAAAAAACAATGGTAGAGTGTGGTGTGAGCGGGGTAATACCAGTGATTTTGAAAGAATTGATAAAAGCCGATGTAAGGCGTATTCTGGTAATGCATGCCCATTTTGACCATGTATGCGGCCTTCCGCTACTAAAGGAGATATATCCCCAGGCCGTTGTTGCAGCCTCAGAAAAAGCTGCTTCTGTACTGGCCAGGAATTCAGTGGTGGAACGTTTTTTCAGGGAAGACAGGGCAATGACCGATACTCTTTCGGGACCCGCCAGGGACTTTATTCGTCCGGATAAAATTAATATTGACGAAATAGTATGTGATGGTGACAGACTGCACATTGGAAAGGGACAGAGTCTTCATATAATGAGCGCTCCGGGACACAGCCCATGTAGTATACTTGCGTACTTCCCCGAGGAAGAAACTGTTTTTTGTTCCGACAGCGCCGGCTTTCCTGTAGACAGCAAGACTTCATTCCCTATTTATTTTGATGGATTCACTGATTATATAGAAACCATTAAAAAAATAATGGAACTGTCTGTAAATTTTCTTGCCGGCGCTCATGATGAAGTTGTCAGGGGTCAGAAACTCGTTAGGGATTATCTTGAAAACTCCCTCGATTGGGCAGAAAAGACAAGAGAATATGTAACCAGGGGGCTAAAAGAGGGAATAGAAAGTGAAACACTGGCAAAAAAACTGTTTGATCAGTTTTACAGGGACAGGCTGAAAATTTACACCCAGGATAATATATTGCTTTGCTGCAGGCTTATTGTCAAAAGATCTGAAGAGGCAATTTGAATATTTGACTTTAACGGAGAGGAAAATACCACTGTAGTGTCTTTTAAAATAAGAGATTATTGTGGGGTAGAAAAAGTGAAGCAGTTTGCAGTTATAGGGCTTGGCCGCTTCGGCTCAAGTCTTGCAAAAACACTTACAAAAATGGGTTACGAGGTATTGGCAATTGATGAGGATGAGGAAAAGGTGGAAAGCCTCTCCGAGAGTGTAACCCATGCCGTTCAGGCCAATGCTCTTGAAGAGCAGGCCCTCAAGGCGCTGGGGGTGCGCAACTTTGATGTTGTTGTGGTGGCTATTGGGCAGGACATTCAGTCTAACATTCTGGTAACTCTAATGCTAAAGGAAATGGGTGTGCGCAAGGTTGTTGCCAAGGCCTCAACTGAGCTCCAGGGGAAAGTGCTTCAAAAAATAGGTGCAGACATAGTTGTTTTTCCTGAGCGGGATATGGGGGAGCGGCTGGCCCGATCCCTGGTTTCCCGGAATATAATTGATCAGATTAACCTTTCACCGGATTACAGCCTGGTAGAGTTGAACGCTCCCTCAGAGCTTATAGGGAAAAATCTTTTAGAATCAAATTTAAGGAAAAAATATGGAGTTACCCTTCTTGCCATAAGAAGGGTAAATGATATTATTATATCCCCCGGCGCCAGGGAAGTATTCGAAGAAGGAGACATTTTAATAGTTATCGGTAATAACGAAAAACTAAAGAATTTTGAAACTTCCTTATAGAAAAAATCTGTAGTGAAAATATATAGGCGGTAAATCTAAAGCGTAATTGTTAATTCATTTAATCTATGATAAAGTTCAATCAATTGATTAAACAGGAGGCTAAAAATGAACGGGGATGTTAAGAATTTTGACATCTTGCTGGGCAATATGTTCCCGGCATACACAGACATAGTCGCTGAAATCTCCGACCGTTCAGTAACCATGAGGCTATTAAAAATGATTGTCGAGTCCGGTCTTGTTTTGCATTCCTTTATTCCTGTCGGAAAGGCCAATAAAAGATTTAGCCAAATTATAGAAGAAGGAACAGCAATAGCATTTTGTGATCAAAAGAGCCAGAGTGCTTACAGGGTTGGCCTCCCTTTAAGGGTTATGGTGGCAAGATTTCCGGCTATGCCAACTCATAACTTTATAAGGATTAATTATGCCGGTGTAGAGAGCCTCGAGGACAGGAACAGAGAGTTTATCTTAAAGAATAATTCCGAGGGGGTAACAATAAAGATAAAAGCTCTGGAGTGCCCGGGGTGGCTTGCAGTTTACCCCTCTGGTTCACTGCTTGCCGACCAGAGACTTGAAAAGAGGGTCCGGGACCTTGTGGTCAACGGAAGAGATTCGGTTATGCTAAAAGAATTCATGGAGATTGATGAAAAAAGACTGGTGAATTCCAGTAATATTGAACTTATAGATTATATTCCCGAGGACGCTAAGTTATGGGAGCAGTGGATGGGTAATATGGATACAAACCTGTTCCAGACTGTTGTCAGGCCCCAAAATTTTAGCGCTGCCAAGGGAAGATCTGAGGACTATTATCTTAAAATCATAAGTTATGGAAGCAGGAAGATAGGTGCCGTCTGGGTGGAAAAAATATCCCAGCGCACGGCTACTGGTGAGCTTGGGCTGATTATAGGGGAGCCGCGCTTTTGGGGTATGGGGCTGGGAGGCAGGGCTATAAGCGAAATGATCTCCATAGCCAAAAATGACCTGAGGCTTCAGTTTTTATGGGTTTCTGTACGGGAATCAAATCAAAGGGCGGTGAGCTGCTATAAAAAAGGAGGATTTTCAATAGTAAGAAGGGCGCCGGTATACAGGCCCGACGGTTCATATAATATGTGGGTACACATGGAAAAATTGATATAAGTATGTAAGGCCGGCGCAGCCGGCCTTTATTTTCGTTAAGGAAAGTATTTGTTACTTTAAAGCGTTAAAGTAACCCATGGTTTAGTTGCAAATAACATTATAGCTTTGGGGCGTATCGGATAAGCCCCCGCACTGACGATAGGATACTCTACAATAGGTAAAGCTCGTACCTAAACTAATTCCCAATTCCCAATTCCGGACCAATAAATAATGCTTAACAATGCTTTATGCCATGGAGGAGAGTAAATATATATGAACGAATTAAAGTAAGACATTTATATTAAAACAATGTTGGAAGCTGGCGGAGGGCAATATATGAGAAAAATACACTACGGCTGGGTGGTGCTCGCGCTGGGGATCCTGGTGGTGGCCGGTTCACTCGGATTTGGCAGGTTCGGGTACAGCATGATACTTCCTTCTATGCAGTCTGCGCTGGGTCTGCCCCATGGACAGACAGGAATAATAGCCTCGGCAAATATGGCAGGTTATGTAACTTCAGCCCTGGTGGCGGGTATATTGGCGTCGAGGTTTGGTCCAAGGATGGTGATAGTAGTTTCCTTGCTGTGGACCGGCCTGACTATGGCTTTAACATCAATTGCCGGAGGACTGTCTTCTTTGGCGCTCCTGAGATTTCTCACAGGATTAGGCAGTGCCGGAGGCAATATTTCTATTATGGGCCTTGCCTCAGGGTGGTTCTCTTCAAAAAGAAGAGGTATGGCCTGCGGGTTTCTTGTGGGGGGATCGGGGCTAGCATTGACAGTGACAGGATGGCTTGTTCCGAATATAAACAAAATCTATTTGCAGGAAGGCTGGAGGTACAGCTGGCTGGCGCTGGGGCTTATTACTGTTATTATAGGCGTTTTGTCGGGATTATTCCTGAGAAACAACCCCCGTGAAAAAGGGCTTTCCCCGGTAGGGGGAGAGGACCCTGCCGCAGTCTTGGGTGGTGAAGAAAAGAGATACCTCTCCATAAAGGATATATTAATGTTAAAAGGCGTGCCGGGGATGGCTGCGGCTTATTTCTGTTTTGGGTTTTCATACATAATTTATGCCACCTTCTTTGTTAATTATATTATTGGAGAAAAAGGATTTAGTGAGGCCGCAGCCGGAAGCGTGTGGAGCCTGGTGGGGTTTTTGTCCATAGGGAGCGCGGTGCTATGGGGGACGGCTTCCGATTTAATAGGCAGACGTCCGGCGCTGGTGGCAGTTTTTATTTTACAGGCTGTTTGTTTTGTATTGCCGGTACATGCCATGGGACAAAGTATAATTAAGGTTTCCGCTATTATTTTCGGTCTGACAGCCTGGAGTATTCCCGGAATTGTTGCGTCATTAAGTGGAGACCTGTCAGGACCGGAAAACGCCCCTGCCGTGCTGGGGCTTGTCACCTTCTTTATGGGAATGGGCCAGGTAATGGGGCCCACAGTTGCCTCCTATGTCAAGGAGGTAAGTTGCACATTTAATGGAGCTTTTTATTTGGCATCATCGATGGCAGTGGCCGGGGCGGCTCTATCGATGGCTATAAGACTTAAATAGAAAAAAGTAAATGGTGAAACACTTTGAACGTTAGCAGTGCTGTTTTACGGGGGTGCGTGTAATGACCCTTATTGATGCCTTTGACATTGGGCGGGGGGATATTATATCTCTGGTGGGTGCCGGGGGAAAAACCACCTTAATGTACGCCCTTGGCAGAGAGGCTGAAAATAGAGGTTGGAGAGCGGTTTTAACTACCACCACCAGAATTTACCCTCCTGAAAAAGATAAGGATCTTACACTGATATGTGAATCTGCAGGAGCGGTTTTGGATAAAGCAGGTATGGTGCCGGAAGAAATAAAGCAAATAGTGGTTGCCGGGGGAGATGCCGGTTATGGAAAATTATCCGGCCTAAAGCCCGAAATTGTTGAAGAGCTCCTGCTTAAGGGCTATGATATAGTAATTGTTGAGGCGGACGGATCGGCTGGACGTCCTTTCAAGGCGCCCGGTAATGCCGAGCCTGTAATTCCATTTGGTTCGAAGCTGGTTATTCCCGTCATTGGTATAGATTGTATTGGGAAAACCCTTTCAGCCGAATATGTTCACAGGCCGGAAATGGTGGCAGAGATCACAGGGTCGAGGGAAGGCGATATAATCAACTCCGGCACTGTGGCAGGTGTACTTCTGGACGATAAGGGGTATAGAAAAAATGTTCCCCCAAAAAGCAGGTGGATACCTTTTATTAATAAGGTGAATGAAGGTGAAAGGCTGCAAGTTGCCATCGAAATCTCAGGGATATTGGGAAAGAGCGGTGTGAAAAAAGTGGTTATTGGTGCGGCAGGGGAGCCTCATCCCGTTAAGGAGGTAATGGTATATTGATATCTGCCGTAATACTTGCTGCGGGACAATCAGCAAGGCTGGGAGTTCCAAAGCAGCTGCTTGCCTATAAAGGCCGTCCCATTCTAAGGGTCACAGCCGAAAATATTTTGGCAGCACAGGTTTTCGAGGTTATTGTGGTTATTGGACATGAAGCCGGCAGGGTTTCTAAATCACTGGAAGGCTTAAGGGTAAAGATTATTGAAAACACCCTGTACAAAACGGGGCAGGCATCTTCTGTAAGGTCCGGGCTGGAAGCTGTTAGCCCTGATGCTGAGGCTGTGCTTTTTGCCCTGGGAGATCAGCCTCTGGTTAGATCGGAGACATTGGCGGTTCTTATAGAAAGGCATATGGATAGCCGGGGTATTACGGCCCCTTTCTATAACGGCAGAAGGGGCAATCCGGTTTTGTTTAAGAGAGATTTGCTTAACTCAATTAACCTTATCAGCGGGGATACCGGTGCCCGCGGAATAATTGACAGACACCCTTATCTGCTCCGGAAAGTTCCAGTAAATGACTCCGGGGTATTATTTGATGTTGATACATGGGAGGACTACTGGCTGCTTGTTAACCGGCAGGGGGTTAACATATGAAGGGCTTCATGGTTCTGATAAAGGGGGCGGGGGACCTGGCCAGCGGAACCGCTCACAGGCTTATAAGATCAGGCTTCAACGTGGTTATGCTTGAGACGCCTGCACCTACTGCAATCCGGCGAACTGTATCTTTTTCAGAGGCAGTATTTACAGGAAGGCAAACTATTGAGGGGGTAACGGCCGTTCTGGCCAAAAGCCCTGAAAATGCGCTGGGATTGATGATAAAAGGTGTTATACCTGTTATGATTGACCCTTCCTGGAGTTCTGTCGGCGAGCTAAGGCCGGAGGTTGTTGTGGATGCCGTTATGGCTAAAAGGAATCTTGGCACAACGATACGTGAGGCCCCGATAGTTATTGGACTTGGCCCGGGTTTTAATGCCGGTGAAGATGTTCACGCTGTTGTAGAAACCTGCCGGGGGCATTACCTGGGGCGGGTAATAACAGAGGGGGCGGCTATTCCCGACACCGGAATTCCAGGCATAATAGAGGGATTTGGTGAGGAAAGAGTTGTCAGGTCCCCTGAGGCGGGAATATTTATGCCTGAGAAGGAAATTGGTGATACAGTAAGTACAGGTGAAGTAATAGGACTGGTTGGGAAAGCCCCGGTTAAATCCGGGATACCGGGAGTATTAAGGGGTATATTGAAAAGCGGAATGAAGGTTCACAAGGGGATGAAGGTGGGAGATGTGGACCCTAGATGCATAAGAGAATGCTGCTATATCATATCTGATAAGTCCAGGGCAGTAGCCGGAGGGGTGCTGGAGGCAATTTTGATGATGCTGCAGTTGAGGTGTCATGGGGGGGCTTTCATTGGATTCGGGAATGTTGGAAAAGATTGTTGATCTGATTGAAGCGGGTACAGATGTAGCAATAGCAACTATTATATCCACAAAGGGTTCAACTCCAAGAAAGGCCGGCACCAAAATGCTTATAACCCCCGGTGGTATAATATACGGAACTGTGGGAGGGGGCTGTGGTGAGGCCGGAGTAAAAAGAGAGGCATTGACAGTAATAGATACAAAAAGCCCCGTCTTATTAACGGTGGATCTTACTAATGATGTGGCTGCCGGCGAAGGTATGGTTTGTGGTGGAAAAATGGATTTGTTTATTGATTATATAGATGCCGGGGAAAGTGGGTGCAAGGAATTTTTTAAAGCACTCCTTTTATCCGTGAAAAAGAGAGAGAAGGTTTTACTTTTCACGGTGGTGTCCGGTGAAACCGGGGTCAGGGAGTGTGTGGGACGCAAAACTATTATTTCGGGAGAAAGTATTGTTGCATGCGGCGGTGAACTGCCGGAAAATATATATTTTATGGTGCGGAGCTTGTGGGAAAAAAATAAAATAAATTCGCCCCAACTTATGCAGTGCCAGGTTTCAAAATACGGTAACGTAGAGGTATTGGTGGAGCCGGGTATTCTTCCCCCGGAAGTGTTGATACTGGGCGGAGGACATATTGCGGTTCCTCTTTCAAGAATGGCTGATATGCTTGGATACAGGTTTACCGTTGTAGACGACAGGCCTTTATTTGCAAACAGGGAGAGATATCCGAAAAGGGGAGAAATTATATGCAAAGATTTTGAGACGGCGCTCAAGGATTTGCATATTGGCCCGGAAACTTTTGCGGTTATTATCACCAGGGGCCACAAGTACGATTTTGACTGTCTGAGGGAGTTGATTTCAAGACCTGCAGGATACATAGGGATGATCGGCAGCAGCAGAAAAGTGAAGGCCGTCATGAGTGAACTGGAAGAAGAGGGAATAGAGAAGGGGCTTTTGGAAAAAGTATACTCACCCATTGGGCTTGATATAGGGGCTCAAACACCGGAGGAAATAGCGTTAAGTATAATGTCTGAAATTGTGGCCGTATACCGGGGGGGCGGGGGTGCATTTCTTAAAGCTAAAACGTAATTGAAAGCCAATTGCAAGGGGGCAAATAATGATTTTGAGTAATTTTATGCCGGCATGGTTTACATTTGTTGATTGAAGGTGTATCTTTTACTGAGGAATAGAGGTTATGCAGTCCGGTAAACGGTAATAAACTGATAAATAAAATAGCTAAAAAGGACAGAGGTCGAAATGATTTTTACTAATATCATTGATACAATTGGTAGCACACCTGTGGTTGAATTGAAGAATTACAGCAGTTCTGACGTTAAAATATATGCTAAGCTGGAGGGTAATAACCCAGGTGGGTCTGTTAAAGACAGAACTGCAAAATACCTGATTGAAGAGGCTGAACGTAGCGGGCAATTGAAAAACGGAAAAGTTATCATAGAAGCAACCAGTGGCAATACCGGGATTGCCCTGGCCATGATTTCCTCAATAAAAGGCTACGGGTTTGTAGCTGTAATGCCGGAAAATGCCAGTGAGGAAAGGGTAAAGCTCTTAAAGGCATATGGCGCAGAGGTTGTTTTAACGGATGGGGATAAAGGAACTAACGGGGCCATTGAGGTTGCCAGAAAAATGGTAGCTGAGGATGACAGGTACTATATGCCCGATCAATTCTCAAACCCGGCTAATCCCCGGGCTCATTATGAAACCACCGGCAGGGAGATAGCTGAGGACATCCCGGATATAACCGCCTTTGTGGCTGGAGTGGGAACAGGCGGGACACTTACCGGAGCAGGAAAAAGACTTAAGTCATATAATCCCGGAATCCATATTGTCGGTGTTGAGCCTGTTCCCAACACAAGAATACAGGGATTAAGAAATATGGAGGCATATAAGCCGCCTATTTATGATGATTCAATACTCGACTACAAGCTGGATGTTCCCGACGATGAGGCATTCAGCCTGGCCAGGGAATTATATGTTAAAGAAGGGCTGACAGCGGGGATTTCCTGCGGAGCTGCCCTGTGGGGAGCAATCCGGTATGGAGAGATAGCTGGTAAAGGCAAAATAGTAGCCATCTTCCCGGACAGGGGTGACAAATATTTTAGTACGGAACTGTTTAAATAACCCGGGTATACTCCGGGTTTTTTTATTCTAAGATTTATTAAGCCACAGAGGTCACAGAGATCACAGAGAATTTGCTCTCAGGTATTGCTCCAGGTCTGAAACGAAGTAGATTTTAAAGAAGCGGACCCTTTTTAAAATAATCTTTTATAGCTTTCAAGCAAAACTTATAAACCTCTGTGTCCTCTGTGCCCAAAAGGACCTGAATTTAATTCTCAATGTTTCTGATTTTATCGGCCCGAATAAGTACACGCCAATCCGCTTTTACTGTTGTGCTGTGATATCAGAGTTTTTACTCCTGGTCTCAGCCCTGTCACGAAGGAAATAGAATACCATGGCAGCCAGGGCCAGTACTGAGCATGCGGCGTATAGGTACCTGGGTCCGAAATTTGACATCACCATACCTCCCAGGGTAGACCCGGCAATACCTGCCAGACCTCCTATAAACCCTGCCAGAAGTCCCTGTCCGCTTGACCTCAGACGATCAGGAACAAGTCTGGTCATGTAGCTTACCGAGCAAAGGAAGAAAAGGCCGAAGGAAATTCCGTGTGTAAGCTGTATCCAGGCAATAGAGGAGGGATCGGACAGAGACCAGAAAAGTGCCCAGCGGATAGAAAACACAAGGGCTGCCGCTGCAAGCAGTCTTAGTTCGGTAAAGCGGCTCAGTATAATGCCGCCAAGAGCCAGCACCGGAACCTCGCTCAAAGCTGCTATCATCCAGGCGTAGCCTATTGTTTCAGAGTTTCCCCCTATCTGGCTTATAAAAATCCCCATGAAGGAATCGTTGGCCCTGTTGGATGAGCTTAAAAGGGCGGTAAGAAGCAGAAAAGTTATTACTCTCCGGTCGGATACCAGCTGCTTCATATCACTCAGGCTTGCTTTTCTTCCTATATACAATGCATCTGACATAAAAAAGCTGATAATAAAGCAAAGAAGAAGCAAAGAAAAATAACAAAGGGGGAACAGTTCAAGTCCATTGGAGCGGAAGAAAAAGCCGAAAAAAAGAGCACTTAGTGCAAAGCCTATCGATCCCCATAGCCTGAAACCGCCGTAATGTCCCCCGGTTTGGTTGACAGAGGCCAGGGTAAGGCTGTCGGTAAGTGGTATTATGGGAAAGGCAAAAACATTGAAAATGAATAGGGCCGGCAGGAGAAGTTCAAATGTATTGATTCGGAAAACAATCAAAGATAAAACAGTTATAACCGCAAGTTGACATATAATTAACTTTTTGACTGTTTTAAAGCGGTCACTTATAAAACCCCATAAAGGCTGAACCGCTATGGTAACCAGCGGGCCCATGGAAAAAAGAATCCCTATCTGCCAGTTTGAAAAGCCCATATCGCGAAAAACAAGGGGAAGGTAGGGGAGGAAAAGCCCTATGGTTGAAAAATAAAAAAAGATAAAACACTTAAGTATACGGTGTTGAAAATTATTATCGGGTTGAGTCAAGGCAGTTTACTCCTAAGCAATTGATAAAGTATTATTATGCTCTGCTGTTACTTTTACCTTTAAGTCTAAATAAAAAATACCATGTTTGCCTGCTTGAAAAAGTCGGTGCAAACAAAAGACTTCACGGGATTATTAATCTCGTGAAGTCTTATTTATGGTCGGGATGGAGGGATTTGAACCCCCGGCCTCCTGCTCCCAAGGCAGGCGCGCTAGCCAAACTGCGCTACATCCCGAAAGAACTCAATCCGAGAGCCGCAAAATTTATTATAGCAGAACCAGTGTGCCAATGCAAGAAACAAAAAAATGTCCAGCGTACTGCTGGACGGGGAGAGATAGAACTCACCAAAGCGGAGTATTTAAAGTATTTCCGTTGACAGGGAGTTTATATACATCAGTTTTTAAAATAAATTGACGCTATTGGTAATAAATGACTGCCTCAAACATTATAGTATTAATAGTAAATAATGGGGGGTCATTGAAATGGCATTCGTAAGAGTTATAAAAAACGCTTTGTTTATATTGCTGCTGACAATTTTGTTTCCCTCGGGCGTATTCGCCTTACCCCAGGAATTAAAAGAGGTGAAGCCTCCTGATCCGCCCAGAACCAGACAGGTGATTGTTCTCGTAATTGACGGTCTTCAGGCAGAATCTCTCAGTGCAGCCGCCACACCAAACATATATGGGCTGGGAATGGCCGGAACAATGGCTGAAAAGGTAAGTACAATGCCTCCGGACAATACCGAGTCAAGAATATATTCAGTATTATATGGAAGATACATTTCCCGGGGGAGTGAGTCGGGTGAAAAGGATGTGGCGGCACAGGGGTCGCTACTGTCCCTTATGGAGAAAAAAGGAATTAAAACAGCTCTGATTGACGGCACCGGGCGGTTGATAAAATTCGGGAATGGTGTTACCAATAAATATTACGGTACTTTTAATACTAACAGGGAAGTAATAGACAGGGCCGTAGAGGTGATAAAAAGTAAAAAACCATTTTTGTCGGTAGTGGTTCTGGCTCAGTACGGAAAGGGTAGCGAGACGCCGGGAACAGGGCCGAAGAATTATACAGAATTGGCTGCTTCAGCTGATAGCGATATTGGGAGCCTTTTAAGACAGCTTCATATCGGTGGCATATACGAGGACAGCCTTCTGGTTGTAACGGGGACCACCGGCAGTCCACCTCTTATTATTAAGGGAAGGGATTTTCATGCCGGGGTAAAACTTCCTCCTGTGTCTCTAAAAGACGTTGCCCCCACTTTGGGGTATATATTCGGGGTAGCCATGCCTGACTCACAGGGGCTTGTACTATGGAATTCCTTCCGGCCAGGCCCAGACAGGTCCGAAGGCTTTATGCTGCAGAGAAGGGTCAGGGATCTCAGTGCTGCATACTCGGAAATGATAGACGAGGCATCCAAAATGGAAAATGAAAAAACAATGGTACAGGAGGAAAAAGCCAGGCTCACCAGGGAAAAGCAGTTTGTTGAGGATGAAATTACCCAAAGGGACCGCAGGATAAATGAGCTGAACTTAATAATAACGGTTATGAAATTTGCAGGGTTATTAGGTTTAGGACTATTTATTGCTGCAATGGTAATAGAATACAGGATACTAAAAAAGAGATATTTGTTTTTTACCTGACAGTTTTTTTGCGATGGATAAGGTATTATTGTAAAAGTGAATATTTATTTGGACTATTTTGAACTTTTATTTTTCATAGGTTCAAAATATTTTTATGATGAGAGGATTTTCCTTGCGGGCCGTCGAAATTATCACACAATATTTAATGACAAATATTGCAGAGATAATTGATAAGAAAATTTTATAAATATAAGGATTATTACCTAAGGAGGATTTTATCTTATACTTGTAGAAAGGTTAAGTTTGTCCATGTATTTTGCTTTTTTCATGCTGTAATAACCGTAATAACAATTTTATCCAGCGGGAGTGATAAACGTGAAAATAGCTGTGTCGGGAAAAGGCGGAGTGGGCAAGACAACAATAGCTTCGGCCCTTATAAAGTCGTTTTCTGAAACTCATCGTACCGTTTATGCAATTGACGGGGATCCTGATGCCTGCCTTGCGGCGGCAATAGGTATCCCCGCCAAAGTATCTGCCGAAATAAAACCAGTTGTAGAGATGGGTGACAAAATAAAGAGTATAAGTGGCGGAGGTGCATTCTACTCTCTGAATCCAACCATAGACGACAGTGCGCTTGAAGAATTCAGTCATAAGCACGGCAATATCAGGTTTATGCGCATGGGTGATATTAAAAAAGGCGGTTCACAGTGCTATTGCAGAGAGAACACATTCCTGCAGGCACTTATATCACTCTTGCTCCTGGATAAAAGCGATATGGTATTAATGGATATGGGTGCCGGAATTGAACATCTTTCCAGGGGTACCGCCCGGGGAGTGGATATGATGCTGGTTGTGGTGGAGCCAAGCCGAAACAGCGTCAATACCGCTATGAATGTAATTAAAATGGCTTCAGAGCTGGGCATAGAGAGAATAAGGATAGTAGGCAATAAAATTAGATCAGAAAAAGAAAAAGAATTTATAGAAAAAAGTTTCCAGCCCGGTCAGGTGCTGGGGTTTGTCAGTTTTAACAATGACATTTGGGAGAACTCTATGGACCCGGAATCTTCTCCTGCAGCAGAAGAACTGCTGGCAGGCATGAGGGAGGTCCGGGAAAAGATTTTGGGAGAGGTAGGTGGTTCGTAAGCGGAGATAGGGAGGGGGTCAGGTTTTACGCGGGCGGTTATAGAATTATAATACCGTCTGTAAATTTGACCGGTAAATGTTTTGAATTTTATCATTAAGGAGGTTAAAAAATGCCAAGGTTTAGCGATCCTAGCCATACCTGCAAGCCTTCGGCGGCGCCCCGGGTTGTCGATCCGAAGTCTGTTAAACGCTCAGTTGACCCCGGCGTCCTTGAGATGATTGACATCGCCAAGGAGCGGGGCATGATTACAGCCTTTGACCGCGCGGTGGCCCAGCAGCCCCAGTGTCAATTCGGATATAAAGGCATATGCTGCCGCTTCTGCATGATGGGACCCTGCCGCATTAAGGCCGATGAGGGCCCTGGAAGCAAGGGCATCTGCGGTGCGTCCCACTGGACAATTGCAGCCCGCAGCACTGGACTTATGCTTCTTACCGGTGCCGCATCCCACAGTGAGCACGCCAGCCACATGGCACACACACTATATGAGGCATCTGAGGGACACGCGCCTGACTACGGCGTAAAGGACCAGGCCAAACTGTACAAGGTTGCCAAGAGAATCGGCGTTGCCACCGAAGGCCGCAGCGATATGGAAATAGCCCACGATGTCGCCAAGGCAGCCCTGGAAGAGTACAGCCGCCTTAAGGGCTTCGGCGAGTCCACCTGGGTTAATACCACTGCCACAAAGGGCCGTATTGAAAAATTCCGCACCCACGACATTATGCCCAGCGGAATATACAATGTTATTTCAGAGCTGGTGACACAGGCCCATGTTGGTATGGACAACGACCCGGTTAACATTATATTCGCAGCTCTGAGGGTTGCCCTTGGAGACTATGTCGGAATGCACGTAGGTACAGACCTTTCAGATATTATATTTGGAACTCCCAAGCCGGTTGTAAGTGAAGCCAACCTCGGTGTAATAGATCCTGAAAAAGTGAACATTGTTCTTCACGGACACAACCCCATTCTTTCCGAGATTATCGTACAGGCCTCCAAGGAACTGGAAGCTGAGGCTAAGGCTGTAGGAGCAAAGGGCATCAAGCTGATGGGTATCTGCTGCACAGGTAACGAGGTGCTTATGCGCCACGGTGTACCTATTGTGACATCATTCTCATCCCAGGAATATGCCATTGCCACCGGAGCAATCGACGCCATGGTCGTGGACGTTCAGTGCATTATGCCTGCTGTTCGCACAGCGGCTGAATGCTTCCACACCAGGATTATAACCACATCGCCCATAGCCAAGATACCTGGTTCTTATCATATTGACTACCAGACCACCAAGGCCCTGGACAACGCCAAGACCGCTGTCCGCCTTGCTATAGAAGCTTTCAAACTTAGAGATCCTCAAAAAGTACACATTCCCCAGGTAGTTAACAAGGTTGTTGCAGGCTTTAGCCTTGAGGCACTATATGAACTGTTTGCCACAGTAAGCCCCGAGAAGCCCGTTAAAGCCCTTACCGATGCCATACTGGCCGGAGAAATCAAGGGTGTGGCTATGCTGGCCGGCTGCAACAACGTCAAGAGGCCCCAGGATGAAAGCCATATTAAGATAGCCGAAGAAATGATAAAGAATGACGTATTTGTAATAGGTACAGGCTGCGTAATGCAGGGCTGCGCCAAACTGGGACTGCTGTCTCCCGAAGCGATGGAAAAAGCCGGCCCCGGACTGAAGAAATTCCTGGCCAGGATTAGCGAAAAGGCCAACCTGAGCACACCGCTGCCCCCAATTTTCCACATGGGCTCCTGCGTGGACAATACCCGCTGCTCGGACCTCCTGATGGACATGGCCAACGAGATGGGTGTAGACACTCCGAAGGTTCCCTGGGTAGCCTCGGCTCCCGAGGCAATGAGCGGCAAGGCTGTTTCAATCGGCTGCTGGTGTGTGGCCATGGGGATGCCTGTACACGTTGGCGCTATGCCTCCTCTTGAGGGCAGCGACCTTATTTACTCCATTGTCACTCAGGTTGCCGGCGACGTTTACGGCGGATACTTCATCTTCGAAATGGATCCCGAGGTTGCAGCCAAGAAGATGCTCAGCGCCCTGGAATACCGTACATGGAAGCTCGGTATCCACAGGCAGACCGCCGAGGAATTTGAAGCCGCCCTGTGCAAGGGTTACTAATTCTTCAGTTTGAAAGGAGGAGACCAAATGTCTGAGCAGATTAATTTTGATCAGATTTTTGAAGGCGTTATAGAGCCTGGTAAAGAGCCCAAGGCGCTTTTCAAATCTGCATATAACGGTACCATCACCGCCCTTAGCTACGCGGAAATACTGCTGAGCCAGGCAATCCGCGATTTCGGGGCGGACCATCCGGTTGCATATCCCGATACAGCTTACCATCTTCCGGTTATACGCTGCCTGAGCGGCGAGGAAGTTACCACTCTGGGAGATCTGGTGCCCATACTGAACCGTATGAGAGCCTCCGTCAGGGAAGACTACAGGGATTTCAAAAATGCCATTAAGGGTGGAGAGGCCACCTGGTATGCTGCAGAGATAATTGAGGCAGTGCGCTACCTGCGCAATACACCGGAAAATCCGCTGCACACCCCTCCCTGGACCGGATTCCTGGGAGACCCCATTGTACGTATGTACGGCACCAAGCTGGTTGACTGGACCATCCCCGGCGAGGCAGTTATATTAGGCCGGGCCAAGGACAGCAAGGCCGCCAAAAAGCTTATTGACAGCTTTATGGCCAAGGGCCTCATGCTCTTCCTCTGCGACGAGATTATCGAGCAGCTGCTGGAAGAAAACGTAAAGCTGGGTGTGGACTACATTGCATTCCCCCTGGGCAACTTTACCCAGGTTGTTCACGCAGCGAACTTTGCCCTGCGTGCAGGCATGATGTTCGGCGGAATCAAGGCCGGCGACTACGATGCTCAGCGTGACTATCAGCAGCGCCGCGTGCTGGCATTCATTCTGTACCTGGGCGAGCATGACATGGTTAAGGATGCCGCCGCAATGGGCGCCATCAACGTGGGCTTCCCGGTCATTACCGACCAGGAGCTTCCCGAAGACAAGCAAATCAAGGACTGGTTCGTATCCCAGCCTGATTATGATAAGATCGTCCAAACCTGCCTTGAGGTCCGGGGAATTAAAATCACCGCCATCGATATTGACGTGCCCATCACCGTTGGCCCGGCCTTTGAGGGCGAGTCCATTCGCAAAAAGGACATGTTTGTTGAATTCGGCGGCTCCAAGACCCCAGGCTTTGAGCTCGTCCGCATGGTGGGCGAAGATGAAATTGAAGACGGCAAGGTTGAGCTTGTCGGTCCCGACATTGACGGGCTTGAGCCCGGCAGCAGGCTGCCCCTTGGAATCGTGGTGGATGTTTACGGCCGTAAAATGCAGGAGGACTTTGAGCCCGTGCTGGAGCGCCGCATACACTACTTTGCCAACTACGGCGAGGGCCTGTGGCACGTTGCCCAGAGGGATATCATGTGGG
>JBMOPE010000005.1:0-73420 GCA_049323755.1 Bacillota bacterium
CTTGTTTATCTCCCTCTTTTAGCATCATATAAATTCCTCCGAACAAAAAACCGTGTAGTATTACTTTCTACACGGACAATAGAAAATCTTGCCTTTAAAACAATTTGTCAACAGCCCCGATTGGGGGCTTCTCCTATACAGATACAATAGGCAATGCTTAACCCATTCTGACTCCTGTATAATTGGGGACATTCCTGTCCTTAAAGGAATACTCAAGCTTCAGCAGGTGTGTCCCCTTTCCTCTGATTCTGGATTCCCGCCGCTGGGACAGCGGCAACGCCCGCAGGGCGTTTTTTTACCCTGTCAAGGATATCCCGGGCTATTGAGGTTATTTCAGGGTCCGGTTGGGTCATGAAGTAGAGGTTTACATTGGGGTCATTGAGGCTGTTTATTTTCCACCAAACATAGCCCGCCAGGGATCTGTTTCTTATTTCCGCCTTGTCAACAGCAAATATTATTCTCCCGTCCTGTGTTATGTACATACCTTTTTCCTTGTAGCCATAGTCGAACTGAAGTATGGCCTCGCTACGAAGAGATTTGATATTATCCGGGGCAATCCTCTGACCTTTTTTATTACGGGCATGTCTGTCAAATCTTGCTATCAGCTCATGGTCTTTAAAATAGACCTCTCTTCCACCGGTGAAAATTACCAGCTCCCCGGGGGTTCTTGGAAAATGTTTATTAATGGCGGTTTCTCCGGGGGCATATCCCAGGTATGCATATATAGCTGAAAGCAGAACAATCAAAGAGACAGACAAAAGTATTACTCTTATATGTTTCACATAAACACCCCGCATGGCAGTATTAACATTATTATAATAGCATCGCCTGCCTTTTTCCATTATCCGGGAGCAATTCACAGATACTTAGCATATTATGGCATAAAAAAAGGGGTGAGTACCTTTGCGTCCTTTTTTGAATGCCATAGGAAGACACAGGTTTGATTTTCTTTCCATGCCCGGGATTGTTTCAGTTGGGTTTGGAGTGAAAGTTAAAAACGGTTTGAACACGGGTGTCCCGGCAATTGTGTTTGGAGTGGAAAAGAAAATGCCCCCCGGGGCCGTTCCCTCTGGCCAGATGATTCCTGAAAGCCTGGACAGCCTGCCCACCGACGTAGTGCAGACAGGTAAAATCAGGTTTTTAGGATATGCGCCGCCAAGTTATGACAACGGTGAAGAGCAGCCCGAGTTCAGGAAAAAAAAGATGAGGCCTGCACAGCCGGGGGTAAGTGTAGGCCATTACAGGGTAACCGCCGGAACACTGGGTGCTGTTGTAAAGGGAGATTTCCCGGGAGGTGTGGCAATTCTTTCAAACAACCACATTCTTGCCAATGGAACCAGTGGAGAAGACGGCCTTGCTTTCCCGGGGGATGCTGTTTTGCAGCCCGGCCCCTATGATGATGGGCGGCGAAATGATATTATTGCCCGCCTTTATGCATTTTCTCCCCTGCTGCCGCAAAAGGAGGGCACAAGGGGGCCGGTGAACAGGATCGATGCCGCCCTTGCCATTCCTGTATCCCCGAATGCAGTAAAAAGCACCATTATTGAGCTGGGGGATGTAACCAGAACAGCTCAGGCATTCAACAGAATGATGGTATTCAAGAGCGGCCGTTCAAGCGGAGTAACAAGGGGGTCTGTTATCAGCCTGGGAAATACCCTCCAGGTTGAAAATGACAAAAAGAAATATATTTTTGAAGACCAGATAGGAATGGGATCTATGAGCAAGAGTGGAGACAGCGGGTCCCTTATTGTAAACCAGTATGGAAGAGCTGTGGGCCTTCTGTTTGCCGGTTCGGATGAGTACACCTATGCAAATCCCATTCAAAACGTACTTAACTATTTCGGTGTTTCCCTTTATAGAGAATAATTCATGGCCGGGCTATGGGTTTTTATTATTATGATAATAAACACTTCCACACTAGTGGGAGTGTTTTTATAGTTAGGACCCATGAAAAAATGCTTTTAACTGCCGCTGTTCCAGCGGCAACGCCCACAGGGCGTTTTTTTAATGTGAGGAGGAACAAAAGACCGGACAGGTTAGTCTGTATCCATAGAGTATATGAAGGAGGGCTGCCATGAAACTGTCTGAAAGCGGAAAAAACTTTTCTGTTATTGCCGCAGCGGCTATTTTTTCAGTGGCCATGATTATCTGCACAATTATTTTGGCGGGTGCAGCGGGCAATTTTACCAGGAGTAAAAACACCATTACAGTTACCGGGGCTGCAAAAAAGGCTATACGCTCCGACCTTATTGTATGGAGCGGTAACTTTTCAGCCCAGTCGCCACAGTTGTCCGAGGCATATGCGCAGCTTAGCCGGGATGCCGGAAAGGTAAAGGCCTACCTGCAAAACAAAGGAATATCTGATAGTGAATTGGTATTATCTTCAATTAACACTGTACCTGTCTATAGGATGGGACTAAACGGTATTCAGACAAATGTAATTGAAGGGTATATGCTTACACAAAGTGTTGAGATTAATTCCAGCCAGGTGGATAAAATAACCGAGCTGTCCAGAACTTCCACCGAGTTAATTAACGAGGGGGTACAGTTTCAGTCCCAGCCTCCCCAGTATTTTTATACAAAGCTTAACGATTTAAAGGTGGATATGCTGGCCGAGGCTTCCAAGGACGCCCAGAAGAGGGCTGAACAGCTGGCGGAAAACAGCGGGGGCAAAATAGGAGCTTTAAAATCGGCAAAAATGGGGGTTTTTCAGATAACAAGGCTTAATTCCACTGAGGTGTCTGACTGGGGCATTAATGATACTTCATCTCCGGATAAGGAAATAACCGCGGTGGTCAATGTTGAGTTTTATGTAAAATAACCGGCTTATTCGTATAAAAAGGCTGCGGCAATTGCACGCAGCCTTTTTCGTCACCGGCAGTTTACTTATTGCTGGGCCGGGGCCTGGCTGTATCCAAAGCCCATGCCGCCGCCTCTTCCGAAGCCTTTACCCATTCCGGCTCCGGGGCCGCCCATCGGGCAGGTGAAACCGTTTTGCTCCTGGAATTTATACATTTCATCAAAGTGTTTTTTCCATGTCTCACCTTGCTCGGCGGTAATCCTTCCGTCTTTAACGGCCTGGTCAACAAAAGCCTGTTTAGCTGCAAATTTGCTCGCAAACCATTCCTTGGCGCTGGTATCGGTTGCGGCGAAGGCCGGAACCGCTATCAGGGCAGCCAGGGCCACCAGAACTATAACCGCGATCAGCTTTTTGTTCATATCTCTCCTCCTTTCTTTTATTTATTTTTATTATAGAAAAGGGATGTGGCAAACCTGAGTACAAAATGTTACGATTTTGTTACGATTATACAATCTTGCCAGTTTTAAAAAATACAGGCAGTGCTTGTACAGGTTTGCCCCAAAATATTGACTGTTTTTTTTACAAATGCTAAAATCCCCTTAATGACTTATAGCAACTTTATATGTCATTGTCAGGTCGTGATGACCGGGCCGGACGGCAACGGGTATGATAAAGAACCCCGTGGGACATAAAATGTGCCACGGGGTTTTTCATCACCGGATTCGGTTGAGGAGGTTTCAAATGGATAAAAAGGTCAGGGCCGCAAGGCTTTCAATCATATCAAACTCCTTCCTGACTGTTCTCAAACTAATTGTGGGAATACTTATGGGCTCCATAAGCGTTATTTCCGAGGCTATACATTCAGGCATAGACCTGGTTGCATCTATTATTGACTACCTTTCAGTGAGGCAGTCGAGCAAGCCTGCAGACCATGAGCACCCATACGGCCACGGAAAGTATGAAAATGTTGCAAGCATTATTGAGGCTGCTCTTATTATAGCCGCTGCAGTGGTAATTATTGTTGAGGCAGTGCCAAGACTATTTAATCCCACTGAGATACATTCCCTCGGTATAGGTGCCGGTGTTATGGCGGTGTCTGTTGTGGTAAACACCATTGTTTCACGCAAACTGATGAGAGTGGCCAGGGAAACAGACTCTCCCGCGCTGGAGGGGGATGCATGGCACTTAAGGGCCGATGTATATACTTCTCTTGGTATTTTTGCGGGGCTTGGCGCCATACAAATCACAGGACTTATGATTCTTGATCCTATAATTGCCATCGGTGTATCTTTGTTTATAATGAAGTCGGGGCTGGGACTTATTAAGAAATCCTTTAAGGTAATAGTGGATGAGAGGCTTTCAGAAGATGAAATTAGTATTATTAACGAGGTTCTTGAGAAAAACTCTGTGAGCTTTCTTGATTATCATGAGCTTAGGACACGAAAGGCAGGCTCCCAGAGGTTTGTGGACCTTCACCTGGTGTTTCCCCGGCACCTGCCCATTAAGATAATACATGACACCTGCCGGGAGCTGGAGCAGAAAATAGAGGTAAGGCTATCTGATACCGATATAGTCATAAAGGTGGAGCCCTGCGAAGAGGAGTGCCAGGAGTGCAGTTTTGACTGTAAGCAGAAATAAGATAACCGGGCCGTATAAAACGGCCATCAATGAGGATGAAAATTAGGGTCCTTTTAAAGCCACAGAGAATACAGAGGACACAGAGGTTTTTAGTCCTGCCTAAATGTCAAAAGATTTTTTATACTAATTGAAGCTGTCTGATAATGATTCCCGAATCGTCTACTTTTGCTACAGAGTAGTGCCTTACATTAATTCTCTGTGTTCTCTGTGACCTCTGTGGCTAATAAAGACCTGGGTTGTTTTCAGGATAGACCCCCATGTCGCAAAGTGCGACATCATCAGGCAATGAAAATTCTGGGGCAGGCGGCTAGGGAACACAGCCCCCATGTCAACTGGGCTAGTAAGGAAAGGGGACACACCTGCTGAAGATAGGGTATTCCTTTGTGGACAGGAATGTCCCCGATAAGAGAACCGGCTCTAAGACTTGCCTTCTGGCAGAATTAACTTAATTCCAACGGCTTAGCCTGGTGAATAGACAGGGGGCTCCCAGGGCTGTCCAGATACCTACAGCCATGTACCTTATAAAGTCACTGAGAAGAATTTCAGGCAGGGCCAGCTTGAGGCCCTCCTTAATTCCCAGGAGAACAGCCATACCGGTGATAAATTTTATAATATTAAAAAGGACAGTGCTTTGGGCCTCAAAGCCAATATATCTCTCCTCGATATAGCGGCCTGCCATGAGGCCGGTAAGCGCTCCCGAGGCCTTGAACATATCACTGGAGTGAACAAAAAGCATTACCGTTAAAATAGAAATCATTACGATAAGAAAAACCTTGCCGGCCTGTAAAATGTTTTTCTCCAGGGCAGACATAGCGGGACCTCCCGAAAGAGTGACTATTATCCCGAATACTGCCCCCCAGAATACATCCTGTGGGTAGTGAACACCTAGGTACAGCCTTGAAAAACCAACCACTATTATAATTGCTAGGGCAAGTGCCAGAATAGTGCGGCTGCCAAGGGCCTGGGCAAGAGCTGTCCAGAAAGTGGCGGTACCCTGGGTGTGTCCGCTGGGAAATGAGTAGCCGGTGGCGGTTTCAAGTCTCAGAGAGCGTATTCCCTCCAGTCCCACAGGCCTCGGGGCTGTTATAATTTCTTTTATTATGTTGTTAAGCACCATTGAAAAGCAGTAAAGAACTCCCAGGCGGAACCCTACATTCTTGTCAAAGCACCAGTAGATAATGACAGCTATAAGTATTAAAAAAGAGTCTTCCCCCAGCATGGTTGCCAGCTGGAAAAATTGATCAAGGGAAGTGTTTGAGTATGACTGTATTTTTAGTATAAGATCCATATGGGTGCTCCTTGTCTATATCTTTTGTAGGTCTCCGGCATTAAGTCTCTTTTCTCATTTTTTAATTCTCATGTTTTGAAGATTGATTAATATATTATCAACATTATACAATTTGAATTGAACCTCCAGGGAATTTTTTTGAAATGGGTTGGGTTCCATGGAAAATGAAATAATTAAAGCTTTAAAATACTGTGTTCCCTTTAATGTTCTTAATGAAGACAGCTTATCAGGCCTGGCTGAAATTGTGGATAGAAGAGAGTATAAAAGCGGAATGTACGTGTTCAGGCAGGGGGAAGACAGCCTCAAGGCCCTTTTTATTATTGTCTCCGGAATGGGGGAAATGGTGGTAGCTGATGAAGCAGGGCAGGAGATAATTGTCAGCTACTGCCGCCAGTATGACTTTTTTGGGGAAACAGCTCTTCTTACGGATAAGCCTTACGTTGTTTCGGCCAGAGCCTCCTCTGACCTTACCTGCCTGGTTATCCACAGGGAAAAGATACAGGAATTAATAGCAAATTACCCGGCTTTTTCCGGGTTTTTTACATCTCTCCTTTCCGAGAGGCTTAGGGCTCAGTATCAGGAGAGGGCCTCCCGCCAGGTATACGAGCTTTCTGAAAAATACCGTGCTCCTCTTTTAAGGAAGCGGGTTAGCCAGATTATGACCAGGTCTCCTGTGACCTGCCGGAAACAGGTACACGTATCAAGTGTGGCGGCACTAATGGCAGAAAACAGGATCAGCTCGGTTGTAGTCGTTGACGAAAATCTTCTCCCCATAGGGCTGTTAACAGAAAAGGATCTGGTACATAAAATACTCACCGGCTCCACCCGGCAGATTGAGGACCTTACTGCGGAGTTGGTAATGGATGACCAGTTGGTTATTATTAAAGAAACCGATTTTTATAACCAGGCCCTTTTAAAAATGGTCAAACACCAGGTTAAACACCTGGTAGTTATGGATGGGAATTTGCTTACCGGCATACTTACTATCCGGGATTTAATAAAGGCCAGCAGCACTGGCAGCCTTTGGGTGGCCGACAAGATAGACGCCTCCAAAAACCTGGATGACCTGTCCCGGATAGGCCGGGAGGCGGGCAGTTTTTTAAACGCCCTGGTGGCTGAAAGGGCAACCGTTCCCGAGCTTTTCGAGATTATTACCGAAATGCACGACAGGCTTACCTGCCGCGTCATAGAACTGTGTGAGGCGGAAATGACCCTTAAGGGATATGGCCCGCCGCCAGTGGATTACTGTTGGGTCAATATGGGAAGTGCGGGGCGAAAAGAGCAGACTTTAAGGACCGACCAGGACAACGCAATAATTTTTTCAGGCCAGGATTCCGAGCACCGTGGCTACTTTCAGATATTGGCGGCAAGAGTGGTTGAAGAACTTGTAAAATCCGGTTTTGACTGGTGCAAGGGTGGAACAATGGCTTCCAGCCCGCGCTGGTGCCGCTCTCTTGACGTCTGGAAAGAAACGGTTAAGGTATGGTCTAACCGTGCTGACCCCGAAGACACAGCATCTCTGGCCGTATTACTTGATTTCAGGTGTGTGTACGGCAATAAAAGCTTGGAGGGTGAACTCAGGGATTTCATTTTTAGTATCTTTGGTAAGCCGGTGAGGGCAACCCATTATTTGGCCGAGGAGCTTCAAATCCGTGTTCCGCTGACTATTTTCGGGGGATTTGCCACAGAAAAGACCGGCCCCAAAAAAAATGAAATAAATCTGAAGTTAATATGCAGGCACATTATAAGCTGTGTAAGGTTATTCGCCATAAAATACGGAATCCCGGACACATCAACCCTGGACAGACTTTCAGCCATAGCCGAAAAGGGGATTCTCCCGGGTGAAGATGTGGATTTTATCCGTAATTCCTTTGAATTTTTAATGATGCTTCGTATCCGTGAGAACATAAAAAAGGCAAATCAGGGGAAAGAAGCCGACAACTACATCAACCCGTACAAGCTCAGCAAATTTGAGCAGTCTCTTATAAAAAATGCCCTTTCGGCAATTACTAGGCTACAAAAGCTTACCGGAAGCCGGTTTAAATACTATTGAACATTTATATAATAATTAAAATGTATTGTTGCTAATGTAATAACATGGTAACATAAAGGGGCTGGTTGTATAGCCTTATAGAACTAATTAGTTATTTGTCAAGTTAAAAAGCAAGTAAGGAGAGTGTCATGAATAAGAAAATTAAATTGATTTCAGTATTGATGGTTGTTTTAATGTTGTTTTCAATGCCTGTTCACTATGCCGGAGCCTCGGTTTCTTCTCCTAAAGACCAATTGTTAGAAAGAATTAAAAAAAGTAATTTTAACTATATGGATATAACAAAGGGATCTTTGGGGACGTTTAATATTGAGCTAAAGGAACTTTCAGGCCGGGAAACTGTTGGAATACCCGCTGATTTAACGAAGGGGGCCAAACTGGGTGTTGATTATAAAATCAATTCCTCTCAGAAAAAAGCGGAGCTGAATATAACAGCTGAATACGGTAAAGAGGAGCTTAGGGGAAGTTTTTATGTCGACGGTGACAAGCTGATTATACCTAAGGATGTTGCGGAACTACTGGCTGCCTTTGACCCTACCATGGCAAATATGGAACAGCTGAAGGATGTAAAGCAGTATCTCTATTCATCAAGCAAAAAAGAAAGTGAAGAGTTCTGGAAAGCCATGCAGAATTCGGACCCCCAGAAATTCATCCCTGTTTACAGGGAATTTGCCGTATTCTTTATTGAGGCCGTTCCTGATAAGTACTTTTCTTTATCACCTTCCGGAGACATGGTAGTGCTTAGTATTGATGAGAATGGGATAAAGGATATATTTCTTTCATTAATAATAAAAGTTATAAAGGACCCGGAAAGGTTTGAAAATCTGGTGGCCGACGCAATAATTGCCGCAGACCCTTCTAAGGACAGGGAAGAAATTAAAAAGGAACTGGGAAGTATTACGGATTTGGGTATTGATAAGAATAAATTATCCGAACAGTCCCCGGAATTGAAAGAGCTTATGTCCGAATTAAAATTTGATAACATAAAAGTGGAAAAGTTTGTTGCCGAGTTTTCTGTGAACCCCTCCGGAGAGGACAGATTTTCTGCGGCGGTAGCCTTTAACTTTCCTGAGTTTTCCGGGAGAGTGGATATAACAACGGCTATGTCGGGGAACAGGGAAAGCGCTGTAAAAAGCAGCTATAGTCTCGGGATAAGCGGTAAGAACAGTGCAAATAGTATTTCAGGATTTTTCAAGGGTGAATACAGCCAGACCGGCGGCGTTATTAAGGAAAAAGATCTTTTGGAGCTGAACGTAAAGGACCTTGACGGAAATACCGAGCTTCGCGGAGTGCTGCAGCTGACCGCCGATATAAAGGAAGACAGGGATATAAGGGTAAACGTACCCGTCCTTACCGAGTCAAACAGCACAGATATGGATAAGCTTATAGCCAAAAACAAACCCCCAAAAATAGGAACAGACTCTGTGGGGGTTTTATTGAACGGTCAGCCTGTTCTTTTCGATGTTCCACCATATTTAAAAGATGGAAAAAGGGTCATGGTTCCGGTAAGGAGCCTGTCAGAGTCCATGGGGTTTGATGTTTCCTGGACTGAGCCCAACCGCATAGGCATTAGCCGGGATGATCTTTCAATCGTTATGTATGTTAACGAGCGCACGTATACTGTAAATGGAGAAAAAAGGTGGATGGATATACCCCCTGTGATCAAGAACGGCAGAAATATGGTGCCGGTAAGGTTTATTGTTGAGGAAATGGGCTGCGAGGTCGAATATGACGATGCAACCAGCACGGTTTACGTTTATACTGAGTAGCGGATAGAGATCGGAATTAGGAATCAGGAATTGGGAATTGGGGATAGCATAGGTGAAATTCAACAATTAAATTTCTCATCAATTCCCATTTCCCAATTCCCAATCCCCGACCCGCAAATAATGCCTAATACTTTTGTGACAGCACGTGGCGCAGTATTTTTCCTGAGCCGCTCTTGGGCAGCTCCTTGAGGAACTCCACAGCCCTTGGGTATTTATAGGCCGCCATTTTTTGCCGGGACCAGTTTATAATGTCAGTCTCGGAAATCCTGTTTTCGTATTCCATTTTAAGCACTACATATGCTTTAACGCTCTCGCCCCGATAGGGGTCCGGTATTCCCACAACAGCTGCCTCGGCCACTGCGGGGTGATCATACAGGTAATTCTCTACCTCCTGGGGAAAAACGCTGAAGCCTGAAGCATTTATCATTTCCTGTTTTCTGCCTACAATATATATATAGCCGTCCCTGTCCATTCTGGCCAGGTCTCCGGTAGCCAGCCACCCGTCTTTTATAAACTGTTCCGTTTCATCCGGCCTTCTCCAATAGCCCCTTGTAACCTGGGGCCCCTTTACCAGCAGTTCTCCCATTTCACCATTCTTCACCTCGCGTGCGGGGTCCGCCAGGTCCACTATTTTAATATCGGTGTTTATAACCGGTATGCCAACCGAACCGGGCCGGGGCTTATCCGGTGGATTTACCGTGACCTGTGAAATTGTTTCGGCGATGCCGTACCCTTCAATTAGTGTTACTCCGGTAAGCTCTTTAAATCTCTCCATAACTTTAAGGGGAATGGGTGCTCCCCCTGAGTTACAGGTTGTAAGGGATGACAGGTCACTTTTGTATGCATTGGGGTAGTTTACCACTGCAATATTCATGGTGGCTATGCTGGTCCAGTGTGTGACCCTGTATTTCTCAATAGCCCTGATAACGGTTTCAGTGTCGAAGCGGGCCAGAAGAATTATGGTGCCGCCTGAGTAGAGCGGCATGTTCATGCTGTGCACAAGCCCGGTTACATGAAAGAGTGGGAGAACTGACAGGTGAACTCCTTCATCAACCTTTTTCCACAGTGCTGAACATATAGTATTTGACAGCATATTGGAGTGAGAAATCATGGCCCCCTTTGGAGTTCCCGTTACGCCGGCCGTGTATTGGAGAAGCGCCAGGTCATTGTCCGGATCGATATTTATGCTGGCGGGCTTATCATTGTTGTCTATGAGGGTCA
This sequence comes from Bacillota bacterium, assembly GCA_049323755.1. Classification (GTDB taxonomy): domain Bacteria; phylum Bacillota; class Desulfotomaculia; order Desulfotomaculales; family Desulfocucumaceae; genus BRHc4a. The sequence continues at coordinate 10,767 of JBMOPE010000005.1, forward strand.
TTAGCTCCACCGTTTCCTCAAAATGCTGCCTGGGCACTTCCAGGGAGGGGTGGAGGGGAAGGCCCGGTATTTCCGGCAGGAAATCTCTGTAGCCGGTGATGATGATATTTTTTAGCCCTGTTCTTCCTTTTATCCTGTGCAGTACAGGGTATAGCAGGTCCAGAAGCACGATGGTTTCCGCTCCCGAGTCATTCAGCTCGTAAAGAAGTTCTTCCTCCATCAGCATGGGGTTGGCCGGTACTGCCACCGCCCCAATCCTCCATATGGCATACATGGCAATTATGAACTGCGGGCAGTTTTCCATGAAAAGACAGACCCTGTCTCCCTTTCTTACTCCCATGTTTGAAAGAGATGCTGCAAAGGCAGATGTCAGTTTTTCAAATTGCCCATAGCTTATTTTAAATCCATAAAAATTAAGGGCCTCCCTGCGAGGGAATGCTTTGGCATGTTCCCCCACTACCTGGGGTAGTGTAATCTTTGGATATTCAACTGTGCGGGGAACCCCTTCAGGCCAGGACTTCAACCAGATTGGCTCCATCTCACTACCTTCTTTCTGAAAACAGGAATGCTTTGTTCTAGACCGTCTGTCCTTCATCAGTAATTTCAATATCCAGGTCTTTAAGCTTTTTCCACAGCGTTGTGCGGCTTATCCCCAGAATTTTTGCCATTTCTCCCTTGTTTCCCCGGATAAGCCTGCTGGCCTGGGTAAGAATCTGTTTTTCCATATCCGGTATGCTTCCCAGCTGTATAGTCAGATGGTTGCCGTCGTTTTTTATATCGTGGTCAATAGCACCCATTACAAGTTTTTTAAATAACCCGTAGAAGGTTGAGTGAATCCGGGTGTTATCTTCTCCTAGGGCAGCGTACCTTTCGGCAAACCCTTCAAGTTCCCTTATATTTCCGGGCCACATGTACATTTTAAGCTCATCCAGAAGATTTCCGTCAAGGTTATATGCTTCCATGCTTCCCGGGCCTGCCAGCCTCCCAAAGAAGTGCTTGAACAGCTCCGGAACATCCTCGAGCCGGTTCCTTAAAGGCGGGATTTGCAAATTAAGCACGTTTAGCCTGAAAAACAAATCCTTTCGGAAAGTTCCCTCATTTACAGAAATGGAGAGATTCTGATTGGTGGCGCTTATTATTCTGACATCCACAGGGATTACCCTCTGGCCTCCAACCGGCATAACCTCTTTCTCCTGAAGGACTCGAAGCAGCCTGGCCTGGAGCCCCAGGCTGAGCTCGCTTACCTCGTCCAGGAAAATGGTTCCCCCATGGGCCAGGGTGAATAACCCCTGCTTTCCACCCTTTCTGGCGCCGGTAAAAGCCCCTTCTTCGTACCCAAACAGCTCGCTTTCCAGCAGGTTTTCAGGCAGGGCCGCGCAGTTAATTGCAACAAAGGGGCCGTCTCTCCTGTTGCTTTCATTGTGCATGCTCTGGGCAAACAATTCTTTTCCGGTTCCGCTTTCCCCGGTAATAAGGACGGTGGCCTCCGAACGGGCGTACTTCCTTGCCTCCCTAATTGTTTCGGCAATCATGGCGCTGCGGCCTATTATATCGCTAAACCTAAATTTGGCCACCAGGCCCTGGCTGTTCAGTTCCTGCCTTATTTTGGCCTCTATTCTCTTTATTTTGTCGGCAGCCTGGAAAGTCACCGTTATTCCATAGTTGTTCTGGCCCAGCATTACCGGAACCCTGCTGACAACGATAGGAAGGTCCCCCAGGTATACAATAATGCTGCTGGCTGGCTTTCCATCTCCGTAAAGGGCCCTGCAAACTGCATTTGTTCTGCACACCTCCAGAATAGGGCGTCCCAGAACTTCTTCGGACTTCAGGCCCGTGGTTTTTTCTGCCACAGGGTTGAAAATGGTTATTTCATTTTTTTCAACAGCCAGTATTCCGTCATAGGCATTGTTTAATATAGACTGAAATGACCTGCATAGACGGAGGTCCCTTCTTCGAACCCTGCATATGTCCTTTGCCTTTTTCATGGCATCCTGAATGAATTCACGGCTGCTGTGTACAAGCACTGTTTCAAAGCCTTTTCCGGAGGCAATCTCTACCGCTCCTAAAGAGGTGCCCACCATTACCGGACTTTTATTCCCTGCTGCTTTTTCAATGGTTTTATACAGTTCTCTTTCGGAACGGTATAAAATGACATTAAAATCTACCCCCACTATTTTAGAAATTGCCTCATAATCATATCTGGGGGGGATTTGCTCAATGTCCAGCAGGGTTATGCCTATACCCCCATGGCTTGCCGTTTTCGCCCTGCAAATGGCCTCCACGATGTCGTAGCTGGTTACTTCTATCATCACTACGGGGGTCTTCACTTTTCTTTTTAATCCGGCTGCGATGGCTCCCCTTGCAATGATTATTTCCACCCTGCCGCCGGCTTCCCACTCCTGCACTGTTTCCGCAATTTTGCCTCCGGTCTCTTCACAGACAAAAACATCCAGGTTAAAATCCCGGGCGGTCTGTTCAACTATTTGAGTAAATTCCTCATAGGGAGAAATCACGCCTATTTTAGCTTTCTCCAAATTACATCACTCCCCGGAGCCAGCTTATTATCTTAATATATTTCCTTATAAAATCAGGTTTACCTTCAAATACTGTGCCAAATTAAAAACTGGTATTTTAGGTATGACTTTTGCTAAACAAAAGAGACAGGACTATTTTACAAAACAGGGAGGTCTACTTTAAATGGAGTATAAGAAGTTGCTGGTTGAAAGGGAAAAGGGCTATATTGTGGCTACTATAAATAATCCGCCTGCAAATGCTCTGGGGCAGGAGGTCCTGTCCGATCTTGACAACTTACTCAATGAATGCCTGAATGACGAAGGAGTACGGGTCATAGTCCTTACCGGGTCCGGCGATAAGCTTTTTTCAGGGGGTGCGGACATAAAGGAATTTGCCGGCTATCAGTCTGGTGAAAAGCCAAAAATAAGCGGGCATGACGTTTTTCTTAAAATAGAAAACTACCCGAAGCCGGTAATTGCAGCAATGCAGGGGAGTGCCTTTGGCGGTGGGAATGAATTGGCCATGAGCTGTCATATAAGAATAATGTCCGAGTCGGCAAAAGTGGGCCTCCCGGAAGTTAAGCTCGGTATTATTCCCGGCTGGGGCGGAACACAGCGCCTACCCAGGCTGATTGGCAAGACAAGAGCGCTTATGGCCATGCTTACCGGTGACCCCTTTACCTCCCAGGATGCGCTTAAATATGGGCTGGTCAACAAGGTCGTTCCCCAGGAGGCAGTTCTTTCAGATTCCAAGGCCCTTGCTGCCAGACTGGCAAAGGGTGCCCCCATCGCCATGAGGGAAATACTTAAGGCGGTCACCAGGGGTTTGGAGACCGGTATTGAAGAGGGTATAAGAATTGAACAGGCTGGTTCCGCTGTTGTATTTGCCAGTGAGGACGCCAGGGAAGGGCCAATGGCATTTTTCCAGAAGAGGGAGCCGGACTTTAAGGGAAAATAGAAGTAAGCAGAGAATAAACAGTGATGTAACAAAATTAATCCTTCTCTGTTTAAATTTTTAACATTGGGTTCAGTAAGTTAACCTGTCTGTGTTTGTTAGAATTTAGACCGATATTTTTTTGCTGGTTTTTCAGGAAAAAATATCGGTCTCTATTTTTTGTCAGGGTACCTGGCAAGTGGTATGAGTATTGCTTTAGACTAAATATTTAGAAATTACTAATAAGTAGAAAAAAACAAAATTTACGGAGGTGTTATGTTTGGACTTTCCAAGACCTTATCTCAAAGTGTTCGAAGAGGGAGGGGTAGACTGGAATTTAGAGTTAAACCCGGTGCCGCTTCACAAGCTCCTGTATGATACGGCGGCAAAATACCCCGAAAAGACTGCGATAATTTTTTATGGCATGAAAATTTCCTATGCCATGCTGGCTGCCTGTGTTAACAGGACAGCTTCGGCCTTGCATGAAATGGGCCTGAAAAAGGGAGACAGGGTGGCTGTAATGCTTCCTAACTGCCCGGATTTTGTTATAGCTTACTATGCGATTCTGAGTTTGGGTGGAATAGTGGTTAATACCAACCCCATGTACGTGGAAAGAGAAATTCAGCACCAGGTGAACGACTCAGGGTCGAGGATGATAATCACCCTGACTGATTTATATTTCAGGGTTAAAAATGTAAGGGAAAACACCTCTCTTGAAAAGGTTTTTCTCACTGGCTTTACAGGAAAGCCGGAGGCCATGCCGGACGACACCGCCTGGTTCGCGGACCTGTATTCATCAGACCGCTCCCCGGCCCCTGAGGTGGAAATTGACCCCGGTGAGGACCTGGCGGTATTTCAATATACCGGAGGCACAACGGGGGTTTCCAAAGGAGTTATGCTTACCCATTTAAACTTATTCGCCAATACTGCCCAGACAAACCAGTTCTTCGTCGGTGAGGATAAAAAGCAGCTTATACTTACAGTTCTGCCTCTCTTCCACGTTTACGGAATGTCAAGCTGCATGAACCTTGCTGTGTCGGCGGGCACCACCATGCTGCTTGTTCCGCGCTTTATTCCCGAGGAAATCGCTAAAATAATAAACGAGTACAAGCCTACCTTCTTCCCCGGGGTTCCCACCATGTACATTGCCCTGCTAAACTGCCCGGAATTCAGGGAGCCCCAGAATGTAATGGTATACAACTCAGGTGCGGCGCCTCTTCCCCTGGATATCTGGAACCATTACGAAAAAATACTGGAGGGGACCGGATCCCTTATGAGTGAGGGCTACGGATTGTCGGAAGCATCTCCCACCACGCACTGCAATCCTGTTTTTGGTGAAAGAAAAAAAGGAAGCATAGGAATACCTTTCCCTGGTACGGATGCCGCAGTTGTTGACGCAGAAAAAGGTACAACCGTTCTTCCTCCGGGAGAGGTGGGAGAGCTGATTGTCAGGGGTCCCAATGTAATGAAGGGCTACTGGAATATGCCCGAAGACACTGCCAAAACACTGCGCAACGGGTGGCTATACACCGGTGATATGGCAAAAATGGACGAGGACGGATTTTTTTACATAGTTGACCGGAAAAAGGACCTTATTATAGCCGGAGGCTACAACATATATCCAAGGGAAGTTGAAGAGGTGCTTTTCGAGTATCCCAAAATACAGGAGGCCGTAGTGGCCGGAGTTCCCAGTGCATACAGGGGCGAGACTGTTAAGGCCTATGTTGTGCTAAAGCAGGGTGAGAGCGCCACCGAGGAAGAGATAATCGGGTTTTGCAAGGAAAGGCTGGCTCCATACAAGGTTCCCAAGCTTGTGGAGTTCAGGGACTCCATTCCCAAGACCGCAGTGGGTAAGCTTCTCAGGCGCACGCTGATCGAAGAAGAAAAGAAAAAGCTGGAGCAGTCCGGTAAGATGTAAGCGTTTTTTACGGGTCCGGAATTGGGAAATGGGAATCGGGAATTGGTGAAAAATACAATTGCTGAATTTCACCTGTAAAATCCCCCAATTCCCAATTCCTGATTCCTAATTCCCAGTCTAATAACTCAACAGGACAGCTGTTCTTATTACATGGTGAACAGATCCATATCAAATCCGTCTTCCTTTTTATAACGGTTGAAAATGTAGTGGCGGTAGGCCACGTACTGGTTGTAGTCGCAGTTAATTCCCGCTTCCTTTAGTGCTTCCACCAAATCCTGTATACTTGGGGGGCATTTTTTTATGGGAACTGCATTTTTTATATTGGGGTTATTTTTATTCAAGTCGCAGGCGCACTTGCCAAAAAGAACCGTATGGTCAAACCCTGTAGATGCTTCCTGCCTTTTACCTGACAGAACCTCCACATTTGGAAACGGCTCCCCTTTAAATGCCGACATGAACAAAATAAGCATGGGGTTATACATCGTTGAGCACCCTGTGCACAGTGAGCTGTCGTACTTCCTGACTGCAAGGCCCGATATACCCCGCTTGGCAAACCCCTTTGGCCCGGTGTTTCCTTCTGTCCACTCCCAGTCGTAATCCACAAAGGACCTGTGCTTTTCAATATCCTCGCCGGCTATTTCTATCCCGGCCAGATCACAGCCAAGTCCGTGGCGCTCTGCATAGAATTTGAGGTGTTCAATTTCCGGCGCGCTGTAGCCCATTATTTCCGAGCCTGCTATATCACAGGCTAGCTTGTCGGTTGAGGCTAAAATAAGGTTTTTCCTGAAGGCGTTACCGGTGTGCCCTGGGCCCTTGGCAAGGGTATAGACCCCATCTATTATGGTTAGGGCCACCGGCAGCTTTTCAATAATGTGCGGGAACATGTGATCAAGGTCAACATCCCTGCCGTGGCAAAATACTTTAGACTTTTTATTAAGGACGCCTTTTAGATTCTTAAGACCCAGTGAAACCTTGCACTGGTTGTGTGTTTTGAGCACCGGAAGGTTTATTATCCTGTCGGCCTCAAGAGCCCTTTGGGCTATGGACAGCTTAAAATTCCCAAAATCAACCTCTTCAAACTTTTCCTCGTTAAAATCTACAAGCTCAACCCCGTATTTTTCCTGCAGCTTTTCATAGCCCAGAATTTTAAATATAGCCCTTCCCATTGCCTTGTGAAGGTTTAAGGGGGCCTCGCCTATTGTAATTTTACTAAAACCTTCTTCATTCAGTATCCGGACCAGGGCAAACATAACAGAGGATGTGGTAACCACTCCATAGGGTGGGAATGGCAGTTCGAAGTCCCATGAGACAAGGTTCGGCTTTATAAGAATCTTATCGCTTTTGCTGAAATCCTTCAGCCCCCCGCAGAGGTCAATGGCTTCTCTCAGGGTCTGGTAAGGGTCGCTGTAGGTAACAACTGAAACCACAGGTTTTGTCATATTTATTTCACCTAACCATAATTATGTTTAACGGGGCAGTTGCCCATGCCGCAAAGTACGACACCATCAGACAATATAAATACAAGGAATGCCCGGACTTCTGACTTCTGACTTCTGAATTCCGACCGGAAAAAATTTTCAGTATAAGTTATTATTTCTTGCTGTAATCGTAGAATCCCTTTCCAGTCTTCTGACCCCACTCCTTATTAATGAATTTTTCCACCACCAGGGGGGAGGGCTTATAGGATGGGTCGCCGGTTTCCTGGTAGCGCTCCATGCCGATGTAGTAAGCCAGGTCTATGCCGGTAAGGTCCATCAGTCGGAATGGACCCATGGGGTGACCAAGGGCATATACAACAGCAGTGTCTATGTCTTCATAGGAGGCCACTCCCATGTCATAGATGTGCAGCGCCTCGTGATTAATTGCCGCTACAATGCGGTTTACCAGGAAGCCGTATATTTCTTTATTAAGAAGAACCGGAACCTTTCCGATGTCCTTGCTGAGGTCGTAAACCAATTGAGCCGTTTCATCAGAGGTGTGCGGTCCTTTCACTACCTCCACCAGCTTCATTACCAGGGCCGGGTTGAAGAAGTGCATGTTGCATACCTGCGAAGGCCGCTTTGTTACCGGGGCAATTTTTGAGCTTACTATAAAGGAGCTGTTTGTTGCCAGTATAGTATGGGGAGGACATATCTCATCCAGCTCTGCAAACAGCTTGTGCTTCAGGTCCAGCTTTTCCAAAATGGCCTCAATTACCACGTCAGCATCCGAAGCCGCCTCTTTGAGGTCAGCCGTGAAGGATATGTTTGCCCTGGCCTGCTTTGCAGCCTCCTCGGTCATCTTTCCCTTGGCAACACGGTCGGGCAAGTATGAATTGGCGAAGTCCTCAGCTTTTTTAAGAATCTCGGCGCTTACATCGGTGCATTTTACCTGGTAGCCGGCTAATGCGCAGCAAAGGGCTATCTGGTGCCCCATATTTCCGGCTCCCACCACACAGATTTTGTTTACTCCCGGAATAGGCATTTTCCCATCTCCTTTTTTAATATTTAATAACCTCCCGGTTATAATGGTTGTGTAATTCCAGTAATCTGGCTATATCAGCAGCAATTTTCATACCAGGAAAAAATTCCATAAATATAAAATAACGTTCCTACATATGCAGAGTGGAAAAAGCATCTGTTAACAGATGCTTTATTAAAAGAATCACACTGAACGTGTTCAATTACTTAACATATAAGGTTAAAATGTTTAACATGTTTACGTTAAGTGGTAAGTGAAACCAATATTATTACGGCATGGCATATTTTATGCAAAGAAATTAACTTAATATTTCCATTTTATCAAAGCTATTGTCATGGTAAGGAATGTTTTAAATTTATAAACAGGAAGGTGTTCTGATGCTTACAAAACAGGAGATTATACATAAAGCTATGGAACTGGGGTTTAAAGATGTGGGATTTACAGGTCCGGAGCCATTTGAATCTCAGAAAGATATTTTACAGTCGAGGCAGGAGGAGTATGCCTGGGCTCACAGGGCAGGGCTTGATCTTACTGGAGGAATTGAGCCAAAAAGCATATACCCTGAAACCAAATCAATAATTGTTGTTATGGAGTCCTATTTCGAGGAAGCCTTCCCCCGCTCGCTGGAAGGCTATTTCGGGCGCTGCTACCTGGATGACGACAGGATGACCAAGAATGGGCTATCACTGAGGATAAAGAGTTTAAGGTCTTTCTTAAAGGAACATGGAATAGATTCAAAGGTTCCTTTCAACCTCCCCCACCGCCTGGCGGCAGCCAGGGCAGGGCTCGGCACCTTCGGCAAGAATTGTCTCATTTATTCCAATAAGGTTGCCCGCCGGAGTTCCTTTATATTACCCATAGCCTTTCTTGTTAGCGCCGGGTTTGAGCCCGACCAGCCAACTATCGAGGTAGGCTGCCCTGACTGGTGCAAAAGCGTGTGTGTTGTTGCCTGTCCCACCGGGGCTCTTAGGGGCCCCCGTAAGATTGACCCGCGGAGGTGCATATCTTTCCTTACATATTATGGTAGGGGAATTACCCCTATGGAGTTCAGAGAGCCCATGGGGATGTGGATATACGGGTGTGATCGCTGTCAGAACGTGTGTCCCAGAAATACTGCCTGGCTGGCCCTGGAAAAGCCGGTAAACCCCGGGGTGGCTGCCAGGGCAGAGGACTTTGAACTGCCAAAGCTGCTGCACATGGACAAGGACTATTTTCAGGCCCGTATCTGGCCCCACATGTTCTACATGTCTTTCAGGGACATATGGAGGTGGAAGATGAATGTGGCCAGGGTTATGGGCAACAGCCTTGACCCGGTCTATGTGCCCGATCTTGTCAAGGTCTTTAAAGAATTTAATGATGAAAGGGTAAGGGGTATGGCAGCCTGGGCACTTGGCCGTATTGGCGGGAGTGAGGCAAAGATCGTCCTGGAAGGATTTTTAAAACAAAGTGAAGGTTCCGTCAGGGAAGAGATCAATGAGGCGCTTAAAAAGTGTTAAGTGATGCAATTAAACAAAAAAGGAGTGTGTATATGGGTTCTCTGGATATAAACGTGGAGGAGTTCAGGAAATTTAAAAATAGCGGCTACAATGGTCCTGTGGTAATGCTAAATCTTCTGAAGTTTAAGTCCGGCGGGGGGGCCGAGTTGTATGCCCGCTATGCATCAGCTGTTGACAGTATGGTTAAGGGCCTCGGCGGAAAGGTGATTTATTCCGGCCAAACCATGGCGCTGCTTACCGGAAGTGAAGAGTGGGATGCCATGTTGATAGTTCAGTATCCATCACCTCAGGCTTTCCTGGATATGATCAAAAACCCTGACTACCTCAGGGCTCATGAAGACCGGGAGGCCGCCCTGGAAAGGGCTGTGCTATACGCCACCAGGCCCGGAGACCTCCGGGCAGCTGTTAAATAAAATATATGCTTGAGATCTGATAGGAGCTGCTTGGAAAAGGCCCCTTGATTTATTACATGCGGAACAGTGTTCAGAAATTAACAGCCCGGTCTTTAGAAAGGCCGGGCTGTTTGTCGAATATTTACCTTGGCTTAATGAGCGGGAATTTAAATCTGGGCGTTCTCCAATATGGTGGCTACGCCCTGGCCTCCTCCGCAGCATGCGGTTATGAGGGCATAACGGCCTTTCCGCCTGATCAGTTCGTAAGTTGCCTTTACCGTAAGTATGGCAAGGGACCCGGCGATGGGATGACCCAGTGCGATTGCTCCCCCGTTGGGGTTTAATATCTCCTGGTTTCGCCAGTCAATTCCCAGCTCGCGGCAGCAGGCTATGGCCTGGGCGGCAAAGGCTTCGTTGAGCTCGATAACATCCATCTGGTCGATGGTCAGCCCCGCCATGGCCAGGGCCTTTTGTGTCGCCGGAACAGGACCCATGCCCATTATGTTGGGGTCTACACCACCGGCTCCATATGCCCTTATAAAGGCCATGGGCTTTAGCCCAAGCTCATTGGCCTTTTCCCTGGAGGTAACCAGCAGCGCCCCTGCGCCGTCGTTTATTCCGGAGGATGTTCCCGCTGTGACAGTCCCGTCCTTTTTGAAGGCCGGCTTGAGTTTTGACAGGGCCTCCAGGGTGGTGCCGGGGCGGGGGTGCTCATCTGTATCGAACACAACAGGCTCACCTTTTTTCTGGGGGATTACAACCGGCACTATCTGATCCCTAAACCTCCCCTCGGCAATAGCCCTGCCTGCTTTTTGCTGGCTCAAAAAGCCCATTTCGTCCTGCTCATCCCTGGGAATGCCATATTTTTCGGCAACGTTTTCAGCAGTTATCCCCATGGGAGGGTCTCCTATTTCCTGGGGACTCAGCGGCCGGTGGGTGAACCTGGGTGGAGTGCGCTGGTAAGCCGAGGCAGGCTTTTCGAGAAGATAGGGCATCCTGGTCATACTCTCAACTCCACCGGCAAGGTACACGTCACCTGCTCCGGCCTGTATGTGAATGGCCGCCAGGTTTACCGCCGTTGACCCTGAACCACACTGGCGGTCAATAGTTATGGAGGGTATCTCCATGGGAAGTCCCGCCCTTAATAAAGCCATCCGGCCCAGGCATCCCGGAGCGCCCAGGCAGTGCCCGAATATAACTTCTTCAATAAGCTCCGGCTTTTCAAGGCCGCTTCTTTTGACTGCCTCTTTCATAACAATGGCGGCCAGGTTTTCCGGCGGGACGTCCCTGAGTGCCCCGTTTTCCTTGGCTATTGCAGTTCTCGCCGCGCTAACTATTACAGCTTCACGCATTATTTCAACTCCTTTTTAATGGTTTGCTGAAATAATACAGCAAGTATTATGCCAGTTTTATATCCGGCGATTTACGGGTATGAGTATTGCTTCATTAGATAGCAGCAGTATGTTTGCAGTCGGTCCGGCGAAGGTAATTATAAGGTATGGCTTTCAGGAATGGCCGCTGTGCACTCAAAAGCCCACTGTTTCCGAGCGGCCTGAGGGCCTAAGGATAGTTCAAAAATTTAACGTATATTGTTTATATTTAACAAACTGGATGTTTAATTCGAAAGGAGTCGTTTTGGATGGTACAGGTTATTGAAAAGGTATGTGTGCTGGGTGCGGGCACTATGGGGAAGCAAATAGCGCTCTGCGCGGCAATGGCTGGGTACAGCACCGGCTGTGTGGACCCGGACCCGGTGGCGGTGGAGAAAGCTGTAAGCTTTGCTGAGACTTATTTTGCTGATCAGGTAAAAAGGGGAAAAATGTCACAGGAGAGCGCCCTTGCTGGACAAAATAATATCAGGTTTACAACCAAACTGGAGGAGGCGGCCGCAGACGCCGACCTTGTAATAGAGTCTGTTCCTGAAGTTTTAGAATTAAAGAGAAATATATTCTCCCGTCTTGACAAAATATGCCTGGAAAAAACAATCCTGGTTACAAACAGCTCCTTTATACCCAGCTCAAGAATTGCCGACGCCACCGGGAGGCCTGGAAAGGTTTGCAACATGCATTTCTTTACACCGCCTATTGTTATGAAGCCGGTGGAGGTGGTGAAGGGGCCGCACACCTCTGTGGAAACTGCCCAAACAGTGGCCGGGGTATGCAGAAGTATGGGCAAATTCCCCATAATGCTGGAAAAGGAGATTCACGGACTTCTGGTGAACCGTGTGCTGGACGCCATATTAAGGGAGTCGCTGTTTCTTTTGGACATGGGGGTGGCCTCCTTTGAGGACATAGATACCGCGGTGTCGCTGGCCCTGGGGCACAGAATACCGCCCTTCAGGGTTATGGACCTCATAGGCCTGGATGTTGTTAACCTTATTTTCATGGAGCACTACAGGGAAACCGGGGACCCCCGCTTTAAGCCCTCCCCTTCGGTGGTGGAACTGGTAACTCAGAACAGGCTGGGCAGGAAAAATGGAAGGGGCTTTTACGATTACGGCAAAATGATGGAGGAGAGAGGGTATTAAAAATAGAGGTTGGAGGTTAGAAGTTGGAAGTTGGACGAAAAATCAATGAGCTCATGATTCTTAAAAACCGCCTATGGCGGCTTTTTTTAGGGTAAACTTCGTAATCAGTTTAGTTTATCATTCTTTTTAATGCAAACTGCAAAACTTTCTTAAATTCGGAGTGAGCTTACTATCGGTGGGAGTTTAAGAATACGCCTTGATTTAGCAAGGTTTATGATTTTGCCATACCCTTCAAATTCTTTGAATAGTTATGAATACTCGTGCGTGTAAAACAATAGCTGTTTGAGAGGGTATGTATAAAAGCATAAGCTTTTGCATGCCGTGTTATCATATATAGGGAGAAGAAGTAGCGTAAGGGGTCTATTGTTGATGCCATTCTGGGAAGCACAGCCAGCCTTAACAGCCGTTCAATGGCTCTCAAGAGCAGTGATTCTTTATGTATACTTATTAACCCTGACCAAAATTATGGGGCAAAGGGAAATAGGAAGATTAACCCTCTTTGATTTTATAATAGGTATTACGATAGGTAGTATCGTTGCAGGTGCGCTTAGCAGCAGCTACATCGGCCTTAAGGGTGTCTTCACAACTGTTGCTGCTCTTGCTGGTTTCCAAATAATATTAAGCATTGCTTCCCTTAAATTTTCCAGGTTCAGAAGAGTGGTTGAAGAAGAGCCAATAATACTTGTGCAAAATGGTAAGTTGCTGGTTGAAGCAATGAGAAAAACCCGAATTAACCTTGATGAGCTCATGTCGTTGCTTCGCCAAAAAAGCTATTTCAATTTATCGCAGGTAGAATTTGCTATACTTGAACCTAATGGCAAAATAAGTGTGATAGCAAAATCACAAAATAGACCTGTAACTCCTTCTGATTTAAATATAGCTACTAACTATGAGGGCTACCCGGTAATGGTAATAGAGGATGGAAACATAATCCAGGATAACCTGAAAAGGAACAACCTCACTGAACAATGGTTAAGAGATGAGCTGCGAAGAAATAATATTCCTTCCCACAGGGAAGTCTTTGCTGCAATGTTGGACACGCAGGGGCGATTGTATTTTAGCTTAAAAAATAATGCTTCTGAAAGGACTGCATCTTAAACTTATTACCATTATACGGAGGGATATATGGATTTCTTGAATATAATTATCCGTACAGCGGTAGCATTTATCCTCATGTTGATATTAACCAGAATACTTGGGAAAAAACAAATGAGCCAGCTGACGTTTTTCAATTACGTAGCAGGAATTACCTTTGGTTCAATAGCAGCAGCATTTGCAGTGGACAGAAGCATACCAACCATGGACGGGGTTGTCAGTTTGATTGCATTTACTGCCTTTACTTTTTTGGCAGGATATATTGGCCTGAAATCTTCAAAGGCGAGGGTATTAATAGACGGAGAACCCACAATTGTAATCAAAAAAGGTAAGGTACTAGAAGAAGCCATGGCTTCCATGAGGCTTAACATGGACGACCTTTCCATGCTTCTCAGAAAGAACAATATATTCACCTTTGCGGATGTTGAATATGGGATAATAGAGCCCAACGGCCAGTTAAGTGTTTTGAAGAGGTCGGAACAGGAGTATACAACGAAGAAGGATATAAACCTACAGCCCCAGCCCCATAAGTTTTTACCGACAGAAATAATATCCGGTGGCAAGTTACTGGAGAAAAATTTGGAGGAATTGAATCTCAGCAGGGAGTGGCTGGAGTATGAACTGAAAAGGGCTAATGTAACGCTGGATCAGGTAAATTATGCCGAGGTAAAAAGTGATGGGACGATTTACCTGGACAAAAAAGCTGATGAGTAGTGAAGAATCCGATGATACATACCCGGGTTTCACCAGGTAAATAGAATTTTTACGTTTACAGCCCCCTTGGATAGGGGGCTGTACTGTTAGTGCTGCTGGTCCGGATTCTGGAAAGCTGGAGCCTGCGGGTTCTGAGCATCAAAAAATTTGCCTGGTTTTGAAAGATTGAAGTACAGCCGGGCATCCTTGTCTACTCCCCAATCCCTGTTGGAGCCGGTGTCCTGGATTTTTGTAAAGGCCTCCCTGAATAACGTGTTATGAGCCTCTTCACGATTGAGAAGGAAATCGATCATCTCTCTGACATGTTTGTCGTTGATTTGCCTGTGGAGGTATTCGTAAACCACCTTTGCCCTTTGTTCCGCAGCAATGTTTGAGAGGAGATCTGCCGGTAAATCACCGGTGACGTTTACATAAGCAGCAGTCCAGGGAACGCCGGAGCCATTGGTAAGGTAGGGAGCAAGACCTGTCAAAACCTGGCTTTCTATAGTTCCCGATTGTACCGCCTGTGCGTTGACATCATGACCATTTAGAAGGTTTACGGCAGTGGCAACCATTTCCATGTGACTTAGTTCCTCGGCGGCAATATCCATAAAAAGATCTTTAATTTCGGGATCTTTGATACGAAAGCTCTGAGAGATATACTGCATTGCTGCTTTTAGTTCTCCCTGCGGCCCTCCAAGCTGCTCAGTCAACATAGCGGCATAGGTTGGATTTGGCCTTTCCACCTTAACGATTTGTAGTAAATTCTTATCATGTTTAAACATAATTTCCCCCCATTTTTTTTCTATTGTGTCCCTCAAAGTAAAAGCTATACCATTTAAAGCCAACAAAAAAATCCATATCTTTTACCAGTAATTGGGTTAACAATAATGATAGTAGAAGGGTCATTCTTACAGGTGAGGAAGGTTTGTAGAGTAAAATATTTTGATAGTTAACAACATCCTTGTGTAAGAATAACCCTTGAGGAGGTTTTAATCTTGGATAATAACTGGCTATCTCTGCTTCCGCCTATAATAACCATTACTATAGCCGTTATTACAAAACGAATCATTTCGTCCCAAAGAAAAGCTGGCCATGGTGATCAACATTACCTCGTCTCAGCTTATAGTTTTGATACCCGTTGCCACCACTTATGTTGGCTACATCATCGGTGTAACAGCCACCGCCATGAGAAAAAATTATAATCAATAATTACCTCTAAAGTAAGAACCCCTAACTGTGGTGGTGCCGGTTGTTGAATTGTTGAATAAAAAAAGGCTGTTGATTTATAACAGCCTTGCATCCCTTATAACATAAGCTTATTTTTTTTCTTCCGCCAGCTCCAGTATCCGGGCCAGGGTTTTATCCCTTCTGGCGTTAATCTCATCAAAGTTCATGTAAGGCACGTAAAAGGTTTCCATGCGGTCGTGCACAGTCTTTGCTTTGAAATAAACTCTATCCGGTGTAAGGACGCAGTGGTATGTGAGATGAGGCTCTCCTGATTAATCTGAGAGCCTTTTACTTATGGATTAGCTGAAAGCTGCTGCTTTCTTTTCTCCCTTACTTTTTCTGTTATTGGAGGCCATTTAAAAACAGGACTTATTCTAGTATATATCCATTTAGATTCTTTTGTCAGCAAAGGTCCTAAAACAGCAAGAATCAGAACATATAATGCAGCAAACGGCTGAAGGATATGAAGCAATCCCCCATCTCTTGCAAGTCCGGCTAATATTATGGAAAACTCTCCTCTTGAAGTTATAGTCAGTCCTATATTGGTAGAAGCTCTGTGAGAATATCCCGATGCCCGGCCTGACCAAATTCCGGCAACAAAATTCCCGATAATGGTGAGTAAAACAGCGCCAACGGCTGGCCACACAGCTCCCGGAAGAGTTAACGGATCAATGCTCAGTCCAAAGCTGAAAAAGAAAAGAGCACCGAAAAAGTCCCTAAAAGGAACGACAATTCGTTCTATTCGCTCGACATGTTCCGTTTCTGCCAGCACCAGTCCCACCAGCAAGGCTCCTATAGCTTCGGCCACGTGTATTGATTCGGAAAACCCTGCAACCAAAGTAAGCGTGCCAAATAATACAAGCATAAATACCTCGTCCGACGGGACCTCAAGGACACGGTTTAGTATAAACTTCAGCTTTCTTCCCAGGAAAAGTACCGTCAGCATGAAGCCGAGGGCGATAACAGCGGACTTTAATACATTTACTGCCGATGTTGCACCGGTTAACACCAGGCCGGATACTATGGACAGGTAAATTGCAACAAAAACATCCTGAAACATCATCAATCCTAATATCATTTCTGTTTCAGGACGCACTGAACGTTTTAATTCAACAATCAGCTTTGCCACAATAGCACTGGAGGAAATTGTGGTAATACCTGCAACCACCAGAACTTCCTTCAAGGGCCAGCCCAAAGCTAACGGGAAAACAAGCCCGATGGTTAAATTTATTGCCATATATATAATACCGCCCTTTATTATAGAACGGCCTGCTTTCATTAACCTGCCAACTGAGAATTCAAGGCCCAGGTAAAAAAGCAGGAAAAGAACCCCCAGGCGGCCCATAAAGTCTATAAGAGGGGCACTCTTTATAAAGCTCAAGTCTAGCATCCCAAATGTTGGCATATGAGGACCTACTGCCAGGCCCGCCAGGATCAAAATAGGAACTATAGAAAATTTAAGGCGGTGAGCTAAATACCCTGCTGCTGCAGTTATACAAATGGCTAATCCCACTTCAAAGAGAATATTGTACTCCAAGTTAAATGCTCCCGTCTACAATTAATCGTTTACACGCTTTAACCTGTCCCCTGTCTCCAAGAATTACAATTGTAGCCCCTTCCTTGATAATTTGACCGGGACCAGGATTTATTATCTTCATCTGATCTCTTTTAACAATAGCGATAATGGCCGCTCCGGTTCTTTTTCGAATATGCAAATCCCCAATTGTTTTGCCAATTGACTTTGCCTCTGGCTCAACCTTGTACCACTCGATAACCATTTCGTCAAAGGCTACGTCCACCGATTCCAGTGATTTAGGCATGTAGGCCATTCCCCCAAGTATACCACCTACACGCCTTGCCTCGGCATCATCAAGCGTAACCATAGAAAGACTTTCTTCAGGATCATCATCGTAGAAATGATGCATCTCCCGTCTACCATCGTCGTGAATAATAATCACCAATTTATCACCACTACGTGTGTTAATTTGAAATTTCTTACCTATCCCGGGCAAGTCAGATTCCCTATACATAGTCATATATCGAAACCTCCTTAATAACATTGAAAATCTGCATTTTTTGATTATTTGGGATTAAGTGGTAATCAATTACTTATTCTCCCGACAATACTTATCTCTTGCCATTCTGGTCAGTTTACTCATCTTATTATAAGTTGTTTTTTCAAAAAGGTTTACTCCTAAATTAAAAAGCCATTTGTATAATACCTGATTTGAGATGCTTTTCATAGGGGTGTGGTGGTGCCGGTTGTTGAATTGTTGAATAAAAAAAACAAGGCTGTTGATTTATAACAGCCTTGCATTCCATATAGCATAAGCTTATTTTTTTTCTTTCGCCAGCTCCAGTATCCGCGACAGGGTTTTATCCCTTCTGGCGTTAATCTCATCAAAGTTCATGTAAGGCACGTAGAAGGTTTCCATGCGATCGTGCTCTGCCTTTGCCTTTGAAATAAACTCGATGGCCAGCTCCATGCTGCGGCGGTACATTTCCCGGGCGGTGGTCTTTTCGGCCAGGTACTGGGTGTTAAGAACAGGGTTGACGAACTGCATGGTGTCTATTACCTCATCTCCGTCCTGGGGCTTATAGAAGTGCGGCTCAACGGAGTTTATTACTGCTATGTCCAGGGCCGGGATAATCAGGTGGTCAATATTGTCCGGTGTAAGGGCGCAGTGGTATGCTTCCACATCAAACCCTCTCATCATGGCGGCGTCAGCCAGCCTTTTAACAAGTGTTGTCTTTCCGGTTCCGTCATCCCCGGTGATAATATACCTCTTGCCCAACTTATCCACCACTGTATCCAGGTGGCTTACCGAGCCGTCAGGGGTTATTGCCGTGATAAACAGGTGCCTTGCCTTCGGCCTGGCTGTTTGCCTTTCTTTAGCCTCGAATATCTGGTGGGTCAGTTCAAGGCACATGTTGTCAAGGGCCCCCACATCCAGTGCCCCCGTGTCCTGGTAGTATGACTCCACCTGGTCCAGGAATATCTTGGCGCTGGCAAGATAGCCGTAGGCGCGCCGGAAAAGCCTCCCCACCTCCCGGTTGGAATCCAGAATGTCCTGCTTGTTTTTTACCAGCCCTCCTGCGTTCCAGTGGTCTCCCAGGTGAATAATCTCATCGACTGCGCCTGGGTTTTTGGGATCAACAACGTGAGGGGCTGTGCCGTCCAGCATTGCCACTCTTATGGCGGGTATTACAAGGCCGTCAAGAGACCCGTTGTCCGAGGAGCAGCAGTGGAACTCCACATCGAAGCCCTTTTCCAGTATAGCCTCACCAATTTTTCTCATGAAAGTGGATTTTCCTACCCCCGGTCCTCCCTTTATGACAAAAATTCTTGTGGCGTCGGGCTCAATAATGTAGTCATAAAAAGAGTGAAAGCCCCTGCTTGTGTTGCCTCCGGGAAAAACCTTTTTGAGCCTTCCCATGCCCATAATCCGTAACCTCCTTGTTCCGGAGCCCAAAAGGCGTCCATCATATAATTTTAATTATGCCGATTTGCCATCAATGTCATATTCAATATATGCAGGGCATGCGGGAAGTGATAGTTTGTGCATTATTCTAAAAAGGGGCTTTGCCTTATATGTAGAATTAATACCATAAACATTGGCTTCTCCTGTGCAGCTACCGGATTGGGGGTGTCAGTCCTTGGGAAATGATGGGGGATATTTGCATATGCTTGAAGACAGTTTTTTAAGTCAGGCAGAGAATTATAAACGCACTCTTTTAAGCGTTAATGACGGTGTCTACATGACCGACAGGGACAGGCGGATTATTTTCTGGAACCCGGCCTGTGTTAAAATAACCGGTTACAGTGCTGCTGAGGTGCTTGGTAAAAGATGTTCCGACAATATACTGAGCCACGTTGACATTAACGGGAATCCCCTTTGTGACAGTAGCCTGTGCCCCCTCTTCCAGTCAATGGAGAAGGGACTTCCGGGAGACAGCCCCCTTGTTGTGCGGGCCAGGCGAAAGGGCGGGACCAGGGTGACTGTGGAGGTAAGTGTAGCGCCCCTTTTCGGAGATGACGGAATGGTTATGGGCGGGGTGGAGATTTTTCGGGATATTACCGAAAAACAGCGCCTGGCGGAAATGAAGGCTCGTTTTCTTTCCGGTATAACCCATGAGCTAAAAAACCCTCTTACAATAATGCAGGGTTTCATTGAACTGGTTTTGTCGGGAGACACCGGTGAGATAAATCAGCTCCAGAAGGAATTCCTTGAAAGCGCCAGGGAAGAAGGGGACCGGTTCAAAAAGGTTCTTGATGATTTGCTGGATTTTACCCGGTTTGAGGCAACGGAATTATCTTTTAGTCCCCGCAGGGTTAACCTGTCAGAGGTGCTTCAAAGGGTGGCCGGAAGCTACAATGCCGGGGCTGCCAGAAAGGGAATAAAAATTACAGCGGATATACCTGAAGGTATTTTTGTCTACGGTGACGGGAACAGGCTGTACCAGGCCTTTTCTAACCTATTAAGCAATGCCCTTAAATATACCGAAAAGGGTATAGTAGAGTTTGTTGCCGGAATATCGGGGGATAAAGCCACTGTTGTGGTCAGGGACAGTGGAATAGGTATATCAGTGGAGGATCAGGGCCGTATATTTGAGCAGTTTTACAGGGTGGACAACAATATGACCAGAAATATAAGCGGTGCCGGGATAGGGCTGTCCATTGTCAAAAAGATAATAGAGAGGCATGGCGGTGAAATATACGTTGAGAGCATTCCCGGCAGGGGAAGTGAGTTCCGTGTTTTCCTGCCGGCCGGGGAGGAAGATGGGAAGGCTGAGATTTGATTCCTTTATTTTGGCATTATGTTAATTGATGTGTTAAAATAAGTCGAGAAATTTCCAATAATCAGGGGTGCGGCGGGATGTTCGGAACCCGTATAATAATTGCCGATGCAGATGCTGCATATCGACGAAGTTTAAAAGAGGCATTTCGCCATGCCGATTACATGGTGGTAGGAGAGGCCTCTGACGCAAGGGGAGCGCTGCAGTTGGTTTTCCAGGCGGAGCCGAGCGTTGTTGTTATGGACCCCTTTATACCAGGCAGCGAAGGGATCGGAATAACATCAATAATAGATGAGCACAGGGTGGCGCCGGTGGTGGCTGTGGTTTCCCTGGCGCAAAGAGATATTGAAGACTTTGCCCGACTGCCCGGTGTATACGGAATTCTTTTAAAGCCCCTGCAGGATGGGACTGTTCAGCCTGTTATTGAATCAGCCCTTGCTAATTTTGACAGGGCAATGAAACTCGATAAGGAGCTAAAAGATATAAGGAAGGAACTTGAAAGCAGGAAAGTGGTGGAGAAGGCAAAGGGCCTGCTCATTGAAAAAAAGAAAATGACGGAAAAGGACGCCTATAAATATCTTCAAAAAATGAGCATGGACAGGTGCGTGCCATTGGCCAGGATAGCCGCCGAGATAATCAGGCACTATCAGCAGTCGCATGAAAAATCGTCGGGGAAGTTGTAATTTAAAGTAATAATGTTGTATACAATATATTTTCATGCAGGTAATTGATTTTAACTGACATGTTGGTATATACTCTATCTTGTATAGTTATTCAGGGCAATGAAGTCCTGCACAGGCCTATTCTCAGAAAAGGCCTGTGTGGGGCTTTTTTATTTTTGTATTGAGATTGGGGATTAGGGATTAGGAATTGGGGGTTGGGGATTGTGAGTATAGAAGATGTGCTGGACAGGGTAAGGGAGCAGAATGTCAAATTTATAAGGCTTCAGTTTACCAGCATTCCCGGCTTTCTTAAAAATATAGCCATTACGGTGGAGGAACTGTATACCGCCCTGGAAGGGAGGGTAATGTTTGACAGCTCCGCAATAGAAGGCTTTGTGGGCAGCAGGGAATCTGATATATACCTTTTGCCGGACCCCGCCACCTTTGTAGTTTTTCCCTGGAGACCCAGGGAGGGGGCGGTGGCAAGGCTTATTTGCGACATAAAGACTCCCGAAGGCGGCTCCTTTGACGGCTGTCCCAGGGCAGCCTTAAAAAGAGTTTTGGACGAATATTCAAAGACCGGCCTGGAGATAAGGGTCGGCGCTGAAATAGAATTTTACCTTTTCCATGTGGACGAACAGGGCCGCCCCACCTCAAACACCCAGGATCTTGCCGGCTACTGCGACTTAACTCCTGTGGACAGGGGAGAAAACGCCAGAAGGGACATGGTTCTGACCCTTCAGGAAATGGGCTTTGACGTGGCCACCTCCTTTCATGAAATAGGGCCGGGCCAGCATGAAATATACTTAAAAGACGATTCTGTCCTGGCCATGGCCGACAAAATAACCACATTTAAATTTGTGGTCAGGACAATAGCCCAAAGGCATGGTCTTCACGCCTCCTTTATGCCGCGCCCCCTGGGGGGCTGCAACGGGTCAGGGATGAACCTGCATCTTTCTGTAACCAGGGAAGGCAGGAACGCCTTTGATGGGTTGGAGGAAGTTTACGGCCTTAGCAACATGGCCCGTAATTATATAGGTGGTGTGCTGGAGCACGCTGCTGCCATAACGGCAGTGGCCAATCCTACTGTAAACAGCTACAAGCGCCTAATGGCCGGGGATCTGGCCCCTGTCCTGGCGGCATGGTCCCGGCAAAACAGAAGTTCCATGATAAGGGTTCCTGCCGAAAGGGGAGAGGGCACCAGGATTATTCTGAGAAGCCCGGACCCTTCATGCAACCCCTACCTGGCGCTGGCTGCCTGTCTTAAGGCCGGCCTGGACGGAATAAACCGGGAAGTATCCATACCTGAGCCGCTTGACGATTTGCCGGGGCAAAATGGCGACCTGAGAGAGCTTATCAGAAGAGAGG
This sequence comes from Bacillota bacterium, assembly GCA_049323755.1. GTDB lineage: Bacteria > Bacillota > Desulfotomaculia > Desulfotomaculales > Desulfocucumaceae > BRHc4a. The sequence continues at coordinate 32,852 of JBMOPE010000005.1, forward strand.
GACTCCCCAGAAATTTAGAAGCCGCACTGATTTCGCTGTCAGGTGACACGGTTATAAGGGAGGCCCTTGGCCAGAGGATTTACAGGCGCTTTGTGGAGTCCAAGGAGGATGAATGGGAAAGATACCAGTCTTCAGTACATAAGTGGGAGATTGACGAGTATCTTACCAATTATTAAATATAAGCTGCATTTACTTATGGGGGTGAGGGCAGGGACTCAGGAGAAAATCTGTGACAACTGAATAACAAATTATTGAAAACGACAAAAAATGCCCATAAAAAAAGAAAGGGCTAGGATCTTCACATTAGGAGGGTCCGAAAATAAGTACTTAATGTTTTAGGAGGATGGAAGTTAATGAGTTTTAGCAAAGGAATCAACGCAACTGCAGCAACACTGACACGCGCACGCACAGGGCAGAATGTATGCCCTTTCAGCGGCATGTGCGTAACCTGCCTGGACGGGTGCCCCGGACTTTGTGAAGTTGGAAAGTCGGCGGTTCGCGCTAAAGAGGTTCTCTACCCGCAGCCTTTTGGGAAAACCACATCGGCCTCGGAAAAGGACTATCCTGTTGATTACTCGCACTTTAACATAATGGGCACCGCCGTCGGCGCCATTGGCATTGAGCCAAACCCCGACAAGGCCATATTCCCTGCTGTTGACCTTACCACTGCGGTAGGATCAAAGGGTGATGTCAAGCTGGATCTCCCCATAGTGGTGGCTGCAATGGGATCTACCAACGTTGCCGCTGACAACTGGGATCACCTGGCCGCCGGTGTGGCTATTTCCGGCTGCGGTATCGCCATCGGTGAAAACGTTTGTGCCATGGACCCCAATGTCGAAATAAAGAATGGCAGGGTTGTTCATTCCCCGAACCTTGAGCGCAGGGTTAAGGACTTCCAGAACTGGTATAACGGAAAGGGATTTGTGGCTGTACAGGCAAACGTGGAGGACACCACCCTGGGTGTTCAGGAATATGCTCTTGAGAAGCTCGGTGTTGACGCGGTGGAGCTCAAGTGGGGCCAGGGCGCCAAGGACATCGGCGGAGAAGTTAAGCTGAACACCCTGGAGCGCGCCCTCCAGCTCAAGTCAAGGGGCTACATTGTTCTGCCCAACCCCGAGGACCCAAGGGTTCAGGAAGCATACAAGGCAGGAGCCTTTACCGAGTTTGAGCGTCACTCCCGCATCGGCATGGTGGAGTACGAGTCCTTTATGAACAGGGTGGAAGAACTCCGTAATTGCGGCGCCAAGTACGTGTTCCTTAAAACCGGCGCATATCGCCCGGCCGACCTTGCCAGGGCAGTCAAGTACGCGTCGGATGCCAGGCTTGACCTTCTCACCGTTGACGGTGCAGGCGGCGGCACCGGAATGAGCCCCTGGAGAATGATGAATGAGTGGGGGGTTCCCACACTGTACATCCAGGCACTGCTGGTGAAATACCTTGACAGGCTGGCTGCCAAGGGAGCATATATTCCTCCTGTGGCCATTGCCGGAGGCTTTGCTCTGGAAGATCATATGTTCAAGGGAATCGCCATGGGCGCTCCCTACATCAAGCTTATCGGAATGGCCCGCTCCGCTCTGTCTGCCGCCATGGTAGGAAAGACTGTCGGAGAGGCTATTAAGAGCGGCAAGGGAGTTCCCAACGAATATAAGAAGTACGGTGAGTCAATCGATCAGGTATTCGTTGCAGCCAGCGAGCTGAGGGAAAAACTCGGCCCGGATGCATTCGCCAGGCTGCCTGTGGGAGCCATCGGCGTGTACTCCTACTTCGAGCGCCTTGCCCAGGGACTGCGCCAGTTCATGTGCGGCGCCCGAAAGTTCGGCCTGCAGCACATCACCAGGGATGACCTTGTTTCGCTTACCAGGGAGGCAGCAGAAATTTCCGGCATAAAGTACGTAATGGACGCAGATGCCGATGAAGTTGAGCAAATCCTTGGCTAATATGTAAAAAAACTATTGTCATGTTCTTAATGTAAGGTTTATAATAATTAAACGAAAAAAGTATAGCATTAGATACAATGGTGTGTCTATATTAGTAAGGCAAAGATGCCCTTCTAAGGTTGGTTTTTTATGACCTTGGCAGGGCATTTTCTTTTTTGTGAAGTGACGTTCAAGCAGTGCATTTACTACGGTTAATGGGTGCTGCTGCCCATTTAAATAAAATTATGTTACAAAGAGGGGACAGCTTGCTATGATTAAACAGGGACTCTATGATCCGGCTTTTGAGCATGATGCCTGTGGCGTTGGTTTTGTTTGTAATATAAAAGGAAAAAAATCCAACAGTATTGTCCGCCAGGGCCTGGAGGTGCTGGTCAGGCTCTCCCACCGGGGTGCCACCGGCGCTGATCCCAAAACCGGTGATGGTGCAGGAATACTGATACAATTTCCCCATCAATTTTTTATAAAGGCAGCAAAAGAAGCGGGCATATCTGTCCCGGCAGAGGGAGAATACGGCAGCGGTCTGGTTTTTTTACCCAAGGATCAAAAGGACAGGGATTACTGCAAAAAGGTTTTTGAAGATATTATTAGGAACGAAGGCCAGAGTGTACTGGGATGGAGAAAAGTTCCGGTGGATAACTCTGATATAGGTAAAACCGCCCGGGAAACTGAGCCTGAAATAGAGCAGATTTTTATCGGCAGGTCAAAAGATATTAAAGACCCCATGCAGTTTGACAGAAAGCTTTATGTAATCAGGAAATTAACAGAAAATAAGATACGTTCTTCTGATATAGAGCAAAAATCGTATTTTTATGTCCCTAACATATCTTCACAGACATTCTGCTACAAAGGGCTTTTGACCCCGGAGCAGGTGGAAAGCTTCTTTGTTGATCTAAGTGATGACACTGTGGAGAGCTCCATTGCCCTTGTTCACTCCCGCTACAGCACAAATACCTTTCCCACCTGGGATCTGGCTCAGCCTTTCCGCTTTCTTGCCCATAACGGTGAGATCAATACCCTTCGGGGTAATATAAACTGGATGTCCGCCAAAGAGGGCCTTTTACAGAGCGACCTTTTCGGTGATGATTTAAAAAAGGTACTGCCGACTGTTATTCCCGGTGGCAGTGACTCAGCCATGGTTGATAATGTGCTGGAACTTCTGGTTCTATCAGGCAGGCCTCTGGAGCTGGCCATGTCCATGCTGATACCTCCCGCGTGGGAGCAAAATAAACTGATGCCACAAGAACACAGGGAGTTCTATAAATACCATGCATGCCTGATGGAGCCCTGGGACGGTCCAGCCGCCATGGCCTTCACCAACGGCAGGCAGATTGGCGCCGTTCTTGACAGGAACGGTTTGAGGCCCGCCCGCTATATTGTCACCAGGGACGACAGGGTGGTCATGGCCTCGGAAATGGGTGTGCTGGATATTGACCCCCGGAACATTTTGAAGAGCGGACGCCTGGAGCCTGGCAAGATGTTTTTCATTGACACCGAATCCGGGAAGATTATCGATGACTCCCAGCTGAAAGAGTCCATGGCCTCCAGGAAGCCATACGGTAAATGGCTTAAATCAAACATGCTGGAGCTTGCCCAGCTTCCGGATATTGCAATTGACTGGACCCTAATTAACGAAATACCCAAATCCGGCGATCTTTTAAAAGAGATGAAGGCATTTGGGTATAGCAGGGAAGACATTAAATTTGTATTGAAGCCTATGTGCGAAACAGGCAAGGAACCCGTGGGGGCCATGGGCAACGACACCCCCCATGCCATTTTGTCAAGGAAGTCGCAGCTATTGTATAACTATTTCAAGCAGCTTTTTGCCCAGGTAACAAACCCGGCTATCGACCCCATACGTGAAGAGCTGGTAATGAGTATGGACAGCTACATGGGGTCCAGGAGAAACCTGCTGGATGAAACTCCCGATCATTGTAAAAAGCTGCATGTAAAGTGCCCTATTTTGAAAAATGAAGAACTGGCCAAGATAATGGCTTTAAAATTGCCAGGCTTTAAGGCCAGGAAAATATCCATACTGTTTGCTGCAAATAGTGACAACGACTTCATGGATACACTGGAGCGTATCTGCCGGGAAGCCGACCAGGCTATTTCCGAGGGGAATACTTATATAGTTTTAAGTGACCGGGGCGTTAGCAGGGATTATTCTGCAGTGCCGGCCTTGCTGGCGGTGGGTGCGGTTCACCAGTACCTGGTTAAAAAGGGCACCCGATCACAGGTAGCTCTCTTGCTGGAAAGCGCTGAGCCAAGGGAAGTCAACCACTTTGCCCTTTTGTTCGCCTTTGGAGTGGGTGTGGTGAATCCCTATCTGGCCTTTGAAGTAATAGAAAACATGATAAATGAAAAAGAGCTTAACGTTGACCTGGAAAAGGCCGTTTATAACTATATAAAATCGATAGATAAAGGCATTAAAAAGGTTCTCTCCAAAATGGGCATATCAACCCTCCAGAGCTACCGGGGCGCCCAGATTTATGAAGCCCTTGGTATTGGTGACGAAGTTATAAACCGCTGCTTTACAGGAACTGTATCCAGGATAGGCGGCATAGATTTTGAGGTTATACGCAGGGAAACACTGTTAAGGCACAGGGACGCTTATCCGGAAAGAGAGCAATTATATACAAATTACCTGATCACCGGCGGCAAATACCAGTGGAAGAAAGACGGTGAGTTTCACCTATGGAATCCCGAGAGCATATCAGCCCTGCAGGATTCTGTGAGAACAGGTGACTACCAGAAATATAAGGAATTTGCAGGACTTATTAATGACCAGTCAGGCAATCCCACAACATTAAGAAGCTTACTTCAGTTTAAGCCTCTTAAGCCCATTCCTATCGACAGTGTTGAGCCTGTGGAAGAAATTGTAAAGCGTTTTGCCACCGGCGCCATGAGCTTCGGCTCAATAAGCAGGGGAGCCCATGAGGCTATGGCCATAGCCATGAATAAGCTTGGCGGAAGGTCAAACACCGGTGAGGGCGGTGAAGACCCGGCCAGATTCCACCCGTATCCAAACGGGGATTCGGCAAGGAGCGCAATAAAACAGATAGCTTCAGGCCGTTTTGGGGTAACAGCCAACTATCTGACCAATGCGGATGAAATTCAGATTAAAATATGCCAGGGCGCAAAGCCGGGCGAAGGGGGTCAGCTTCCCGGGCACAAGGTTAGCTCCATTATAGCCAAGACAAGGTATACCACGCCCGGTGTTACCCTTATATCGCCTCCGCCCCACCACGATATTTATTCAATAGAAGATCTGGCGCAGCTCATATTCGACCTGAAAAACGTTAATCCCAGGGCCCGGATAAGCGTCAAGCTGGTTTCGGAAATAGGTGTGGGCACAGTTGCTGCCGGTGTGGCCAAGGGCCATGCGGACATGATTCTTATATCTGGCGGCGATGGTGGAACAGGCGCATCACCGGTAAGTTCCATATACCATGCCGGCCTGCCCTGGGAGCTGGGCATTTCGGAGACCCATCAGACCCTGGTTCTCAACGACCTGAGGAGCCGTGTCCGGCTGCAAACCGACGGCCAGATGAGAACAGGCAGGGATATTACTATAGCCTCCATTCTTGGAGCTGAAGAATACGGATTTGCAACGGTGGCCCTCATCGTGCTGGGATGCGTGATGCTGAGGCACTGCAATCTGAACAATTGCTCCCTGGGCATAGCTACACAGAATGAAATACTGGAAAGACGCTTCAGGGGCAAGCCGGAGTACCTTGTCAATTACTTCCGCTTTGTTGCCCAGGATATGAGGGAAATAATGGCCTCAATAGGTGTAAGCAGGGTTGATGACCTCATAGGAAGGACAGAGCTTCTGGAAGTGAACCCGGCTATGCTTGACTGGAAGAGCAAGGGCATCGACTATTCCAAAATGCTTTACAGGCCCCAGGTCCCGGAATCGGTGGGGACCAGGTGTGTAATCAGTCAGGACCACGGGATCGATCAGGTGTTGGACAGGGAACTGATTAAGATAGCCGGGCCGGCGCTGGAAAGCAAGCAGGCTGTGAAGGCTGAACTGCCTATTAAAAATGTCAACCGGACCACCGGCGCCATGCTTTCAGGTGAGATTTGCAGGATATACGGCGAGGAAGGCCTCCTGGAAGACACTATAACCTTTAATTTTAAGGGCGTGGCAGGGCAGAGCTTTGGAGCATGGCTCTCCAAGGGCGTTACCTTCGAGCTTGAGGGTATGGCCAATGATTACGTGGGCAAAGGCATTTCAGGCGGAAAGATAATTATATACCCGGATAAAAATTCCACCTTTGTGCCGGAAGATAATATCATTATCGGCAATACCACCTTTTATGGCGCTATCTCCGGAGAGGCGTATATACGGGGAATGGCCGGCGAGCGCTTCTGCATAAGGAATTCCGGACTAAATGCCGTGGTGGAAGGAGTAGGCGACCATGGCTGTGAGTATATGACGGGTGGCAGGATAGTGGTTATCGGAAAAACCGGGCGTAATTTTGGTGCGGGAATGTCAGGCGGAATAGCCTATGTATATGATGAAGACGGCAGCTTTAAAGACAGGTGCAACATGGAGATGGTGGAGCTGGACGCCAACCTGACCGATGAAGATTTGCAAACAATAAGCACACTTATTCATAATCACTATACTTATACCAGCAGTGCCAGGGCTGAATGCATCCTTGAAAAATTCCAGGATGAAAAAAGAAAGTTTATCAAAGTAATGCCCCTGGAATACAAAAAGATCCTGGAGACCATCCAGGTTCAAAAAAATCTCAATTTGACGGAGGATTACGATGGCTGATTCTCAGGGATTTCTTAAAGTTAAAAGAAAAAAGACGGTTTATAGGCCGGTAGCTGAGAGAATAAATGATTTTAACGATGTTTCCCTGGCCCGTGATGAAGCTTTTGCCCGGGAGCAGGCTTCCCGCTGTATGGACTGCGGAACACCCTTCTGCCACTCCCAGTGCCCGGTGGGTAACCTCATCCCGGAGTGGAACGACTATATGTACCAGGGCCAGTGGGAAAAGGCCATGGTGCTCGTCCATACCTGCAACAACTTTCCTGAATTCACGGGAAGGCTTTGCCCTGCGCTTTGCGAGGCGGGCTGTGTTCTGGGGCTGAATGACGATCCCGTTACCACCCGTCAAAATGAGCTGTCAATTGTTGAGAATGCCTTTAAATATGGCTATATTAAACCAAGTCCTCCGAAGAACAGGACAGGCAAAAAGGTTGCAGTGATCGGGTCAGGCCCTGCAGGACTTGCCTGTGCCGATCAGCTAAATAAAGCCGGGCATGAAGTTACTGTTTTCGAGAAAGATGAAAAAGTGGGCGGTATACTCCGCTACGGCATACCCAATTTTAAGCTTGAAAAATGGGTTATAGACAGAAGGATTGATATATTGGAACAGGAAGGCATTATATTTAAGCCCGGTGTATTTGTCGGAGTGGACTATTCTACTGAAGATCTGCTCAACGACTTTGACGCCGTATGCCTGGCCGGAGGTTCCAGGGAGCCCAGGGATCTTAAAGTTGAGGGAAGGGACCTTAAAGGTATTCATTTTGCAATGGATTACCTGACCCAGGCCACCAAAAGGCTGGAAGGGGTCCAGTATTCCGATGAGTCTGTCATTGACGCCAAAGGCAGGCGGGTAGTTGTTATAGGCGGTGGTGACACGGGCTCCGACTGTGTTGGAACGGCTAACAGACAGGGTGCTTCCCGTATTGTGCAGATTGAATTGCTGCCAAAACCACCTGCAGCAAGGACAGAAGCATTTCCATGGCCTAAGTACCCCATGATCTTAAAAACTACCTCAAGCCACGAAGAGGGCTGCGAAAGGCTGTGGTCAGTACTTACCAGTCGATTTGTGGGGGAAAACGGAACGGTACGCAGGCTGCATTGTGTAAATGTTGATTTTACACAAAAAGATGAAAAGGGGAACCCGGTAATGAAAGAAGTGCCGGGAAGTGGATTTGAAATTGAAGCTGACATGGTGGTACTGGCCCTGGGGTTCCTGCATCCGGTCCATGACAGGCTGCTGGATGACCTGGGGGTGGAGTATGACCAGAGAGGAAACGTTAAAGCCGGTCTGGATGGTAAAACAACAGCTAATAAAGTATTTACGGCCGGTGACATGAGGCGTGGGCAGTCTCTCATTGTTTGGGCAATTTCAGAGGGAAGGCGCGTGGCAGCGGAAATAGACAAATTTTTGATTGGATAACAAGAATGTCGGATGTATGTAATAAATAAAATTTGTGTTAATGTCTAAAAAACTATTGTCAGAACGATTAACTAGGTTTATAATTAATTCATTCAAAACTATAGCTTAGATACGAGGATGTATCTATTATTCCAGGCAAAGCTGCCCTCTCGGGATCTGTCATTTATGACACCGGTAAGAGGGCATTTTTTGTTATTCAGACAAATTACAGTGTCAAGTTTTATAATTAGTCTAAAATAACCATATTATAGTTAAGTATCTTAGTTAAAGTCATATGTGTTATTCATTTTAGAATAGCGGAGGCAAGCTCCATGGCCGAACAGAGAATTGTACTGGTGGATAGTGATGCAACCGGTAGAAAAAATTTAAAGTCCATGCTGACAAAACTTGGCTACATGGTGGTCGGAGAAACCGGGGACGGGCTTAATGCGCTGAAGATGGTCAGGACGCGGCAGCCGGAACTGGTTATTATTGATGCCGCCATCCCCGGAATGGATGGTTTTGAAGTAGCCAAGATAATTCATGAAGATAAGCTGGCCCCTGTGGTTGTGCTTACCTCTGCATATTCCCAGGCCATGGTGGAAAAGGCCAAGGAGGCCCGGGTCTCTGCCCTTCTCTCCAAGCCTGTGGACGAAATGAGCATACTTCCGGCCATTGAACTGGCCCTGGCAAGTTACTCCGAAGTTGTTTCACTGGAAAGTAAGCTGAAGGAGCTGAAGGAGCTCCTGGAAACAAGAAAGATAGTGGAAAAGGCCAAGGGGATACTTATGGAAACCATGGGTTTGTCCGAGGCTGAGGCATTTAGAAGAATGCAAAAGCAGAGTATGAATAAGAGGATTTCCATGCGACAGGTGGCAGATGCGGTCATTTTGGCACAAAACCTTAAAGAGTAATAAGCAGGAATTAGGCATTAGGAATTAGGCATTAGGAATTAGGGATCGAATTCCAATTCCCAATTCCGGACCCCATATTACAAGCATAAAATAAAAAACATCCGGTATGACGGTGTGCCGGTAAGTAGGCAAAGGTGCCTTCCAACAGCGCGTGATTATTGTTTTGTCATGCCCTGTTTGAAGGTGCCTTTTTTATATGAAAAAAATCACGGAAGGTGGTATTTACAAGTGGAAGCCGCAGTAAAAAATGAAATCCTGGCCAAGGCCAGGGAGGCCCAGGTCAAGTTTATACGTCTTCAGTTTACTGATATCCTGGGTGTGCTGAAAAACGTGGCCATCACAGTAGAGCAGCTTGAAAAGGCTCTGGATGGAGAATTAATGTTTGACGGTTCCTCCATTGAGGGTTTTGTCAGGATCGAAGAATCTGACATGTACCTTCGTCCCGACCCGAAAACATTTGTAGTGTTCCCCTGGAGACCCAGAGAAGGGGCAGTGGCCCGCCTTATGTGCGACGTTTATAATCCCGATGGAACTCCCTTTGAAGGCTGCCCCCGGAACGCCCTTAAAAAGGCGCTGGCTGAGGCTGCTGAAATGGGCTACACCATGAATGTAGGTCCCGAGGCGGAATTCTTCCTTTTCCAGATGGATGAGAATGGGCAGCCAACCCTTAAGACCCACGACAAAGCCGGTTATTTCGACCTCACTCCGGTGGATATGGGGGAAAATGCCCGCAGGTCGATGGTTTTAACCCTTGAGGAAATGGGCTTTGAAATTGAGGCCTCTCACCATGAGGTTGCTCCCGGCCAGCATGAAATAGATTTCAAATATTCAGATGCCCTTGATGTGGCCGATAAGATTGTTACCTTCAAATTTGTGGTCAGGACAATAGCCCAAAGGCACGGCCTGCACGCCACCTTTATGCCCAAGCCTATCTTCGGCATAAACGGAAGCGGTATGCACTGTAACCAGTCCCTTTTCGAGGGCGCGAAGAACGTGTTCTTCGATCCCAGCAACGAGGATGGCCTGAGCGAGACAGCCAAGTATTATATCGGGGGCCTCATGAAGCATGCCAGGGCCTTTGCCGCAGTCACAAACCCCACCGTTAACTCCTATAAGAGACTGGTTCCCGGCTATGAGGCACCTGTTTACATTGCCTGGTCCGGCAGGAACAGAAGCCCTCTGATCAGGGTTCCTGCCAAGCGTGGCCTGTCAACCAGGGTTGAGCTGAGATGCCCGGACCCGTCCTGCAACCCGTACCTGGCAATTGCCGCTATGCTTAAGGCGGGTCTTGACGGAATTAAGAATAAAATTCAGCCCCTGCCGCCATGTGATCGCAATATTTACCACATGACAGAGGCTGACAGACGGGAACTCAGTATCGCCAGCCTGCCCGCCAGCCTGCAGGAGGCTCTTACCGAGCTTGCTGCTGATGAAGTAGTAAAGTCTGCGCTGGGACCACACATTTACGAAAAATTTGTTGAGGCGAAAACCAAGGAGTGGGACGCCTTCCGCGTTCAGGTTCACGCCTGGGAAGTCGAAGAGTACCTCTCCAAGTATTAATAATTTGACTTATTAAAAGAATTGTCAGTTGAAAAACGGAGTGTTCAGTCAGTCAGTTTTTTCCCAACGACTGACGGCCGAAGTCTATCGGCTGATATGCCATCCTCCTCCCCGGTTTTAATAAAACCGGGGAATTTTTTTCCAAAATGATAAAATCCGCTTTCATTTTTCTATAGTTATGCTATACTTATTCGTAACATATTTAATTATACTGTGGCACAGCGTGGTGTCACGAATCAAAAAGGGCAACGAGGCCATAAGCAGGACTTAACAGAGTCTTTATTTAATCCTGCCTTTTTGGTCTTTTTTTCATGGAGTTCATAATAAAAGTGAAGAGGTGTTAATACGGTGGCTCAATTGACGAACGACGATGTGCGCAGTTTAGCCAAAGAACTGGGAGTGAAGTTTGTCAGACTTCAGTTTACCGATATCTTTGGTGTCCTTAAGAACGTGTCAATTACTGTTGAACAGCTGGACAAGGCCCTGGACGGTGAATTGATGTTTGACGGATCGTCCATAGAAGGTTTTGTCCGTATTGAGGAGTCGGATATGTATCTAAGGCCCGACCCGTCCACCTTTGTGGTTTTCCCGTGGAGGCCCAGGGAGGGAGCGGTGGCAAGGCTTATTTGCGATATATACAATCCCGACGGAACACCCTTTGCGGGGGACCCCCGTAATGTGCTGAAAAAGGCTACGGCCGAGGCCAAAGAAATGGGCTATACCATGAACGTAGGGCCTGAGGCCGAGTTTTTCCTCTTTCATGTAGATAATGACGGCAGGCCGACTACAGTGACCCATGACAGAGCCGGGTATTTTGACCTTACGCCGGTGGATCTGGGGGAAGACGCCCGCAGGGATATGGTAATGACCCTTGAAAAGATGGGCTTTGAGATTGAGGCGTCTCACCATGAGGTAGCCCCTGGCCAGCATGAAATAGATTTTAAATATTCGGATGCTGTTGATATTGCCGACAAAATAGTGACATTCAAGTTCGTGGTTCGCACCATTGCCCAGAGACATGGACTGCACGCTACTTTTATGCCCAAGCCCATATTTGGCATTGCCGGGTCCGGCATGCACCTTAACCAGTCTCTTATGCTTGGCGGCAATAACGCCTTTTACGATCCCAACACCACACACCAGCTGAGCGATACGGCCCTTCACTATATCGGTGGGCTTATGGAGCACATAGGCGCCATTACAGCAGTAATCAACCCTACTATAAACTCGTACAAAAGGCTGGTTTCAGGCTACGAGGCCCCGGTCTACATTGCCTGGTCGTACAGGAACAGAAGTCCTCTTATAAGGGTGCCGGCCAAGAGGGGTTTGTCAACCCGTATTGAGCTTCGCAGTCCGGACCCTTCCTGCAACCCCTACCTGGCTCTGGCTGTCTGCCTGAAGGCCGGCCTGGACGGAATAACGAGAAAAGTTAGTCCTCCGCCTCCCTGCGACCGTAATATATACGAAATGAGCGATGATGAGCGCAGGGAACTCGGAGTGGGTAATCTTCCAGGCAGCCTTGAAAATGCTCTGGAGGCTCTTAGCAGGGATAAGATTGTATCGGAAGCGCTGGGCCCCCACGTTATGCAGAGGTATATGGAGGCTAAAAAGATTGAGTGGGACAGGTACCGCACTCAGGTGCATCCCTGGGAGATTGAGGAGTATCTTACTAAATATTAAGCAGTATATATCCGAGGGAATACAGGAATCAGAATTCAGAATGATTAAGCTCAAAATAAAAGAACTTTTAAGGGCAAAGAAGCTCACCGTGTTTTATGGTGGGCTTCTTTTTTTCCAATAAGGAATGTATAACCATATATCCTGAAAATACTGATTGTCTTATTATAAAGCCACAGAGGACACAGAGAACTTGCTTCAAGCATTACTTTCAGGTGTAAAACAGAAGTACAAGAACTGAAGAATTCTTGTCTACCTATTAAAAATTTATAAAGAAAAAGGACTCATAAAGCGTTCAAAAGGCTAAAAAACCTCCGTGTCCTCTGTGTCCTCTGTGTCCTCTGTGTCCTCTGTGTCCTCTGTGGCTTAAAAAGGACCCTAATTTTCATTCTCTATCTCTATAGTGGCTGCTTTAGGCGGCCCGGGTGCCTGAATTCTGACCAACAAGAAAAACCTGTGAGTTTTTGCGACCGAATGAGTACTTATACCATATAGTGTTTTTATAAGTTTTATTCGGGCGGGTGTTCAGATGAAATACAATATGGCGATCATAGGGGGCGGCCCTGGAGGGTATGTTGCAGCCATCAGGGCTGCCCAGTCGGGTGCCCGTGTTGCCCTGATTGAGAAGGGAAACTTGGGTGGAACATGCCTTAACCATGGGTGCATACCCACAAAAAGCCTTGCAGCCGGGGTGTCATTACTGCAGTCTCTGCGCCGGGGGCCGGAATTAGGTATCAGCACAGGGGGAGTAACTGTAAATCTGGGTCACCTCATTGAAAGAAAAAATATGGTTGTAAATAGGCTGGTCCAGGGAGTGGAGTATCTTATCAAAAAGAACAATGTTGATCTGTTCAGGGGGTATGCCCGGCTGTCCGGAAAAGGCAAAATATCCGTTAAGGGGCCGGACCTGTACCTTGAATTGGAGGCAGAAAACATCGTTCTGGCCACCGGCACCGTTCCTTATCTCGACAAGGCCATGGGATATGACGGAAAAAGGGTGATCACATCCGATGAGGCCCTCAACCTTACTGCAGTTCCGGACAGAATGCTTATTATTGGCGGTGGGGTTATTGGCTGTGAGTTTGCAAGTATATATGCCGCACTTGGATCAAAGATAACTATTATTGAAATATTGCCCTATATATTGCCTAACATGGATAGGGAAATCTCCCGACTGATGCAGGGTCTGATGAGACGTCGGGGGATAACCATAAAAACCGGGGCGAAGATCCAGGAGGTAAAAAAGCAGGAAGCTACAGTAACCGCCTGTCTTGAAGGCGGGGAGGAAATAACTGCTGATATTGCTCTTATATCAACAGGTAGGTTAAATAACCTGAAAAATATAGGATTGGAAGTAACAGGGCTGGCCATTGGTGACAGAGGCGAGGTTCTGGTTAATAAAAGAATGGAAACAACGGAAAAAGGTATTTATGCAGTGGGAGACATTGTGGGCAAGATGCAGCTTGCTCACGTTGCTTCGGCTCAGGGTGTGGTGGCTGCCGATAATATAATGGGAGTGCCCAGTGAGATGGATTACCGGGTAGTGCCTTCCTGTATATTTACGTACCCCGAAGTCGGTACAGTGGGCATAAACACCCAGGAGGCAGAAATCTTGGGGATTCCATATAAAACAGGAAAATTTCCATTTGTCGCCAGCGGAAAGGCCCAGGCTATTGGTGAGACCGAGGGTTTTGTAAAGGTTTTGGCGCACAGGGATACCGATAAAATATTAGGTGTTCATATTGCAGGCCCCCGCGGCTCAGATCTGATTGCTGAGGCAGCCCTGGCCATGCGATTGGGAGCAACCGCAAAACAGCTGGCCCAAACCATCCATGCTCACCCGACCCTTACTGAGTCCCTGGTGGAGGCATGTGAAGCGGTTTACGGCAGGAGCATCCATATGTGAGGTGGTATTCGTGTTTAGGGAATGCCGTGTTATTTGCCTTGGTCTGTGTGATTACAAAGAGGCGTACATGTTGCAAAAACAGCTTTTATGCAGGCGAATTGGGCAAAGAGTCCAGGATACTCTTGTTCTGATGCAGCATCCTTCTGTTTTTACCATAGGGAGAAGGGGAAGCAGAAAAAACATAATTGTTAATCCTGAGGTGTTGTATCGTGAGGGGATTTTGATTTATGAGGCTGACCGGGGAGGGGATATAACATATCACGGGCCGGGCCAGCTGGTGGCCTATCCGATACTGGACCTTAACCGGCATGGCAGGGATGTGGCCCGGGTAATTAACATGTACGAGGAAGCAGTTATTAAAACACTGGCAGGGTTTAATATTGAAGGAAGCAGGATTCCTGAATATCCGGGGGTTTGGGTTGGTAATGAAAAGATATCTGCCGTTGGTATAGGGATAAGCAACTGGGTTACCTATCACGGCTTTTCCATAAATATAAATACATACCTGAAACATTTCAGCTACATTATTCCCTGTGGCATTAAAGACCGGGGCATAACTTCCATGGAAAAAATACTGGGAAGGAAAGTTGACGAAATTTCTGTTGAAGAGGAACTGGTCAAGGCCTTTGGTGATACCTTCAACCTTGAAATGAAATATCAGGTTAAAGAGCAGGCTTAATATGAAATGCTTTACATAATATATTTCTTCAGAGTTGTAATCAATTGATTTTGAGAATACATTAATAATATTGAAATCTATAAAACTTAATGTAGAGGTGTATTTTATGGATGTAAAGCTGCCTTTTTTGTCCGAGGGAGTGGAAAGCTGCACTGTTTCCTTCTGGCAGGTTTCCCTGGGAGACCACGTTCAGGAGGACGATGACCTGGTAGAGATGCAGACAAGTAAGGCTCTTTTTAATGTTCCTTCTCCGGTTTCCGGAATTGTTACCGAAATAATGGTAAATGAAGGTGATGAGGTCAGGGTTGGGGATACTATTTGTATAATAAATGAAGAATAGGCATAATCGGAGCCAGGAGAATTCCCCGGTCTGAACCGTTTTTAAGTTCTCTTGAGTTTTTTTTGTGTCATTTAGGTTTTGGTGTGGTAAAATGTTTCATATGACAAAAAGTAAATCGGGGGAATAGTAAAATGAAACACACCCTTGCCGTTCTGGTACTCAACAAGCCTGGAGTATTGGCCCGTATTGCAGGTCTTTTAAGCAGGCGGGTATTCAATATTGAAAGTATTGCAGCCGGATATACCGAGGAGCCTGATATAACCCGCATTACAATAGTTGTGCAGGGTGATGATCATATACTGGACCAGGTGATAAAACAGCTGTCAAAGCTGGTAGATGTCATAAAAATTCAGGAACTGGAAGGACGGGAATCCATCGAAAGGGAGCTTGCCCTTATAAAGGTTAAGGCTCATGCCGACAGGCGGTCGGATATAGTTGATATTGTCAACATATTCAGGGCCAATATTGTTGACGTAAACCGGGAAACAATGGTAATTGAGCTAACCGGGGATGAGCAAAAAATAAATGCCCTTTATGCTGTTTTGGAAGACCACGGCATAGTTGAAATGGTGCGGACGGGAAATATTGCCCTGTCAAGAAATCCAGTTGCCATAAAACACTGTATTGAATAATTATTTCATTGATATATAATGAAATTGTTATTTTAAAAAATTGCTTAATAAGCTGGAGTTTATTCAAACTACAGCTTCCTTTTTTTGACTGGAGGATTTTCTGTTCCAGCCGGAGAAATATAATGTATGCCTGCCCATAAATACAAGTGGCTTGCGTCGTGATACTGACATAAATAAAGAATTATATGTTTATAATATATATACGGGACATTAAATTTTAGCCATGCTACAGGTCTTGTCAAAGGAAGCGTTTTATCTTGTGGCCATGACAGGCATAAAAGCTCAGGGGGTGTATTTTGATTGACTCAGGTAAAAAGGATTATGATAAGCCTTCCCGACAGCCTGCTGGCTGAAGTTGACGGCATTGCAGCAGCAGAAAGACTCAACAGGAGCGAGTTTATTCGCGAGGCAATGAAGCTTTATATATCGGAAAGAAAGCGCCGCATGCTGCGTGAACAGATGAAGTCGGGTTATATTGAGATGGCTAGAATTAATCTCTCACTGGCTATGGAGCAATACCATCTGGAGGCTGAGGCTACTTCTCCCTTTGAGCCTATTGTGGAGGCTAAATAACAATGCTTGTCCGACGCGGTGATGTATTTTTTGCAGAGTTAAGCCCTGTTGTAGGTTCAGAACAGGGCGGAACAAGGCCGGTTTTGATTTTGCAAAATGATATTGGCAATATGTACAGCCCTACTACTATAGTAGCGGCAATTACTTCACAGATTTCCAAGGCCAAGCTTCCCACACATATTGAAATGCACAAGGAGGACGGAGGACTTGAAAGAGACTCGGTCATACTTCTTGAGCAAATAAGGACAATAGATAAAAGCAGGCTGATGGAAAAAGTAGCTACCCTTAACGAAGAAATGATGAGAAAAGTCAATCAGGCTATGGAGATTAGTCTTGGCCTGGTGGAGTTATAGCATGAATGTGTAGACAGGCACCTCTGACAGGGGTGCTTTTATAATTTATCTAATATTGGTTGTTATATCCCATAGTGATTAAAAAGGAGGTATTGCCATGAGGCCCTTAATTGGTATTACCTGCTCCCTGGATGAAGAAAAAGGCTGTTACTGTATTGGGAAAATGTACGCCGAAGCTGTAGAAGCGGGAGGTGGAATTCCTGTTCCCCTTGCCTACAGCTCTGATGAAAACGTTTTAAAAGGAGTATCCAGAATACTAAATGGTCTGATCCTATCGGGGGGAGGGGATGTAGATCCGGTTTATTTCGGTGAGGAGCCTGTACCCGCAGTAGGAGAAGTCTGTCCTGACAGAGATATGTTTGAAATAAACATGGCCAGGCGGGCTCTTAAAAATAATATTCCGGTGCTGGGAATATGCAGGGGAATGCAGGTGCTCAATATCGCTGCAGGCGGTGATATATTCCAGGATATAGGTAACAGGCCGGGAGGTCCTGGGATAAAACATTTTCAACAGGCCCCCCGGTGGCATCCCACACACCAGATAAATATTGATAAGGGAACAGTGCTTGCTTCCATTTTAGGTGAGGGACCTATAAGAGTGAATAGTTACCACCACCAGGCGGTTCGAAACCCGGCCCCCGGTTTTATTATTTCGGCCAGATCCCAGGACGGGCTGGCCGAGGCTATTGAGTCGGGGAATTACCTGTTTGCTCTGGGAATTCAATGTCATCCCGAGACATTGTGGCAAAGAAGGCCGGCTTTTCTAGCTTTGTTTAAAAGATTGGTGGAAGTTGCTTCTGGAAAGGGGACACACCTGCCGGAGTAGAATTTAAGAATATTGTTTATAACTAGTTAATAGTTATTCGATAAATTTTGCACATTTTCAGGTAGATTGTTAAGAAGAATGTTAAGCTGGGTTGTTGCAATATGTCAAAATTGATAGAAACAACAGGAGGTGCAATATTGTTAGCAATAGCAGGTGGAAAGGTTTTAACCATGGCTGATAAGGCTTTTGAAGTAGGGACCGTTATAATCAAAGGTGCAACGATATGTGATGTGGTGGAAGGAATAGTGGAGCCCGAAGGATGGGAAATTGTAAATGCCCGCGGCAAAATTGTTCTTCCGGGCCTTATTGATGCACACTGCCACGTTGGAATAGTAGAAGAGATATACCGTGTGGAAGGTGATGATGCCAATGAAATCACCGATCCGGTAACTCCTCACCTGAGGGCGGTGGATGCTGTTAACCCGTATGACCTGGGATTTAGCGACGCGCTGTCAGGGGGTGTAACCACTGTTGTAATCGCTCCAGGCAGCGCCAATATAGTCGGGGGAGAAATGGTTGCCATGAAAACATGGGGGCCTACAGTGGATGACATGATTTTGAAATCCCCTGTGGGCCTTAAAGCAGCCCTGGGTGAAAATCCAAAGCGGAGCTATGGAAGCCGGCAGAAGGCTCCTTATACCAGGATGGCTTCAGCCGCTATTTTAAGGGATTCGCTGGTTAAGGCCATTGATTATATGCGAAAGTGCGATTTGGCCTCGGAAGGGAAGGGGGAAAAACCTGACAGGGACCTTAAAATGGAGTCGCTGGTGAGGGTTATTAAGGGTGAGATTCCCCTGAGGGTTCACTCGCACAGGGCTGATGACATAATGACAGCCGTAAGGATAGCAAGGGAGTTTAATTTAAAGCTTATTATAGAACATTGCACGGAAGGATATAAGGTTGCTGAGGAGCTGGCCAGAAACGGAGTTAAGGCGGTTATTGGCCCTGTCATAGGAAACCGGGCCAAGGTTGAACTGCAGGGAATTTCCCTGGAAACAGGAAAAATACTGGCCGAAAAAGGGGTAGATTTTGCTATAATGACTGATCACCCGGTTGTTCCCATTCAATATCTTGCCATTTCGGCCGCCCTTTCGGTCAGAGGAGGGCTGGACGAAGAAAAAGCGCTCAGGGCGGTGACTGCTGATGCTGCCGGGATACTGGGGCTTAAAGACCGCATTGGCAGTATCGAGGCGGGTAAGGACGCTGATATTGCCGTATTTAACGGGCATCCTTTTGATGTAAGAAGCCGCGTGGAGAGAGTGTTGGTTTCAGGTCGTATTGTGTATGATAATGTTGATATATGTAACATTAAGTAATATAAGATAGGTTGCATTATAATACAATTCGAGTCGAAAAAAAGGAGATAATGATATATTTTGAGCTTAATTGCGTTATGCAAAAAATATATTAAATAGTCATTTTAGAAGGATATTTTGATATAATGTAGAACTTTAATTAAAACGTGCAAATTAATTATTTGCTGTGTCTAATGTTGTCGGGAGGATTAGGAGATGAAGAAAAGGAAGTTGGATGTGCTGGTGGTTGATGACCAGCCAGGGGTACGTTATCTGCTGGATGTCATTATAGCGGAGGAGGGACATCGCGTAAGGTTGGCTAAAAACGGGTATGAAGCTGTAGAGGCTGTGAAAGCTTCAAGACCGGACCTGGTCATTATGGATGTCAGAATGCCTCAAATGGGCGGAATTGAGGCATTGGGAAAAATAAAAATAATTTCTCCGGAAACCGAAGTTATTCTAATGACTGCGTACGTTTCAGACGAAACTGTCCAAATGGCGCTGAAAAAAGGAGCCCTTTGTTGTTTTACAAAACCATTTGATGTTGAAGGGATTAAGTCTTTTATAATGGACTTTTCCATCAAGTTATCGGGGCAGATGAAAAGTATGCCGGCAGTTGTGTGTTAAGGCAAAACCCTTTTGTATAGGATCAAAAAAAGACCCAGGGAGGGTCTTTTTTACTTATTTCTGGTCATTTTTTCTGACGTCTGACGTCCAATGACCGATGACTATTAATACAAAGACTTAGTATAAGTGACTCCATACCTGGCAGGAATTCCTGTCTCCCGGATTTAACCGCAATGTCAAGGTTATGCAAAATATTAAGTGCTTTTATTAACTGATCTTTGTTGAAATTTTTCTGCTGTGAAGCCATTTTCTTTGCTACAAAGGGGTGAATGCTTAGGAGTTGTCCTAGATCAGCTGCCCTGCTTCCGGAACTTAATGCTTCCCCGGCCCGGAGGATTAATCTTATTTGCCGGGCTACCATTGACAGGATTACCTGGGGGGGGTGTTTCTGCAGCAACAGGCGGTTAATCCCTTCGATTGCCCTTTTTGCATTCCTTTCACCAATGGCGTCAACCACGGCAAAAACATCTTCCTCAGGGTTTGTAGGGGTTGTTGCCAGAATATCTGCCCGGGTTATTGTTTTGTTATCTCCTGAATAAGCTATAAGCTTTTGCATTTCCATGGACAATGACTGTAGAGTGTGTCCCGATCTGGCCAGTATTTCAGCAGCCGCTCCGGGCTCCAGGGTTTTGCCTGCAAGTCTTGCCTGTTTTTCCAGCCACACTGTCAGGTCCGCCGCTGTAAGAAGCGTAAATTCTATTGTTTTACCGGCTTTGGAGATTTCTTTGAAAATCTTTTTTCTTTTATCAACAGTTTCCCCGGCGTCTATAATAAGGCAGGTGCTGGGGCTGGGACTGCCCAGGTATTCCATTAAAGAAATCTCATCAGCCTGCGGAGGGCTGTCCTTTTCTTGTCCGGCACTGTTTCCGGTCCCTTTTTTGGCTGCAAACAACTTTATATTTTTAACCACTATGACTCTTTTTTCTGAAAACAAAGGACCTGTTAAAGCCAGTGACACTATACCCGGAATTGATGTTTCTTCCGCATTAACTGACATGAAATTGAAATCATCTGCACCTCCGGGCAGGAGGGCTTCCTTTATCCTCTTAGCAGCCTCACGCCTCAGGTAATTCTCAGGCCCGAAGAATAGATAAACCGGGTAAGATTTCCCCTGTTTCAGTTCACTTACTAGATCCAAAAAGTATTTCATCTTACCTTTTTCCTATGGCTCCAATTTTTTGATAACTGCTTCCACCTTTCCGGACATGGTTAATTCCCTGTCTCTTCGATCATCTATCCTTATGGTGGTTAATACCCTTAAAGCTCCGGATAAAAAGGGCTGCTCATGCATCTTTCTGATTACTTTTAATATAGTTTCCAGGTCTCCCTCCAGAACTGTTCCCATTGGGTTTAGCTGGAAGCTGATGTTTTTTTCTTCCTTAACTACTTTCAGGCAGCCCGCAACGAATTGGCTAAGGCCAGGTGTTTCTGTTCCAATGGGGACTATGCTAACTTCTACCACTGCCATATTAAAACACCTCTTTCTGTAAATTATATTATCTATAGAAAAGGAAAACCACCCTCTTTCGACGGGTGGATATCTTCTAGCTTTGTGCTGTCTGGTTATTAAATCTTTTGGTAAGGCGAGATTTTTTACGGGCTGCTGTGTTTTTATGTAAAATGCCCTTCGTCACAGCCTTGTCAATTGCGACCAGTGCACGCTGCAGCTTGGCCTTGGAATCTTCTGTCGACTTGCCGGCCATCGCCTCGTCAAACCTTCTGACTGTGGTCCTGAGCTTTGATTTTAGCATTGCATTGCGCAGGGTTTTCTTGCGGATAATTTCCACTCTTTTTTCGGCTGATTTAATATTCGGCAACATTCTCACCTCCCAACAGGCACAATTGTATCATGGCAAAAACAAAAATGCAAGCAAATGTATAGGCATCATTGTTTCAGTTAATGATATTAAAAAGCTTTTGAGAAGGGAGTGAAAAAATTGAACTGGATTAAATTTATTATCAGGTTTATTGTTTCTGCACTGGTATTGGTGGTGGTAAGCTGGCTTTCCCCCGGATTCGCGGTAAAAGGAGGTTTTGCCGGGGCACTTATTGCCGCGGCGGTAATAGCAATTCTTGGGTATATAGCCGAAGCCCTTCTGGGTGACAGGATTACGCCTCAAAGCAGGGGAATAGTCGGTTTTATTACTGCAGCTGTAGTAATTTATCTTGCGCAGTTCATTATTCCCGGATTGCTGAGTGTAAGTATAATAGGCGCTCTCATAGCTGCTTTTGTTATTGGTCTTATAGATGCTGTTGTGCCAACAATGCTGCGATAAAATTCATATTTAAATATATCATATAGTTTTATCAAAATATGCCCGCCCTCAGGCGGCTGTTTTTTTTGACTATAGTTCGGTTTAAATATATCATATTAGAAGAATTGTCTTCAGAGGTGCGAGAATGATCGATAATTTACCTGTTAAGAAGATACCTCTTCCTACACCTTTCCCGGTAGGTGACATCAATGCCTATTTGATTATGTCGGACCCCCTGACCATTGTCGATCCCGGACCATACTACCGCCCTGCAGGAGAGGCTTTGAAAAGCGCAGTGTCCCAGGCAGGTATTGGCCTGGAAGATATTAAAAGAATAGTCATAACCCACGGACATCCGGATCACTACGGAATGGCAGGAAAAATTCAAAAAGATACCGGAGCTGAAATATATGTAAGAGATATAGAAATAAAAAAGCTTGTTTTAGATGATAATTATGTGAATAGCCTGCGAGCCACCCTTTACAGTACGGGAATTAAAAAGGACATTTTGGACCTTGACGGGCTTTTCAGGGGGGAAGTTCCCTTTACCCATTCAATCGAAGATATTGTACCGTTTTCAGAGAAATCCGGCATTGAATTCAAGGACTTTAGAATTAAGCTATTACATACACCGGGTCATAGTTCGGGCCACACCTGCCTGTACTGGGAAGAAAAAGGAGTTTTGTTTTCAGGTGACTCCCTTTTACCTGATATAAGCGCAATTCCTTCTATTGAATATGATCCCGGTTCAAAAAATCTGAGGGGCAGGAGCCTGTCTCAGTTTTTTCAAACATTTGAGCTAATAAGCAGTCTTAAACCTTCCGTCTGCCTTCCCGGGCACGGGGAGGCGGTGAGCAAACCGGGAGAACTGGCTAAATCCAGAATAGATTTTCATAAAAGCAGACTTGATGAAATATATGATATTGTTCCCCCGGGCGGTGAGAGCCCGGTAAGCGCATACCGGATAGCAGGTATATACTATCCGGAAGTAAGGGGCTTCGACCGTCTCCTTTCAGTGATTGAGGTGGTTTCACACCTTGATTTTCTGGTTGATGAGGGGAGGATAAACGAACAAATCAACGAAGACGGGGTATCCCTTTTCTACCGTTAATGAAAAGCTCTCCTGTCTCCTGTATTCCGCCGTCTGAAAGACGGTAAACGCCCACCGGGCGTTTTTTTTCATAATCCCCCGGCTCCGGGAATAAATATTTTATGCAAATCCTGGGAGGGAGGGGCCGGGGTGAACGGGATGGTGAATTATTATATCAGGTACCTGTTATACAGGCACCGCTACAAGCTGGCCGGGTTTTACAGGTCAATGATTATATTCAGTGTGGGTATTCTTTCGTTTTGCCTTGCTTATTACTGTTTTGATGTCGGTGCCCTTTCAAAACTAACGCAAAGGTTTTCGCTTTTTGATATTTCCACTAGCTGGAGTGAAAGGGATCCTCTTGGATTAATGCGATCGGCTGTGCCAATTATGGCCTGGGGGGGAAATAATGAGGATTTGCCCGAGGAAATAACCCCTTCGTCTTTGATTACCGCAATGTTTGCCCCCTTCCAGGTTGATTTTGCAAACCCGGAAAACATACTGGCCACAGAAATCCCGGCATTAGCCGAGTATAACAGGGGCAGGGCGGTCCCGGTCACAATGGGTCCGGTAAATAAGGAGGCAGATTTAACCGGTAGATCTGCCGGTTCAATTACAGATCATGCTCTTATTGGTGTCTACCACACGCACACCGGTGAAACATATGTCCCTACAGATGGGGCTGAAAGGGTTCTTCCGGGCCAAAAGGGGGGGATTGTTGAGGCCGGCAGAGCAATAAAAGAAACGCTGGAGAAGGATTACAGGATAAGAGTTGCCCATTACGACATGGTTAACGATCAGATATACAGTATGTCCTATGCAGAATCCGAAAAGACGGCCAGACGTCTTCTGGAAGATAATAAAGAGGTGCAAATAGTCCTCGATATACACAGGGATGCCGGTAAACCCAGAAATGAGAGTGTAGTAAAAGTTAATGGGGAGGAAGTGGCCCCCATACTTTTTATTGTCGGGTCTGATGCCAGATCTCCCTTCCCCTCATGGCGTAATAACCATAGCTTTGCAGTCAGGCTTTCTGAGCGCATTAACAAGCAGTATCCAGGCCTTTGTATCGGCGTAAGGATAAAAGAAGGCAGGTATAACCAGTTTTTACATCCCCGCTCTATTCTTGTGGAAATAGGAACAGTTAACAATACCACGGCTGAGGCTGTAAAGTCCGCCGATCTGCTTGCCCGGATTCTCGCTGAGGAGCTTTATGAAATAGCTCCAGACAAATTTATGGAAGCGTCGACAGCCGGGGATGCAGATGATAGTACTGAAAAAACTGAAGTTAAGGACGGAACATAATTGGAAAGAATGTTTAAAATACCCCTTTTACTGGCAATTATCTTTAATAAAAGGCCTTATTATTAAGGTTGCCGGGTCGAAAGGGTATTAAATGCTTGAGAGAAGATATACGATTCCTGTGGTGCTTGGAATTTGTCTGGGAATAATTATGTCGGGGGTTCAGCTGTCGTCCGTGGCTCTTGATTCAGCCCTGGGTAATCATAAAATTTCTGGTCCGGTGGTTATCGAACATTTTGACAGCAGACAATTGGACGGACGGGTGCTGGGAAAAGATGTCACAGTAAATATCCCCACCATGGGGAGTTTGCCGGGAGGGGATTTCAATATATCAAAGGAGTATATCAGGGATATTTTTACTAAGGCACAGGAAGGCGGAAAGAGATGCCTCGATAGTGTAATATTGAGGATTAGGGATTGGGGATTAGTGTTTTTAAACTCGTGAATAACCAGCAACGCCCATAGGAATTCCGGACCCATGAATAATGCTTAACAATGCCGCTGTTCCAGCGGTAACGCCCGCAGGGCGTTTACTTTTTAACCGGGCTCTGATATAATTTCACATTGGATGTATATAGGGGCCTGGAGGAGGTAGGGTTTTGGAAATGGGTCAGAGCCTCATTAGAAACTTTTGCATTATTGCCCATATAGATCATGGGAAGTCGACCCTGGCGGACAGGCTGCTGGAGTATACCGGTGCACTCAGCCAGAGGGAAATGACAGAGCAGGTTCTTGACCAGATGGATCTGGAGAGGGAACGGGGCATCACCATAAAAATGCAGGCTGTACGCCTTAATTATAAAGCCAGGAATGGTGAAACGTACCAGTTAAATCTAATTGATACCCCGGGCCATGTGGATTTTTCATATGAAGTATCCAGAAGCCTGGCTGCCTGTGAGGGAGCCCTGCTGGTTGTTGACGCGGCCCAGGGAATAGAGGCCCAGACACTGGCAAACGTATATATGGCCATTGAAAACAACCTGGAAATAATTCCGGTGATAAATAAAATAGACCTTCCCAGCGCCGATCCCGAAAGAGTAAAAAAGGAAATTGAAGATGTAATAGGGCTGGACGCCTCAGAGGCAGTGCTTATATCGGCCAAAACAGGTGTAGGAATAGATGAGGTCCTGGAACAGGTGGTCAGTAAGATTCCTCCACCGGGTGGAATGACTGAAGATCGCCTTAGGGCACTTATATTTGACTCCCACTATGACCCGTATAAGGGTGTCATAACATACACCCGTGTCATGGAGGGAAGGCTTAAAAAAGGTGATATGATCCGTATGATGTCTACCGGGAAGGAGTTTGAGGTGGATGAGGTGGGGATCTTCCGCCCTTCCATGATGTCGGTGGATGCGCTGAATACCGGGGAAGTCGGTTTTATGGCTGCCAGCATAAAAAATGTCAAGGACGTCAGTGTTGGGGATACCGTAACAAGCGCCTCCAGGCCTGCGACAGAGCCACTGCCCGGATACAGAAAGGTGACCCCGATGGTCTATTGTGGCCTGTACCCGGTGGATAATGTGCAGTATGAGGATTTAAGAGATGCTCTCGAAAAGCTCAAGCTAAACGATGCCTCACTGGTCTACGAGCCTGAAAATTCAGAGGCCCTGGGGTTTGGGTACCGCTGCGGCTTCCTGGGTCTGCTGCACATGGAGATTATACAGGAAAGGCTGGAAAGGGAATACCGGCTTGATTTGATAACAACCGCCCCCAGCGTGGTTTACAGGATTACAACAACCGCCGGGGAGGTTCTTGAAATTGATAACCCCACCAAGCTGCCTCCCCCGGGAAAAATAGAAAAAACCGAGGAGCCCTTTGTTGCGGCCACCATAATGGTCCCCAAGGATTATGTAGGGGCGGTTATGGAGCTTGCACAGGAAAGGCGGGGTATTTTCAAGAATATGGAGTATATGGGGGAAAACAGGGTGATGCTGTCCTACCACCTCCCCTTGAGTGAAATAATATTTGATTTCTTTGACATCCTCAAATCACGGACGAGAGGTTACGCCTCCCTGGACTACGAGCTGAGCGGCTACACGGAAAGCAAGCTGGTGAAGCTGGATATAATGATTAACGGGGACCCACTGGATGCCCTTACTTGTATAGTTCATACGGATAAGGCTTACTCGAGGGGGCGTCAGCTGGTTGAAAAGCTAAGGGGCCTGATTCCCCGCCAGATGTTTGATGTTCCCGTACAGGCGGCAATAGGAAACAAGATTATTGCCAGGGAAACCATAAAGGCCAGGCGCAAGGATGTTCTTGCCAAATGCTACGGCGGAGATATCTCCAGGAAAAGAAAGCTCCTGGAAAAGCAAAAGGAAGGGAAAAAGCGCATGAAGCAGGTGGGTAGCGTGGAGATTCCCCAGGAGGCTTTCATGGCTGTGCTGGATGTTAAGGACTAAAGTAAGGCCCCGGACAATAGTGTCCGGGGCTGTTCTTATTACCCGGTTTTACGGGAGAATCTTATCCGGATTAAGGCCGAAAGGAGAAAAACTGCTGCCACTGCTGAAACGAGGAGAACCTTTCGCCAGTTGATGCCACCTGTGTACTCGGCATTTTCCTGCGGGGAGTCCTGTTTTCTCTGCGACAGAGTATAGCCGCCCTTTTGACTCCATGCCTCCAGATTGTCCGTAAAAGCTTTGAGGCTGGGGTCTGTGTCCGGGTTTCCTTCGATAATGTATTTTCCCACAGGGTGTATGATTTGATATGCATTTTCTACCTTTTCATCGGCATTCAGGCTGGAACTCGTCAGAAAGAGTACTTGCTTCTTGTCGGGATGAGGCTCAATGGCTGTGGAGACCCAAAAGGTACTGTCCCCCACGGTGCCTCCTAAAACCCGGATAACGATTTGTGACCCGGAGGGTGTTCCCTTATAGATTTTTTCGATTTTAAAAGTAAAATCCCGGTATATTATTGACCTGTTACCGTTAATCTGATGGATGTTTTTTTCCACAGGACGGCTTATTTCAACCACCTGCCCAAGCGCGACTATTTCAGAGCGGTGAAAGGCCTCTTCGGCAGTCAACTCTATCCAGGAGCCAAACGACATCCCTTCTTTAAAGAAAAAGATAAAAGCTGAAATTATCAGGGTTGTCAAAAAAAATAAGCTGACCCTCCTATAAGTCACCAGTATGACCTCCCTGGTTAAAAAATAAATTATGACAGGGTACTGAATTTATTCTATAGGCTCGCACCGGAATTTGAAAGAAAAATATATTATTGGTTATGGTTATGGTATTGATTTATTTCCTGTATTTTGTATAATAGAAAAAATTAAAAGTTAAAAATAAAGCACTAGGATAGTGTTATTTCTCTTTTAGAAACTGAGAAGTTTCAACGAGGTAATGACGCCTCATGCCGACTACTGCGAAGTGGCCGGCATGGGGCGTTTTTTGTTTATCCATGCTTGAAGGGGGGAATTAATAGAGGGAAAAATGCTTGATTTTATTAGTAAGCAGTTAACAGATTGGAAAAAGGAGGGACTTTAAGTGAAAACACCAAAAGATGTCCTGGCATGGGCCCAGGATAAAAACGTCAGGATGGTGGATATAAAGTTTATTGACCTGCCTGGAATATGGCAGCACTTTTCTGTTCCCATAAGCGAGTTTGACGAAAGTATTTTTACTGACGGCTTCGGCTTTGACGGCTCCAGCATCCGGGGGTTTAAGGCAATCAACGAAAGTGACATGATCCTTATACCTGATCCCAATACAGCTTTTATCGACCCCTTCTGCAAGGTTACCACAATGAGCCTGATATGCAACGTGTATGAGCCGCTTAACGGTGAAAAATATAGCCGTGACCCCCGTAACATAGCACAAAGGGCCGAGGAATACCTGAAGTCCACCGGGATAGCAGACCAGAGCTTCTGGGGACCCGAAGCTGAATTCTTTATCTTTAACGGCATCAGGTATGATCAGAATCAGCACTCGGGGTTTTATTTCATAGACTCCACCGAGGGCTGCTGGAACACCGGCAGGGATGAAAACCCAAACCTGGGCTATAAGCCTCGCTACAAGGAGGGCTATTTCCCCGTGCCTCCCACCGACTCAATGCAGGACCTTCGCAATGAGATGGTTATGACCATGATTGAGGCCGGACTGCCGGTGGAATGTCAGCACCACGAGGTGGCCACAGCCGGTCAGGCTGAAATTGACATGAAATTTGGCTCCCTCACCCAAATGGCAGACAACCTAATGATGTTCAAGTATATAGTTAAAAATGTTGCCAGGAAAAACAACATGACCGCCACATTCATGCCCAAGCCCATATTCCAGGATAACGGCTCGGGGATGCACGTGCACCAGAGCCTGTGGAAGGATGGAAAACCCCTGTTCTTTGATGAAAACGGTTATGCCAAGCTCAGCGAAACGGCCCTTTATTACATTGGAGGTCTTCTCAAGCACGCTCCGGCGCTGACTGCCATATGCAGCCCAACCACCAACTCCTTCAAGAGGCTTGTTCCCGGCTACGAGGCCCCGGTTAACCTGGTTTATTCACAGAGAAACCGTAGCGCTGCCGTTAGGATACCGATGTATTCCAACAGCCCGAAGGCCAAGAGAGTGGAGTACCGTCCGCCCGACCCGTCCTGCAACCCCTACCTTGCCTTTGCCGCCCTGCTGATGGCCGGAATAGACGGAATTAAGAACAAAATTCACCCGGGACGGCCAATGGACAGGGATATTTATGATCTGTCACCGGCGGAAGCCAGTGAAATACGTTCAGTGCCCGCCTCTTTGAACCAGGCCCTGAAAGCTCTCCAGGAGGACCATGAATTCCTGCTTCAGGGTGGAGTATTTGACAAAGACATGCTGGAAACCTGGATTGCCTATAAAATTGAGAAGGAAGTGGACGCCATAAGGCTGCGCCCGCACCCGTATGAGTTCATGCTTTATTACGATATTTAACCGAAAGCGCGCTTCCCAGAATAATGTTATAAGGCCTCTGGTTCCAGGGGAACCGGGGGCCTTGTAACTCAAAAAACGGGAGGAATATCCAATGCCCGCTGAAGAACAGGCTTTTCTGGATTATTTATATGGTTTGGAACTACCCGTAGAAAACGTGTCTGACTTAAAGGAAAGAAGCAGCCGTTTAAAGGCGGAATTAAAAAGTGAAATTAAAATTAGCGGGGCCTTTTGGGGAGGTTCATACCGCCGGGGCACCAGCCTGGGCTCCCAGGACTGTATCAGCCTTCATGTGGTTCTTAGCCCTAAGTATTTTTACGAGTGTCAGAAGAACTCAAGAAAACTCTTGAATTATGTAAGGAGCAGGATTGACGGGGATAAGTTTAACATAAATACCGCTAAGGGAGGGCAGGTTCTAAAGGTGAACTTTTTCTCCCCTCCCCATTTATACCTTATTCCTTCTATTAAACTTTCAAGTGGAAAATACCTGGCGCCTAACGGTATTGGGGGATGGATAAAAACCAATCCGTTACGGCTGGAAGAACTGTTTAACATAAAGGAAGAGTTATCAGGAGGAAAGTTCAAAGGCCTTGTAAAGCTTTTAAAGTCCTGGAACCGGCATGTAGGAGCGCCTTTTAATTCATACTTTTTGGAGCTCCTTGTTTATTACAGGGTAAATGATTTTTCAAAACCTTACGCCGAGCTATTTAATTCAGTGTTCTGGAGCATGACGGTTTTTCTTCCCGAGTTCCTGAGCTGCCCGGCTGTGAGGGAGCCGGTGTCACTGGGTGAGCTGGAGGGGGCGGGGCTCAGGGTGGAAGATGCCCATAACACAGCATACAAAGCTCTGAGTGAAAAGGATTCCGTTAAGGCCGTTGAATTATGGAGATCGCTGCTGGGGAATGATTTTGGGGTAAAATAGGGATTGGGGATTAGGGATTAAGGATTAAGGGAAGGCAATGCCTGAGGGCGTTTATTCAAGGTCGACTATAGGGCCGGCTTGTAATATCACGACATGTGTTGATGGCCTCTCGGCTAAAGACAATATTAGATCGAGGATTGGGATTGTATAGGCGAAATGTAGTAATTTAATTTTTCACCAATTCCTAATTCACAATTCCCAATTCCGGATCCATAAATAATGCTTAACAATGCCGCTGTTCTAGCGGCAACGCCCTCAGGGCGTTTATTTATTTTGGGGGTTTACACACCATCTCTACGGTTATAAATTATATTAAGGCGTTCTAATGTCGGTTAACAGGAGCGGTTGGATTTGACAGGCCTTTATATTCATGTACCCTTCTGCTTGAAAAAGTGCAGCTACTGTGACTTTTTTTCCCTTCCGGTAGAGAGGGACATTGTTTCATGCTATATGGACTCCCTTTTCAGGGAAATGAAAATACACACAGACAGGCCAGGGGGAAATGAAAAAAACGTTGACAGTGTTTATCTGGGCGGGGGGACTCCCACCTGTCTTTCCGCTGAAAACCTGGCAGCAATTATTGAAATGGTAAACCGTTATTTTAACATATCGCCGGGATCGGAAATAACGGTGGAGGCCAATCCCGGAACTGTGGACAGTGAAAAGCTTGAATCACTCAGGAGGTCTGGTGTAAACCGGATTAGCATAGGGTTTCAGTCCTGTCAGGAAGATCTCCTGGCCACACTGGGCAGGGTTCATTCTTATCCCCAGGCGGAAGAGGCCTTTTATACTGCCAGGGGGGCAGGTTTTGAAAATATAAATGTGGACCTTATCTTTGGGATTCCCGGACAGACCCTTGAACACTGGAGGAGTTGCCTGGAAAATGTGGCCGGGCTTAAGCCCGACCACATATCTGCATATTCTCTGCACCTGGAGGAAGGCACTCCTCTTTATAAAAGGATTGAATCCGAAAGCATAAAGCAGTGTGCTGAGGACCTGGAGGCTGACATGTACTGCTATCTCATCGATTTTCTTACACAGATCGGATACGTTCAATATGAGATATCCAATTTTTGTCTTCCGGGCCGGGCCTGCCGCCACAATCTTAAGTACTGGCATAATCTGAGCTATCTGGGACTTGGTCCTTCAGCCCACTCCTTTATTGGAGGAAGGCGCTTTTCAAATACTTCAGACCTGGGCCTTTACATTGAAAGGCTGGGTTGGGGCATTCTTCCTGTTGAGTGGGAAGAAGAGCCGGATTTAAAAAACAGTATGTCAGAAACGGTATTTCTCGGACTTCGCCTCACTGAGGGGCTGGATACAATGGTGTTTGAAAAACGGTTCGAAAGGGATATTATGGAGGTTTTCGGGGATCAAATTGAGAGCCTCGGCCGGCAGAGCTTAATTATAAAGGAAGGAAATCGCATACGGCTCACAAAAAAGGGCATGTTACTGGGAAACAGGGTGTTTGCGGAATTTGTATAAAATTTTTATTTCATACTGAAACAGGTTATCCTAAATAATATACAGCTTCTTTTTTCTTCCTGTACCGCTTGACAAAATAATTGTCCGGTGCTATTTTTTACGTATAGGATTTAGCACTCGTTAAATGAGAGTGCTAACAAAAGGTGGTGGGCCGGAATGAAAATGGATCCACGGAAACAACAGGTTTTAATGGCAATAATAATGGATTACATTTCCACGGCAGAGCCGGTAGGCTCAAGGACCATTGCAAGAAAATTTAATCTGGGTGTTAGCCCTGCCACCATAAGGAATGAAATGTCTGACCTGGAAGAACAGGGATACATCGAGCAGCCACATACTTCTGCCGGTAGAGTTCCCTCGCAAAAAGGCTACAGGTATTATGTAGATTTCTTAATGAAGAAAAAGGATCTCTCCCAGAAGGAAGAGGAAATAATCCGGAGTGGCTACGAAAACAAGGTGAAGGACATAGGCCAGGTGGTTGACCGCACCAATGCAATACTGGCCAAGATAACCAACTATGCCTCTCTTGTAATAACTCCCAGGACCGATATAAGCGCACTGAAACACGTACAGCTTGTTCTGATGAATCCGGGTCAGGCAATGATTATTGTTGTCCTCAACACCGGGGCTATACAACACAATATGATAGAGGTGCCCGAGGGGGTCAGCCAGTCAGACCTGGATACCATCTCCGGGGTTTTTAACGGCAAGCTGCAGGGGCTAACAATTGACAAGATAAAAATGAGCCTTATAAGAGAGATTTATTTTGAGCTCTCGAAGCACAAGAATATATTGGACCTGGCTGTGCACCTGATAGAACAGGGGCTGACCATGGACAGGGAGGAAAAGATATACCTGGGCGGGGTGTTCAACATCCTTAACCAGCCCGAGTTTCATAATATTGAAAAGGTAAAGACACTGCTAGGCCTTCTGGAACAGGAGGAATTGATGCGCAACCTGTTTGAGAAGGGCTATGCCCATAATGGCGTTACCGTTCGTATAGGGAGCGAGCTAAACAGAGATGAAATAAAGGACTGCAGCATGGTGGTGGCAACCTATCACCTTGATGGAAAGCCTATGGGGAAAATAGGTGTTTTGGGACCTACCAGGATGGACTATGCATGGGTGGTCAGCGTTGTTGAGCACATGACCAGAAATCTTTCCGATACACTGGAAAAAATGTTTAAGGGATGGAGATAGCCTAAAATGAGTCTTAAACAACAGGCCAGCTCCGGGGCCGAGGTAAATGAGAGGATGGCAGCCCTGGTTTCCAACGCAAATGCCATAAGGGCCATAGCGTCAGCAGTGGAAGGGACCCTTGGGCCGAAGGGCCTTGACACCATGCTGGTGGATAAATTTGGGGAGGTTGTCATTACCAACGACGGGGTAACCATACTAACCATGATGGAAGCCAATCACCCCGCCGCCAGGATGCTTATAAATATCGCCAGGGCCCAGCAGGAGGAAATAGGAGACGGCACTACCACGGCTACTGTTATGGCGGGTGCTCTGGTGGGGGCCGGGGTGGAGCAGGTTTCCAGGGGGGTGCCTGTGGCCAGGGTGATTGAAGGACTCCGGGCGGGTGTCCGGGCAGGAATAGATGCTATTAACAGGCGGTCAAGGCCGGTTAATGACATAGGTGACCTGGTGGTCAGGCAGGTGGCCATGATTGCAGGCCGCGGGCACGAGGATATTGCTGACCTTGTGGTACGGGCGGCGGAAATGGTTGGTGTGGAAAAGCTTGCCGACCGCAACTTTAAACTTGCGGACACTGTTGTTTCGGAAGAGGGCGCCGAGAACCAGGTTTTTAAGGGAGTTATTATCGGTAAAGAGCGAATGAACAGGCAGATGCCGGTTGAGTTGAATAACTTTTCCGTTCTGGTGGTGGACGATGCCCTGGAGCCCGAGGAAATAGAAGATGAGGCCCTTGCCACAGAGGCAGGCTTTGCCCGCTATATGGATCTTCACAACCAGTTTCGGCAAAATATTGAGAAGCTGGTTGAAATGGGTGTAGGCCTGGTACTTGTAGACCGGGGGGTAAATGACGCCGCTGAGGAGATTCTTACTGATGCCGGTATAATGGTGGTTCAAAGGGTTTTGGCTTCGGAATTAAGGAAGGCCGCGGAACACACCGGGGCGAGGATGATAAAAAGAAATGCAATTAAGAAGGACCCTGCCCAGCTGGAAAAATTTTTAGGAAAAGCAGGAAGGGCATATAATGACGAAAAGCTTGAACAGGTATGGATACAGGATGGTGGCGGGAAATCCATGGCCACTGTGCTTGTTGGAGCAGCAACTGCCGAAGTGGTAGGAGAGCGGGAGCGTATTGCGAAGGATGCCGCGGCTGCCGTTCAGGCTGTGGTAAAGGGTGGTGTAATATCCGGAGGCGGGTCCGTAGAGCTGGCGGCAGCCAGGGACGTTGAGAAAGTAAGGACCGAAATGCGCGGGATGTCAGTATACGGTGTTGACTGTGTGGTGGAGGCCCTGAAGAGGCCCATGTCCCAGATTGTGGCAAACGCCGGGTTTAACCCCTTAGAGAAACTGGGTGATGTGATTGCCGCCCAGACAGAAAGGGGAAACGACTGCCTGTCTGTGGACTGCGATACCGGGGAAATCACCGATATGCTTGAAATGGGGGTTGTAGACCCCGCACTGGTAAAAACCTATGCACTGAAGGCCGCCGGTGAGGTGGCCGAGGCAATATTAAGAATAGATACTATAATAAAGAAGCGAGAGGAAAAAGAACAGGCACAACAGGATAATAGATAAAAGGGATTGGTGAGGTGAAGTCTGTATGCAGGATAGGGTCCGGGAAGAAATTTTAAACGGTGAGAAAAAGGGCCCGGAACAGGAGGACACCGTTATGAATAATACTGAAAAGGCTGCCTTGGAGGAGGGGCCCCCTGTTCCCGGAGTTGATCAGGACCCGGAGGTGGAACAAACCGGTGAATACGGTGGGGCTGGCCAAGAAAATGAAGACAGGGAAAGCCTTTTAAATCAGCTTGCTCTGGAAAAGAATAGGGCGGAGGATTACTTTAACCGGCTCGCCAGGATGCAGGCCGACTTTGAGAATTACCGCAGACGGGTGGCCAAAGAAAAAGAGGACCTGTTAAAATATGCCGGTGAGCAGGTGATTGTTTCTTTGCTGCCGGTGCTGGACAACTTGGAGAGGGCTTTGGCGGTTAAGCATGATGATGTGGAAAAGGTTTATGAAGGAGTTGAAATGATTGGCAGGCAGATAAGGGATATACTGACTGCCGGGGGGCTGGAGGCTATACCAGCCGTGGGAGAGCAGTTTAACCCGGAAATTCACGAGGCCGTAATGAGGGAAGAGGGAAGCGAGCACCCTGAAAACACTATTGTGGAGGAGCTGAGAAAAGGTTATACATTAAAGGGAAAGATAATCAGGGCCGCCATGGTTAAGGTGGCCACATAAATTGGCTTATTCTGTAATACTTTGCGGTCGGAATACAGGAGTCAGAAGTCAGAATTCAGAATGGTTTGGGTATTGCCCTCAAGCAATCTCTGTATCCTCGCTGGCTTAAAAGGATCTGGAATTTCATTCTGACTGGCGAGGCTTTTGGCAGCAAGTTCTGGCAGTATTAGCTTTATATAAAAGAATATAGCGAAAGGAAGGTTGTAATGGGCAAGGTAATAGGTATAGATTTAGGCACCACTAACTCATGCGTGGCAGTAATGGAGGGCGGAGAGGCTGTAGTTATCCCAAATGCTGAAGGCGGCCGCACCACACCATCTGTGGTGGGATTCTCAAAAACAGGGGAGCGCCTGGTGGGCCAGGTTGCCAAAAGGCAGGCGGTAAGCAACCCCGACCGCACGGTAATATCCATCAAGCGCCATATGGGATCTACCTACAAGGTTGATATAGACGATAAAAATTATTCTCCGCAGGAAATATCCGCAATGATCTTGCAGAAATTGAAGACCGATGCAGAGGCTTACCTGGGACAGAAGGTGGAGCAGGCAGTTATCACTGTTCCTGCTTATTTTACTGATGCTCAGAGGCAGGCCACCAAGGACGCCGGTAAAATAGCCGGGCTGGAAGTTCTTCGCATTATTAACGAACCTACTGCTGCTGCGCTGGCTTATGGCCTGGATAAGGGAGAGGACCAGACTATACTGGTTTTTGACCTGGGCGGAGGTACTTTTGACGTATCCATTCTTGATCTGGGGGAAGGTGTTTTCGAGGTTAAGGCCACCAGCGGCAACAATCGCCTTGGAGGAGATGACTTTGACCAGCGCGTGATTGACTGGCTGGTAGCCGAGTTTAAAAAAGAGAGCGGAATTGATCTCGGAAAAGACCGGATGGCCATGCAGCGCCTGAAGGAGGCCGCCGAAAAGGCCAAAATAGAACTTAGCGGGGTGGCCAGCACCAATATAAACCTTCCTTTTATAACGGCTGACGCCGACGGCCCCAAACACCTTGACCTGACCCTTACCAGGGCAAAATTTGAAGAGATGATCGCCGACCTGGTGGAAAAAACCATGGGACCCACCAGGCAGGCTTTAAGCGACTCGGGACTGGAGCCCAAGGATATACACAAGGTTCTTTTGGTTGGCGGATCAACCAGGATTCCCGCTGTTCAGGAAGCCATTCGCAAATTTTTGGGCAAGGACCCTCACAAGGGCATTAACCCTGACGAGTGTGTTGCCATTGGAGCGGCAATTCAGGCGGGAGTGCTGGCAGGCGAGGTAAAGGATGTGCTTTTGCTGGATGTGACACCGCTTTCTCTGGGTATAGAAACCCTGGGAGGGGTATTTACAAAGCTTATTGAAAGGAACACAACCATTCCCACCTCCAAAAGTCAGATCTTTTCGACTGCCGCGGACGGCCAGACCACCGTGGAGATTAACGTGCTTCAGGGTGAGAGGGCCATGGCGGCGGACAACAAGTCTCTGGGCCGCTTTACGCTGACCGGAATACCTCCGGCACCCAGGGGTATACCCCAGATTGAGGTTAAATTTGACCTCGATGTTAATGGTATAGTAAATGTTTCCGCCAAGGACATGGCTACCGGAAGCGCCCAGAGTATAACCATAAGCGGCGGGGGCGGACTGTCTGAGCAGGATATCGAGAAAATGGTTAAGGAGGCCGAGGTTCAGGCAGAGGAAGACAAAAAGCGCAAAGAGGAAGTAGAGCTAAGAAATCAGGCCGACAGCGTTATCTACCAGGTGGAAAAGACCCTAAAGGACCTTGGTGATAAGGTTGACAAGGAAAAGGCCGATAGTGTTAACAGGGCTGTTGAAGAGCTGAAGGAATCTCTGAAGGGTAATGACACGGAGTTAATCAAAAATAAAATTGAAGCTGTCACCCAGCCGCTTTATGAGCTTACCTCACTGCTGTATCAGCAAAACGCCCAGCAGCAGCCGGGAGAAAACCCTGCAGGAGAGGGCCCGGGCAAAAAGGATGATAATGTTGTGGACGCCGACTATGAGGTAAAAGAGGATAAATAATTTTTGGGTTTACCAGACAACCTGAAATGTGCTATTCTGTATGGTGTTGATGCTTTAACCGGGGGTGGTGAAATATGTCTAAGCGAGATTACTATGATGTGCTGGGGGTTTCTAAACAGGCTTCAGCGGAAGAGTTAAAAAAGGCTTACAGAAAGCTGGCTCGTCAGTACCACCCCGATGCCAACCCTGATAATAAAAAGCAGGCCGAGGAAAAGTTTAAGGAAATTGCCGAGGCCTACGAAGTATTGAGCGATCCTGAGAAAAGGGCTAATTATGACCGATTCGGCCATGCCGGTGTAGACGGTCAGGGCTTTGGAGGATTTGGCGGCTTCGGTGGCGGCGGTGACTTCGGCGGTTTAAATGACATTTTTGACATGTTCTTCGGAGGCGGGGGCAGAGCCAGACGAGGCCCGGAAAAGGGCGCAGACCTCAGGGTGGATATGGAAATATCTTTTGATGAGGCTGCTTTCGGGCTTGAAAAGGACATCAAGGTTCCCAGGTACGAGGAGTGCGGAACCTGCGGGGGAACAGGAGCTGCCCCCGGCACCAAGCCTCAGACCTGCCCGGGATGCAACGGGTCGGGACAGATTCAGTATGCCCAGAGCACTCCCTTTGGAAGGATTGTACAGTCAAGAACCTGTGACCGCTGCCACGGTTCCGGCAAGGTAATAGAAAAACCGTGCCTCACCTGCCACGGGGCAGGACAGGTAAGGAAAACCAGGAGTATACATGTCAAGATACCCGCCGGTGTCGACAGCGGAACAAGGCTCAGGGTCTCCGGTGAGGGTGAAAAAGGAACGAGGGGCGGCCCAAAGGGAGATTTGTATGTATACATCTATGTGAAGCCCCATAAGTTTTTCAGGCGTGACGGAAACGATGTTGTGATTGAGGTGCCCCTTAGCATAGCCCAGGCTGCCCTCGGAGATGAAGTAGATGTGGATACTCTGGATGGCAAGGTGTCGGTTAAGATTCCCGAGGGGACTCAGACAGGCGCCGTCTTCAGGCTCAGGGGCAAGGGCATACCGCACCTGGGCGGACACGGGCGGGGAGACCAGCATGTTGTCGTTAAGGTGGTAACCCCTGTTAAACTTTCCGATAAACAAAAAGAACTTCTCCGGGAGTTTGCCAGGCTGAGCGAGGAAAATCCCACCGGTGTTGAGAAAGGCTTTTTTGGAAAGGTTAAGGATGCCTTCATAGGATAAATAGCTAATACTGAGGGATTATACTGTCGGAAGTCAGAACTCAGAACTCAGAACTCAGACAATCGGGCCATATAAAACGGTCACCACTGAGGATGAAAATTGTGGTCCTTTAAAACCACAGAGAACACAGTACACAGAGGTTTGTAAGCCCTGCTTGTAAGCTTAAAGAGATTTTTTTATTAAAAAGGGTACACTTCTCTATTATCTACTTCAGTTTTAGACCTCAGAGTAATGCCTGAGAGCAAATTCTCTGTGATCTCTGTGTTCTCTGTGGTTCATAAAAAGTCAATCATATTTTCAGGATGTTAAAAGAATGGACATTAGTACGGATATATAAGTAAGGATTTTGTTTGACAGGCGGTTATGTGAATTGAAGTGGATTGAGATTGCAATAGGCGTAAGCCGTGAGGATATTGACATCATATGTGAAATTTTTGATGCTATTGGAACAGGCGGGGTTGTTATAGAGGACCCCGCCCTAATTTATGATGTAATAGAAAAGGGCAGCAGTGAGACAGTGGCCCCTGAAATGCCAAGGCCGGAACCGGGTTCCCCACCTGTTATAAAGGGCTATCTCCCGGCGGACGGCAGGCTGGAGAAAAGGGTGGCCTATTTGCGAACAGCCATTGGCAATATAAATAAAAGCTATCCTCAAAGAATTTCCCTGAATGAGATGGAGGAAGGGGACTGGGCTGACCGCTGGAGGGAATACTACCACCCCTTCAGGGTTGGGCGCCGCCTTATGGTGAAACCTACCTGGGAGCCTGCCGAAATGGAGGAGGGCCTCCTGGTAATAGAAATGGACCCCGGTATGGCATTTGGCTGTGGAACCCATGAAACCACCTCCATGTGCATGAAACTTCTTGAGGAAGCCGTCACGGGAGACGAATTAGTAATAGATGTCGGCACGGGTTCGGGAATACTGGCCATTACAGCGGCTATGCTTGGCGCATCCGGGGTTTTGGCTGTTGATACCGACGCCACTGCAGTTCGCACAGCAGGGGAGAATGTAGCCCGTAACGGGCTGGAACATGTGATAACCGTCAGGGAAGGCAATCTCCTCGGGGGAATAGATTACAGGGCCGATATTATTGTAGCCAATATAATAGCTGATGTAGTGATTATGCTTGTTCCGGAGGCTCTGAGACTTTTGAAGGATGGCGGAAAGTTCATTGCCTCAGGCATAATATCAGGCAGGGCCGATGAGGTGGCCGGGGTTTTGGCCGGGGCCGGGCTGTCTGTCAGTAAGTTTTTAAGTGAAGGCGAGTGGGTGGCTTTTCTGGCGGAAAAGAAGGCTTACAGGTAATACCTCCGGTCGGAGGGGCTATGGGGCATTCCCAATTGGTCGGAGGGGCTATAGGGTATTCCCGACTCGTCGGAGGAGCTATGGGGTAGTGCTTGATGGTCGGAGACCCTTAAGTAATGCACCTTTATTCTCTCCGACCGCCCGGAAATGCATCCTCGGCTCCTCCGACCAATCGGGAATACATTTGAGTTCCTCCGACCATCCGGAAATACTCTTTAGCCTCTCCGACGGATAAGAATTTCAGTATAAGGTGATATAATGAGCCGTTTTTTTATTACCCCGGAACAGTTTGACAGCCATAAGCCCATAATTACCGGTCCTGATGTAAAACATATGACAAAGGTGCTTCGACTGAGAACCGGTGATGCCATTGATCTTCTTGATGGCACGGGCAGGGGGGCAAACGCTGTAATTGAACATATTGGGAAGGACGAGGTCCACTGTCAAAAGGTAGGCCCCTTTACCCCGGGCGGGGAGCCCC
Organism: Bacillota bacterium; assembly: GCA_049323755.1. Taxonomy (GTDB): domain Bacteria; phylum Bacillota; class Desulfotomaculia; order Desulfotomaculales; family Desulfocucumaceae; genus BRHc4a. The sequence goes on from JBMOPE010000005.1 coordinate 72,775, forward strand.
CTGTAGATGTTATTCTTGTTCAGGGGCTGGCCAAGGGCGACAAAATGGACCTGATAATACAAAAGAGCACCGAGCTGGGGGTTTCCGGAATAATACCCCTGATAAGCCAAAGGACAGTGGTTAGGGTGGAACAGGACAGGGTTTCCGGAAAGCACTCCAGGTGGCAGAGGGTTGCCATGGAGGCCGCCAAGCAGTGCCGCCGGGCCAGAATACCTGTCGTGTACAGTCCCTGTAACCTTGGGGAGGTGCTAAAAAAAATACCCCCGGATGGCTTTTCCTTGCTTCCATGGGAAGGGGAGAGAATTGTCCCGCTAAAGAGGGCCTTGCCAGAGGACAGCCCCGGAAAGGTATACCTGTTTATAGGGCCTGAGGGGGGCTTTGAGGCCTCGGAGGTAGAAGAGGCGGCAAACCACGGTGTCGTGTCTGTATCCCTGGGACCGAGAATATTGAGGACCGAGACGGCAGGTATGACCTGTCTTTCGATACTAATGCACAAATACGGCGATCTCGGCTAATACGGGCTGTGATAAGCTTCGTCTATCTTTGTCAGCCCTGTCAGTCCGGATGCTCACATACGTTTATGTATGCTCCGCTCCGTCCTGCAGTGCTTTCGCGATATACTCGCTTCTGACAGCCCTACTGGGGT
>JBMOPE010000005.1:73520-101483 GCA_049323755.1 Bacillota bacterium
GGCTGTGATAAGCTTCGTCTATCTTTGTCAGCCCTGTCAGTCCGGATGCTCACATACGTTTATGTATGCTCCGCTCCGTCCTGCAGTGCTTTCGCGATATACTCGCTTCTGACAGCCCTACTGGGGTCGTGATAAACTTCGTACAGCTTTGTCAGCCTCGGCGGTACGGCGCTCACGTATGTTTATATACGCTCCGCGCCGCCCCGCCGTTGCTTTCGTGCTGTACTCGTTTCTAACTATAATATTTTTGGGGAATATTATCAGTAATCATTAGAATCGGAGGCCGTCATGAACACCAAAAAAGTTGCCATAACAACACTGGGCTGCAAGGTTAACCAGTATGAATCCTCTTCAATTGCCGAAATGTTCAGGGCAAGGGGATATGATGTTGTGGACTTCGGTGACAGGGCCGATGTGTACGTAATTAATACATGCACAGTTACACACATGGGGGACCGTAAATCCAGACAGCTTATACGGAGGGCGATTAAATCCAACCCTGATGGCACCGTGGTGGTTGCGGGCTGTTATTCCCAGGTTTCTCCGGGGGAAGTACTGGAAATACCAGGGGTGGACCTGGTAATGGGAACCGCTGAAAAGTCCCGGATAGTGGACAGGGTGGAGGAAATACAAAAAGGTCAGAAAGTCAACGCGGTTCTGGATTCTGCGATGCTGACCGATTTTGAGGAACTTCCTTACCTGGCGGCCACCGAGAGGGTCAGGGCCTTCCTTAAAATTCAGGAGGGCTGTAACAATTACTGCTCCTATTGCATAGTGCCTTATGCCAGGGGGCCTCTGAGAAGCAGGGAGCCGTCCAGGATATTGGAGGAGGCTCTTAGGCTGGCAGACTCAGGCTACAGGGAAATTGTACTTTCCGGTATACACACCGGGGCTTATGGTAAGGATAAACCCGGAGGAATTGACCTGGCAGGGCTTTTGGACAGGCTTTCGGAAATAAGGGGGCTGGCCAGGATAAGGCTTAGCTCTGTGGAGCCCATGGATGTGACAGGCGATCTAATTTCAGTTCTGGCAAAGGGTTCGCCTTTCTGCCCACATCTTCACATTCCTCTACAGAGCGGTGATGATGAAATACTTTCTGCAATGAAAAGGCATTACCGGTCTGATGATTTTAGACTGCTTGTGAATGAAATAAGGGAAAGAATAAATGATGTATCTGTTACAACGGATGTGATTGCAGGCTTCCCCGGTGAAACTGAAGAAAATTTTTTAAATACCTATAAGCTGATAAAAGAACTAAAATTCTCGGGCATGCATATTTTTAAGTACTCACCCAGAAAGGGAACCAGAGCCGCTGAATACCCAAATCAGGTTCCGGCAGGGATTAAGGAAACACGGAGCAAAAAATTGATTGAACTGGGCTCCGAGCTTTCCGGGGAATTTGCTTCCCGGTATTTAGGGAAGAGTGTTGAGGTTTTGGTAGAGGAAAATGTTGAGGATAGGCCAGGAATGATGCAGGGACATACGGCTAATTACCTGAGTGTTGTTTTTCCGGGCAGAGGGGAGATGCGGGGAAATTTTGTGGAAGTCAGGGCTGAAGAATTATCCGGTGCCACCCTTGAGGGCAGAATAATTAAAAATGTTGAAGGATTTATTAACGTTAATGTTGAATAGATTATCTCCTAAAGAAACACGGCTTAAAGTTTAACCGGACTTTTTATCGGGAGGAGGTGTCGTATCTGCAGGATTGTATATTTTGCAAAATAATAAAAAAAGAAATTCCGGCCGAAATTGTATATGAGAGCGATACAGTTCTTGTATTCAAAGATATTAGACCGGCTGCTCCTGTTCACCTCCTGCTCATTCCCAAAAAACATATACCAACTTTTTTTGACCTGGAGGAAGAGGATTCAAGGCTGTTGGGGGACCTGCACCTGGCTGCCAAGGAAGTGGCCCATAAAATGGGCCTGGAAAAGGGCTTCCGGCTTATAAGCAACTGTAACGAAGATGCCGGTCAACTGGTTTTTCACATACACTATCATTTAATGGCCGGTAGAACGCTTCATTGGCCTCCGGGCTAGTTGACTACAGATTGCCGTGGATGTATAATAAAGTGGTGTTCGCAATTTTGCAACGGGGTGTTTTATTTGATGGTAAAGGTTTATGGTACGGCGGAGGGAGGGATGATAAGTGGCAGAAGTACGTGTCGGTAAGAATGAGACACTAGACAGCGCCCTCCGGCGTTTTAAACGCACCTGTCAAAAGGCGGGTGTACTGGCGGAGGCCAGGAAGCACGAACATTATGAAAAACCAAGCGTGAAACGCAAGAAGAAATCAGAAGCGGCAAGAAAACGCAAATTCCACTAAACCGCTTCGCGCCTGACAAAAGGCGATAAATCATCATCCGGTATCAAAAAAATGCCCGGCGAATGCGCCGGGCTTTTTATCAATTATGCCACTAAATAAATGTGGAGGTACTTGTTATGGACCCTCAACTTTTAACCTGGGTTGTAGCTCTTTTATTTCTGTTGGGCATTATTGCCCTGGTGGTCGAAATGTTTATCCTGCCGGGGTTTGGTCTGGCAGGGGTTTTCGGGATTATTCTGATTGGCTGGGCTATATTCCTGATGGCCGTCGATGTGACACAGGCTACAATGGCGCTGGTATGGGCACTGGTGGCCACTGTCGTTTTTTTCTTTGTTAGCATAAAAATATTTACTAAACTTAATTTATGGCAAAAGCTCACACTGACCACAAAGCAGAATAAAGGCGAAGGCTACGTGGCTCCCCGCCCCGACCTGAGCATATATATAGGGAAAAAAGGTGTTTCGTTAACACCGCTCAGGCCTTCAGGAGCTGTTGAAATATCCGGCCAGAGGCTGGATGTGGTTACCGGGGGGGACTTTATTCCGGCAGGAAGGACAGTGGAGGTAGTCAGTGTGGAGGGCACCAGAGTCATTGTGCGGGCGGCAGATATAACAGATAAGATGGGAATTAGGAATTAGGAATTGGGAATTGGGGGTTATACAGGAAAATGCAGTAATTGAATTTTCACCAATTCCTGATTCCCATTTCCCAATTCTGGATCTGTGAATGAGGTGATATAAGTGGCGGAACGAATGCTGGTAAAGATAGGGGATCCGGTTTTACGGAAAACCTGTAAAACCGTACCTGAGATTACACCAAAAATTATTGAATTACTTGACGATATGGCTGAGACACTTAAAACCGACCCCAACGGGGCAGCCATAGCGGCGCCCCAGGTGGGTATCGTCAGGAGGATAGTGGTTGTGAACACGGAAGAAGGCATTATTGATTTAATTAACCCTGAAATAATAGAAAAGTCAGGGGAGCAGTTTGGCGCGGAGGGCTGTTTGTCCCTGCCGGGTATTTGGGGAAGGGTTATGAGGGCCGACTGTGTTAAGGTGAAGGCCCTGAACCGGGCAGGAGAAGAATTCATTATTGAAGGCAAAGGTTTCATGGCCCGGTGCCTTCAGCATGAAATCGACCACCTGGATGGAGTTTTGTTTATAGACCATGTAGCTCCCGGCCAGCTTTTCCAGGAGCGCACCAACAGGCCGCTGGATGTATATGAGCTGATGAAGCTCTCCAGGCAAAACAGCTTTTAGTGTCTATGTTTTATGAATCCGGCATAAAATTAAAGCCAGCATGTTCTTCTGTAGACGAAAATAAAAGCCCTCCTTTGTGGCATAGCACAAGGAGGGCTTTTAATCATTATATATGGCATTAACATAGTCTATTTAATCTATTTGAGTTTTTCTATTTGAAAAGGTAGCAACGATATAGACAGATGCATACCATAATTTTCACAATATAATTTTATATTTTGACTTTTGTTTTCTACATTATTTATAAAAAAATTTTCATTTCCTGCCCAACTCTTTACATAGCGGGTATAATAAGTTAGATTAAAGCAATCAATACAGGAGGTGTACAAATGACAGAATTTTTGGCCATGATAATTTTCGCAATGCTTATACTGGTGGGTGTGGCCGTGATTTTCAGCTTCATACCGGTGGGGCTGTGGATTTCTGCGCTGGCGGCGGGGGTGCGCATAGGTATTGTCACCCTTATCGGGATGAGGCTTCGGAGGGTGCCTCCGGCCCAGATAGTAAATCCCCTCATTAAGGCTGATAAGGCCGGGCTTGAAATAACGGTTAACCAACTTGAGGCCCACTATCTTGCCGGGGGTAATGTAGACCGGGTGGTGAACTCCCTGATAGCGGCTGAAAGGGCTAACATACCCCTTGCCTTTGAAAGGGCTGCGGCAATAGACCTGGCTGGCAGGGACGTTCTTGAGGCAGTCCAGATGAGCGTTAATCCAAAAGTCATACAGACCCCGCTTGTATCCGCGGTGGCTAAGGATGGCATAGAGGTTAAGGTGGTGGCCAGGGTTACGGTCAGGGCTAATATAGACCGACTGGTGGGAGGCGCCGGGACAGAGACTATTCTTGCAAGAGTTGGTGAGGGTGTTGTAACCACAGTGGGCAGCGCTGACGCCCACAAGTACGTTCTGGAGAACCCTGATTCCATTTCCCGAACGGTACTGGAAAAGGGGCTTGACGCCGGGACTGCCTTTGAGATACTTTCCATAGATATTGCCGATGTGGATGTGGGTAGAAACATAGGTGCCCAGCTACAGACCGACCAGGCCGAGGCTGATAAGCGCATAGCCCAGGCCAAGGCCGAGGAGAGAAGGGCAATGGCTGTGGCCAGGGAGCAGGAAATGACGGCCATGGTCGAGGAAATGAGGGCCAAGGTGGTTGAGGCCGAGGCCGAAGTGCCAAAGGCTCTTTCTGACGCGCTGAGGGATGGCAAGCTGGGGGTTATGGACTATTACAACATGCAAAATCTTCTGGCGGACACAAGGATGCGGGAGGGAATTGCAAATGTCGGCGGCACCGAAGACCGCCCCGGAAAACAGGACGGAAAGCGACAGTAACTTGGAGTTGGAGCCTCGGTCAGGGACTGAATTCTGACTCCTACCCTGAAAATACTGACTACCTTTTTTATAAACCACAGAGGCCACAGAGATCACAGAGAATTTGCTCTTAGGTATTACTAGCAGGTCTGAAACCGAAGTGGGTTTTAGGGAAGTGTACCCTTTTTATAAAAAAATCTTTTAATGCTTTCAGGCAGGGCTTAAAAACCTCTGTGTCCTCTGTGTTCTCTGTGGTTTTAAAAGGGCCTCAATTTTCATCCTTACTGGTGGCGTTTTTATACAGTCCGGTTGTTTGAATTCTGAATTCCGACAGTGGTTCTTATCAGAATTAGCTTTTTTAAGGGGCTGTTATTATGAAGCTAATATGGATTTTTTTTATTATCTATATTGTTGTAAGAGTTTTCGGTCTGGTAAATAAAGATAGGCAAAGGCTTCCCGGACCCCTGGGGGAAATTCCCCCAGGCGGTGCCGAAGAGGCTGCTGCAGGCCGTGATGACCCTGAGGACCTTCCGCTCAGCGGACCCTGGAACCGCCGCCCCATGCCATCTCCTGCCGGTGGTGACATGACATTAACCAAAGAAGAGAATGCTGATGATATGCCTTTACAGGGCCCGTGGAGACGCCGTGAGAAACCCGTTCCTGAGACTGTCCGGACTGATCCCGAAGAAGGGTTTGTCAGGCATGAAGAGGAAAAGGCTCCTGAAAGAATGGAAGGGGCCGGCAGGGCAACTGATCAGCGTAAAATCCATAGGGAAAGTGTGCCTGATATTCCCATAGCTAGCAGGGCCGGCCGATGCAGAAGAAAAGCATTTGTTCACGGCCTTCTCAGCCCCCAGGGATTATATAACGGCATAATAATGTCGGAGGTTCTGGGGAACAGGGGAGGAAGATCAAGGAGGCGTTAGGGTGGAGGCTTTGTTTAAGGCTGCGATATGTCAGATGGCGGTTAGCCAGGACAAGAAAAATAATATAGATAAGGCCCGGAGTATGATTGCCCGGGCGGCGGCCGGGGGCGCTAAGCTGGCGGTTCTTCCCGAGATGTTTAACTGCCCCTATGTAGCCAGGGTTTTTCCGGAGTATGCCGAGGTTTATCCCGGGGGGGAGACTCTTAAAATGCTCTCGACTGCGGCCCGGGAGGAAAACATATACCTGGTGGGAGGATCGATCCCGGAAAGGGATGGCGTTCACGTATATAACAGCAGTTTTGTTTTTGGTCCGGGCGGGGAATTGCTGGGGAGGCACAGAAAGGTTCACCTTTTTGACGTGGACCTTCCCGGTGGTATCAGGGTAAAGGAATCCAGCACTCTTGGTGCCGGGTATGATATAACCGTAATAAAAGCAGGGATTTGTGATATAGGGGTGGCCATCTGCTACGATGTCAGGTTTCCTGAACTGGTCAGGCTTATGGCTTTGGCAGGAGCAAAGGTGATAGTTGTTCCTGCGGCCTTTAACATGACAACCGGTCCGGCTCACTGGGAAATGTTACACCGGTGCAGGGCAGTGGATAATCAGGTGTATGTAATTGCGGCCTCACCGGCCCGGGATACCGGCGCGCCCTATGTGGCCTACGGCCATTCGGTCATTGTTGACCCGTGGGGTGAAATAATATCTTCAGCCGGGGAAGGAGAAGATGTGATACTCGGGGATATAAGTCCGGAGAGATTAGCTAAGGTGAGGAGGGAGCTCCCTCTTCTGGAGCACAGGCGGACCGACCTGTACCGTATTGAAAAAACATAATATTAGAACAGGGATTAGGGATTGGGGTTTGTGGGATTATATAAATAAAGCTGGATTGAAAGGATGGATATTAAATGGCAACAGTTCTTTTTGTTACTGCAAACCCTAAACCCCTGGACCAGTCTTTCAGCCTTTCCGCAGCCAGAGAGTTCCTCGAGGTTTACCGTAGGGAAAGCCCCGGCGACCAGATTATTGAAATTGATCTTTATAAAACGGATATACCGTATGTTGATTTGGATGTGCTAAACGGCTGGGGAAAGCTTCAGCAGGGAGCGGGGTTTGAGACGCTTACTTCAGAAGAGAAATCAAAGATTGGCCGTATTAGCCAGATGACAGACCAGTTTGTGGCTGCGGACAAATATATTTTTGTGACACCTTTGTGGAATTTGAGCATTCCGCCTAAAATGAAGGCCTATATCGATACAATAGTGGTTGCGGGGAAAACTTTCAATTACACCGAGCAGGGGCCGGTGGGGCTTTTGAAAAATAAAAGGGCGGTGCACATACAGGCCCGGGGAGGAGTTTACTCGGAGGGTCCGGCCAGGGAATTTGAATTCGGAGACCGTTATATAAGGGCCATTTTAACCTTCCTGGGCGTTGAGTCTGTTGAATCGCTTATAATTGAAGGCATGGCATATATGCCGGACAAAGCAGAGGAAATCAAGTCAAAGGCCATGGACCGGGCCCGTGAAATGGCCAGAGGGTTTACCGGGTAGAGGCGATAAAGTACAACTATGACTGATTACAAATACCATAGCAGCTCTGGGGCGTATCGGATAAACCCCGCACTCACGATAGGATCCTCCGGCATTAACTGGCTCTATAGCTCGTCGCCAACTGACAGCCGACCGCCCTCAACGGCGCGTCCATGCGCCGGTCCGGACTGCCTCCAACGTCCTGTTGGAGGCTCGGCCATCAGTAGCCTCCTTCGCCAAGAGCCAGATAACTGCCTACGGAAAATCGCTCGATTGGGGGTTTCTCCTTTACAGATACAATAGGCAATGCTTCGTACTATAGAAAAGAAAAAAGGGCCGGAAAATGCCCAAACCAATTCCTAATTCCCAATTCCCAATTCCGGACCCATAAATAATACTTAACAATGCCGCTGGTGAAGCGGCAACGGGCCGCAGGCCCGTTTATTTATCCGGTGGTTGTGATAATGACTGTTGTCTGCTAAAATATAGCAGGTAACATGAATAAATAAGCATTATCACGATTGGAGTGTTTTAATTGCTTTCAGCAGGACTTATAGGACTTCCCATAGTGGGTAAAACGACTGTTTATAACCTGGTAACCAATGCCGGGGCCGAGACTTCAAAATTTCTCACCGGAAAATCCGAAACAAACATTAGCATGGCAGATGTCGCTGACAGGAGAGTTGACTTTCTTTCAAATATGTACAAACCCAAAAAGACTATATTTGCTCAGGTAAAGTTTAGCGATGTGCCGGGACTGGTCAGGGGAGCCAGCCAGGGCCAGGGTGTGGGCAACGCCTTCCTGGATGGAATAAGGCAGACTGACCTGCTTGTTCATGTGATTAGGGCCTTTGAAAACCCCGAGATTCTTCATGTGGACGGAAGCATCAGCCCACTGAGGGATGTAGAGACAATAGACCTGGAACTACTCCTGGCAGACATGGATTTTGTGGAGAAAAGAATACAGCGCATAGAGGCTGGAAAGAAGATAAAAAAGGAAAACCTGGATGAGCTGGCTGTTATGAAAAAGCTGCTTGCCGGGCTGGAAAAAGAAATTCCGGTCAGTAAGCAGGATCTTCAAGAGGAAGAAAGGCAGATTCTTGTAAACTACAGCTTTTTTACCGACAAACCAATGATACTGGTTGTAAATACCGACGAAAACCAGTTAAGAAGCGGTGATTACCCGGGGAAAAGCAGCCTGGTTGATCTGGCGGCAAAAAGGGGAATCGGGCTTATCGAGGTGTGTGGCCAGATGGAGATGGAGATAAGCCAGCTTCCTGATGAAGACAGGGAAATTTTTATGGAAGACCTGGGCGTAGAGGAACTGGGTGCTGAAAGACTTACAAGAGCGGTTTACGAGACCCTGGGGCTTATTTCTTTCTTTACAGTAGGTGAAGACGAGGTAAAGGCCTGGACAATTGAGAAGGGAACAGACGCTAAAAGAGCGGCAGGGAAGATACACTCCGATATTGAAAGGGGCTTTATAAGAGCGGAGGTTGTCGGCTACAATGACCTTGTGGAGCTTGGAAGCATGGCCAAAGTAAAGGAAAAGGGCCTTGCCCGGCTGGAAGGAAAGGAATATATTGTTCAGGACGGAGATATAATCAATTTCAGATTTAATGTTTGAGAGAGGGGCCTTATATAGGGCCCCTTTTTATTAGTGGGAATTGGGAATTAGGAATTAGGAATTAGGGGTGGGGGATTTTTTTTAGGGGAATGCGATAATTATTTTATCACCAATTCCCAATTCCGGACCTGTGAGCAGTGCTTGTCTGCAAATAGTCCCGTTTCGAACAACCTGTGAAACAAGATAGACATCTATAACGGGTTTATAGACATATCCGGTTGAAATTGCCTGCCAAAATGTATTATAAAGAGTATGTAACAGATTGGAAAATAATAAAGAAAAAGGTGGGGTTTATGTATACTACCTGGCTGCTTCTCATTTTAAATATTTGCGTCGCGTTTATTATGTTGTACCCATTCTATCTTAGGGACAAAAAACCCTCAAAGTACAGGGGAATATGGTTTATAATAGGTGATTTCCTAAAAGACAGGCACGGTGCGGTATGGATGCTTATCATTCTCCTGGGAGGTTTGATATTCAATATCTCGGCTTATTATATTCAGGGGCCTCTGCTATATACCCTGCTGATAATAGGCTATATGATATTCAGCGTGACTGTGTTGTTATATCCCTATCACCTTAAATACAAAACCCCTGAGAGGTATGTGGGCCTTTGGAAGTCCATGGGGGAGTGGATGGGTGAGCCGCTGATAGCTATACCCAGAAGGAAAAATTAGGTATGCTAATTCTGAAAGTAACTGATGGTCGGAGAGGCCAAAGAAGTTTTTCCGATTTGTCGGAGGGGCCGGGATGCATTCCCGTTTGGTCGGAGGTGCCGAGGATGCATTTCCGGACGGTCGGAGAGAATAAAGGTGCATTACTTAAGGGTCTCCGACCTACAGGCTCTATCCTTGAGCTTCTCCGACCAATCGGGAATACCCTTTAGTCCCTCCTACCGAAAATAGTACCCACAAGCAATCTCTTCACAATTTGAACTGGAGCGAAAGGCTGTTTAGCCTGTCTACCAGCCTGGCCATTTTCCTTGCCGAGAAGGTTATATCCTCCAGTGCCTCTATCTGTTTTTTACTGTCTGCATTTTGGAGACTCTCGCTTGAAGATTCATCACCATTTTTCAGGCGAACCTGCTCAGCGGCAATTTTAAAGTCCTCGGACCTGCTTAGAATTACCTGGCTTGATTTTGTAAGCTCGCTGGCGCTTGTTCTTACCGACATAAACAGGTTGGCAAGATGACCGCTCATTGAGTTAAAAGCCGTGGCCAGACTGCCCAGCTCATCCATTTGCCTTACCGGGACATGGTGGGAGAAGTTGCCTGAGGCTATGTGCTCGGTGGCATCCATTAAATCTTTAATGGGATTTTGCAAAATACGCCCCGCCATTACTCTTGCCAGCATTATACCCGCTACTACCGCTGCAAAGGTGATAAGGACCATATTTAAAATGATGTCATTTAGAAGCACTCCAAATCTCTCGTTATTCAGGCCAAGCTGGAAATACCCGATGGTACTGCCCCCCTTGGTGATAATAGGGGAGAGAAAATCAGTTCCTATAATTTTTCCTTCTCCATTGGTAAAGCTGCTGGCGGTATTCTGTGCGGGGGGGCCTCCATTGAAGGTAATCACCTTGCCCAGTTTATTGTGGTCGGTGTGGGCCACAGTTTTTCCAGAGGCGCTTATTATTGCAGCGTAGCTGACATCCTCATTGGCAAGTATGTTTTCAACGTGCTCCTGCAAAAGGGCGGGGTTGCCGGCCTGAAGGTGTTCCGCGGCAAAGGCTGTCCCGGACCGCACTATGCTCCAGCCTTTCTCCATGGCCTGAATCCTCATAGTTTCCCTGGTGCTGAAATAATTGGCAAAGCCAACAGCAGTCATTAAAAATGTAATAAGTAAAGCCATGTATACGCTCATTTTAAACGTTATTGATTTTGTTCCCATTCTGGAACTCATGAGCTCACCCCCGCATAATTTTTTTTGTCGGTGAATATCAGCTTATCCCCTATAGTGGTGCCTGTTTGTTCAAGCGAACCCGCTGGAAATTCCAAAACCATGTGGGAATCCTGGATAATTTTTGAAAACCTGTATGGAGGCATATTGGTTTTAAGTTCTACAACCCTGTTTTTTTTATCTATAAACAGTAAATCCAAATCAAACGCCATGAACATTGTGTGTACCGAGTTGCAGGGCTTCAGCGCCATGCACCATCCCCGCGGCAGTTTTTTTTTCCCAAGTAGGCCCCTTAGTCTTAAAAAGAAGTTGTCGGCCATAATTACATTTTCAGCCAGCCGGGTGTTACGGGTGGAATTGTATATCTCCAAATCACTCACCTCATTTAACGAAAGCTTCGTAGAGGCTTAGTGCCGCAGGTCCGAGAAGCACTACAAATATTGTGGGGAATATGCAGGCAACCATAGGAATCATCATTTTTACCGGGGCCTTCATGGCTTTTTCTTCCGCTCTTTGTCTTCTTTTTCGCCTCATCTGGTCGGATTGCAGCCGCATCACGTTTCCAATGCTAATTCCAAGCTGCTCGGCCATAATTATTGACCCCACAAAGGTGGAGAGGTCATCCACGTTAACCCTGTCCGACATGTCCCTTAGCGCATCCTTACGGCTTTTTCCCATCTTGCACTCCTGAAGCACTACGTAGAACTCTGCGGCCAGAACGCCCTTGCCTTTTTCCACAACCTTAAGCAGTGCGCCGTCAAATCCCGTTCCGGCTTCCACGCTGACTGTAATAAGATCGAGTACATCTGGAAGATTTTTTTCCACTTCGCCTTTTCTTTCTTCAATCTTCTGACGGAGATAAAAATCCGGCAATGTCCAGCCGGCAAAGGCAACTGCGGCTACCAGCATAATCCATTGGGTTGAATCCATGTTTATTAATGGCTCGGCCAGTATTAAGAGACCGGGACCGGATACGGCAACAATCAGTTTAATGGCCATAAATTCTTTTGGGCCATAGCCTCCCGGCTTTCCGGCAGCGGTTATTTTCCTGCTGAGAATAGCCTCTTTTTCTGATGGTAGAAAGCGGGATGAAAATTTTACAATTTTGTTCAGTAAAGGCCGCAGAATTCGTTTAACAATGGGCTCACTGAGTTCTTTCTCCCTTATGTTTGGGTTTTGGGGTCCGATAACCTCTACAGCCCTCCGTGATATTTCTATCCTTTGGCCGAACAGTAAAAGGTACAAAAAGAGAAAAAAAAGTAATGAGGCCAGAAAGACAGAACCGGTAATTATGTACATAACGTCACCCCCTTGTCAGACTTTAATGTCAATAATTTTGCGAATCAATAATATGCCAATGGTTTCCAATATCAGGGCGGAGACCAGCATTCCAATCCCTATGGGATTCGTCACAAGAACCATGAGATAGTCAGGAGATATTACCGACAGAACACCTGCCAGAATAAGGGGAAGAACACCTATAACAATTCCCGATATTTTTCCCTGGGCTGTCAGCGTTTTAATCTCTCCCTTGATTCTGATCCTTTCTCTTATAGTGTTGGCGATATTGTCAAGTATTTCAGCCAGGTTGCCCCCAACCTGCCTTTGAATGAGGACCGCGGTGATGACCAGCTCCAGATCATCGCTGCCCACACGGTCGTTTAAATTTTCAAGGGCCTCCTCTGTGGGGGTCCCCAGGTTCATTTCCTGGAAAGTCCGCCCAAACTCCCTGGCAATAGGGTTGGGGAGCTCTTTTCTTACCATGTCCATAGCCTGCAGGAAGCTAAAGCCGGACCTTAGGGCATTGGACATTATAACCAGCGCATCTCCTATCTGGGCATTGAATTTGTTTAATCGCCTTGCCTTGGCCATCTTAATCCAGAAAACCGAGAACAGTATGACTAAAGTCCCCATCAATATGCCGTGATATATATTGAAGAGGAGAATAGTGGCTAAAAGGCCGGCCAAAACCGAACCCCCGGCGGTCATAATTATATATTCCTCACTCTTAAGAGGGATGTCTGCGCCGGTAAGGTTCTTATCCACAGTCCTGGCCAGCCGGTTAAAGAAGCTTATTTTTACTGCTGACCGGGATACGGAGGTAAGGATTTTCTGTGTTGGCGACAGGTTCTTTTCTAAAGGTATTTCCTTTGGATCACTTTCTCTGTTGATTTCCTTCAACCGCTTTTTTAAGTCATAGCCCCTGTATCCTGTGGTGGCGTGGTGCAATCCAATTATCAGGAGGCTGCAGGCTCCGAAAATTAGGGCCAAAAGGCTTCCAAGTTCCGATGACATTTATATCACCCCCCACTAAATCATGGATGGAACAAACAACTTGTGGTCCAGCTTTATGCCGGCCTCTTCAAGGCGCGAATAAAATTTTGGCCTGATCCCTGTAGCCACGTATTGACCCTGTATCTTTCCGTTCTCATCCACCCCCGTCTGGCGGAAGGTGAATATATCCTGTAATACAATAACCTCTCCCTCCATCCCCTGTATTTCAGTGATGTGGGTTATTTTTCTGGAGCCATCCCTGAAGCGGCTCTGCTGAATAATCAGGTCTATTGCGGAGGCCACCTGGTCCCTTATGGCTTTTACCGGGAGGTCCATCCCTGCCATCAGGACCATTGTTTCAAGCCTTGCCAGCATGTCCCTGGGAGAGTTTGCGTGACCTGTGGTCAGTGACCCGTCATGGCCGGTGTTCATGGCCTGGAGCATGTCCAGGGCCTCACCGCTTCGGACCTCGCCAACGATTATCCTTTCAGGTCTCATACGCAGGGCGTTTCTCACCAAATCCCTTATGGTAATGGCGCCCTTTCCTTCCAGGTTGGGGGGGCGGCTTTCCAGTGTTACAACATGTTCCTGGCGAAGCTGAATCTCAGCCGCATCTTCAATGGTTACAATCCGCTCATCGCTGGGGATGAAGGATGAAAGAACATTTAAGGTGGTGGTTTTACCGCTACCGGTTCCTCCGGAGACCACTATGTTAAGGCGCCCTTTGACACAGGCCTCGATAAACTCTGCCATGGGTCTGGTCAGAGTATTCAGGTTAATCAGGTCCTCAATGCCCAGGGGGTCCCTGAAAAATTTTCTAATAGTTATTGTAGGTCCGATTAGAGAAAGGGGAGGGATAATGGCGTTAACCCTCGACCCGTCAGGAAGCCTCGCGTCGACCATTGGCATGCTTTCATCTATTCTTCTTCCTATGGGGGCAACAATTTTTTCAATTATGTTATGAACATGGCTGTTGTCTCTGAAGCATACGTCGGTCTTTTCAAGCTGCCCGTTTCTTTCTATATATACCTGGTGGGGGCCGTTTACCATAACCTCGCTTATTGATGGGTCTTTTAACAGTGGGGTTATAGGACCGAAACCTATTGCCTCGTCAACTATTTCAGCCGCTATGCGCTGTTTTTCCGACCGTGGCAGGTGAGTCCACTCTTTATTAAGAAGGTCGTTTACCAGTGCGGCTATTTTTTTTGATGTTTCCTCCGGGTTGGTATCCTTGCTATCCAGGGCCAGTTCCGAAACTACTTTTTTGTGCAGGTTGTTTTTTAGGTTTTGAAGAGGGTCTTTCCTCAAGGGTATGCTTCCCTGAACCGGCGATTTTTCTGGGAGGCTTCGTAAATTCCCGTTTTCATTTGTTTCAGAAAGCTGTTCCAGCCTTTTCATAAGTGACATTGCCAATTACCTCCCGGCCTCAGATTAGAAGCTAAATAATTTGCCAATAATGGATTTTTTGGGGGCGCTGTCACTCTCTAATGTCTGCACGTCCACAGACGAGACAAGGGATGCTGCCAGTTCTCCCAATGACCTTGTAATATCAGCCGACGGACGTGTTATAACGAAAGGCTGCCCCTTGTTGATGGACCCCGGCACAGTGTCGTTGTCCTCAGGAAGGGTTCCGGATATTGGAGAGTTAATGTTCTTTTCCAAATCTTTAAGCTTGATGCCGTCATTTCTATACCTGTTAAGTATTAGCTTGCTTTTGTGGGTAAGGCTTAACTTTGCCAGTATTTCCATATTTACCTTGGCATGTCTTAAAGCAGGCAGTTCCTGATTAAGAATCACCAGTATCTGGTCCGATATTTCCAGGGACACCAGTGTTATGTCATTAATGGCGGCGGCGGTGTCCACCACAATATAATCGTAGGACTCTTTTAGTGCTCTAAGTATACCTTCTACGTGGATGGAGGTAACCAGCTCGGCCTGCTCCGGAGAGGTGGGTGCAGTTAAGACCCTTACCCCGGACATATGGGGACAAAAATATGTTTCCAGAAGGGAAGGGTCATTGTACTCACTTTCCTGTACCACTTCTGCAAGGCCCCCTTTGGAAGTAATGTTCATAAAAACGGAAACATCTCCTCCCTGGAGGTCCATGTCCAGCAGGGCAACCTTTTTTCGCGTCTTCTGAACCAGGCTTATAGCCAGGTTGCAGGCTGCAGTAGTTTTACCCACGCCCCCTTTACTTGAAAACAGGGTTATTATTTTACCGGGCTCTCTTAAAGGTTTGAAAGGGGCCGGACTGCCTCCCTCCACCAGGCGAAGCCTGCGCTTCTTTGTATAATCGCTGACCTTCCTTATAGTTTCAGCCAGCTCTCCGCTGCTGAAGGGCTTTACCAGGTAGTCCCTTGCTCCTGCGGCCATTGCTTTGCGCAGGTATTCCTGTTCGCCCTGTATGGATATTATTATTATTGAGGACTCGGGGTTGCTTACGGAGATCAGCTCGGAGGCCCTGATCCCATCAAGCCTTGGCATGTTGACATCCATAAGTATTACATCGGGCTTTAAAGACTCCGACAGTGTTACGGCTTCCTCACCGTCCCCGGCCTCGCCAATTATCTTGATATCCTCCTCGAAATAAAGAAGCCTTTTGATGTCCTCCCTGGTTGCAGGAATGTCATCGGCAATTAAAACTGTTATAGCGCTCATATTATGTTCACCTCCGAATTATCTGACCAGATGATTAAGATTTGAAGACGGGACATTGATCCATTCCTTATCTGTCGGCGTCCTAAGGGTTACACGTATTGATCCCTTTTCAGCAGCCAGTGTAAGCTGCTGTGCTTCACCGGGGTTTAGGGAAAGAGTAAGTGTTGCGCTCTGTGCCGGCTTGTTGTCGGTAGATGTGGAAGTGGTTTTGTTAACAGCCAGCACTTTTATATTCTGGACTATTGTTGATGTTATGGTCTGGTTTCCAACATTTACAGTTCCCAGGACATCCACATGGTCTCCCGGGCTAAGCATTCCGGCCACCCCGGTAATCTCATTTACCGCAATAGTCATTGCCCTTCGCCCAGGCTCAACTATCATGGCCAGTCCCTCTCCTGGGTCATTGGGGCCGGCAACCTTACTTTTAAGAATCTGCTCACCCGGGTAGATATCGCTTCTGGCAATTTTGCCGATAATCTCTTCAGGTTTGTTCACCACTGACGGGGTTACATAATTGGTGGGCATTTCAGTAAAAACCACCATCTGGTCGGTGATTACCTGTTTTGCAGGTATCCTTGTTTTAGCCACTGCAACTGCAACAAAGTTGCCGGAGGCCTTGTAGGTTTTTTCAAGGTGCTGTAAGTATTCGTAGGTTCCCCAGGCGGCCACCAGCCCGAAAACCACGGCCACAATAAGTATAAGATTTATTCTTTTTCTCATCGTTTCAACTCCCGGTGATGATTATTCGATAAGTCTTGCTCCGTAAAGGCTTACTATGGGACTACTGAAATCAGTGTCTCCCTCGCCGGCCATTCTTACGAAATACCCCTTTATCTCGTCATCCTGGCTCAGTGTGGCCTCCCTGTCCACAAAAAACGCGGCAAAATTTGATACTGTTATGGTGTCCCTACCCTGGAGATAGTCGTTGTGCATGGGGATAATTATAATTTTGGGACAGCCCGGCACAAAATTGTCATAGGTGCAGCCGTGGGTGCATTTGGAAAGCCTTTCGTCTATTCCTTCGGTGGGGCCGTTCATGTTTCCGGGCTCGGTGTCAAGCACCTCTCCTATCCATACAGTTTCCTGAAAGCCGTTAATAAGATTGTATTTATAGTTTTTACTGCCCTTTCCGCTTAGCGCCAGTGCCCCGAAGTTTCCCGGAGAGTCGGGTGAGCCGTATTTCAGGGTAACCATTTGCCCAAATACAAGGGGCTGCTCTTTTATTGTCAGTGGCGCGATACCAAAGTAGGATCTGAGGGCTCTCACCTCGGCCGCCGCGTGTGCCCCCACTGTCTTCTGGTTTATCCCAAATACCCTTGACATCACCAGCTGTACATTCTGTGAAATATCAACAGTAATTTTGTTTCCATCTATGTTTACAGTGATCCCACCTGAAGGCGCACCGTTGGCAACTGCCACATCGACAGCTCTTTGCCTGGCTGTGAGATCGCGTTCTACCGGATCTGAAACATAAATTAAATCCCGCGCGGCTGCCATTGCTGCACTGTCCGCTGCGTTTACAAGGCGCTGCCGGGTGAGGGCTAAAAGTCCGAAGTCTGTTACCAGGGCGGTCATTCCAAAAAGGGCTGTTATTCCCATACAAACCATAAAAAATGACAGTCCTCTCTGGTCCCTGAAAAAAGCTGAAACCATTTTTCGCACCGGCATCACCTCCTCATTCCACCCGCATCACTGTTTGTGAGGCGATAGGTAAGGGATTTGGCAAAAAAGTGTCAAAAAGGGGAAATACCAGTGGAATCTGGTAGCGTACCCCCACGGTGGCCATTGCCCCTGTCTTTCTCAGGGTGGGATCCGGGCTAACGGTCGTCTGAAGCCTTGAGGTGTCCAGCCCTGCAGTGGACTGTGTTACCCTTGCTGCGATATCGGCGTCTGAGCCGCCCAGTATGGCAACCCTTGCCCCCTCCCTAGATGCGTTGGTTATCATTAGATATGAGTGGTATATCCTTCCGAATTCTATAACGCCCATGAACAGAACCAGCAGTACCGGCAGCACCAGGGCCAGTTCGACCATGGCCTGGCCACGCTCGCTTTTTAAAAATTTAAGTTTCATATTACCACCTCAAAAGGTTTTGCAGGCCGGTGGCGTATACTGCGGCCACCCCAGATGCGATTGCCAGGGTGTAGGGGAAGTATACGGTTTTTGGCTTATACTCGGAGCTTGGGACCGGAACCGCTATTCCATACCGGATCATCCTGTCGGACAGTACTGCAAGACCTCCCTGGAGTGTTGCCGTTAACTGACGGTTTGCCGAAAGGTAAATAAGTGCGAAAACACCTCCGGCAATGGCTCCGGCCAGGAAGGCGCTTATTACAAAGGCCGGCCCTTTTATGCCGCCGATTACCGCCAGTAGCTTTACGTCCCCTGCGCCGATACCACCCCTTGCAAATGGTATAATCAGAATGGCAATACCCATTAATAATCCCTTTAAGCTTTCCAGAAGAAGCTGCCACCCGCCCGTCAGGAAATTTGCCGCCAGGGCAATAATCAGAAATGGAACTAAAACCTTGTTGTACACACGCCTGCTTTTAATGTCGGTAATTATACAGACTGTCAATAATAATATGAGAAGGTAATCGGATACCGATAATCCCAGATAATTGAGTTTTTCCATGGTTAAATTACCTTTCATTAATGAGTAGCCCTACTTAAATATTTAAGTAGGGCAATTGCTCACGGAACCAAAAAGAATGTATTAATCATGCCTGTCCCTGTGAACCATGCGATTATGGGGTAGTAGTGGTAGTTGTAGTTGTAGCGGCGTTGTTGATAGTATTGCCAACTTCAGTAACCTGCTTATTTACCCCGGAACCCAGAATCTTGAATCCCGCAATTGCCACCACTGCCACCAGCGCCAGAATGAGTCCGTACTCAGCCATGCCCTGCCCGCTTTCATCATTCCACAGGTCCGTTAAGAGTTTAAACATTATTGCCACCGCCTCCCAAGTATTTTATCTAATACTAGCATTTGACAAAATTTATAACAATCTTACAAAAGACTTAAAACCCGATGATCTATTTACCTAACTTTTTGGGGACTTAAGTCCTCAAAAAAACAATGGGACTTATTATAAGTCCCATTGTTTTAGACTAATTCCATATTTTAAAATTGCTTTATAAGTCAACAATTTTGTTTTTTAAAGCATAAAGAGCTGCCTGGGTTCTGTCTTCAACATTAAGCTTTTGGAATATTCGGTAGAGATGGTTTTTAACAGTCTTTTCACTGATAAACAGTTTTTTGGCGATTGACCGATTGGATGATCCCCTTGCCACCAGTTGTAATACTTCGACTTCTCTCGGTGTCAGCTGGTTATCATCGGGACGGCGGGCCGGGTCAAGTTTTACCGACATCCTGTTGATCTCCTGGAAAACGCTTGCCATAAGTTTGGGTGGTATGTATGAATTCCCCCTGGCCACACCTCTTATAGTTTCAACAAGCTGACCGGGGCTTACGTCCTTTAAAAGATAGGCCGAGGCTCCGGCCCGTATGAATTCAAAAAGGTACTCCTCCTGGTCGTGTATGGTAAGAGCGATTACGCCGACATCGGGCTTAATTCTTTTAATTCTGCGGCAGGCTTCAATACCATCCATAACAGGCATGTTAACATCCAGCAGGGCTATGTCAATTTCTCTTTCCAGGGCAATGGCAGCTGCCTGCTGTCCATCACCGGCCTCGCCGGCGATTTCTATGTCTTCTTCCAGGGATAATATTTTTATTATGCCTTCCCTCACCAGCATATGGTCATCCGCAATTAGTACTTTTATCGAGGACATTTCTTCACCTTCCTAAATTACCTGTATTTAATCCTCGTCTTCTACTGGTACCGATATGCCTATTGTTGTTCCCTGTCCGGGGGTGGAGTTGAAGTTTATTTCACCTTTGAGTATCTGTGCTCTTTCTCTCATTCCCAGTATACCAAAGCCGTTTTTTTTGCCCCCGTTGATGACTGAGTTAACGGAAAATCCTACGCCGTTGTCTTTAACAATTGCGTTTATTTTTTTAGGCAGTATTTCTATTTTGATGATGACATTGGTAGCCCTGGCATGTTTTCTTATATTGTTCAGGCACTCCTGTATAATTCTGAACAGGGCTACCTCAACCGCTATTGAGAATCTTCGGGGGGTGCCTATAACTGCCAGTTCAGCATTAACGCCATACTGGGACTGAAAGTCATCTGCATAGCGTTTTAATGCAGGAACCAGTCCAAGGTCGTCCAGGACCATGGGCCTCAGGTCGAAAATTATTTTTCTGACATCCTGAAGGCTTTGTCGGACCATGATCTGTAAAGCCTGCAGCTCGTCCCTTACTTTGGCTTTGTCTATGTCCAGAAGCTTAAGGCAAAATTCGGCTCTCATCACAATGTTTGCCATCAGCTGTGCAGGGCCGTCATGAATATCCCTGGCCACACGGTGCCGCTCTTCTTCCTGGGCCTTTATGATGCTTATTCCCAGTTGCTGCACCTGCTGCATTTCGCCAATTTTTTTATAAAAGTCCTGTATGTTTCCGGTTAGGAAATTGGTTACCACCGCCAGCTGTGAGGCCAGGTTCTCTGCCTTGTTTAACATGTTGTCCATCCGGCGGAGGCTTTGCTCCAGATTGTTTCTTTTGTAGCGAAGAAGGCTTTCCGTACCTCTCAGGTTGGCCAGCTTTAACTGCTTCTCCTGTGCTTCCTCATAAGCTTTCTTGATATCATTTTCCGAGAACTTTTTAAAATTTTTACTGACCTCGGCCAGCCTGGCCCGGGCTTTTCTTTCTTCAACTGCCAGTACGTCAACCTCTGAAACCAGTTCTGCAACCTGTTTGCGAACCTCATCAAGCTCCCATTTTAGCCGCTGGTGTTCTATCCGGGTATTCTCAGCAATATCGAATACCTGTCTTTTCCCGTTTTCAATGGCGGATAGCGTCTCTTTTATTATGCTGTCAAGTGTCCCAAGGTCAGAAATCATTAAATTCACCGCTCATTATCCTGTTATGACGGGCTGTTAAGTCCAAGCAAAATTCGGTACTCAATATGCTTCTGCAGAAAAATGTCAATTCCTTCAAGCTTTGTCGACATTTTTAAGGTAATTTATGTAAAATTCAAAATTTTATTTTATATTTTGCACAACAATTCCTGTCCGTATATACTTAGATAAGTTTATATTTATGGGGGTCTGCAACATTTTTTTTAAAAGTTATTTATTAGCCACAGAGGGCACAGAGATCACAGAGAATAATTGTTTTCATTCTCCTTGGTGGCTGCTTTGGCAGCCCGGGAGTCTGGATTCTGCCCTGAAAATAGCTGTCAGCTATCAGTCATCAGCTATCAGCTTTATTGGCCACAGACGGAATAAAGACCCTGTAAGTACGCTATCGGGGCGGTAAGGAAGCACAGTCCCCGTGTCAACCTTTCGGAGGCTTTTACCGGGTCTTGACGCAGCCGGCGTACGGCATGGCGGCCCGGATACAGGACGTAGCCGGGAGCCCGAACCGGCGCATGGACGCGCCGTTGAGGGCGGTCACCAGTCCGTAGAAGGCAAGTCTTAGAGCCGGTTAAAGCCGGAGAGTCCAGTTGACATGGGGGCTGTGTTCCCTAGCCGCCTGCCCCAGAGTTTTCATTGTCTGATGGTGTCGCACTTTGCGACATGGAGGTCTGACTTCTGAATTCTGAATTCCGCCGCTGGGACAGCGGCAACGCCCGCAGGGCGTTTATTTAAGGTAAACAAATAAAGCCTGAATCAATCAGCAGCTTAAACGGAGAGGTTATCTCGACCTTTCCTTTTCCGTCGGAAAAAATAGCTCCACTCAGAACTTTGTTGAAAAAGTCCGGGTGAACAAAAAGTGATCCTTTTTCTAAAATAACAGGCCCTGCCATATTAACTGTCTGGTTATTCACTTTTGCAATTTGCGATCCCGGCATTACAGAAATGGTACATCTGTTGACATGTATGTCATAGCGATTTTCAGCTTCTATCCATTCTCCGGAATAACCCATTGCCTCTATGGCAGGCCGGACGGGAATAAAACAGGATCCGTTTATTATGAGGGGCTTTTTGCCGTTTAGGGGGATAATGCTGTCATCTACAAAGACCTTATAGTTTATATTACTTTCAATGTTGTTAGAGGGGCTGTTGACTATTTCCACCCTTGTCCCCACCGGTATCCTGTCGTAAAGCCAGATTATATCTTCATTCTTTAGCCTTATACATCCTGCTGAAATGTATTTGCCAATTGAAGACGGATCGTTGTTTCCATGAATGCCATATTCACTGCCCCCGCCTACACTTAGGCCCATCCAGCGTGGACCAAGTGGATTTTTGGGGCTTCCCCCGGGTATCTTCTTTTTGGCATAATAAGGATTAACCAGTTTGTTGACAATCGTAAACACACCCTCGGGGGTTAGCCCTTTGGTTCTTCCCGTGGCTACAGGGAATACCCTGGCTGCGGACCCGTCGTCATAGAGCGTTAGCTGGTTGGTTCCTTTATTGATTACAATGCTGTACTGGGCCCAGGCGCAGGAGCATGAAGCCGCCCATAAAATAAATGTGCATAGAAATACTGTCAGCTTTTTCATAATACCTCCGTTACAAAATAAATGTTTAATTCATAACTATGCATTGAAGATGTTGCGAATAACTTATAAAACACCTGAAAGCAGCCTCATAAAGGCTGACGGGAGGAAAGTATGAAAGGAAATGAAAAAGAAGAAGAGAGAGCAGTTTTGGTTGGCATTCAGCTTTCCGGGGATAGCCGGGAGGTAGTTGAAGAATCCCTAAATGAGTTGGAAAGCCTTGCATATACTGCTGGGGCACTGGTTATAAGCCGAATGATTCAAAAGAAATCAAGGCCTGATATTTCAACCTTTTTGGGATCCGGAAAGGTTAAGGAACTGGCGGACCTGGTATTGGACTCAGGCGCTGACCTCTTAATTTGTGACAGGGAGCTTTCTCCTGCCCAGACTCGAAATCTTGAAAAAACCGTGGGGGCACGGGTAATAGACCGGTCACGGCTAATTCTCGATATATTTGCCTTACGGGCCAAAACCAGGGAAGGTAAGCTGCAGGTGGAACTGGCCCAGCTAAATTACATACTTCCCAGGCTTTCCGGGATTGGAACCGAGCTGTCCAGGCTGGGCGGCGGCATAGGGACCAGGGGCCCCGGTGAAACAAAGCTTGAGATGGACAGGAGAAGAATCCGAAAGAGGATATCCGACTTGAAAAGGGAGATTGAAGAGGTAAGGCGGCACCGTGAAATAATTAGAAGCGGCAGGAAGGCGGTACCCTTTCCGCTGGTGTCCATAGTTGGATATACAAACGCCGGAAAGTCAACTTTATTGAAAAAACTGACAGGAGCAGACGTTTTGGTGGAGGATAAACTTTTTGCAACACTGGACCCCACCACCAGAAGGGTGGTGCTTCCAAACAATGAAACGGTGCTCCTGACTGATACAGTGGGTTTTATAAACAACCTGCCACACCACCTGGTGGCTGCCTTCAGGGCGACCCTGGAGGAGGTGGTGGAAGCCGACCTTCTTTTACATATTATTGATATTTCTCACCCCAATGTGCTGAGTCAGTATGAAACAGTAAAAAAAGTTCTTGAATCCCTCGGAGTCGCCGATAAAACTACATTAACGGTTTATAACAAGGTTGACCGGGTGGATGGGGATGTATCGCCTCTCGACACCGGTAACCCCGTGTTAATTTCGGCCGTTACCGGGTATGGGCTGGATGGTTTGCTAAAGAGGATTGCCATGGCTGTTGAAAAAAGGAGGGTAAAAAAACGTTTCCTTTTACCCTTTGCAAAGGCCGGACTTATTTCCATCCTGTACGACAAGGGTAAGGTTAACGGAGAGGAACATGTTTCAGAGGGCATTATTGTTGAGGTTGAAATGGAAGAGCTGTGGGCCGGGAGAGTGGAGGCAATGCTGAAGGAGTGATGAGCATTGGCGGCAGCAGGGCATAATGATAACTGGAGCTGGTTGCCAAGGGCTGATTTTGAGAGGGAGAATGTAAATGATTGATGTAAGCGGCCTGTGTTTTTCCTATCCGGGCAGTAAAGAAAAAGCCATCGACGGATTGAGCTTTTCTATTAACAAAGGAGAGATTTTTGGTTTTCTTGGCCCATCCGGCGCCGGAAAGAGCACCACACAAAAAATTATTACAGGTATTTTGAAAAATTATGAGGGCAGCGTCAGGGTGATGGGCAGGGAGCTTCGGGATATGACGTCCGATTTTTACGAGAGGATAGGGGTTTCCTTTGAGCTTCCCAATCTGTACAGTAAATTTACAGCCCGGGAAAACCTTTCGTTTTTTCGTTCCCTGTATTCTGGAGAAACGGAGGAGCCTCAGGACCTGCTTTCAATGGTAGATCTTTCCGGCGATGCAGAAACCCGTGTATCCAATTTTTCAAAAGGTATGAAAATGCGCCTTAATTTTTGCAGGGCCTTCCTTAATAACCCCCAGATTGTTTTTCTGGATGAGCCTACCTCGGGGCTGGACCCGGTCAACGCCAAACGGATAAAGGAAATTATATTAATGAAAAAGGCAGAGGGCAAAACAATTTTTCTTACCACCCACAATATGAATGTGGCGGAGGACCTTTGTGACAGGGTGGCATTTATCGTAAACGGGGAGATTGTTCTTGTTGACTCGCCGAGACAGCTCAAAATTGACAGGGGAAGAAGAATCCTGAGGGTGGAGTATGAGGAGCAGGAGACAATAGAGAAAGCTGATTTTGACCTGACAAATATCGGGGAAAACGATAAATTCCTCAGGATTATCCGGGAAAAGAAAATCATTACCATGCACACACTGGAAGCTACCCTTGAAGATATATTTATTGAGGTAACGGGATGGAGCCTGCATGAGAACACTTTCAGCCATTAAATATGATATAAAGTTTCAGGTCAGGCATGGCTTTTACCATGCCTATCTGCTATTAACGGTGCTTTACGCTGTGGCTCTTAATATAATGCCCGAAACCTACAGGCCGGCGATGTTTTCCCTCATTATTTTTACCGACCCAAGCGTATTGGGCTTTTACTTTATCGGCGGAATAGTACTGCTGGAAAAGGGACAGAACACCCTGGAAAGCCTGTTTGTCACCCCGCTGAAGGTGAGTGAATACATCTGGGCTAAGGTTGCCTCCCTGACGATGCTTTCTCTTTTGAGCACCCTTGCTATCGCCATTTTGTCAATGGGTTTACGCATTAATTTTACTCTGCTTATAACTGGCGTTACTCTAAGTTCGATATTTTTTACCCTGTTGGGCTTTGCCCTGGTGGCACGAGCAAAGAGCCTCAATCAGTACTTTTTTTATTCGCTGCCTTTAATAATATTTACACTGCCAGCTTTGGTGTACCTGGGCTTTCCGGATACAGGCATCTTTTACATTCTTCCCGCTAAGCCGGCACTTCTTTTGATAGACGGCGCGGCAAGAGGCATAACCTTGCCTGACCTGGTTTATTCCTTTGCCGCAATGCTTGTCTGGATTGTTATAGCCTACAGGTGGGCATACCGGTGGTTTTACCGGTATACCGTTGTTGGTATAAAAGGAGATTCCCCATGAAGAAAACCTTATTGCTGTCTCTGGGGGACCTTAGGAATATAAGCAGGGACCCAATGCTTTTAATGGTATTAATAGCCCCCGTGTTAATAACAGCTCTTTTAAAGGCGGGTTTGCCTTATGCTGCTTCAATTGCATGGAATAAGCTGGCCTTTGACCTTACTGTGCACTACCCCTTTATTCTGAGTGTGTCCATATTGTTTATCCCCATGATGGTTGGGATGCTGGTTGGTTTCATTATACTGGAGGACAAGGATGACAACCTTCTGGAATACTTTGCCGTAACACCGGTATCAAAGGCAGGATACCTTTTGTACCGTATAACCATACCAGTTGTACTGACTTTTATTTTTTCCATTTTAATGGTTCTTATTGTGGGATATGTGCCGGTTAATTACCTGCGTCTTATCCCCATCCTGCTAATTGCTTCACTGGAAGCGCCTATGATGGCTCTTTTTCTGGGGGCTTTTGCCGCCAACAGGATTGAAGGCCTTGCTTTGTCCAAGGCTTTTGGAATTTTTCTATTGGCGCCGTTCTCCGCATACCTGGTAGAGTCTCCCTGGCAGCTGATAGCAGGTATATTTCCGCAGTACTGGGTATCCAGGATGTTTTTGGCCAGTATGGAGGCCGGCTGGCTTTATGGTATTTATACCATTACAGGACTGCTGCTTCACGCTTTTTATTTTTACCTTTTGTTAGGGCGGTTCAAGCGAAAGGTTTGATAAACAATATCGGCAGAGTTAACTTATTGCATAAAAAAGGCAGAATTAATAAATAATACTCATGAATCAAATGCCGGGAGGTGAGTTTAATGCATCGAATTATGATGAGCGAGATGGAGAAGTTGAACATACAGCAGCTTATCAGGGCTGAAGAGCTTTGTGCCAAAAAGGTTCAGACATACCTGGGGCAGACCCGTGACCCTGCCATTCATGGCATACTTCAGCAAAAGCTTGACAGGGGGCAAAGGCATATTTCATCCCTTAACAGCCTTTTACAGGAGGCTGGCCTGAACGGGGGAGCAGGCCATTAAGAACAATAAGGAGTGTTATTGATGAATCTCAGTGAGCGGGATATACTGATGGACCTTTTAATCGACGCAAAATATATATCAACCGGCTATCACAATGCCCTGCTGGAGTCAGCAGACGATATGGTTAGAAATACATTGGTGCAGATACATAATGACGAGCTTGCATCACATAAAATTGTGTTTGATACAATGAATTCCCGGGGGTACTACAGGGTTCAGCCGGCAACCCCGCTGATGTCAGGGGCAGCCCTTCAGACAGGTATGCAGGGACAGCAGCAAATGAACCGGCAAATGGGTGCCAATATGGGAAACACCATGGGGAACATGATGAGTGGGACAAATACCTATCAGTATGGCAATACAGGCTATCAGGCAGGGCAGCAGCAATACGGGCAGGATTTGAACAGGAATAACTGGTAATATTGAACACTCTGGAGCGAACCTTGACAGGTTCGTTTTCTTTTTATTAAGAAAGATATAATGGTGCCAGGCCCTTAACTTATTAACTTAACATTGATTGCGTAGATGCCTTCTGTTAGAATAGCGACAGGAGGTGTAATATTTTGGCAAGAGGGGCGCGACTGGAATATCCGGGAGCGCTGTATCATGTGATACAGCGGGGAAATAACAAGGAACACATATTTGAAAGAACTGAGGATAAAGAATACTTAATAGAGCAGTTGAGGAAGTCAGTAGCGGTGGATGGCATAGAGTTATATGCCTATGCAGTTATGAGTAATCACTACCACCTTGCCCTCAGGACCTGTGTGGAGCCTCTCAGAAAAGTAATGCATCGAATAAATACCAGGTATGGCCACTATTACAACCGGGCAAATGAAAGGTCCGGCCATGTTTTTGAGGGAAGATATAAGGCCATAACAGTGGAGAACGAAAGATACTTAATATCTTTAATAAGATATATTCACAAGAATCCCGTCAGAGCTGGGATTTGTTCTAAAATACAGGATTACCACTGGTCAAGTGACCGTTTTTACAGAATGCCGGAGAGTAGTTTTGTCGAGACTGGATTACTGTTGGACATTATATCCGGGGGCGGGCTGAGGTCAGTTCAAAAATATAACCTGTTCATGGATCAGGAAGATGACGAGCCTATAAATATAAAACTAACTTTACCGAAAAACAATGAACAGGAGAGCAGGTATCAAGCTCCCAAAAGTTATGGAGGCAAAAAACCGCTGGGCGAGATATTGGCAGAGACCGGGGTTAACCAGGAAGAAATAGAGCTGATAAAAAGAGGCTGTAGAAAGAGGAGACTTACAGCAGCCAAGGAAAAATATGCGAAAAAGGCATTTAATGAAGGATACTCTATGGGAGAAATTGCACGTTATATTAGAGTTTCCGCAGTGGCAGTGTTTAAATATATCAACAGACTGGGCAATTCAATAAGTTAAAAAAGTTAAGGGCCTGGAGACCGTTTCAAATTTTGTGTAAACCTCCAAACAAATGATGTAAGATAAGAGCATCAGTTTGGAGGTTTATTTATGGCCAAAAGGAAGATCAGTCCAGAAAGAAGGGCGCAACGGAAAAAAC
>JBMOPE010000006.1:0-328319 GCA_049323755.1 Bacillota bacterium
AGAAAAATATCTGTTGCAGCAGAAATATCACTGTCATTTCTGGCATATAACCTAAAACGGGTAATGAGCATCCTTGGAAATGAAGAGATAATGAGAAGACTGAGAGAAAAAAGGAAAACGATACTAGTCTAAGGTACCGTTTTCCCGTTTTTTTGATAGAAATAAAAGCTTATTTTTAGTGGACGATGGGGCTAGTGCAAAAGTATTATTCACACAGTCTGACGGTTCTTTTGTCTTATAGTCAAAAACCAAAATCTCATTTTTAAAATAGACACTAGAACCGTCCCCTTGTCTTTTCTAAAAAACCAAAACCCTAAATCCTTATGAGACAGGGCTTGTACCCTTAAAGGCAAGAAGGGAACGTTGTTGACAAATTCAACCTTGGAAAGGTCCATACAGCTCCCCCGTAGTGTTAAACGTTCAGGAAGCGTAAAAGCCGCTCATTAACGAGCGGCTCTGCTTACTTTAGGGCTTAAATAGGGCTGTAATCCGGCCCCGAACGGGCCTCTTGGCTGGCCAAATGCCCGCCTGCAAGGCGCACCGGAGGCTTCAAGCGGAGGCGTAATGGAATTACGTTGGAGCGCCGAAGCTGAGGAGCAACGCCGCAGGAGGGGATTTGGCCGACAAAACTACTTTACTAGGCGGGCTTTGGCATATGTGCGGTATACCTTATGCACCTCCACCGGCACCGTCTCTCCCACCAAAGTCCCTGCTCCCTCTATATCCAGTATAAACCCGTCTATTCTGGCTATACCATCATTTACGTTGGTAACATGTGGCTCCTCCACCCTTACTTCCAGTACCTGGCCCTGTCTTACCGGGAGGGTGTTGGCCAGTATTTCGGCCTGGTTGTAGAGGGGGCGGACATCCACCGACTCTATGTGCTGGCCCTGGGAGCCTCTAATGTACAGGCTTTTTGAGGTTCTCTGCTCCAGCTCTCTCAGTGTTGCCCCCCCGCTGCCTATGAGCCTTGCGGCCACCAGCGGGTTGGCCTCCACCAGTATGGTGTCGGCGGCAGTCTGCCGGGCAAGCTGGCAGATGTAATTTTTGAAGTGTATGCCCACGGTTTCCTCGGAAAGCACCTTTCCCCTTCCCTCGCAGTAGGGGCACGGCCTCTGCATTACCTCGCTGAGGCTGGGCCTTACTTTCTTTCTGGTCATCTCCACCAGGCCAAGCTGGGTAATCCCCAGTATATTGGTCTTTGTTTTGTCCTTTTTTATTTCCTCCTCCAGAAGCTGCAGCACCTGCTGACGGTGCTCCTCCATATGCATGTCGATAAAGTCAACTATAATTATCCCGCCTAAGTTTCTAAGCCTGAGCTGGCGGGCGATTTCCACCGCGGCGTCCAGGTTGGTGCGGAGCACTGTGTCCTCAAGGTTTGTGGTGCCCACAAACTTTCCTGTGTTGACATCTATTGCGGTCAGGGCCTCGGCCTGGTCAATAACTATATACCCCCCGCACTTAAGCCAGACCTTCCTTTTCAGGGCTTTTTCCAGCTCCTGCTCTATTCCCAGGTCCCTGAATATGTTTTCTCTTTCATCCAGGTAAACCTTGAATTTGAGCCTGGGACCTATTATATCCAGGAGGTCCAGCATCTTTTCATACTCATAGCGGGAGTCTATGGTCAGGCGGTCAACATCTACGGTAAAAATGTCCCTCATTATCCTCTGTATAAGTTCCAGGTCCCGGTGAAGAAGGTTGGGAACGGGCCCGTGGGAAGCCCGGTGCTGTATTTTCTTCCATAGCCTTGACAGTATGGCCACATCCTGGCTGAGCTCCTCCTCGTCAACTCCCTCCGCCACTGTCCTTACAATTACCCCCATGCTTTCCGGCTTTACCCTGGCAGCCAGATCCTTCAGCCGCTCCCGCTCCTTCTCGTTTTCAATCCTGCGGGATATGCCTATATAGTCCATGGTGGGCATTATAACAAGGTATCTGCCCGGAAGGGTGATATGAGTGGTTACTCTGGGGCCCTTGGTGCCTATAGGCTCCTTTACTATCTGTACAATAAGCTCCTGCCCCTGCTTTAAAATATCGCAAATATTTGTTCCCAGCGCCGAGCCGTGCCCCTGTCCGTCCGGGGACCTTGCCGGCAACGCGTCCTCAACATACAGAAAGGCATTTTTATCAAGGCCGATATCAACAAAGGCCGCCTGCATGCCGGGAAGAACATTTTCTACCCGGCCCTTAAATATATTACCTACCAGCCTCTGGGTAACCGACCGCTCTATATACAGCTCAACCGGGGTTTTATCTTCAAGCACTGCAACCCTGGTTTCCTCTTCACTTACATTAATAACAATTTCTCTAAGCATACAAAACCATCCTAAAACAATTCTTTTCCCCCGCGACCGGTAATTCCGGTGCGTGTTATATCAATATGACAGTCTTTTTTAAGTGCCCCGCAGCCGGCTATTGCCTCTATTACCTCCTGGGGGCGAACATTTAAGCTGCTTCCGGTCATAATCTCCATTTCCAGCACAATGACACCGCTCCCGTCATTCCTGGCCGAAAGCATGAGTATGCCCGGGCGGATATCAAAGGGAACACTTCCGCCCTCTTTTTTACGGCGGCTTACGATTAATTCCTTTAAATGCATAATTTCTTCAATACACTTTTGAAGCTTTTCGAAGTCACCGGTGAGGCTTTCCTCTTCAATGACGGCAAGGCAAGAAGACCTCTCCGACTCAGCCATAAGTGATTTCCCGCCGCCTTCCACAGGACGGGCCCCTGTTATCCTTAAGCCGGGAGGCATAACCTTATCCAGTGACGCCACAATATTTTCATCTGGAACAGCCTCTTCAAGGTCAATATCAACATACTCCTCAAGTCCGGCCATACCCACCGGCAGAGGAAACCCAAAGCTGAACCGGGGGTGAGGGTTAAATCCCTCAGTAAGGGAAACCGGAAGCCCGGCCCTCCTGACCGCCCGCTCGAATGTTCTTATCATGTCCAGGTGCGATACGAACCTGGCAGTGCCCTCTTTAGAATACCTGATCCTGTAGCGGGGCAACTTCAACACCCCCACCTATTTCCGGTTTTACCTCCATGCCGGCGCACACCCCGCAGGCGGGGCACCTGCCTCCCCTGCAGTCCGGCGTTGACCGGGCCTCCATGGCCCTTTTGTGCTCCCTCACAAGAAATCTTCTGTCAAGTCCTGCCTCAATATGGTCCCAGGGCAGCACATCCTCATAGGCAAACCTCCGGAAGGCATACCAGCCGGGGTTCACCTCCTCGATGTCAAAGGCCTCGATCCACTTTCCATAATTAAAGCACTCCGACCAGCCATCAAAGCGGCAGCCCAACCGCCAAGCCTTCTCCAATACCGGACAAAGCCTTCTGTCCCCCCTGGCGAATACCCCCTCCAGGAAACTTACCTCGGGCTCATGCCACTTAAAGGATATCCTTTTATCCTTTAACAGTGTTTTAAGATATAACTGCTTTTCCCTTATCTCCTCAAGGGTGTTCTGGGGCTCCCACTGAAAGGGGGTATGGGACTTGGGCACAAAGGAGGAGGCGCTTACCGTTACCTTCAGTCTTCCCCTTTTTACACCCGCCTCAATGCCCTTTTTCAGCACGCTTTCCGCAAGTGAAGCTATTCCGTCTAAATCTTCCCTGGTTTCGGTGGGAAGCCCTATCATAAAGTATAGCTTAACCGCCTGCCAGCCCGCAGAAAAAGCGGCGGACACCGCTTCCAGCAAGTCCTTTTCAGTTACTCCCTTGTTGATTACATCCCTGAGGCGCTGTGTTCCCGCCTCGGGTGCAAAGGTGAGGCTGGACCTCCGGACTCTTTGTATTTCCCTGGCCAGGTCCACTGAGAAGGCGTCAACTCTTAGAGAGGGAAGGGACACTCCAACCCCCAGGCTGTCCATCCTATCCAGCAGGCCTCGAACCAGGCGGTTTATTTCAGTATAATCGGCTGAGCTTAAAGATGTAAGGGATATTTCATCATGGCCGGTGCTTTTCACCAATTGCTCCGCCTGCTTAAAGAGTGTCTCAGGGGTTCTCTCCCGGACTGGCCGGTAGATGGCTCCGGCCTGGCAAAACCTGCACCCCCTGGTGCAGCCCCTCAAAACCTCAAGCATTATCCTGTCATGCACAACTCCTGTACTGGGAACAATGGGCTTTTCCGGAAAAGACGCCTGGTCGAAGCCCGAAACCAGCCTTTTTTTAATCTGGCCGGGTATTCCTTCAACTGTGGGTGAAACCGCTTTAATGGTTCCGTCAGTGTTATAGGTTACCTGGTAAAAGCCAGGCACATAAACTCCCCGGATTTCAGAAAGAGCTTTTAGCAGGCGAACTCTTTCCCAGTCCTTTCCTGCCTTGCACACATTTATAATATCATGAAAAAGTTCTTCCCCTTCCCCAATGGCAAAGGCATCGATAAAATCCGCCAAAGGCTCGGGGTTAAAGGCGCAGGGGCCACCGGCAATTACAACTGGAAATCCCGGCCCACGCTCAGAAGATCTCAGCGGTATCCCTGCAAGGTCCAGCATGTTCAGTATATTGGTAAAGCTCATTTCATACTGCAGGGTAAAGGCCACTATGTCAAAGCGGCCAAGAGGTGTCCTGGACTCCAGGCTAAGAAGGGGAAGACCCTGTTCCCTCATCAGCTTTTCCATGTCGGTCCAGGGAGCGAAAGCCCTTTCCATAAGGGCGTCATCCCTGCGGTTAACTGTGTCATAAAGAATCTGCAGGCCCAGGTGTGACATTCCCACCTCGTATACGTCGGGAAAACAAAAGGCTGCTTTTACTTCTGTCCGATCCCAGTCCTTAAGGACTGAATTCAACTCTCCCCCGGCATAGCGGGCCGGTTTCTGCACGCGGGGCAAAATCCTGTCCAGCATTATTCCGTAATTCTCTTTATCTGAAGATGACAATAACTTCCCTCCAGTTGCCTGCCACTACGACTCTTTATACGTAAAGCCTGACATGTTATATTTAACAGAATATGCCTGCCTTTTATATTTTCTACAAAACTTTTTAATTTACCTGCGCTTTTATAAAAGTATTCCATTAACTTCCTTCACTGCTCTGGGTCATCCGTATATCTCAATATTCCTGTCCCCCGAAACCTTAATTATGTTAAGGGGTATGTCATTTCTCATTATCTTTACCTGTTCCAAAAATCCTTCATCGATCAGCCTGTTCATAGCGATTACCACTTTTTTAAAATAACTGTCCATGTATTCAACCGGTGCTCGTGTTTTTTCAAGATATGCCTGGGCTGTTTTGATAAATGTCAGATACCTGTAGCGCTCTTCCTGCAAGATAATGAATTTTTTAAGGTCATCAATATCAACCTCGTAGACTATACCTGACAGCTCAATAACATCGTCTCTTCCGGCGGCCATTTGAAGCTCACGGCTAATTGATCCCTTTACGCCTACAACTATAACTATTCTTCCGTCCCTTATTTTAAGCCTGGCCACAATATTTGAGAAATGCCCGTCTCCTGTGGCAAGTATTATAGTTTCAACATCCCTGTTCTCTTCCTTAAAAACAAACAGGTCCTCAACTATCTTAAAGTCGGTGTACGACTTCTCCTTGCCGCCGATAACTTCGGTCCTGGTGTGAACCACCTCAAAACTTGCCGCTCTTAATTTGGGCACTTCATTTTTTATATAAGGGTTTTTTTCAAAATCTCCGTATGCCCTTGCCGTGATTATCTGTCCGTAGCGGTGGGCTATGCGAATAAACTCCATTGGATCCGGCTGAGCCTGAAACTTATTGTGCATGCTGTAAAAAAGGTTTTCATAGTCAACAAATATTGCTACCTTACCGGTTTCTTTATTTTCCAACCCTTCACCCCCTTTATTGCCCGGTATTTAAAGTATTGCCCCATTGATTCAAAACAATGCTTTCGGGCAGGCGTGGGGTTAATCGGGCTTAATCATACCTATTCTGTGATTGAATCCCATATCAAATAAACTTTCAATTATTTTGTTTTCAGGGAGAATTCCCTTGAACTCCATTTCTTTTGTATAAACGGCCACAAAATGAAATTTCTGGGGAAGAAATAACCTGACAACGTCACCCAGTGTGGCATCCTCCCGGGCAACCAGCCCCACTGCGGGGAGAACCCCGGAGTTAAGCAATTCCTCCTTTTTTTGCATCATTTGCTTCATGAAGAGGTAAGGTGCGGCTACACTTTCCCTGGTGGCTGCATAGAAAAGAAAAAGGCCTGTTATGAGAATGTCGAGTCCGGTCCATCCCATGGCAAGCCCTGCGGAGCCGGCCAATATTATTAAAACAGCCCAGATCTGGCCCAGCCCGGCAGCGCGGTATGTAGCATTTTTTATCCCTATTTTGCCGGCAAGGTATGCCCTGTACACCCTCCCCCCATCAAGAGGAAGGGCAGGCAGTGTATTAAAGGCAGCTATTATTATATTGCTTTGAAGAAAGAACGGGCCCAGTGATTCATCCCATATACCGTGGTTTTTAAAGGCCAGCCCGGCCAGAATGAGGAAGAGGTTTCCAAGAGGGCCTGCCGCCGCGATATATATTTCCTTTTTGGGGTCAACAGGCATATATCCGTCCATTCGCGTAACTCCCCCAAAGGGGAGCAGCTCAACATCGGCAACGGGCACACCAAGCTTTTTAGCAGCCAGTGTATGGGCAAACTCATGCACAAGAACTACTCCAAAGGCAATTAGGCCCTTGTCCATAATACCCGCTACAAAAAACAGGCCCAAAAGGGCCAAAAAGAAAGGGTTAAGATAAATGTTAACACCCAGTATCCTGCCTATTTTCAAGGATGTCCCCCCTATTTTGCCGATGGTATTTCAAGTCTGCTGAGAGGGTCGGTTAAAACGCCCTTTTCCCGCAGCTCAAAGTGGAGCCCTCCGCCTTTTATATCTCCGGCTTTAGCAATATCAGCCACAGTTTCACCGGCCTTAACGGTCTTTCCCTCAGTTATCATTATATTCCCTAGCCCTGCATAAAGGGTGTATACCCCTTCTCCATGATCAATGAGAATATACTTACCGTACTTTACGTCATTGCCTACTTTTTTTACCATTCCGGGCATGGCTGCCTTGACCGGAGTCCCCGGGCTGGCTGCTATGTCAATACCGGGGTGAAACCTGTCCATGTCATCAATTGAATCCTGATTCCAACCGTATTCACGAATAACTTTACCGGAAACAGGAATCAGGATTTTAAAGGCTTCAGCCGCTTTACCGGAAGTTACCGCCATCCCGTCCTGGGGCATATTTGTGTCAAGCTGGCTGTCCACACCTGCCCACTGCAGGCCGTATTTTACAGCCTTCTCCATAGCCGGCCTTACATCCCAGTCGGTGGTCAGTATATACCTCAGGCCTACCCTCATGCTCTCACCCACCGGGTGCTGAGTTTCCTTGACAACGAAAAGCAGAGCCAGTATGGACAGGACCACAACTACCCGGTAAAAAATTCGTCTTCCGGAACTTTCCTGTCCGGGAAGCTGCCCCCATCCATAGCTGGTTTTTTTTCTCCTCGGCCTGTAGTAATCTATCCAGTCATAATCCTGGGCGTATTTTTTTTCCTGGTAAAACTCATTGATAGACTGTGGCTTGTTTTTACCCTTCTTGTCCCAAAACAATGTAATCCCCCCCGTATTTCCCTAGTAGGCTATAAAATATATATTTAGCGGGGTGGACAAATATGACAAGCTATAATTAGTATTAAGCATTATTCACGGGTCCGGAATTGGGAATTGGGAATTAGGAATTGGTAAAACAACCTCTAACACCCCAATCCCTAATCCCCAATCCTAATTCCCGATAACATTGCCTTTGGTATCTGTAAAGAAGAAGCCAACAATCGAGCGATTTACCGGAGGCTATCCCCAATTCCCAATTCCTAATTCCTGACAATACAGCATTACCCGTAAGCAGTCACTTCCCCGACGGGCTGTAGTGTCTTTTAAGCCAGCTGGATAGCCCGTCAAGCCCCGGAAACATAACCCTCTCCGTGATGTTGGCCTGATCCAGCTTATCCCGGACCTCCCATTTAAGTGAAGCCGGTATGATAATCCGGTAAAACAAATCCGGGTGCCCCATAAGCCAGTCGTCCAGCAACGCCTTATTGCTGGAAATCATTGAAAAAAGAGCGTACTGGTTTATAATCCTGTCATCCAGTGACGGAGGTTCAAAAAAGACCACAAAGTTTTCAGGCGCCAGTCCGTCTAATTCCGGAAGGCTGGAGGCTGCCCGGGACAGCATTTCAACCGTGAACCCGTTGGCCCCTTCCCGCTCCAGTATCCCCTTCAGTACATCCGGCAGGAACTGGTGGGCCTTAACATAATCCACGCACCAGATAACCCCGTCAAGGTCAAACTTTTCATAATTGGCGGTAGCGAAGTGCATTGCCACGTAGGGTGAAAAGGTCCAGTCAAGCAGCCGCGTGGGAAGGCCATGGTGTTGAGCCACTGCAAGCCAGTTCCAAAAAGAGTCCCCGCTTACTGCATCCCTGTGGGCATACTTCCTGAAGTTCCTCAAAATATGGTGCTCAAGCTTGTCATATTGGCCCTCAAGCCTTATGAGACTTGTCTTTAACTGGTAGAAGGCGTCCGACAGACCCCTGTATACGTAGTCCGAACGAAAACGCTTCAGAGGCTCCTGCCAGGAACCTTCAAAAACCAGTTCATTTAACTGAACCCAGCTTTTCACCCTTATATCCTTCACACAACCCGCCCCCTGTGGTAGTCCTGATCTCACCCTTTCTTTGTGGTTTTCTTTATTTATTATAAAAATCCTCCGAAGAGTGATTACATTTATTACAACCCGGATTTCAGCAACCATTGCGGCATCCACCCGCATTATAGTAGAATAATTTACGTGAGGGCTTAAGAAGGGCAAGGTGCTTACTTTAATGGGAAAAGAAGAAAAGCAGGGCAAAGTATATCAGTTCGACCCTGGCAGAAAAAAGAGGCTTAAGTCTGTAAAGTACGTTTCCCCTGAAAAGAAACAGCTATTTCAGGACAGAAGACAGTCTAAAACGGATAAAAAGAATTTTTATATAGGTGTGGCTGTGTTCATTCTTATTGTAGCCGCGCTAAGTTATTTCCGGTTAAGATTTTAAATAAAAAAGCATTATTCATGGGTCCGGAATTAGGAATTGGGAATTGGGAATTGGGAATTGGGAATTGGGAATTGGGAATTTTCATACACAAAAAATACCCGCGTAAATTGCGGGTATTTTTTTATAACTTTGTACTTCTCCTGTCTCCTGTCTCCTGACAGTAGATCCTTTCAGTATTAGCTATCAAAATATCAGCTTCTGCCTTCTTATATATACATTGAGTAGGAGCCCCAGGGCTGCCAGGTTCATTATCATGTTGCTGCCCCCATAGCTGAACAGCGGGAGGGGAATTCCCGTAACAGGGGCAATCCCGGCAGTCATGGCGATATTCACTATAATGTGAAATGCGAATAGAGATACTACACCGCTGGCCAGGAGCATTCCGTATACATCCCTGGCCAGCGTGATTATTGTAATCCCCCTGTACAGGATAAAAAAGTACATTCCCAGCATCACTGTGACTCCTATAAAGCCGTATTCCTCGCCAACCACTGAAAAGATAAAGTCGGTATGCCTAATTGGCAGAAAAGTGTAGTGGCTCTGGGTGCCCCCCAGGAGGCCTTTTCCGGTCAGGCCTCCTGACCCGATTGCGATACGGGACTGCCAGACATGATAGCCGGAGCCCAGCAGGTCACTTTCAGGGTTCATAAAGGTGGTAAGCCTTGTCATCTGGTACTCCTTAAGGGTAGCTTTATGAAATTTATCATGCTTTTCCTTAATCGGCTGATGCTGTTCTTTTAATACTTCCAGATAGCCGCTCAGTCCCTTTGCGGTGGTGTCAAAGCCCTTTGCCTTTATATCATTCATTATTTGCGGGTCATTCCTCAGGTACCAGTCACTGCCGCTTAGGGCCTTGCTTACATATGTGATCTTTTTTTGCATCTCAACATCAGGACTATGGAGCGACAGGTGAACACTGTATATTGACACAGCCAACACCAGTCCCGCTCCTATAATACCCACCAGTATTGAAGGCCTTGCGCCGGCCACAAAGAGCATCCCGAACATTATGGCCACGAAGGCCAGGGATGTGCCCAGATCAGGCTGTTTTAAAATAAGCAGCATGGGAATACCCACATAAATAAAGCAGGGTATTAATTCTTTTAAGGTGTTCAGCCTGCCCTGCCTCTTGGCAAGAAAATCGGCAAAGGCAACTATTATAATGAGCTTTGCAAATTCAGAAGGCTGAAAGGAAAAGGGCCCGATATAGATCCACCTCTGCGCCCCCAGGGCGGTGTGGCCCACAAAAATCACCGCCAGCAGCATGGCCAGGTTAATGACATAGATGTGCTTTGTGTATTTCGCCATGTCCTCGTAATCAATGTAAATAATCACCAGGGCCGCGATAATCCCTATAAATATCCAGGCCAACTGCTTTACTACATACTCAAAGTCAAGGTGGATAAGCCTGAATAGTACATTCAGGTTCTGTATCTTTTCCATAGAGGAGTCGTTGAACTCAAGGGTGGCGCTGCCAATGTTTATTAGGCTGAAGATCAGAAGTGCGAATGTCACCAACACAAGCGGGTAATCAAGACTTCTTATGATACGCCTGAACAATTAAATTACCCCTTTCCGTAAAGAAAGCTTTAATATCGGGGCAATACAAGTATTCAAGTACAATACTGACATACTGCCAATAATATATTATATAACTTTCTGCATTCTCTTTCGATATGTTTTTTCTGGCAGCCAATTATAGAGTAATCATCAATCTCAGCTTTACTCAAATCAATAAAATGATAAAAGGAATGGCAAAAACTATTCTGACTCCTGTATAATTGAGGACATTCCTGTCCCTAAAGGAATACTCAAGCTTCAGCAGGTGTGTCCCCTTTTCTCTGATTCTGAATTCCGACAGTATAAGAATTTCAGTATAAGCCTAATCAGAGTATTTAACAAAATAAGGCAGGGAATACCCTGCCTTATTTTATATTTCTATGAAACACTGGCCGGTCTCTTTACATTTTTAATGGGTATGTTGGCTATAAGGGCCACCTGATTATCTGAGTTTTCAAAATTGACCTCCAGAGAATCCTCGTCAATTTCCATGTAGTTTGATATTACTTTTATCAAGTCGGACTTTAGTGACTGCAATATCTGAGGAGAAACACTGGAACGGTCGTGAACCAGCACCAGCCGGAGTCTTTCCTTGGCAATATTTTTGCTGGCACTACTCTCCCTGCTGAATATACGGGTAATAAAATCCAGCACCGTTTTCACCCCTTCCGTTTATTTAAGACCGATCATGCGGCGAATTTTGCTCATAAAACCGCCTTCTTCCAGCGAAAGAAGAGGAACCTGCTCACCGGTTATCCGGCGCACAATGTTCCGGTAGGCCATTCCGGACCGGGAACGGTCGTCAGTTACAACAGGCTCGCCCCTGTTAGTTGTTATTACCACCATTTCATCCTCCGGAACAACACCCAGAAGGTCGATGGCCAGAATATCAATTATATCGTCTATGCTCATCATGTCCCCGGCCTTCACCATTTTGTAGCGGACACGGTTGACAATAAGCTTGGGCTCCCTTAGCTCAGCGGCCTCCAGAAGGCCTACAATGCGGTCTGCGTCCCTGACAGCCGAAACCTCTGGTGTAGTCACCACGATTGCCCTGTCAGCGCCTGCTATGGCGTTTTTAAAGCCCTGTTCGATGCCCGCGGGGCAATCAATGATAACATAGTCAAACTCCTGCCTTAAGTCCTCACAAAGCTCCTTCATCTGTTCGGGGTTTACAGCGGTTTTATCTTTTGTCTGGGCAGCAGGTAATAAAAACATCCCCTCAAAACGCTTGTCCTTTATTAAAGCCTGGCGAAGCCTGCAGTGCCCGCCAGTAACATCGGTGATGTCATAAACTATTCTATTTTCAAGGCCTAGAACGACATCAAGGTTACGCAGCCCTATATCGGCGTCCACCAGGGCTACCTTGTGCCCCGCCTGGGCCAGCCCTGTTCCAATATTGGCAGTGGTTGTTGTTTTGCCAACACCACCTTTTCCTGAAGTTACAACAATTACCTCACCCATTGTGTGTCCTCCCTCGTACTGGCGCTTTATTAGCAATAATAATTTCCATCACTTTTTACCTCATTCGGTCCGCCCCGGTATGGTAGCTTTCTATTGTTACCACACCATTCTTTATCCTGGCCATTTCCGGGAAATTACCCGGTGAAACCTCATCATCCGGCGGCCGGGTAATGTGATTCGCTATCCTTAGCTGAGTGGGAAGAAGGCGGAAAGCCATTACCATGGCGCTCTCATTCCCGTCTGCACCGGCATGAACCATTCCTCTCATCTGCCCCATCACAACAACATGACCGGTGGCCACCACCTCAGCGCCCGGGTTGACATCCCCCATAACAATAACATTGCCGTCGTAGTAGAACTTTTGCCCGGACCTGAGAGTCCTCCTGATTAGGATAGTATTTTCATCCCCTTCGATATCATCCTGAAACTGGGTGCCCGGGGTGCTCCTAACTGTGTCCAAAAATATCCCACCTCAAACAAAAAGCTGGTTATTGAATTCTACAGCAGGAAACCAAATCCTTCTAACAAAAACCAACAAAAAACAATAAAAGTACCGGAGTATACAAAACCCCCGGTACTTTCAATAAAAATATTTGATTAATGATTATGGGCAGGCGTTTCAGGCGGCTGCGGAGGGCTACTTGAGCCTCCTGTGGGATTCTGAACTGTATTTCTTCCTGTTGCGGGTGAATTAACCGGGAGAGAACCGTTGTTTTCCGGCGCGGCTCCGGCATTACCTTCCCGGCTGCCCCCATTGCCGCCCGTACCTCCGCTACCTGGAGCAGGAGGGACTATATTTCCCTGGGGCTGTTCTGTCCTGTTATTTTCCCCGCCGGTTCCCGGCTCCGGAATTTCCGGGCTGCTGTTTACCGCACCTGTTCCCTGTCCGGTGGGCGTTGTTGCCCCACCACCAGCCGGCTGATTCCGGTTCTGTGACGGGACGGCAACCGGCGGAGCCTGCTGTGACGGCTCCGGCTGGACGGGGAGACCGGGCTGTTTGCCCTCGGCGTCATCTTTTTTATTCTGGAAATATGCATCCAGTATTTTTCTTGCCGCCGGCCCGGCTATGCCGCTGCCCTTGCCACCGTACTCTATTATCACCGAAACAGCTATTTCCGGGTTCTCATAAGGGGCGTAGGCCACAAAGAGGGCATGGTTGTTCTTGGCGGCGTCACCCACCTCGGCGGTACCGGTTTTGGCGGCCCCGGTAAAAGGAGCGCCCCAGAATACCCCGGAGGCCGTTCCACCGTTTATTGTTACCTCGTACATTCCCTGCCTGATAACATCCAAGGTCTGACTGGACACGTTAACCTTTTTGTTAACTTCGGGCTGGAAGCTATTTAGCTCTGTGCCGTCAGGACCAATCACCTTTTTTACCAGGTGGGGCCGGTATA
This sequence comes from Bacillota bacterium, assembly GCA_049323755.1. Classification (GTDB taxonomy): domain Bacteria; phylum Bacillota; class Desulfotomaculia; order Desulfotomaculales; family Desulfocucumaceae; genus BRHc4a. The sequence goes on from JBMOPE010000006.1 coordinate 13,482, forward strand.
ATGTCCCGCCGTTGGCTATTGAGGCGGTGTAATTAGCCAGCTGAAGTGCTGTAACTTTGGTCTCCTGCTGCCCTATGGCCATATCCATGCTGTCATATTCCCGCCACTGAGACTCCCATTCGTTTCCAGCCCATATTTTTTTCTTTATTTCCCTGGAGGCAATCCTACCTTTCTCTTCTCCTGGAAGTTCGATTCCGGTAAGCTCGCCCATTCCGAATTCCGCAGCGTATTTACCCATAAGCTCCGGCCCGGTCTGAACGCCATACATGTAAAAGTACGTATCACAGGAATCCTTGATGGCCTTTACCATATTGACAATTCCGTGGCCACCCGGTTTCCAGTCCTTCTTATACTTGTAATAGCCCGGGTCGGCAATGGAGTCACTGGGCTTAACTTTTTTACCTTCAAGAAAGGCGGAGGCGGTTGCCATCTTAAAAGTGGACCCCGGAGTAAAGGTTGTTTGTATGGCATGATTTCTGAGCGCCCTCATACTTAGCAGCTCACTGTATTTATTGGCGGGGAGGGGCCCGGAAAAAATATTAAGGTCATAGGAGGGGACCGATGCCATGGCCAGAATTTCACCGGTTTTCACATCCATTACCACTGCTGCGCCGGCAATGGACTTGCCCGGGGGAACCTTCGAATAGCCAAGCTTTCTGGCCTGCTCTATTTGCCCTATCACAGCGTCCTGGGCCGCTCTCTGAAGTCGGTGGTCTATGGAAAGTATAAGGTTATTGCCCGGAACAGGCTGCTTTAACCCAAGGTCCCTTACCGGGTGACCCTGGGCATCGACCTCCACCTGCCTGGCGCCGTCAACCCCGCGCAAATATCCTTCATAGGCAAACTCAATTCCAACCTGCCCAAAGGAATCTCCCAGCTTGTAGCCTTCATCCTTGTGGGCTTCAAGCTGCTCACCTGTTATTTCCCGCACATAACCCAGCACCTCGCCCATGAGATCTCCAAAGGGATATGAGCGAACAGGCTCTATATCAATATTTACACCTGGCAGTTCCAGGCGGTGCTCTTCAATTTTGTTAATGGTCTCCTGGGATACGTCAGCGGCCACCCTTACTGGCTCATAAAGCCTCTTGTGATCTTTTATTTTCTCCTGAATGTCCTTTTCTATTTGCTGTGCAGTCATCCCATCGAAATTAACCTCGCCCTCCAGCAGGGAGGCCAGGTTCTTTATGACAATATCGGAGTCCTGCAGTCCCAGGTAGACCAGTGAAACGGTATAAACAGGCTTGTTGCTGACGATCCGGACGCCGTTCCGGTCAATAATCTCACCTCTGGGCGCTTCCACCTTAATAAGCCTCTGGTGGTTCTGCGTGGCCAGGGTGCGGTAGCGGTTAGCCTCCAGTATTTGCATGTATCCCAGTCTGCCTACCAGTATTACAAAAAATATCGCCACGAGGCAGGTATATATCTTCATTTTTTTTTCGATTAGTTTCTTATCCACGGCTGCGCCCTTTCTAGAATTATTGAAGGGAACGGTGTGCGAATTAATCCATGCATACAAAAACGGTCAGACAATTTTGCCCTGCAGAAGACCTTTCTGGTTAGACCTGTAAAATCTCTGGTAAAAGAAGGGAACAAGCAGGGCCGTATATGTGGCTGTAGGCAATATCACCCAGAAAATGGCAACCACCGGTGAAATATTAACATCAACAAATGACAGAAGTATATAAGTTATTGCCTGGGAAGCGAAGGAGGAAAGCCAGACAAGAAAAATCATTATAATTGAACTGTCCTTATATAGTTTTGACTGTGTAAGCCCCACCAGGTACCCGGTTATCATAAGGGCAAGAGCGTTCATTCCAATATAGCTGCCGGTGGCAATATCCTCAAAAATCCCACCAAGAAAACCACCCATAGCTCCCTCCCTGTGCCCTTTTAAAAAAGCGTTAAAAGCTACTATCATCAGGACAAGGTCAGGCTTTACCCCAAATAAAGGGAAAAAATTAAGCAGGGTAACCTGAAAAAATATTGCTATGGCCATTATCGACAGCAAAACAAAAAGCCTCACTGGATAACCACTCCGCTCTCTCCAATCTGGTTCAGAAGACCAAGTGAACGTCCTGTTGTATCAGTCTTGCCTTCCCCCCAGGGGAAAGGAAGTTCTGCAAGATTTAAAGCCACCATTGGGGTAGTCACTCCGGTTATTACCATTACCTCCTCAATCCTGTTAAAGTCCACAAAAGGATCAACAACAGCACTGTTAAAAAGCCCGGAGGGCTCCCTTCCGTATTCCCGGACCGACCCTATGGGAATTCCTTTGGGGAATAAACTTCCAAATCCTGATGTGACCACAACCTGTCCGCTGGAAATTTCGGCCCCCACAGGGATATGGACCATCCTTACCTGGCCGGGGTGGCTGGCCACCCCTTCAACCATTCCTGGAGCACGGTTTTCCTGAAGCAGTGAGGTCGCGCCACTGCGGGGATCAGTAATTAAAAGCACCTCGGAGGTTTTATGTGACACCGAGGTTACCCTCCCCACAAGACCCTGTTCGTTTATAACGGTCATATTGGGCTTTATGCCATCTCCGGCTCCCTTGTTTATGGTAATCATTCCAAACCAGTTTCCAGGGTCCCTGCCTATAACAGCGGCCCCGGTTACATTAAAGCCAACGGCTGGCGCCACTTCGTTCTTAAAATCCAACAGTTTTTTAAGCCTGGCGTTTTCACTCTTAAGCTCATTCAGCTGCCTTTCAGTTCCCTCCAGTTCAGCTACTCTTTTTTTCATTAACTGATTCTCTTCAGCCGCATTGATAAGCATAAAAGGAAAGGACACCAGCCCTCTTAAGCGGTGCCCCAGGCTCATGGTTAACCCCTGCACGGGGGCAAGAATATCTCTTATGCCAGACTCCATGGGGGAAACACGAACCCGGCCGAATTCGGTATAGTTCATAACTACAAGAGTGGAGATTATCAAAACACCTAAAATAAAAATTTTTTTGGTGTTTCTCCTTAAAAACACATAATCACCTCAAATATTTTACACTGGCAGCGCTAAAGGCTAACGTGAAGTACTCAGGAGTCACAACCTTATTTTATAACCTGCCAATGCACAAATCACCAGGAAAGTTAACCTTATAAAGACAACAATCCCCGAAGCAGCCAAAAGGCTTCCGGTGATCCTATAACCGGGAGTAATGCCATAACATAGTGAATTACTTAATTTTCCGGGGATTTATAAGCACTCTTCTGAGCATGTCTATATTTTCCAAAACCCTTCCGGTTCCGTACGCCACCGCAAGTAGGGGCTCGTCCGCCAGGTGAACCGGCATGCCAGTCCTTTCACTCACGAGGCGATCAAGACCCCTTAGGAGGGATCCTCCTCCGGCCATGAATATTCCCCTGTCCATCAAATCTGCTGCCAACTCGGGAGGCGTTGCCTCCAATGTAGCCTTAATTGCTTCCAGTATGGCTGAGACTGGCTCTGAAAGAGCTTTAAAGACTTCCTCAGAGGTGATTTCCACTGTTTTTGGGAGGCCGGTAACCAGGTCCCTCCCACGAATATCGAAATTCTCATTTACTTTGGGCTCATATGCAGTGCCTATTTCAATTTTTATTTCTTCGGCAGTCCTCTCTCCGATCATCAGATTATAGGTCTTTTTGACATGCTGGGCAATAGCTTCGTCCATTTCGTCCCCTGCAATTCTAATAGACCTGCTGGTAACTATGCCTCCGAGGGAAATAACCGCCACTTCGGTAGTTCCCCCACCAATGTCCACCACCATGTTTCCAGTAGGCTCGTGAACAGGCAGCCCCGCCCCTATGGCAGCAGCCATGGGCTCTTCAATCAGATAGGCCTCCCTGGCCCCGGCCTGCATTGCGGCTTCTCTTACCGCTCTTTCCTCAACAGCGGTAACCCCCGAGGGAACTGATACAACAACCCTGGGGTGAACCAGGAAAGTCTTGCCCCTTAGCGCCTTGTTTATAAAGTGCTTTATCATGCTCTGGGTAACGTCAAAATCAGCTATCACACCGTCTTTCATCGGGCGTATGGCCACAATGTTACCCGGTGTCCGGCCTATCATCTGCTTAGCTTCCTCACCCACGGCCATTACCTGGCCGCTGTCCTTCTGAATTGCCACAACTGAGGGCTCTCTTAAAACTATTCCCTTTCCTTTGAAATATACCAATGAATTGGCGGTACCCAAATCTATGCCCATGTCCTTTGAGAAAAGACCGAACCCGAATCTCATCTTATTGCCCCTTTCATTATTAGACGATATATAAATTTTTTGCGATATATCGATTTTTTACGCAAGAATTATATCATACCCAAAGCTTTTAAGCTGATAAATTTTTTATCCCCGATAATTATGTGGTCCAAAACATCAATTCCGATCAAATCTCCAGCCTTTTTAAGCCTGTCGGTTATGTCCCTGTCTTCTGAACTGGGGGTAGGATCGCCGCTGGGGTGGTTGTGAACAAGTATAACTGCCGCAGCGCTCCTCTTAATGGCTGCCTTGAACAACTCCCTGGGATGAACCATTGAGGAATTCAGTGTCCCGATTGATATGGTCTCTCTGGCCATCACCTGGTGCTTGGTATTAAGCAGCAGGGCGCAAAAGTGCTCCCTGTCCAGGTGTCTCATATCCTCCATAACGATTAATGCTGCGTCTTCCGGTCCCTTTATGGACGGGCGGGAGGAATCGGTAACAGAGGCAATCCTTTTTCCTATTTCTATTGCTGCCTTAAGCTGCACAGCCTTAGCCGGGCCAATTCCCTTTATAGCGCTTAATTCCTCAATGTTTGCCTGAATAAGGTTTTTAAGGCCCGAAAAGCAGCTTAAAACATCAGTGGCCAGTTCAACCGCGCTTTGTTCGGAATTTCCAGTCCTAAGAATAATGGCGATAAGCTCAGAGTCACTAAGGGCCTTGGCCCCCTCCCTCATAAGCCTTTCGCGGGGACGCTGGTCAGCCGGCATGTCCTTAATTTTTGCATGGTAAAGCATGTAATAAACACCTTAACTACCGTAATTTACCGGTACAGATTTCATTACGTCAACACCAAAACTCTTTAAGACTCCGGCCAGTCTGGCCAGGGGCAAACCAACCACATTAAAGTAACAGCCCTCAATGCCTGTTACGAAAACTGATCCAAGGCCCTGAATTGCATAAGCACCGGCCTTGTCCGAAGGCTCTCCGGTATCAGCATACCTTTCCAGCTCTTCTTTCCCCGCCGGCCTAAAAAAAACACGGGTCTTTTCATGGGAAACATGGGATATGCCGGTTTCGGCATTGAAAACCGAAAGACCGGAGTATACGGTGTGCTCATCCCCCTGAAGGCAGGAGAGCATCTCGATAGCCTCTTCCCGGCTGCCCGGCTTCCCCATTATCCTGCCACGCCACACCACCACTGTATCCGAACCAATGACCAGCCCACGGTCCAGTTTTCCTGCCACCTCGCCGGCCTTCTGAGCGGCCAAAGCTTCAACCAGCCTTCCGGGGTCAGGGTTTTCATCTGCCCCGAAACTCTCGTCAACATTGCTTACCACCACGGCGAAATCAAGCCCCAATTGCTGCAGCAGCTCTCTGCGCCTCGGCGAGGCTGATGCCAGGTATATGGGTATCAAGTTCATTCCACCCCTTATTATATACGTAAATTATTACAGCTTTCTATACACCCAGTACCCGATAATAAGCCCCAGCGCAGTCAGCGGCCCCAGGGCCATTTTAAATCCCAGTGTAATATTCATAAAGTGAAGGTCCAGCGTTGACGGCTCAAAACCTATTTTTGCCGTGGACTTAACAAAGGGAACGTAGGACCCGACGGCGTCAGCTGCAGCGCTTCCGGCCAGCCCCCCTATCAGGAGCAGAAGGATAAGAACAGGAACACCTTTTGCGCCTTTATATGCAGCCATAAACATCACCCGTTCACATTATTTTCTACAAATAGATACAATCTTAAATACCTTTTTCAGTTTATCATTTTGTGGCTTATTATGACAAGGCGTTCCCCAAAATTAAATAAACATGGTAACTAATGGTATATTAACACTTAAAAAGTAAATATAACTTCAGGTTTTATATTACTCCTTTTTCTATTAGAATAACCTTAATAGAAACTGTGCAATCGGAGGTATGACATGAAAAAAATAATGGCAGCACTTTCATTGCTATTCTTACTGGCTGGTTGCGGTGTAAACGAACGGACCCCGGGAAAAGGGGAGAAATGGGTAAAGGTTTCCCGGGTAATAGACGGTGACACCTTTGAAATAATTAACAGCGGTAAAAAAGAAAGGGTTAGAATGATAGGAATAGATACCCCCGAAACGGTAAAGCCCGGGGCCAAGGTGGAGCCCCTTGGCCCCGAGGCCAGCAGCTACACTAAAAAAGCCATAGAAGGAAAAAAGGTGCGTATAGAGCTCGATGTGCAGGAGCGTGATAAATATGGGAGAATACTGGCATACGTTTACCTTGAGGACGGAGCCCTTCTGAACGCAAGGCTTTTGGAGGAGGGCCTGGCGGTTATTATGACGGTCCCTCCCAATGTCCGGATGGCCGATGACTTTTATAAGCTACAAAAGAATGCACGGGAGCATAAAAAAGGGGTTTGGAAATAATCCAAACCCCTTTTGATTTAATTTACCAACTAGCTGTTAAGTGACTTTTCCGAAGAAATCTCCTGCTGGTACGCCTCCAGCTTCTTATTGAAAGGTACCATTAAAATTGCCAGGAGAACTCCCACAGCCAGTGTTCCAACCAGGGAAACAATTCCGGGGAAGTAGTACCAGAACAGCAGGTAAGCCGTAGAAATAACTATTGACATGAGCATCAAAGGGAAGGCCACCTTCATAAATCCTACGAAGGTAATATGGGTACCCCTCTTTTCAGCCATACCTATAACCACAACGTTGGCCGAGGCTCCTATAATGGTGCCGTTTCCTCCAAGACATGCCCCCAGGGAAAGGGACCACCACAGGAAATTGATATTTTCTATACCACCCAGCCTTCCCATGTCCTGAATGAGAGGTATCATGGTGGCCACAAAGGGGATGTTGTCCACAAAGGCCGACGCTATTGCCGAGATCCACAATATCAGCAGGCCAGATGAAACCACCTCTCCCCCGGTAACCTCAAGTGAGAACCTTGCAATGGCCTCAATAACACCCACATGCTCCAGGGCACCTACAATAACGAATAATCCGGCGAAGAAGAATATTACCGGCCACTCCACAGCATGGAGGGCGTGCTCCGGGTCCTGCCTGGACAGAAGCAGCAGGAGGCTGGCTCCGCTTAAGGCGATTACCGACGACTCCAGGTGAACAAACTGGTGCAGTATAAATCCCGAAACGGTAAGGAAAAGCACCAGCATGCATTTTTTAAGCAGTACAGGATCCTTTATCTCATCATTTTCATTCAGTTCCATTATGCTTTTCTGCAGCTCAGGCCTGGTAACAAGCTGTTTTCTGTATATCATCCGAAGTAAGAATAAAGTTAATACATATACCACCACAATCACCGGGGTAAGGTTAATCATGAAGTCCATAAATCCAAGGCTTGTCTTACTCCCGATCATTATATTAGGCGGGTCACCGATGAGTGTGGCGGTGCCCCCTACATTTGACGCAATTATTTCAACTATTAAAAACGGAAGAGGGTTTAGTTCCAGCTTTTGGGCTATGGCAAAGGTTACGGGCACTATAAGCAATACAGTGGTGACGTTGTCAAGAAAGGCTGAAAGCACCGCGGTAACAAGAGCCAAGGCTGCCATAATCTTCAGGGGGTGCCCACCGGAATTCCTGGCGGCCTTTATGGCCAGGTATTCAAATACCCCGGTCTGCCTTGTTATACCTACAATGATCATCATTCCCACCAGCAGGCCAATAGTGTTGAAGTCTATAGAATGGATTGCCTCTTCGGTGCTGAGAATTTTGCCCAGGGCAATCAGCGCTGCCCCCACCAGAGCCACAACGGCCCTGTGAATTTTTTCTGATACTATTACGGCATAAGTGATTAAGAATACTGCTACAGCAAAAGTTACCTGAAAATCTCCAAACAAAAGCTCTCTCCCCCAACTTTAAAAAAATATATATCTTATCCCCAAAAGGGCTTGTTTTTAACTTTATTTCACAAGACAGGGGGGTGGTGCATATACCATCCCCCTGTCTTGTATTTCCTGGCTTTCAGTCACTACATAGGGGATTTTGCGACTCCCCTCCCGGTAAGCCGAAACATTGAAACCCTTATAAAAGGTCAATGCGTTTGTACTATATTTCATTTTCATAAATTATATCCCAAGTTCTTAGTGCTATCAATATATTTTTTGCTGCAATGTAGAGACAAAAATGGGGGGCAAATAAAATAAATTTATAATAAGAATTTATTTTCACCTGTATTCAGAATATTCCTTCTTATTTAAATTATTTTTTTGTAGGGGCAAATTCCACTGTAACAATTGTTCCCCTGACAACCCTTTCTCCAGGATGGGGCGATTGGCTAACAGCATAACCGCTCCCTGTGGTTTTTAAATTTAAACCTACACGCTGGAGTACCGATCCTGTCCTTCTTATAGTGAGTCCGGTAATATCCGGGACAATAACACTGGCCGAAGGGTCCTGGGCTCCCACTTTGAGATTTACGGATGTCCCCCTGGGAACAAAGCTGCCACCTGCCGGCTTTTGCTCAGCCACAAAGCCCGCCTTTCCTGCCGGGCCTGGCCTCAAACCGCACTCCTCCAGGTATTTACGGGCATCATCTACGGGAAAACCTATTATATTGGGAACCATAACTTTTATTTCACCCGGTGGCACCTGGGGTTTTTCCTCTTGTTTTATCATGTCTTTGGGCCCCTTCAGGTCAGGATTTTCAGGGACACTGAGGTAATGAAGGGTTTCCCCGGCAACTGCCTGAAATACCGGTGCTGCAACCTCACTGCCATAATAGTGTTCTCCCTTGGGCTCGGCCACCAATACCAGAACGGCAATCCTTGGATTATCAGCCGGGGCGAATCCGGCAAAGGAAGAAACATATTTTCCCTGCTCGTATCCCGTTTGACCGGGAACCTGAGCCGTTCCGGTTTTTCCGGCAACGGCATATCCTTCTACATGGGCCCTCTTTCCGGAACCTTCCAATATCACCTTTTGGAGAAGCCCGGCCATTTTTTGTGATGTATTCTTTGAAATGACCTGTCTTACTACCTGTGGCTCGGTATAAGTAATCTGCTTACTTTTCGGGTCCTCTACCCCTTTTAGAAGGCGCGGCTTTACCAGGGTACCCCCGTTGGCAAGCGAAGAAACCGCTGTTATAAGCTGTATTGGAGTTACAGCAATAGACTGGCCTATTGACATGGTGGCCAGATCCAGTTCTGTAGCCTTTTCCTCCGGAATAATCAAACCAATTTCCTCACCGGGCAAATCGATACCTGTCTTCTGGCCAAAGCCAAAGCCCCTGAGGTATTTATACACTATTTCCTTTCCAGACCTCAGGCCTGTCTCAATAAAGACAGGGTTGCAGGAGTTCTGAACCCCCTCGGCAAAGGACTGCGCCCCATGTCCGCCACGGTCCCAGCAGTTTATTTTTTTGTTCTTGACAATAATGAAGCCGGGGTCGTAAAACCTATCACTCTCCCGAACCGTCCCTTCCTCCAAGGCCATAGCCGCCACAAGCATTTTAAGAGTCGATCCGGGCTCATAGTTATAATGTAGGGCCGGGTTAAAGCTCCAGACCTGCTGGGGAAAGGCTGTATATTTTGCAGGATCGTAACTTGGCCTGGCACCCATAGCCAGTATCTCGCCGCTGGAAGGGTCCATGACTATTATCGCAGCCTTGCTGGGCTGGTACATCTGGTCAATCTTGTCCAATTCACGCTCGACATAATACTGTATGGTCTGATCTATGGTAAGCACAATATTTTTCCCGGGAACAGGAGGGATAAATCCGGTTTTTGTCTGGGGAAGTTCTCTGCCGCTGGCGTCAGACTCAGTAATAAGCCGGCCTGAAACACCTGACAGCTCATTGTCATATGCCTTTTCCAAACCGCCCCTGGCAGAGGGGTCCATACCTACAAATCCCAGGACGTGAGCCGCCATGTTTCCCTGGGGGTAGGATCTCATACTCCCGTCAACAAAACCAATCCCTGTTACTTTATATTCCTTTATGAGGTCTTCTATAATTTTGCAGGAATCGTAATCAACCCTGTGTTTAAGCCAGGAAAAGGAATTTTTAGAGTCAACTGTCTTTACCAAATTGGCTTCATCGATCTGCAGCGTTGCTGAGATTTCCCTTATTACCTTTTCCCTTACGGCCTTTTCTCTTTCTTTCTTATCCTCCCCCTCAGCCGCCGGGACCTTGAAAGAAAATATATCCGGGTTTATGTATATGGACTTGACAGGTGAATTGCCAACCAGCTCAATATGGTTACGGTCGTATATGATTCCCCTTTGGGGCTCGATTATCTCGTCTTTTGCCCTTACCTCGGTGGCTTTTCTGCTTAGTTCTTCTCCCTTAACCAATTGAAGCCAGGAAAGCCTAAACAGTAGAGCGACAAATAAAACCGCAAATAATATAAATAGCCCTGCCAGCCTTTTTTTGTTATACCACTCACCAGTCAATTTCTCACCCCCGCCAGTCCGGCCCACTCCTATTTACCTTACCATGAACGGAGTGCTGAATTCTTCCGCCAGGTGGCTTCTATCATTTAAAAGCGCTAAAATACCGCTTTCCCAGTCGGAAAAGTCAATTATATTGAGAGCCGCGTTATCCTGTCTTATCCTCCAGTGATTGTTCAAATCCATCTTCAAAACAGTTCCCACAAGGCACCTTACCGGACCTCCATGGCACACAACGGCCACGTGTTCTCCCGCATGCCTTTCAACAATAGCCCTGACGGCTGGAATAACTCTTGCTACCAGATCGTTTAGACATTCTCCCCCGGGTATTCTCATACTGAGCGGGGCAGACCACCATTTCATTGCCATATCCCCGTATTTATCCTTTATCTGCTTGAAGGTGAGCCCTTCCCACTCACCAAAGTTCAACTCCCTCAATGCGCGGTCGGGGATAACTTCTATGCCCCTGGATGCCGCTATTTCACGGGCTGTTTCCACGGCCCTTCCCAAATCACTGCAGTAAATGGCTGACATGGGGCGTGAAGCCAGTCGCCCGGCCAAAGCCCTGGCCTGTTCAATCCCTCTTTCCGAAAGAGGAATATCAGCGTGTCCCTGAAGTTTCATTTCACTGTTCCAAACTGTCTCACCGTGCCTTATAAGATATAAACGGCAGTTCATGTTTTCATCTCTCCAAACAACCGGGCAAAATTTTTATAACCTAGAGTGAGGCTAACAGATTAAAGATTTGATGGCAGGTATAATTTTTCCTTCCCCGTTACCCAAACACTTAATACAATGTTGCGAAAAGAAAGGGAAAAAATCGGCTCAGCGAGATGTAAAGGCCCAGCGCCACAACCTCAAGCACTTCATTTACAGCCCCGTATGTGTCTCCCGTAAGCCCGCCTAATACTCTATGCAGGTACGCGCAAAACATGTGCGTAAACACAAAGGATGAGAAAAATATTAATATTCCCCCCACGCCGCCTATAAAGGCAGCAACTGCCAGGGCTATAAGGGTAGCGACACTCAGCTCAAATTTTCCGGTATGAAGGGAGTACAGCTTACCAAGGCCCTCTTCCCTGACGTAGGGAAATCTTGCGATAGCATAGGTCATTGCCCACCTTCCGGCTACAGCCATTAATATTAAGGCTGTATAACGGCCATCCTCCAGCCCTGTGATAAAGCTGAATTTTAAAATTAAAAGACAGAATGCCCCCAGTGCCCCAAAGGCCCCGACCCTGCTGTCCTTCATAATTTCAAGTTTTCTTTCTCTTGATCTGCCGCTAAACACCCCGTCTACGGTATCCATAAAGCCGTCCAGGTGAATTCCCCCGGTTAATATAACCAGAGCTACCAGCACAATGGCTGATGAGGCCAGGGGAGGAAACATAAACAGTGAAAAAAAGTCCACTGCAGAGAGAATTGCACCCAGAATAAGGCCTACCAGGGGGAAAAACATCCCTGAACGGCCAAGGCTTCTTTCATCAAACTCCGGATTAAACAGGTGAATGCGGGTTAGGTGCTGAAGTGCGAAAACAAAACTGTTCATTGATGCTCCCTCATATATTTATAATCCCTGCAGGCATTGACAAAACCGGCAGCCTCCTCAGGACAACCGGCAAAATGTATGTGCAGGTAAGATGCCAGAACATTGCCTGAAACATAGCCATCGGGCCTGGGCCTGCCCTCTCCCTCTTTATTTAGCAGGTAGGCCCATTGGGAGGAGTCTGCATTCCGCAGCTCCGAGTAATGGAACTCGTGACCCCTTATCCGTCTTCCCGCCGGAGCTATAATGCTTTTATTAAGGACCTCGGCTACCACGTATCCCAGGGCTGCCCTTTTTTTAAGCATTACAGTTCTGCCCGGTATAATACCAGCCATTGCGTGTGTCTGCCCGTTAAAATTGGTAACACTTTCAGACAGAAGCATCATTCCGCCGCACTCGGCATAAATGGGCATTCCGAGACTATGCGCAAGCCTTATTCCCTGTATAAACTCCTTGTTTCGGGAAATGTCCCCGGCAAACATTTCAGGAAATCCTCCACCTATATAAAGGCCGTCAAGGCCGGGGGGCAGCCCACCCTCCAGGGAGGAGCACTCCACCAGCTCAGCCCCCAGGAAAGAGAGAAGGTCCAGCCCGTCCTGGTAGTAAAAGTTAAAGGCGCTGTCACGAACCAGCCCTATCCTTACCAATCTTTCTTCCGGGGTGTCAGGAAAAATCCTTTTTTCCGGCAATGAAAGGGGAGGCCCTGTACCTGCCAGCTTAACCAGCATTTCAAGGTCCAGCCCCTCTCTAATTATGTGGGCCATATTGTCCAGGAGCCCGGAGAGATTATCCTTCTCAGCCGTGGGCAGAAGTCCCAGGTGCCTTTCAGGCAGCTCCATCCCGGCGCTGTAGCCAATCCTCCCCAGCACAGGAACTCCCGTACCGGCCTCAATTGCAGCCTTTAGCAAGGTATAATGCCTGTCGGAGCCAACCCTGTTAAGTATAACCCCGCACAAGTTAAGCCGGGAATCAAAGCTCTTATAACCGAGAACCATAGCGGCGGCGCTCCGGGCCATGGACCTGGCATCAAGGACCAGTACCACCGGGGCGTTGAGAAGCCTTGCAACATGGGCTGTGGAACCCTCATCACCAGAGCCCCTGCCGTCGTATAGCCCCATAACTCCCTCGATAACTGCTATATCAGCCCCCGCGGCCGATCGCAGAAACATTTCGGTAATCCCGTCACCCCCCAGGAACCATGCGTCCAGATTACGGGATATACACCCGGTAGCGGCTGTATGGTAGCCCGGGTCAATGTAGTCGGGGCCCACTTTGTAAGGCTGCACCCTGACGCCTGAAGCTGTAAGGGCTCTCATAATGGCGGTGGCCACTGTGGTTTTTCCCACACCGCTATGGACCCCCGCAATTACTATCCTGGGACAATTCATGAAACAAAACTCCTTATTCTATCGAAAAAATAAATTCTCTGTGTTCTCTGTGGCCTCTGTGGTTTATATAAAAATGAAATCCAAATTTTCATAAAGTCCGAATGGGTTGTTTAAAAAAATACTGTGCGGATAAACAATCCGGTGGCCAGTGCCAAAAAGGAGCTCATATACATCAAGTCCACGGCCTGTCTTATATGGTCCGGCCTAAGTGGAGATACTGCATCCCCCATATAATGGCGGAAGGATTCCCTGCCGCCGTATACGTTCAGGCCCCCCAGTTGAACCCCCAGCGCCCCGGCCACTGCGGCCTCGGGAATGCCACTATTGGGACTGGGATGCTTCTTGGCGTCCCTTATCACCATGTTCAGGGCCGATGCCCCATCCCTTCCGGTTATCCAGGCGGCAGCCACTATTAATACCCCGCCTATTCTAGCCGGGATATAGTTGGCCACGTCATCAAGCCTTGCAGAAAAGCGGCCGAAATATAAATATCTTTCATTCTTATACCCCACCATGGAGTCAAGGGTGTTGATAGCCTTGTAGGCCATTGCAAGGGGTGCGCCCCCAATGAAAGCATATAACAGAGGTGCTATTACACCGTCCACCGTATTTTCAGCAACAGTCTCCACTGTTGCCCTGGTCACACCCGATTTATCCATGGCAGCTGTTTCTCTTCCCACAATCCTTGCAACCATCTGCCTGGCTTTACCAAGGTCACCGGCTGCCAGGGGCTTTTCAACATCCCGGGCAGCACCGGCCAGTCCTCTTGCAGCCAGGGTGGTTGAAATAATCCATATCTCAGCGGCATACCCCAGCCACGGATTTACGCCCCTTAACAGGTGCAGCAAAAGAGCCACTGAGGCATAGGAGGCCCCCACAATGGTGACAGCCATAAGGGCTCCCACTGCCAGGGATCCCAGCCTGCCATGAGTGAATAGAACCTTCTCAAGACCTGATATAGCCTTTCCTATAATTACCACCGGGTGAGGCAGACGGGGAGGGTCACCCACCACAAGATCCACTAAAAATGCTATTAAAACCGTTATCGCTCCGGTCAAGGACGGCTCCCCTTTCCGTCTATTCCCATCATATCATATATTTTTGACATATCCAGGCTGCCCCTGACCACCTCAGATAGCCTGTCATAATCTCTCTGCCTCTGCTCCCATGCGGAAAGGGATATTGAATCTTCAAGGGGTGAAAGCCCTTTTTCCTTTCTTAGTGTATTTATCAATTTCCTTCGAAAAGGGGCATTGTCAAAAACACCGTGAATGTATGTCCCCCATGCCTTCCCATCAGTCCTGGAAGCTCCGTCCATAGTGCTCCCGCTTTTCCCGAACCTGTGAACTATTTCAAAGGCCGGAACCGATTCTCCCCCCAGGTCGGTCCTTCCCATATGAATTTCATAACCAACCAACTCGACTCCCCTGGCCCCCTCCAGAAGAAGTCCGGGGCCGCATACCCCGGCCTTTACCTGGGTTGTTATCTTTTCCCTGGCAAAGGTGGTTGTAATATCCAACAGCCCCAATCCGTCAATTGACGGAATACTTGATTCGGTGTGGAAGGGATCATGAAGTTCTTTCCCCATTATCTGGAAGCCCCCACATATTCCCACCACAGGCACCCCGGATTTGTTAAGCCTTATTATTTCTTCTGCGATTCCGGTCCTGTTGAGGTAGGCCAAATCTTCAATGGTATTTTTGCTTCCGGGTATTATAATAATGTCCGGGGTTCCTATGGAAGTACCCCTGCCCACGTACCTGAGGTTTACATCGGGGTCGCTCTCAAAGGGGTCAAAGTCAGTAAAATTGGATATGTGGGGCAGGTGAATGACCGCCACCTCAACATCCCTTTTTATACTCTCCCTTGACTTATTAAGGGTTTCCTCGTGAACGGTGTCTTCCTCCTGTATCCTGAACCCCTGGAAGTAAGGAACAACCCCTATTACAGGCTTTGCTGTCTTTGCTTCCAGAAAATCTATGGCCGGCTGAAAAAGGGTAAGGTCTCCCCTGAATTTGTTTATTACTATTCCTGCCACCCTGTCCCTGTCCTCAGGGGAAATAAGCTCAAGGGTACCTACAATTGCTGCCAGGGCACCCCCCTTGTCTATATCGCAGGCCAACAGGACAGGGGCCCCGGCCTCTCTTGCCACCCTCATATTGACTATCTCGGTTGACTGAAGATTTACCTCCGCGGGACTTCCGGCTCCCTCGATGACTATAATGTCATTCTCCCTGTGCAGCCTGTCCAGTGCCCCACATATTGCCTCCCAGGCGGTGCCGGCATATTTCCTGTGATATTCCTGTGCCGACAGGTTTCCAACTGGCCTGCCCAATACAATAACCTGCGAGGAGGCCTGTCCGGTAGGCTTCAGCAAAACAGGGTTCATATCGACGTTGGGAGACCTCCCGGCAGCTTCGGCCTGGACCACCTGGGCGCGCCCCATCTCACCACCGTCCGCGGTAACAAAGGAGTTTAGAGCCATATTCTGAGACTTAAAGGGTGCCACCCGGTACCCGTCCCTGTAAAAAATCCTGCACAGCGCGGCCACTAGCACGCTTTTACCCACATGGGAAGCTGTTCCCTGAACCATAATTGTTTTAGCCATATGTACCTCCATAATTTAGGAATTAGGAATTGGGAATTAGGGAAAATCATTTATTTTGAAGGCTCTTCATTAATCTGTTTAACATCTTGCCTATGAACTCAATATCCTTTTGTAAATCTTCAAGGGTTTGAATAGAAATAAATTTTAATCTTTGTGCAATGATCAGATGAGTTTCAAGTTCTGTTAATGAACCTCTAGATATCCTTAAAAATTGAATATATTCTTTTGTAGACCCCATTCCCCATCCCTCGGCAATGTTTGCCGGCACAGATATTGCCGCTCTATTTATTTGAGCCACAAGACTATATCTCTCTTCTTGCGGAAAGTTTTTGGTAAGTCCATATATGTCTGTAACAAGATCGATTGACTTACGCCAAACCTCCAACTCCTTTTAGTTTTCCATCTTTCTCCCTTTTCCCCCAATTCCTAATTCCCAATTCCTAATTCCTGCCCTTAAGATTCACCGCCAAAGATTTGATTTCTATCGCCAGCCCTGACACCACCAGGTATACCTCATTGGCAGCAAGGGCAATTCTTCTGTTGGCTTTTCCGGATATATCCCTGAACAGCCTTCCCAGAGGATAAGGCGGCACCAGGCCCATTCCCACCTCGTCTGAAACTATCAGTACGCTAGCCTTCGATCCTGAGGCGGATGCCACCAGTCCCTCAACCTTTGTGCTTATGTATGTTTCCTTTTCCTGGTCTGAGGCCCCCAGACGCGGCATGTTTTCATCAAGAAGAAGGTTGGAAAGCCAGCCTGTCAGACAGTCGACCAGTATTACTCCGGGCTTTTCCCCTACCCTATTTATAACACCGGGGATATCGGTCATTTCCTCCACTGTAGTCCAGCTCCCCGGCCTTCGCTCCCTGTGGAGAGCCACCCGGCGGGCCATTTCATCATCCCCCGGGGCCATTGTGGCCACGTAGGTAACCGGCCCTTTCATAAGAAAGGCCATTTGCTCGGCAAATTCGCTTTTCCCGCTTCTTGTCCCCCCGGTTACCAGCACTACTCTCTTCCTATCCATAACACACGCCCCCGATAAATAAGCTTATACTGTAATTTTATGCGGTCGGAATTCAGAATTCAGGACTCAGAATGTTTAAGCATTCCTAATCAGTATTAAACTCTATAAACCAAAGGTAAGGGGTTAACTTCAGAGTACCGCATCAAAATTCTGAATTCTCCCTGAAAATAATGAATGTCTTCACAGAGAATTTCCTCTTAGGAATTACTTTCAGGTCTTATAAAAAAGTTAGGGAATTAGAAAAGTTTTTTAACTTTCTCCTATCCATTCAATGAAATCCTCAAGAAGCATTCAGACAGGCTTAAAACCTCTGTGTCCTCTGTGTTCTCTGTGGTTTTTTAAGACGTGCATTGAAAGCATGCAAAGTTATTTTCATTTCTCTGTGGTGACTCTTATAAGGCATGCATGTCTGACTTCTGGATTCTGACCCGGTATTTATACCTGTGAGTAAAATAAAAAATAATTCCCCGGCTTCGACCGGGGAAATTCCCTATCAGAAAGCCCTCTTTACTCGCGAAGAGGCTTTTGTCCCCAAAAGGCAAGGTTTCCTGGCTCCCGGCTCACAGCCTTCCCTTCGCCTTCCCCTCACGGGTGGCATAATGAAGGAGGCTCCCCGGATACAGTGGCGGAGACCGCTCAGGCTTTCAACCTGATTCCCTATTATCCCTTTTCCCAGGCCTAAAGCCTGCAGGGCACCTTTTAGGTCCGCATTACGCGAAAATATTAAATTCTCATACTGCTATTCTTATTCTGTCGGAATCCAACACAAGTTCATTCTTTAACCCCCGCCCTCAGAGCCAAACATAAAAACTTCTGAATTCTGAATTCTGAGTTCTGAATTCCGACCGGGGTTGCATGCAGTATTAGAATATGTCATGTCCAGTACTCATAAAACCTGAGTTTTAGTTCCCTCAGGTGAATTTTTCTGGTTGAAATTTTGTTCAGAATATCCGCCGCTGTTTCAAGTGCGTATACGCTTACCCCAATATCTCTGGGGTCAATCTCATCAAGATTAATTTCGTGGCCTCCCCTTCCCGCTGACCTTATGCAGCGCCACAGGCTGGGAAGTATCACGCCCACATAGGGCCTGTCTTCAGGCACGATAATAACCTCATATACTCTTTTTGTAACTCCGTCAAAGCTATACTCCTCTTTCATCACCGGATCAATTCTGGATTCATAGTTCTCCCAGTCTATGACGTCTTCGTACAGCATAAGCCCCACACCGAAATGTCTTACCATTCCTGTCATAATACTGGCCAACCAAATCACCCCGGTATGTATTATCTTCTATTACCGCAAATTTCTTTCACCCGGGCAACCAGTTCCTCGATCATGTGAGGAAGGGGTTCCTGCTTTACACCTACAATATCAACACCACTGCGTGTTAGAGGTATAAGAACCTTTGCAGCCCTGCTTGAGCATATGGCGTTAGCCATGGAGGGTGTCATCTCACCTAGCATGGAGTTAGATAAAACTATACTGATGGGACCCAGTATCATATCTACCCTGTCTGCATTGAAAACAACCGCGTTTTCTCCGGTAGCCCCCTCGTTGGCCCCCGCCTTAAGCATCACGGAGGTAGCCAGGGCATTAGTGCCGAGGGCCAGTATTTCAACATCCTCCGGCAGTTCCCGCCTTAACTTATCTACAATATGCTTTCCTATACCGCCGCCCTGACCGTCAACAACCGCAATCCTCACAATTATCGCCCCGGTTATATATTATACCACAAAAAGAAATATAAGGGCGTACAGTTTCTACACGCCCCTTACGATTTACCCCATTATTCTTTTTCATTACAGTATACCCTATTCAAAGGCTTCCGACATAATCTACCGTTACTGAGCCGTGAAAAGGCATGCTTCAATAGCATTTCCATGTTTAACAGTGGGAGTATAGTGCGAAAAATAAATGACTATGCATATAAATGTCATATATTACCATTATCCCCAAAGTGTGTATATCTTGTGGATAAGTAATTAATTTGCAGAATTACGAGGGTGTTGCGATTGAAGTTTTGACTCCAGCTCCACTATTTGGCGATTTTTACATAGAAGAGATCGCGCATAACGGTAATTGGCAAGGTGGAGCTTTTTGTTTTCCCTTTCCAGGCGGCTTAAGAAAGCATTCTTTTCCTTTTCCAGTTTCTCAATAAGATTCATTAAAACCCTCCGGCTAAGCCTGAGCTGTTCTACCTTTTCCTCCAGCTCCCTGACCCTTTTCTGTAAATAATCAATGTCATTGCTATAGTACACCTTTTACCTCACCCCTGCATGATACAATTAGCACCTTACAGGTGCGTAGGGTTATGGTCTAAGTATATGCCCCGAAGGGTTGATTTAGACATTGAAGACATAAAGTGTACCTGATGATAAGACCTATTGTCGGGAGAGGCCCCTCCGACCATAGACACAGCTCATATTTGGCTATCCGCTAATACCTTTCCTACCCTATCCACGGCTTCTTTTATTATTTCCTCCTCCTGCACCAGCCCGATCCGGACATACCCCTCACCCCTTGGCCCAAAGGAATTTCCGGGTATGAATATAACCCCCGCCCGTTCCAGCATTTCCAGGCAAAACTCCCTTGACGACCGGTATCCACTGGGAATGGGGGCCCAAACAAACATAGATGCCTTGGGTTTTGGCACGTGCCAGCCGGCGGCGGCAAAACCGTCCACCAGTATATCCCTGCGCCTCTGGTAGGCTCTGGCGTTTTCCTCCACACAGTCCTGGGGACCTTCCAGCGCAGCTACACCTGCCTCCTGCACCGCGCAAAAAACCCCGTAGTCCACGTTTGACTTAAGGCGCTGAAGGGCGCGGATTACATCCCTGTTGCCCACCGCAAAGCCTATCCGGCATCCGGCCATATTATAGGTTTTTGACAGTGAGTAAAACTCTATACCTACATCCTTTGCCCCCTCGACCTCCAGAAAACTCATGGGCTTAAACCCGTCATAACACAGCTCGGAGTAGGCCACATCATGGCAAACCAGTATATCATACTCTTTTGCGAATTTAACAACTTTTTCGTAAAACTCCCTGTTTGCCACGGCGGCAACAGGATTGTTCGGGTAATTGACCCATATCATCTTTGCTTTACGGGCAACATCCCGGGGTATTTCATCAAGCACAGGCAGAAAGTTGTTTTGCTCAAGAAGAGGCAGGGGATAGAGCTCCCCTCCCGCAAGTGTTATACCGAAAGAGTATATGGGGTAGCCCGGGTCCGGCACCAGAGCTATATCCCCCGGGTCAAGATAGGCCATGGCTATATGCGCGAGGCCATCCTGGGAGCCCATGAGGACCAGCACCTCTTCATCCGGGTTAAGGTCAACCCCGAACCTGCGCATGTACCAGCCGGCAACCGCCCTGTATAATTCAGGCTTGCCAGTAAGCGGATAGCGGTAGTTATCCATCTTGTCCAGGGCACTGTGCAGGGCCTCTACCACATGGGGGGCAGGAGGCCGGTCAGGAGTGCCGACACCCAGGTTGATAACTTTTATTCCCCTTGCCTCTACTTGTTTTTTCCGGTCTTCCATTTCGTTAAAAATACCGGATTCAAGTCCCTGTAATCGTACAGACAGCCTCATTGTATTCCCCCCCTGAATCTTAAACTTGATTATATCTAATTCCGGTATCCGGCTTTATTCCTGTTTGAAAAGGCCACTGCCTTTATTCTTTCCACAGTCTGGTATTGCACTGTGCGGGCTCCAAGCACGTTGTGCTTCCTGTTTTCCATGCCGTGATAATCCGACCCTCCTGTTGCCAACAAACAGTATTGTTCACACACTTTAAGATAGTGTTTTTCCATCTCAGGTGTATGCCCCGGGTGGTGAACCTCTATACCGGCCAGTCCTTCAGGTAAAAGAGCGGCTATAAGCTCGTCGGATTGGCACAGTCCGGGGTGGGCCAAAACAGGAACCCCACCGGACTGAATTATTATGCCAACCGCCTGTGCCGGCGTACATTTTACCCTGGGCTCGAATCCCGGCTTCCCTTCCCCTATATAGCGGTCAAAGGCCTCCTCCATAGATAGCACCATACCCGTCTCCACCATAGCCCTGGCTATATGAGGTCTTCCCACAGATCCGGACCCGGCGATTTCCAGAACCCTCTCCCGGGTAATGGGAAATCCCAGCCTATTAAGCCTTTTAATAATCTTATTCACCCTGTCCCGCCTTGTCTGACGGAAATATGTAAGACTCTTCAGGAGTAACCTGTCTTCCAGGTCAATCATGTATCCCAGTATATGAATTTCCTTACCGCCATAGTCCGTGCCCAGCTCAATGCCGGGAATAACCTCTATATTTCTCCGGTTACCCTCTTCCATCGCCGGCTGAATACCTTCCAGTGTATCATGGTCTGCAATGGCCAAAGCGGAAAGACCTACGGTAAACGCCCGGGCTACAACCTCTTCAGGACTGTCCGTACCGTCAGATGCGGTGGTATGAACATGTAAGTCAGCCAGCATAGAACACCTTCTCCTTAACGATATTACCTTTTCGACGATCTAAATCCCTATTCCTCTTATTCTACCCCGAAATAAAGCTAGCGGGCACTCGACACATTGAACAAATTTGCCATCGGGCCGCCAGGTAACTGATGCTTTAATCAAGACATGTATGATTTCATACATTATCCTGTAAAATAAAAAACCCGGCGCTTACGGGGTTTACCAAAAAATTGTATAAAAGTGAGTTGCTAAATCTTAAAATATAAAGTATATTACAGCCATAATCTGGATAAAAGTTGTAATATTGAAATAGACAGGAGGGCGAACATGAAGGTCAATCCGAATATATTCAGGGAATATGATGTGCGGGGTGTTGCTGACCGTGACCTTACTGACGAGACCGTAAGACTATTGGGTAAGGCCTTTGGGACAATGACCGGAAGACAGGGACTAAAGGATGTTCTTGTGGGGATGGACAACAGGTACAGCTCACCCAGGCTTAAGCAGGCACTTACAGAGGGCCTTATATCCACCGGCTGCAACGTTAAAGATCTGGGCACCCTGGTAACCCCCATTCTGTATTATTCCAGAATACTATATAACACCGAGGCTGCCGTTATGATAACGGGAAGCCACAACCCATCAGAAGACAACGGCTTTAAAATGGCCCTTGGCCCTGCAACCATATACGGAGAGCAAATTCAGAGCTTGCGCCGGCTAATAGAGGCGGGAGATTTCATAGAGGGCCAGGGTGAAGTAACCTCTGCCGACCCCGTACCTGCTTACATGTCTATGATTAGAGAAAAGATAAAACTGGGGCCACGAAAATTAAAAGTTGCCGTAGACTGCGGCAACGGTACGGCTTCCTTCTTTGCCGTTGATATTATTTCATCACTGGGCTGCCAGGTACTTGAGCTCTATTGCGAGCCGGACCCTTCTTTTCCTAACCACCACCCGGACCCTGTGAAAAGAAAAAACCTTACCGACCTAATAAAGCTTGTCCTGGAAGAGGGGGCAGACCTGGGCCTAGCCTATGACGGAGACGCAGATCGTATAGGAGTGGTTGACGATAAGGGCAATGTTATTTGGGGCGACCAATTCATGGCCATCTTTTGGAAAGAGGTACTGCAAAAACATCCCGGAGCACCGGCTATAATAGAGGTAAAATGCTCTCAGGCGCTGGTGGATGAAGTAACCCGCCTGGGGGGAAAACCTGTATTTTACAGGACAGGGCACTCTCTCATCAAGGCCAAGATGAAAGAGCTGAACGCTCCCTTTACAGGTGAGATGTCCGGGCACATTTTTTTCGCGGATGAGTTCTACGGCTTTGACGATGCCTTTTACGCTTCCGGCAGGCTCTTAAGACTTCTGTCAAATACCGACGAGCCTCTATCCGCAATGATAGAGCAGCTTCCCAAATACTACTCCACGGCAGAGACAAGAATTAGCTGCCCTGATGAAGAAAAATTCAAAGTGGTTGAAAAGCTTCAGGATGACTTTAAAAATACACACGAGGTTATCGATGTGGATGGCGTAAGGGTACTTTTCGGGGATGGGTGGGGCCTGGTAAGGGCCTCCAACACCCAGCCTGTTCTGGTAGCCAGGTGCGAAGCAAAAACACCCGACAGACTTAAGGAAATTGCAGGAATAATGCAGGACGCCATGGAGAAATTTCCCCAGGTGTCAAAATTTGAGTGGGAATACTAAATACAGAAATACAAGCTTGCTTTTCAGATTTTAATGATACAATATTCCTGTGGACTTGGGGCCATACCCCCCGGAGTATATTAAGCGGGAGGCTGCTTTAATGAACCAGGAGAAACAGCTTGAGGAAGAACTTAAATCATTAAACGATATATTAAGAAAAGAGTCCGTGACGGGATATGTACAGTACCACAATGACCTGCCGGACTCCAGGTATCGTGGTTTCTGGTACTCTAACCCGGCATCCCGGGGCTTTTTGGGGAAAAGATACATAGAAGCAAGGGAAGCGCTGGATGTTCTAGTCGAATCTGTAAAACTTGTGAACAATAGCGGTAATATAAAGAAAAGCTGGTATGAAAAAATAAAAAGCTTTTTTAAGTGAACTCATAAAAAAATGAGGGGCTGTTGAACCAATAAGGTTAATGGCCCCTTTATTTCTTTGCAAAACGCAGGTTAGCTTTTTAATGACATTAACTTAACTTTGCAAAAAATAGAGGAATAATCTAATAATGGCAGAAAATATATAACATTATTAAAATTTGTCGTGGTTAATCCCGATAATAACACCTGGAAGCCACCAAATCTGGCCCGTAAAAGAAAGGGGGACCCGGAAATGGATCTAAAGGAAAAGTTCCGGGGTATAGCTGACAGCCACCAAAAACTTCTCATGGAGTACGAGGAGGCAGTTAAAGAATACTGCTCATCCGACACCGTTAATGAAAACATATCACTAAAAAACACCATCGAAAAATATAAATTTCACATTAAAGATCTTGAACAGAATTACCGGAGAGCAGAGGAAGAAAACCAGAGGCTTCGTTTCGCCCTAAAAGAACAAATACTGGATGAAAAGCTAAACATACTTAAAATATCAAGTAAAAAAATTGAAACCTATTTTGAAAGAGAATCCTCGAAATATAACAACAGTCTTACCGAGGCGGAAGAAAGAGCTAAAAAGGAGCTAGACCGGTTAATAGCTCTGGCAGCCAGCAGTATGACCGCTAACAGGGGTAAATTTGTTGAAAAATTAAAAGAACTGACTGCAGAAATGCACGAAACAATAAACACGCAAAGGCAAATGTATGACAGCGAAAAAAAGATTATACTGGATGATTTAAAAGCAAGAATGGACAGCTTCGCCTCGGAAGAAATAAGCGAGGAATTAATGCAAAAACGTATCAGGCAGAATGAAATTGAACTAAAAATAGGACTCAACTGGGTCAACAAAATAGGTATACTTCTAATCCTTCTGGGAGTAGGGGCTGCCGCGAAGTACACCTATACAACCTGGTTCAACGACTACATGAAGGGCATCTTTTTCTTTCTTCTTGGCGGTCTGCTGCTGGCAGGAGGAGAATTTTTCTACCGTAAAACCAGGGGAGTATTCGCCACCGGGCTCCTTGGCGGCGGAATATCGGTATTGTATGGTGCCATTTTCTACAGCTATTTTTTGCTAAAGATTATCTCCATGAACACCGGCCTTTTACTTTCCGTCCTGGTGACACTACTTGCCGTTGCGCTGTCCGTAAGATATCATTCAAGAACGGTATGCTCCCTGGGGCTGGCAGGCGGATACCTCCCATTTTTTTCGTATGTTATAGCCTTCAGCCTTAAGGGAAATGATTTTTATGCTGCTATGGGCTACCTTTTCCTGTTAAATCTTTCTGTACTTCTTGTTTCCCTGTGGAAGAGATGGGCTGTGGTAAGCTGCATAAGTTTTGTGCTAAATGTCCCATCCCTTTTATACCTAGTCTATAACGCCCCCGGCGTTAACTTATGCATACTATACTCGGCTGTCACCTTTTCCATGTACCTCCTGATTACCCTGGCCTATCCATTTAAGCATAAAATTGCTTTACAGGTACAGGATATTGTCCTTCTCGGTCTCAACACCTTTATAAGCTGCCTGGTAATATACGGCCTGTTTGAAAAAGCCGGGATGACAATGTACAGAGGCCTCCTGGCACTGTTATTCTGCCTTGTTTACGCCGCTCTGGGATACTATGTAGGCAAGATGAACAGGGAGGAAAAGGGGACTGTTATATTGTTCTATGCCACTTCCCTTACATTTGCCGTTTTGATGGTTCCCTTCCAATTCGGTATAAAATGGATGTCCATGGGATGGCTGCTTGAAGGAACAATACTTATTATCTGCGGTTTAAAAAACAAGTTGAAAAACATGGAGCTTTCAGGGTGGGGAATATTCATACTTTGCCTGGCGGCTTTTTACCTTCACGACTTCGTGGCCTCAGTAGCATCTCCAGGTCAAATTAAATACTTTGACCTGAGATACTTATCAGTTATAGCCGGACTGCTGGCTGTCATGTTCACATACCTTACATCCGCCGAAAAAGGGTCTGTACCAAAGTATGGACCACAATGGGAAGGTATTCGTTTTCTTAAGTACTTTACACTGGCAAACCTGTGGATATACCTGCTCTACACCGGTACCAGGCTCTATGACCTGTGGATGCCCTTCGACAGCCATAAAGACTTTTACAAATTGATACTAGTAGCGTTCATATCCGTCGGACTGGGGTATGCACTGCCTAAAATCCCTATACTTTACGACAGAGTCGTAAAGTATTTCGGTGTTGCTCTCTATTTGCTTGGAGATATTATCTGCCTGTATATCACAATGTTTATAACTATATTAAAGCCTGTTTATGCCCATAATACCCCTTACGATTATTTTTCACTGGGTCTATTGATTGCCTATAACCTATTCGTTATGTTAAGCGTAAGGGAACTCATATTATTGCTTGTAAGACAAAAAAACTGGAGTCTTGAATGGTTCCCACTTTTAATGAGCCTTTATCTGCTCGGAAATATATCCGCCATACTTATAGTGCAGTTCAGACTGGGTGGTAACCTGCTATACGGAGATCTATTCCTGCTTATTGCCGCCATTAGCTTCATTCTTTACGGCTTCAGAAATAAATTCACCTATATAAGGAGGTTTGGACTGGGTTTATCCCTTTTCACAACCACAAAGTTATTCCTGTTTGATTTATCCTATATGAATACCATTCGTAAAATACTTGCTTATTTTTGTTTCGGTCTGATTCTGCTTGGAATTTCTTACATATACCAAAAGCTTGAAAAAAACATGAATCAACAAAATTCAGGGGGAAACGGACTTGCAGAAAAAATATAAACTACTGGTTCTAACCCTGTCACTGGCCCTGCTGATAACCGGATTAGCCCAAACAGCTTCTGCCAATGCAGCACTTAAAAGTTGGAGTTACTATAAAGAAATAACCACTGAGGGTAAGGACAAATACAAGTACTTTTATGCCGACAATGATATATACAGTCAATCGTCTCAGGACCTCTCCGACCTCCGCATAACCGACGGAAAAGGGAATATTATACCCTATTATCTTGTAAACGGCTGGTCCGGCAAAACCAAAAAAAACACCTTTTATAATTCGGAGGTAACCGCCAGGGTAAACGCGGATAACGATACCATAACCGATTTCAAGGTTATACCCTTATATAAGAACGAAGACATCTCAGGAAACGCAGTTCTTTTATCACTGCCCAGGGGGGATTTTTACAGGAATATAGAGATTTACGGCAGCTATGACGGTAAAAGGTGGGATCATATCAGAAATGACAGGATATACAGTGTCGAGGGTATAGAAAAGAATAAAATTGACCTTGGCGGGGCAAAAAAATACGGATATTACAGAATAAAACTGCTTGATAACCTGGACTATATTTACATAGACGGGTTAAAGCTGGAACACTGCGCCGTCGAAACGCAGTTCAACACCTTTCAAAAAACAGCTAGCCTCCCCTACGAAATAAACAGCAGCAATGGTTATACTACTATAACCCTGCACAATGAAGATAAATTAAGGGTAAAAAGCATAACACTGGATACAGAGGGGAATTTTAAAAGGCAATTCGAGGTCAATATCAAAGAAAGCGATTTTCCAACCCGTATATTTACAGGGGAAATCTATAATCTTCAGTTTCGTGACTTAAACGTTTCGCAAACAAATATAGATTTTTCCGGAAGGCCGATATCAGCAAACCAGTTTTTCGTTAAAATAAACGACCGGGATGATCGCCCCCTAAAAATAAAATCTATAATGATAGAGTATTACGTGGATAAAGTAGTATTTGAGGAATCAGACAGCCCCCCTTACCGGGTTTATTTCGGTAATCCCCAGGCAACAAAGCCCGGCTACGAAATAGAGCTGTTAAAGGAGCACGTGGAGAAGGAAAAACAGAACCTGTGCCAGTTGGGCGCAGCTATAACAAACAGCCAGGAGGAAACCAGGCAGCCGCCATTTAAACTGGAATATGTTTTTAACACCGTTGTAGGAATTGTTTCATTGCTGCTTGTTATAATGCTGGCGAGGAAGCTGAACGCAAAATATTAAAATGGTATTTAAAATCATATTATGCAACCCTGTTATTAAAACTGTTTTCTGTAATACCTAGACTCGGCAAAACCCACAAGACTCCCTAGCACAGCTGACATTCCAACGATAATTAGGGCTGAAACCGGTTCTTTCTGCAGAACCAAGATTATTATAGGAATCCCTAAAATTTCACCAATAACAAGGCCTTTTAACCATGAGACTATATTTATATTAATGTGAAAGATTATAAAGCTGGTAATAACCCAGTGAAAAAATGCCGAGGCATTTGAATACCAGTCAAGTCCCTGTACCAACATTGGGATAATATCGATTATGCCGACAACTACCCCGATAAACAGTGAGTATATAAACCGGTTCACTTTACTTCCTCCGTTTAAATCGCATTTTCCAGTGAGATCAAAATTTTCTGGGCTATAGTATTACCCTTGCCACCTGAGCCACCAGGTAAAATAAAGTAAACCCGCATATACCATATCCTAAAACCTTATCGGATAATGTGTCTTCCTTTTCCAAGTACCCCGTCACAGCCTCAGCAAGGGACCCACCCGAAAGAGTATCGACAGTTGTTCGGGTATTCGCGCTTTTTGTTTTCCCTGTTGATGACCGGGACGGGAAGTTTACGCTATCCCAGGAGTCGGAATAGGGTCCCAATTTTATTTTTCCCGCCAGTTGAGCTGTTGTCATGTTAGAATCTCCCCTATCAATCATATAGTTAATTTATAAAAGAATACTAATGGAACATTTGTTCTCCGAACTTTTGTTTCATTATAATCTTATGTTTCCATATTGTCAATCACTCTTACAAATTTTTTTGGTTTTATAAACAACTCAAATGCAATGTTCCGCTACGGGAGGAAGCTAGTAAGTTCCCGTCGAATTCTTATTATCAATGCAATCGGGGGGTATTAAGTTGTTCCCACAAACCCATGTATACTTTGCCGGGATAGTCCTGGAAAAAATGAATGACGCGGTGGCTTTGGGCAGTGTTTTCCCGGACATGGCCATAGGGGCCGGGGTAAACAGGGATGTATCACACAACCGCGGCCTGGAAATGTTTCAATTTTTAAAATCAGACAGTGAGCTTTTGGATTTCGCCCTGGCCAATATGACCCACGGGGTAAGTCCGGACGGCCTTGATTATTACGGCGATGAAAAAAACCCTCCCTTTGAAAGGGGATACTGTTTTGAAAAGGGACGTCCCCTGATTGTTCAGACAATAGAAGCCTGCAATATACCTCCTGAAATGGGCTGGTGGAAAGCTCACAACATAGTTGAAATGGGCATAGAAATGCGGATAAGCACCTCAGGTGAGTATGGAAAGTTCCTGTATAAGGCTTTTCATAACCGGGAACTAATTGAGAGTGTAAGTGAGAGGCTGGGGGAATTTTACGGTGTTGGGTCCCATCCTTTTATCCGGAGGATGTCAAGCTTCCCTTCGTATATTGATCTTACCAACTCCACAGCCGAAAGCCTGGCTGCCAAGTATGATTACCAAATGAGTTATAAGCACCGCATACATATAAACATAAATGCAGTGGCAAAGCTAATCAGGCTGGCCTCAGAAATGGTGGCAGACGACCTGGATGATTTCTTTTTGTCGGTAACAAAAAAAGTAAAGAAAACCATGGATTCGATGCTTCCATAAAGGACGGTTTTTAGTGAATTATAAATACCTTTATGACATAACCTGCAGCTCAACCCCGCTGGAAGATGACTGTGGCACCCTGTGCGGCGGAGTGTGCTGCCGCCGTGACAAAAAAAACAGCCTTGGAATTTATCTATTTCCCGGAGAGGAAAGCATGTTTGCCGGGGATAGGGACTGGCTTGAGTGGGAACTTCACAACCCATCTGAATACGACTTTCCCTACAACTGGGAAAGCCCTGTACATTTTATCAAGTGCAAAGGGGCCTGCCCCAGAGATAAGAGACCCCTGGCATGCAGGTTTTTCCCCCTGGCGCCGCACCTTCTCAGTGACGGCACCCTCATTCTCACTTATGAAACCATCCGCCTGCCCTACAGGTGCCCACTTATATATAATAAAATCCCCCTAAGAGAGGATTTTATTGAAACGGTGGCCCTGGCCTGGCAGTCTTTGCTTGGGGACCCCAGGATTTTCACTCTTGTCAGGGAAGATTCCAGGGAAAGGGAAAAAACCCTCCGA
The DNA here is from genome assembly GCA_049323755.1 of Bacillota bacterium. Taxonomy (GTDB): domain Bacteria; phylum Bacillota; class Desulfotomaculia; order Desulfotomaculales; family Desulfocucumaceae; genus BRHc4a. The sequence continues at coordinate 43,330 of JBMOPE010000006.1, forward strand.
AAAATTCCCCCGATTTTGTGGGCCAATAGCCGAAGATGTATTTCCGACTGGTCGGATGAGCTATGAAGCATTTCTGACTTGTCGGAGGGGCCAAGGATGCATTCCCTTAGGGTCGTAGAGGACGGGGGTGCATTACTTAAAGATCTCCGACCGGAGGTACTACCTTTTAGCGCCTCCGACCATCAGGCTCTGCGCCATAGCTCCTCCGCCCAATCGGAAATGCCTATTAGCCAATACGGTAAACAAGGCCGTCCGCGGTGGCAACAAGATCTCCGCTTTCATTTTCCACGGTAATACGGTACAGTCCTGTCTTTCTGGTCATATTCTCGGCCCTTGCGGTGGCGGTAAGATACTCCCCCGGCTTACTTGCCTTAAGGTAATATATTGTCACATTCATGGCAACTTCAACATCACCCCAGGAATTGCATGCATTTCCCAGGGCAACGTCCGCCAGGGTAAAAACAACGCCACCGTGGGTAATGCGGTGAATATTGGTCATGTAGTCGGCCACTTTTACACCAACCCTGGCATAGCCGGGCTTAACTTCCAGAACATCAATTCCCAGATGACGCGGGAATGGGTCATCCTTAAGCTTTTCCCAGATTTCGTCGCTTACTTCAATACTGCCTTTCTTAACATTTTCGGACATTTTCTATCCTTCTTTCCTTTTTCTTATTACCTTACTGCCGGCCTCCGCTATTCATAACCCAAGGCGAGTCAGTGAGTCAAGGAACCGTCCCCTGACTCACTGACTCATACTGCCGCACAATGAAAATCAAAATCTCTTTTTTATTCATTTCCGGCCTTTCAAGCACGATATCAAGCAGCCTGTATAAAATATATCCCATTCTTCTCCCAGGCCTTATGCCGAGGGCTTTCAAATCATTGCCGTTTATGGCTAAATCACTGACCTGAATGGGAATCTTTTTTATAGTTATTTCATCAACAGCTTTTTTAAGGGATTCTATTCCGGCACACCCCTCTTTTCCCGCGGAGGTCATGGCAACGGCCCTCCATAAGCTGAACAAATCCTCAATGTTTTCGGTACCGACCCTTGCCATAAGCTTTTTTACATTTTTAATCTGAGTAAAGTCATTGCCGGAAAATCTTTCTCCTGCCAGCAAACATACCGACCTTATAGTTTTCCGGTCATATTTGAGGCGGTTAAGCGCCTCCTCAACCGGCTCCTTATAATCTTCCCTGCGGCGCCTGTATCTTTTTTCACCGCTACCTTCCGGAGAAAGGCAATGGGCTGCCACCGTGTGAAGCAGGGCTGCCAGTCTTACATTAAGATTGGGTGGAGTATTTATAAGCAGATCAAGCGTATACTCAAAGGCCCCTTTCCCGGTGTCATCGAGTTTGTTTACCGGGCCGGGGTCCAGTTCCGGAAGCAAGTAGCTCAAAAGACCGCAGGACCTTATTAGCGCCATACCTTTATGGGGGTAATTGCTTACCAGTATGCCACTTAGCTCCTCCCGAATCCTTTCTGCGGACACACCGGCAATAAGCCTCCTGTTGGCCCTTATACTCTTAAGTGTCCTTTCTTCTATGATAAAGCCGGTCTGGCAGGCAAACCTGATTGCCCTCATCATTCTCAGGGCATCCTCTTTAAATCTCTTGCCCGGGTCACCGACCGCACGGATAACTCCCACCGCGATATCGGCCACACCCCCGAAAAAATCATAAACTATACCCTCAAGGTCACAAGCCAGTGAGTTGACGGTAAAATCCCTTCTTGACAGGTCTTCCTTAAGGCTCCCTGTAAATTCGACAGAGTCCGGATGCCTCCTGTCAGAATATGTGCCGTCTCTCCTTAAGGTGGTAACCTCTATCCCAAGTTTCCCTGACAAAACAGTAACTGTTCCGTGTTTTTCCCCGGTGGGAATTACTTTTGAAAAAAGTTCCCTGACCTGTTGCGGGGTTGCGCTGGTGGCAATATCGTAGTCTCTTGGCTCCTTGCCCTGAATGATATCCCTCACCACTCCCCCAACCAGGTATGCCATAAAACTGTTTTTATTCAGCCGCTCTAATACCACCCTTACCTCAGGAGGTATAGTTTCAAGGCTAATACTGGCGCAGTCTCCCATACCAAATACTCCAAATTATACCATATTATTCAGATTAACCGCGTATAAGCCGGCCTTCCAGGCGTCTTTTTATCTCTTCCACCGCAGGGGCGACATCTTCGACCCAGAGGTATAATGACTCCCTGGATAGTTCCGAAGGATGTTTAATAATACCCCTTCCAAGCCCGTCAAATATTTCTCCGTACAGTTCATCCCCAAAGGTTTCATCAAAGAAAATCTCCTGTAGAATGTACGACAGCCACCCGGTATAACCGTTAAGCATGGTTATTCCATCCAGCAGCCTTGAGGCCTCTTTTTCGGTAAGCCCGAAAAAATAGACACTGGTCCCGTCAAAGGAAACAAAGTTGGGGTAACTGCCTATGTCCACCCCTTCCCGAATAAATCCGGCACCAAATAGTGGAACATTTATGGTTTTAATAAAGGTGTTATATCTGCTTATCCAGTTTAACATTCCGATACTGCCCCTATTTTTATTAGCTACAGGCCTTTATAATAATTAACTTCTGCCATTTAAAAATCCTCCCGGCATAAGCCCGAAAAAAAAACAAACGCCCTAAGGCTTGCCGTCTTTCAGACGGCGGAACTCAGAACTCAGAACACAGAACTCAGAATGAGTTTGCCTTAAAGCCCTGTTTCTTTTTTATAGCATATAGCATTGTCTATTGTATCTATCAAAGTAGAAACGGTGTAAATAAATAAACGTCCTGACGGGGCTGTTGACAAATCCCCTAAAACTAAAGTTAAAGAAAAAAAGACATCTGATAAATCCTTGAATTTCCTGGATTCTCAGATGCCTCTTTGTTCTAAAATGTGTTTTGTCAACAGCCCCTGACGGGCGTTGTGTTAATTAGGAATGCCAAAAATTCTGAGTTCTGGGTTCTGAGTTCTGAATTCCGACCGAAGTATCCATCAGAATTAGCTATTTCAGGATAAATTTACCTCAAACAGTTTTTGAATAAAGGGCAGAAGGTCTACAGGGCGGATAATTCCCACCACTTTAAGATTTTTGTCCAGCACCGGAACAATAGTTATTTTACGCCTTATAATCGTTTCAACGGCCCTGGCGGGAGGATCATTTTCCAGAACAAAGGCGTCCACCACCGGCTGAATAAACTTGGTTACCGGCGTGTCCTTTATCAGCTTAAGACCGTCCCAGAAAAAGAGATCGGCACGGTTAAAGGAAATGCCGAGCCATCCCCCTGCTTTTGAGGCCAGTGAACCAATGGCATCGTAAACACTCCTGAGAGTGAGGATGCCGACTATATGGTCATCGTCGTCCAGCACAATAACCCACCGGTAGCCCTTTTCCCTGGCAGATTCGCTCATAAGGGTTATGGCATCGTGTAAAGTAGCCTTTTTATTTAGTGTCGAGTAATCAGAAAGAGGAATCATAAAATCTCTTACCTGATCGATCTTTTCCTGCATATTTACACCTCCCGCTTATTTGCTTTTTTACTAAAATATATGCTGCCCATTTTTAAGGCAACGATTAGCACCTTTAACGTCATTATTAAGCTTTTACACGCTGTATATGAAGTCGACAATTTCACAAATATCTGCCGACATTATTTTCTTGCCATATGTGAATATGTTAATATATTATTAACATATTCACTATAGAGGAGAGAACATGAAGGAAATCAAAAGGACCCCTCACATGGATTCCATCGCAATGGCTTCAATTAAGGTTTTTGCGCGTTACGGATTTCATAAGTCCACTATGGAGGACCTGGCCAAGGCCAATGGTTTTTCCAAGGCAGCCTTTTACAGGCATTTCCATGACAAAAAAGACCTGTACAACTATACCGCCGAATATGCCCTGAGGACATGGCAAAATCACACAAAATCAAAGATTTCCGGGATTGCCGACCCCCTGGATAAATTTAGGATAATGTGCTTTGAGTCATTCTTTTTTCTTGAAAACAACCGTGAGATAAGGGATTTCTTCAGCCAGGACCCTGACCTTTTCCCTATGTTTGGGCATGACCGTTTTTCTCAAATAAACCATGACTCTGCACTGATCATAAGACAGGTCATAGAGGAAGGCATAGAAAAAGAGGTATTCAGGCCCCTTAATGTGGACCAGGCCGTACGGTTCATTTTTTCAGTATACAGGCTATTCATTATTGAAACCTATGTCTATGGAAATACCACCGGAGAAAATAAAACTCAGCTTTTTGCCACCGCCTATGAAATACTGGAAAAAGGACTCAGAAAATGAGGTTTGTATTTCTCATCAAATAAAAGGGGGGACTTAAGTAAAATGATGACCTACATCAACTTTCCCAAAAGAATAGCAAAAATCCAGCAGGAGCTGGAAAGGCGGAAAATTGACATACTGGTGGGCACCAGGCTTAAAACATGTGTCCACTACTCAGGCGGTTTCGTACCCTGGAGAAGTGCATGCATCATCCCGCAAAAGGGGGATTTGCAGCTCATCACTCCCCTTCTTGATGCCGCCAGGCTTGCCGAGGAAAGCTTTCTGGAAAATGTGGCGGGGTATGGGGCCCTTCCCGGAATTGACTACATAGACATGATCGCAAACCGCATCAATGAGCTGGGCTGCTCGGAAAAAACAATCGGAATAGAGAGCGGAACAACCAATTACTTGCCCGAGGGCTATATTACGCTGGCCGAGTACGAGGCCCTAAAATCCCGTTTTCCCAAGGCCACCTTTGTGAATGCGGCAGATGTTGCAGACAGGCTGACCCTTATCAAGGAGCCCGAGGAAATTAAGCTGATGCGGCAGGCCACCGCCCTTACCGACGCTGCCCATGAAATAGTGCTGCAAAACCTTAAGGTAGGGATAAGTGAAAAGGAAATAGCCGGAATCGCCGAAAAGGCAATGAGGGACAGGGGATCCCAGTTCGCGTGGACCTTTACCGGAGGCTGTGAAATAGCCAGCGGCTACCGCACGTGGTACCACATGGGTGGGTGCACACCGGCCACAGACAAAATAGTGCAGTGCGGTGATCCGGTGATGCTGGACCTTCATGGGATGTACTGGCTCTTCCTCGGCGATGTCGCCCATAATGCCGTCATGGGTAAACCGACCAGGGAGCAGCAGGAGGCCATCGACGCCTACGTGGAGACCTGCTACACAGCCTTTGAGGAGATGAAGCCCGGCAGAACTCTTAAAGAAGTTGCCGACAAAGTATACTCACTGGTTATAAAAAACGGCTGGACGGAGTGGATACTCCCGGGGTTCGGCCACGGCATAGGCCATCTGGGCAACGAGTGGTATCCCTGTGTTGCCCAGTATGAATCACCCGGCAACAACGAGCCTGACTTTGTTCTCCAGCCTGGATACATGCAGATGATGGCTATTGTGTGCAACAGGCCGGGCCATATAGGCCTTCGTCTGGAGCGCCCCCTGGTAATAACCGAAAATGGGAGCGAGGTGCTTTCCAAGCTCTGCGTGGAGCCTGCCATAATAGACTGTCCCAATGGGTGCAGGAAACTCCATAAACTATCTTAATATTAAGCATTTTCACGGGTCCGGAATTGGGAATTGGGAAATGGGAATCAGCCTTCAAACCCCAATTCCTAATTCCCGATCTAGCAAAATCAGCTATTTAGATAGTATCGGTTATTTCCTTTTTAAGGCCGCTGTATTTGGCCAGCCACTGACTTCTTTCCCTGCGCAGGCTATCCACCAGCAGTCTATAATCCTCAGCCGGGTAATAGTTTTCCGGCCTGTATGGCTCAAGATCAATACCCGGCACATCTTCAGGGACAAGGTATCCCCAATCCGGGTCTTTTTTCCATTTAATCGTGCCCCTTGCCACTTCCCTTAGAATGCCGGTGGAAATATCAATAGTAATTTTATTTCCCGGCCTGGAACCGCTCGCTCCTACTGAGCCGGTATTAAGCAGATAACACTCCATATCAGGGTTATTGTGCAGTATTTCCAGGAGCCTGTTGCCCTCCTCGGCCTCAGGGCCTATTATAAAAGGATTTGTACCAACCTCTCTTTTTGACTGCCCTGCCTTTGATGGATCACCTGCCGAGGTTTCAATAGACTCACCCAGCATAAAAAAGGCTGCTCCCTGCTCAGGGGTAAGTCTTGCCACAGGCGGAACAACATCATTCCTCCGGGTTATAAATATTATTTTGTTAGCCTTTTGAATATCTATTTGGTTGTCTGTATTCTGAACATCACTGCGCAGCACTACCCCACGCCCGTTAGAGGTAAGTTCAGCATTGTCAAAAAGAACTTCCCCGCTTTCTGTAATCATAACATTTTCAAATATCGCCGAAGGTGATACAGCCGCTCTGTATAAAACAGCCTGGCTCTCGTCAAGTCCCTCGGTTTTTATGTAAAAGCCGTTTTCTGTTCCGAAGCAGTATCCGTCGGGCCTCATCATCACAACATCATCCTGCATTATAAATACTTTGTCCGGATCGGCCAGGCCGTGATCGTGCATGGTTAGGGTTGTTTTTCCGGTGCCGCTCAGCCCGAAAAGAATTAAGCCAAAATCCTTATCTTCATCCTGGTTTCTTACCCTGAGCACCTTGCTTCCCGCGTGAAATCCCAGGCCCCCTCTCTTTTTAAAATCGTACATTGCCATTCTGAGAAAAGACTTCTTGGCCTCTCCAAAATAATCAGTTCCAAGGATAAATGTTATCCTTTCCTCAGGGTGGCAAAAGATAATTTTCTCGGGCCACTCGGGAATATAAATACTTACAAGGTCGGGATCTCCATCAGGTTCCTCAATATCAAAAAGCATTTGCCCCCATTTCAGCGGTATACGGGCATACTTTGAAGTAATATACAGCCTGCAGTGAAGCCTTAAATCAGGACTCATACCCATCTGCCGGTCCATCCTGATAACCTCTGCCTTCTCAAGATAGTCATAAACCCGGTCCGCCACTGACCTGGCCTCTTCTGCCGACATTCCCTGCTGGTCTTCTCCCAGGGGAACCCCGTCTTCGACTATATATGTAAATTTTGCGCTTCTGTTTCTTACCTTTGATATATACCCCGGACTTCCGTATTGTGTTGTTCTTTCTTCAGACCTGCATAATTCCCTTAACTCACTGTTTGTGGGGTTGGTTAGCACTTTACATACTTTAAGAGGTTCAGCCCTTCGTAAAATTCCCATATCGATATCCCCTTCCGTCACTATAATAAGCCACTGGTTAAATTTACTATGATTTCTTCGCCGCCAGGAAAATTCCTTCCTCATTGTATACATTATACAGTATTATTTTTTCTGTTACTTCTGCAATCCCTGTTTATACCGTCAATAAGCGCCCGGCTTGACATGGTTTTAAAAGGAATATATATTAATTGTATGCTTTAAAATAGCTGGAAAAATAAGACTTTGGAGAGATATTTAATGAATGTGCAGACTGATTTTTTAGAAGAACTAAAATACAGGGGACTGGTTAATGATATGTCTGACCCTGAGGAACTGGAGAGGCTGCTATCCAGCGAACCGGTAGTCCTTTATTGCGGCTTTGACCCCACAGCGGACAGCCTTCATATAGGCCACCTCCTTCCCCTTATGGCACTGCAGCGGTTTCAAAAAGCGGGGCACAAGCCCATCGCCCTTGCCGGGGGAGGCACCGGCCTTATTGGCGACCCCAGCGGCAAAACCGCCGAGCGCACCTTAAACCCCAGAGAGCTGGTTGAATCTTATGTGGAAAAAATAAAAGGCCAGCTTTCAATTTTCCTGGACTTTGAATCGAAGACAAACCCGGCTCTTCTTTTAAACAACTACGACTGGATATCACAGCTTAACGTTATTGAATACCTCAGGGACTTTGGCAAGTACTTCTCGGTTAACGCCATGCTTGCCAAAGACTCTGTAAAATCGAGGATAGAAAATAGGGATGTTGGCATTTCGTACACAGAATTCAGCTATATGATCCTCCAGTCCTATGATTATTACTACCTTGCCCAGAATCATAACTGCAGGCTGCAAATTGGAGGAAGCGACCAGTGGGGTAACATAACTACGGGAATAGACCTCATACGCCGCACCCTGCAAATTCCGACCTATGCCATGACTTTCCCGCTGATAACCACCTCGGAGGGAAAAAAATTCGGTAAAACAGAGGCAGGAGCCGTATGGCTTGATCCCGCCAAAACTTCACCCTACCAGTTTTACCAATTCTGGGTGAACGTTACCGACCAGGATGTTATCAGATTTATTAAGTTCTTTACATTCCTGGACAGGGATACTGTTTCCCAGTTGGAAATAGCTGTAAAGGAACACCCTGAAAAAAGGGAGGCCCAGCAAAGGCTTGCCTACGAGGTCACCTCAATGATACACGGCCAAAGTGAAGCCGTAATGGCACAAAAGACCGCCGCCGCCCTATTTAAGGGAGAAATCGCTTCGCTGACCGAAAATCAGTTAAGGGATGCTCTTAGCGGAGTGCCGACAACTTCCCTGGAGAAAAGCAGGATAAACGAGATGAGCCTACTGGACCTGGCGGTTGAAACAGGACTGAGCCCTTCTAAATCACGGGGAAGAACCGATATAGAAAGCGGGGCCATTTATGTAAACGATGTAAGGGAAACCGACCAGGGCGCGAAAGTGACGGGCCTTTCCAGGCTGCACGAAAGGTATATAGTTCTGCGGAAAGGCAAGAAAAATTACCACCTGGTCATACTTAAACAATAGCCACCCTACCGGGTGGCTATTGCTTTGCAGGATGGAATGCCCCAGCCATTCTGGCTTCTGAATTCTGAATTCTGAATTCAGACAGCATAAGAATCTCAGTATAAGCGTATTTTTAATTCACCCCCCCAGGGTAATATCCTGTACCTGATACCACTCCAGGGCCTCTAAAAAATGCTCCTTTTTAAATTCAGGCCACATATCATCGATAATGTAGAAATCGGAATATATCGTCTGAACAGGCAAAAAGCCGCTTAGCCTTCTTCTGCCTCCCCATCGTATAATCAGGTCTATCCTGGATACATCAGAGGAGGCGATATGTTTCATTATGCTGCTGCTTTTGCGGCAAGCCCCGCTTTTGGCGTTGTTTATAATATTTTTCAAATCCCACTTCCACCCGTAATTCACTAAAAAATTAATGCGGATTAACCCCTTGCCAAATGTCTTTCTGGTGGTAAAGTCCACAAGGTCCGGGGGAAAAAAAGGTGATGATGCGTCTCCTACAACCAGCAGCGATGCATCACGATTGGAAAGCATATTAACCGCGTCGGTACAGGCTTTCTGAAAGGCTTTGACCTGTATATCAGGCCGCCTGGTATTATCCTGGGTAAAACCATAAAAAGTAAGCTCCGGAATACCCAGCTCAAGGCACATCTCATAGAGCATAATTCCGGGGTCCAGGCCTTTCCGGTATCCATCCTGCTTTTCCATCCCCTGATTAACTGCCCATCTCCTGTTGCCATCCGGTATAACCCCTATATGTTTAGGAAGCCTGCTCAGCTTTTTCTTGACCATTATTCCTCCTGAAACTTTTCCTGCGCTTACACTGGATAGTTATAAGAATACCCATTTTCCTCCCGCCTTATTTCCCGAAAAAAACAATATTCTCTATTGCAAACATAATCAGCGTCGCCAGGATTAAGCACAGCCCCAACAATTTAAAAGGATAAAAACTTACTAATAATTGAAACAAATAGCTCATTGCTACGTCTAATACTTTGGGAATATGTTTTTTTTTACCATAACAAAAAGGAGGTGAACCAGTTAGCTAATTTACTGGATTGAAGGGGGAGGTAGGATGCAAATAAGGAAACTTATATCTATTTGTATCGGCTGTCTATTTGCGCTTGGAGGGCTGCAGCCGGCATTTGCCACAGGAATAACCGTTAAGACAGAACAGGTACTAATTAAGGACTCCAAACCAATGGATTATTCTCAAAAAAACAGCCAGGGGGCCGACATCCAAATTAGCGAAAAGCAGGCAATAGAAGCTGTCAGGGCAGCTTTCCCTGAACTGCTGAACGATGAGCCTGAGGTGTCGCTGGACAACGGTATGGAGCCTGACACCCTGGTGTGGAGATTACAGTTTACCAGGCGTGGCATGCCGGGTGCCCATATGTACGGCTATCACGCAATGGTAAGCGCCTATAACGGAGAAATTCTGCAATTTTCCTACCCGGGATTGCCGGAGGAGGGAGAAAGTCAGGTAATTTCCAGAGAAAAAGCTAAAAGTATAGCGGAAAAGCTTGCGGCCAGGCTGCAGCCTGAAAAATTCAAATTAATGCGCCTGCAGACTGGTGAGCCGCCAAAGTATTTTTATGGCCCCGCCAACTCACTGAATCTTGCCTATAACTTTCAGTGGTGCAGGACTTCAAACGGCCTGCCCGTAGAAAGTAATGGGATCAATATATCAATTGACGCACTCTCCGGCAGGGTATTGAATTACAGCTTTAATTGGCAGGAAAACCTTAATATGCCCCATTTCTCCGTGACAGTTCCCGAAAAGGACGCAGCGGCCGGGCTTATGCGTGAAACCGGCATGTACCTTGCCTACTACGTGCCACATGATGATAATTCCGGCATTAAACCTGCGGCAAGGCTGGTTTACCGGGTTAACAGCAGGCATCAGTTAACTGATGCCCTGACCGGCGATATTATCGATTACGAAGGCAGGCCGGTAAAGGCTGAGAACATGAAGCAATTTGCTGAAATACCGGCTATAAAGGGGGAAATGAATCCCCCCTCCCCGGGTAAAGAAAGAATCAGCCCGGCTATGGCCCTGGAAAAAGCAACAACTTTTTTCAGGGCACTGGGATATGAAGGAAAAGTTGAAAGGTCGGGAGGCGGGTCCGGCAGCGGGCCCTTTGGCCGGGAAGAATTCTGGTCATTCATGATCAGACAGGGAGAAGAGCGCTATTACCCCGGTCCCGATATGCATGTGGGTATAGAGCTGTTCACAGGAAGGATTGTCAATTTTCACAGTTGGAACCGCTACGAGGGACCTTCTGCTGCAGAAACAAAATCCATTACCAGAGATGAGGCCTTTAAAATAGCTTCCTCCTTTATAAAAGAGGTTGAGCCTCAACTTTCAGGGTTTATAGTTCCTGAAGCCAATAGACCCGTACAGCAAGATTATTTTCCGGTTTATGATTTCCGTTTCAGCCGTGTGGTGAACGGCATTCCCTTCCCGCAGGACGGCATCTCCATATCTGTTGGAAGAGACGGGAAAATATTAAGCTACAATTGCGAATGGCACCAGGTGCAATTCCCCCGGGCCGATGCAATAATAAGTTCCGAGAGCGCCGCTGAAAAATGGCTGGAGAGTTCCCGGCTAAAGCTTGCCTATTATTTCCCCCGGGAAAGGGGCGGGATACAGCAGGCTAAGCTTGTTTACCAGCCGGAATTCGGAGGTGTTGAATGTATCGATGCCCTTTCCGGAGAGGCTATTGGCTGGGATGGAAAACCACTGAAATTAAAGAGAAGTAATTACGACTTTATTGGAAGTTGGGCTGAGGAACAATTGAAGCTATTAGGGGAAAGCGGATTTCTTCCCCCGCCTGATAAATTCACCCCCTCCTCTAAGGTTACCCGGAGAGACGCAATCCGCCTGATTATGGCAGCGGCAGGGGGATATTACGACGAACAGCAATTACCTCAGTATTTTAAGGACATTGCTTCCGGCGATGAGGATTATAATGCCATTCAGAGAGCCGCACAAATGAAAATAATTGAAAAGGGAGGCAACTTCCTTCCCGAAAATACGCTGACCAGGCAATCACTGGCGGAATGGATGGTCAACAGCCTTGGCTACAGGGAAGTGGCCTCCATGCCAAATACTATAAAATCCAATTTTAAAGATATATCCGGTCTTTCCCCCCTGGAAATAAACTATGCAGGCCTTGCTAACGGCCTCGGTCTACTTTCGGGAGATGAAACAGGGAAATTCAGGCCACAGGAGGGCGTTACCTGGGAAGAGCTATCCGCAGCAATAATGAAACTGGCCCCAAAACTCAGAAACAGAACAGGAATGTTTTATTAGGGTATATAAAACCGGCCCCTATACAGGGACCGGTTTTTTTATGGGTATCACATCATACCGAAAGATTTTCCTTTCCCGGCTTAATCGCAAAGTAATTGGTGCCCCACACTCCCAGGAGCACAAGGCTGCACCCGGCAAGCTGCCACGGACCCAGGCGCTCACCATACAGGGTAACACCTGCCAGCAGCGCCACAACAGGTATAAGATTCAGAAAAACTGCCACCCGCGAGGCAGGCATGCTGGAAAGCGCAAAGTTAAGTAAAAAAAACGCCACCACCGATGAAAGAATGCCCAGGTAAAAAAGCCCGCCCACCACTGTTATGTTCTGAATGGCGCTAAAATAGCCCGGCAGTGAGCCGGAGAAGTAACTCTGCACCAGCCCTATAGCATTAAATACAACAGCCCCCAGCCACATCATCACAAAGGTTATTTCCAGGGGCGAAAACCTCGATGCCGCCTGCCTGGAATATATATTATAAAAGCCTGCGGCAATCACTGCGCCAAGGAGCATTAATATTCCCAGCAGGTGGCCGGGCCGGGTTCCAGCTTCACTGACTGTTCCCCCCAGGGTCATCAAAACCACTCCCGCCACTGCGGCGGCAATAAAAGCTCCCTGTGCCCACGTCGTTCTTTCCCCGAGAATAATTATTGAAAGCAATGTTATGGCTATGGGGGCCAGGGCAATGACCACACCTGACTCGGACGCAGTGGTCAGCTTTACCCCGTAGGTTTCAAAAATAAAATACAGAACGGGCTGCCATATCGCTACTTTCAGCAGTGGGGGCAGGTGTTCCGCCTTAATGTTTATTCTAACTAACCTCAGTGACACAAGTAAAGTCAGGCTCAGGGCCGCCAGGGCAAAGCGCAGACCCAGCAGCTGAAAGGGGCTTAAATAGTCAAGCAGCCCCTTGGTAAAAAGAAAAGAAAGCCCCCAAACCACCGCTACCAAAACTGCCCCGGCAATACTGCATACATTCCCTGAACTCATAGTCTTATCCTCATTATGTCATTTTTAATATATCACCAGGAAATTATATCACCCCCTGAAAGACATCTCAATGACTGTATTATATAAAGGAAAGCTAATTCATGGGCCCGGAATTGGGAATTGGGAATTGGGAATTGGTTTGGGCATTTTCCGGCCCTTTTTTCTTTTCTATAGTACGAAACATTGCCTATTGTATCTGTAAAGGAGAAACCCCCAATCGAGCGATTTACCGGAGGTTGTTATCTGGCTCTCGGCGAAGGAGCCTAATGACAGACGGGTCTCCAACAGGACGTTGGAGGCAGTCCGAACCGGCGCAACGACGCGCCGTTGAGGACGGTCGTCTGTCAGTTGGTGACAAGCCTAGAGCCAGTTACAGCCGGAGGATCCTTCGTGAGTGCGGGGGTTTATCCGATACGCCCCAAAGCTATAATGTTATTTGCAACCAAACCATGGGTTACTTTAGCGCTTTAAAGTGACATATACTTTCCATAACGATAAAAAAATGCGTCCCGGCCGCCCGGAACGCATTTTTTTTATTAGCTGCTGTTGCAGCCGTGTCACTAAGTGGGCTATTCAAGAATAAAGCTGGTAGTTTCGAATGTATTGCGGTTGCCCGCTAAGTCTTTAATAGCCCCGGCCGGAATGGTTAGAGTATAATCGCCGTATGCAAAACTAGAGTCGTCACTACGGTGAATATAGAGCATGTTGCCATACAGAGAGCAGTAAATATCCACAAGACTCTCGCCTACCGTCAGCGTTATGCCAGTAAAGTTCTGATCCTTATTTATAGAATCGTCGAATTTCACCTCGATTACGTATTCGTACGGTGTCGAAGAAATCAAACCTGGGGGTACTATGTCAGCCCAACTGGCGTACTTGAGCTTCGAGCTTGCCGGGTCGTAAAAGGCTATATGGGGGGCGTCATTTTCATCAAGGTCGATGGACGTATACGTGCCTGTACTGAATGAGTCACCGTAAACATTTATTGTATGCCAGACGCCCCCTTCCCGGTAGGAGTATTTCAGACTGCCGTAGAGCCCGTAATCATATTCGTTCGGCACGTAATGGAAACTTACATGCGGTCTGTCCAGGCTGTCCAGCTTCATGGAAATGTCACGGGGCCAGAAGTTTTCTCCTATAACCTCGGTAATCCACCCGCCTGAGGTTTTATACTTGTACTTGAGAGACCCTGTACCTAAGTCTGAGTACACTATGTGCGGGTACCCTTCCGAGTCAATGTCGATGGCGGAATTTTGGCCCACATTATATTCGCTTTCCAGTACAGAAGTGTGCCACCCGTTGCTGTCCTTATAAGCATATTTGAGTCCGCCTGTCTCGGCAGTGCTGTCGTAATAGCTTATGTGCGGGTAGCCGGAGCCGTCCAGGGCCAGGGAGATCATACCGCCGCTTACCTGTGCTGCTGTGTCCACGTATTCAATATTCCAGGCGGATCCGTCATGGTAGGCATATCTTAAGTCGTCTTCACCCTCCCCAAGATATTCGTAGCCTATATGTGGATGATTGCTGCTATCTACTTCAAGTGAGGTATACTGGCCCACAACATAGTCTGATGATACGTCCGGGTCGGAATAACCCCAGCTGATACCATTGTGATAGGCGTATCTCAGATCAGTTGCTGAGCTGTTGAAATAACTGATATGAGGGTTGCCGAAGCTGTCAAAGCCCAGGGAAGAGTACTTGCCTGCGTATACCGCATTTTCAACTGTTTCCTGCTCCCAGACAGATCCGTTCCAGTAAGCGTATTTAAGTTCCTCCAAGGTAGAACCATAATAGCTTATTGCCGGCCTGCCCAGCTTTTTCACCGCCAATGAATTGTAATAGGAGCCGGCGTTTGTGTCAACATCCCTTGTATTAAAGATCTTATACTCCTGATAACCGGGAAAAGAAACATTCCCCTCACTGTCCCTGGCCATATATACCAGCTTGGAAGTTGAGTTAATGATTATAGGTTCACTACTGTATTCCGCACCATAAATAGGATTGGTTCCGTCCAGGGCATAGTATATTGTGGCGTCAGGGTCGTCACAGGTCAGGGTAACCGATACCGGCTCGCCGTAGACCCCCCCTGCGTGGCTGGCGCTGACGGTTGATACGCTCCCACCAGAGAGAACATAGAAAGAGAAGCTGTATTCCCCCGAATAGGCATTGCCCGCCAGGTCCCTGACAACATCGGAATGAACGGTGAGAGTGTAGAAAGTCCCCTGGTTAAAAACTTCATCTACCGGATCAATCACAAGGGTGTTCCCATCGGCAAGCATTTCATATAATACATTTTCGGACCCGTCAAATATGGTTACACAGCCGCCTCCCAATACTATATCTTCACTGAACCTGATATAAATAGCCGCATTTTTATACATCTGCCCCCCAGGCTGCGGGTTTAGCTGGCTTATAACTATTGTCGGCGCAGTGGTGTCCTGAGTCTGCGTGGTGTCCTGGGTCTGCGTATTACCTGAATTGGAGCCCCTGCCTTCATTTTGGGTTGCAGAGCTGAGGGCGGTCTGGGCCTCCTGCAGAGCAGTATTGATAGCCTGAATTACGTTTACCGGCGGCTGAACCTGCTGTACCTGCTGCTCATTCTGATTATTTTGCTCCGGCTGTCCCGCTGGCGGAGGAGGAGCCACCAGCGCCTCCTGGACAGTCTGCATAAGCTGCGCCACCTGGTTAAGCCAGTTGGCCACCGCAACAAAGTCCTGGTTCTGGGCAGCGGTAAGGGGGGCAGGCGGAAGCGGGGCCTGCCCCTGGGCCGCCTGAGTGCCCTGCCCCTGTGAAAGGCTCACGGTCTGCCCATTTGCAGTCACGCTGGCCGACCCTGTCAGCACGCTGGTGATTGCCTGCAAATCATTTACCAGGTTCATCCAGAAGGTCCCCCGAATGCCGGCAACCCCCCAGGGCATGTCCACCTGTACCCGGACCCTCTTAACCTCTGAGGCCTCCCACCAGGGAATATCATCCCCTTCGGCCGGCGTCTGGCCTTTGGCAGCCAGGAGAGCGTCTCTCATGCTCAACAAGCCTGTCCCGGCCACCGCGGGCAGCCCTTTTAGGGCTTCGGGGCCTGTTTTCTTAACTTCCTCTTTTGGTTTGCTATTCCCGGAGTCCTGCCGGCTTGTGGCAAGGGCTCCGAACATCTTGCCCTGCTTAAGGTCCACGTTGAGCCAGTCAACTGCTGTTCCCGGCCTACCGTCGAACATTATATAAGATCTACCGGCGGCCTCCTTTAGCTCCAGGTGGGCTTTCTCCTCCAGGCGAAGGCTTGACCCGTCCGGGAAAACCAGCTCGGCAGAGGCTCCCTGCCCTGTCTTTATTACATCTCCTGCCGCTATTAAATCCCCGTTTTCAGCGGGCCGGGGGCTGATGAAGCCCTTTTTGGTAACTGTCACCTTTCCTTTGAATATGTTTAGTCTGCCGGTGAGCTCCGTCCTGGCCAGGCCTGGCTCCCTGGTAAGGAGTATCCCCAGCACCCTGGACAGCTCGCCCCTGGTAAGGGGGCTGTCGGGAAGAAATCTCTGCTTATCATCACTCAGCCCAAGCATACCTGCAGCCAGGCCAAGCGCCACCGGCCCTGCCGCCCAGTGTGCATCCCCAACGTCTTCAAGGGCCGGAAGCTGTGCACCTTTATTTGTCCCTTTGGAAAGGCCAAGGAACATGGCCAGCCCCTCTGCCCTGGTTATCACCCCGTCGGGCCTGAAGGTTCCGTCCGGGTAGCCATGAAGCAGGCCCGCAGTGGTGGCAGAGTTTACAAAACCTGCGGCCCAGTGTCCTCCAATGTCGCTGAATCTACCTGTCCCGAAGTTTTCCCTGAGGCCCGCCGCCCCACAGAGAAGCACAGCCGCCTCGGCCCTGGTAAGCCCTTCTGCCGGCCGGTACGTGCCATCAGGGAATCCTTTAATCAGACCCCTTCCAGCCAGGTAGTTAATAAATAAAAGGTTTGGGTTCCCGGCCCTGACATCGCTAAATGCCGGTTTTATTACCACCTTTCCCTTATCAGCCGTGGCGGCCGCAACAGCTGCCAGGTTGTTAAATGTCAAAAATATCAGTAAGCCTGTGATAAGCATTACCCTGGGTACAAATCTCACGGTAAAATCACTCCTAACTTAAACTTACCGCCATTTATTACATAAAATAACATTAAAATACAATTTATGACTATTTTAATTAATTTCGGCGTTTGTTTTTTAAATCCTGTCTAAAACAATAATTTATCATTACAACCGGCAGAATTTATGAAAATTAATCAATTTTTATCTAAAATTGCGCGAAAAAGTTATATAATAGTAGTCAAATACACAGATATGTCCAAACTGCCGGAGGGTAGGAGATGCTATGGCCGGAGAAAAGATTTTGGTTGTTGATGATGAAGCCACAATACGGGAATTGATTAGCTTTCACCTGGACAAGAACAACTTTCAGACAATAACCGCCAAAGACGGACAAAGCGCTTTTGAAATAGTCCGTACGCACAAGCCGGACCTGATTATCCTTGACGTTCTTTTGCCGGGCCTGGACGGCATTGAAATTTGCCGTAAATTACGCAAGGATAATGATGTTCCAATCATCTTTCTTTCATCCATGAATGAACCTTCAGATATTGTACTGGGCCTGGGGGTCGGCGGGGATGACTACATAATAAAGCCCTTTAACCCAAAGGAATTGATTGCGCGGGTCAAGGCCAACCTGCGCCGAAGCCGCATGCAATACACAAACGGCGAACCTTTTGAACAGAAGCAGATAATCAATTACCCCGGCCTTATAATAGACCTGTCCAGTCGTACTGTTGAAGTCAATGGCTCACCGGTGACCCTTACCAATAAAGAGTTTGAACTTCTCATCCTGCTGGCTGAAAACCCCAACCGGATATTTAACTATGATCAGTTGCTGGAACTGGTGTGGCAGTTTAATGATAATGCCGACTACAGAACATTAATGGTTCATATTAACAGACTGCGTAAAAAAATAGAGCTGGACCCATCAAAGCCCCAGTATATAGTTACTGTCAGGGGAGTAGGGTATAAGCTGCACAATCACAATTAAACAACAAAACAACATACACAGTAGGGACATTCCTCCACCCCACAAAGCCATACAATCGGGAACATTGCTTAGACCACATAGCCATACCGATCGGGGACATTCCTGTCCACAAAGGAATACCCGATCTTCAGCAGGTGTGTCCCCATTCCTTTTTACCGCAGCTGCCGCTTTGCCAACTGGGCAAAAACACCCTCCTGATTAATCAGTTCATTATAAGTACCTCTCTGAACTATTTTTCCCTGGTCCATAACATAGATACAGTCTGCGTTGATGATGGTGCTGAGCCGGTGGGCGATAACAACACGCGTTGCATTCAAACCCTCCAGGCTCTGGCTGACCACGGCCTGGGTCCGGTTGTCAAGAGCGCTGGTAGCCTCGTCAAAAAAAATGATGCGAGGGTTATTGACAATGGCCCGGGCAATCAAAAGTCTCTGCCGCTGCCCCCCCGAGAGGGTTGAAGAGCCTTCCGTTATAACCGTGTGCATGCCCATGGGCATCTGCTGGATATCCTCAGCCAGGCCGGCCATAGCTGCCGCCTCCCAGGCATCATCCATGGTCAGGGGCAGAGAACCGACGATATTGCTGAAAATACTCCCGGGCAACAGCCGGCTGTTTTGCAGCACAACACCCAGCTGGCGGCGGACAGACTGTACATCCAGGACGGCCAGGTCCTCCCCGTTATAATATACCGCGCCCGATTCCGGGGTTTCAAAGCCCAGCAGCAGGCGTAAAAGAGTGGACTTGCCGCTTCCCGAAGGGCCGACAACGGCCACAAACTCCCCGGGGCGAATATGCAGTGAAATATCCTGCAAAACCATCGGGCCGCCGGCATGGTAGCGGAAAAAGAGCCGGCTGATCTCGATCTCCCCAGTAAGGCTGCCCGGGTCCTCCCTGACTTCATTTACTTCCGGAGGAGTCTCCAGAATTGGCTTAAGCCTTTCGTAAAGGGGAACAATACTTAAAGAAGAGATTATTGTCGAGGTTAAGCCTGCCATGGCTCCTAAAAATCCGGAAAACGCAGCAATGAAGGCTAAAAACTGGCCGGTTGACATCCTGCTTTCACTGGCCAGGCCCATTATGGAGAAAATAGCTATTGAAACAATAAGCGGGTATACCGCATTAAATACCTCAAAATAATTAGATGTAGTCCTGGACTGATAGGTAAATTTTCTCTGTTCACTGAATGCTTTGGACCACAGGTAAAAAGCCCGGTTTTCAGCGCCGGCTACCCGGAACTTGGCGATGCCCCCCAGCACCTGCAATATCAGCCCGGATATCTTTCCTTCAATCTCAAGCTGCTTTCGGGAATAACGGACCCCCAAATACCCCAGCACCAGAAAAACAGCCATATACAATATCACCAGTCCCGATGCCACCCTGGCCAGGCCTGCATCGTAAAAAAACAGTAAACCCAGATTAAAGAAAGAAAAAATACCGTATAAAATTATAATTGTACCTGAGCCCGAAAGGATACGGATAATGGAGCTAATGCTGTTCGCCCTGGAAGCCAGGTCGCCCGTCGAAAAACGCCGAAAAAAAGGCGCCGGCATATTCAACAGTCGGTCCCAGATAGCACTCTGCAGGCCGGAGTCTATTTTGCCTTCCAGCCGCAGCATGGCGATGGATTGAGATATCTGGAAGCCGGCGCCGGCTACGGCCCCGGCCAGTAAAAAGGCAGTTATTTGAAATAAATGGCCCCTTTCCGCAGACGGAATGACACTATCGAACAAAATCCCCGTAACTACAGGGGTCAGCATTCCCAATATCCCACCGGCTATCCCCAGGAGAATAATCATGGCCATATCTTTTCTGGACCGGCCTGACAGCCCCAGGGTCAGCAAATCCATTACCGAAAGAGCACGGGCCGGGAAAGGCCGGTAAAAAACGTAGGCAAAGGGCTTTAGGGACCAGGCCAGCCCATTGTTCAAGGGATATTTTGTTTTATGCAAAGGATCATAAACCTCATAGCAGCACTCCCGGGCGGGAACCAGGGCCACCGGACGCCCGTCTTCCTCCATGTAGGCCAGGAAAGGGCCGTTGTCCCGGCTCCACCAGTCCCCTTTAAGGATCACCCGGCGGACACGTATGTGTGACGCCCTGGCGATATCCTCCAGGGAATGCCCTGATCCGCCGCCCCGGCGAGGAGGCGCGGCAACCGCAATGCCCATACCTTCGCCTACCCGCCGGCAGGCCTGGAGCAAAGGGTCTTCGTCGCTGTCGTGCGGGAATTCTTCCCGCCTGGCCTTCGTCACTGAAGTCAGTTGATTCACGGCCTTTTGCACAAATTCCCGGTCTTTTATTTCTTTATTAACCAGTCTCCGGCGCTCTTCGGCCTCGTTCCGGTCACGCCGCCAGCGGATCAGTTCCAGGGCCAGGTGATGAAAATGTCGCAAAGCTGCCCAGGGATCATCCTCTTTTAAAAAGCCGGCGGTATCGGCCACGTAAAGCTTGCTGTTCGCCTGCGCAAAAACCCAGACACTGTCAGCGACCGGAAAAAACACTTCTTCTTCCAGGGCCGGCAAATGAGGGTTGGCCAGGAATTGCAAAACACCGGCCTTAGATTTGACCCAGAGGACTTTTTCTTCGGGCTTGAGAAAACATTCTTCCCAAACGGTAACCTCCTGTCCCGCCCGGAGTATTTCATACTTTTTCGGCGGCATATCCCTGCATATCCCTGCGGAAAGACCGGCAACCCAGCTTTCCAGCAATGCGCCCGGCAGTTCCCCTCGGCTTTTCGCAATTTCCCCAAAACGCGACTTTTCCATCCTCAGGATGCGGGTATCCGGATTGCACACGGCCAGCAACCCAAGTTTCTGGCCGTCACACGGCCCTAGGCCAAACATGGCCTGCCCGGCTTCAACATCAAATAGATGTACTCTTTGGCCGACTGCTTCGCCCCCTGCCACCGGAACGGAGAATACACTCACCCCGCCCTCGCAGACCAGCCAGATATTTTCCGGATTGTCAAGCAAGAAAGAAGTGTTGTTTTCAAATACTTCTTTAATCATTGTCATCATTCCCCAATTAAATTAGCATAGGGGCCTTCAGCGTCCTTCATCTGTTCATGCGTTCCCCGCTGCGCTACCTTTCCCTTTTCCAGCACGATAATCTCGTCGCAATCCCGGATGGTGCTCAGGCGGTGGGCCACAACAATCAGCGTGCTCCCACGGCGCCTCATATTGTCGTTGATTATTTTTTCAGTAACCGGATCCAGGGCGCTGGTGGCCTCATCCAGAATCAGTATGGCCGGTTTGCCTGCCAGGGCCCTGGCTATCTCCATCCGCTGCTGCTGCCCTCCACTGAAATTGCGGCCGCCTTCCTCCACCAGGTGGTCGTAGCCGCCGTCCCTGGACGCTATATCCTCGTGTATACAGGCATCCCTGGCCGCCTGGACAACATCGGCCTCGGCAATGGTGGAGTCCCAGAGGGTGAGGTTATCACGCACCGTTCCTTCAAAGAGTATAATATCCTGGTCCACCACGGACAGGGAATTGGTAATCAGCGGCCTGGGGATAGAGCTGCGGGGTTTGCCGTCAAAAAATATTTCTCCCGACCAGGGCTGGTACAGCCCCGCTACCAGTTTGGCAATGGTGGACTTGCCGCTGCCCGACCCGCCCACCAGGGCAACCCTTGATCCAGGCCTCATCTTAAGGTTGAAATTCTCAATTAACGGGGGTTCCAGCCGACTATACCCGAACGTGACATCTTTCAGCTCCAAGAAGCCATTAATTTTCACGGGCCCGGCAGGCAAACCTTCCGGCGAATCCAGGTCGGCCAGCCGGCTATCCACCTGATAGCGGAGCACGTCTTCCACCCTGTTTATATTTCCCTTCATTTCCTGCAGGGTGCTCCCCATTATTACCAGGCTGCGGACAGGCTCCAGAAAACTGCTCATCAGGCTCTGAAAGGCCACCAGCATCCCTATGGTTAGCTGTCCGTTCATCACATGGAGCCCTCCGATGGATATTATTAACATTACATTCAGGGTATCCAGGAAAAAGGGAACCACCGCCAGATACCCATTGGAAACACCCATTTCCTGTTCGGCGTTAACCACTTTGGCCTTGTAGCCCGCCCACCTGGCAAAAAAATCCGACTCGTTGCCGCCGGCTTTTAACGTTTCAATTATCTGCAGCCCTGCCATGGAGGTGCCGAGCAGCTTGCCGCGATCTTGAAGAAGCTTTTGATTCTGGTCTTCTCTTTTGCGGGCCACAAACTGTAAATAGAGGATGTTTAAAAAAGCTATAAACAAGCCGACCAGTGCAAGCAGCACATCGTACCGCAGCATTAATACAAAATAAAAGGTGATAGCCATACAATCCAGCGCCGTGCGGGCCAGCCTGCCCGATAAAAACTGCGCCACCTGGTCGTTTATCTGCACGCGGGCGCCAATTTCACCACTGTAGCGCTGGGCGAAAAACTGCATCGGCAGGCGGAGCACATGCCAGAAAAATTTGCCGGATGTGCTTAAAGCCAGCTTGGTCTCCATTTTCAACAGGTAAAAGTTTTGCAGCCAGGTCAGGCCCATCCGCAAAAAGGCTGTCAGCCCCATCCCTATTAATAGAGGGAAAACCCAGCTTTTCATATTCTGCAAAAGTATATTGTCCACGAAAATCCGGGTAAAAACCGGGATAACAAGGCCGGGGAGCACCATCATGAGCCCGGCCAGAGTTAGGTAGGTCAGGTAATGCTCAAACCCCTTAAGCCTGCTTTTCAGTGCCGGGATGATAGTGCTTTTTTCCCCGCCCTTTTGGAAGTCGGGACCGGGCTCAAAGGTCAGCGCAACACCGGTAAAAGAGTGGTCAAACTCCTCCTCGGTCACCCTTCTCGGCCCGGAAGCAGGATCATTTAAGTAAACTAAGCCTTTCTTAAAACCCTCCAGAACCAGAAAATGATTGAAATTCCAGTAAATAATCATTGGCCCCTGGAATTTTTTTACCCTTTCCAGCTCCAATCGATATCCCGTTGCGCGCAGCCCATACTTGCGGGCTGCTTTTAGCAGATTGCCGGCCCTGCTGCCATCCCTGGAAACCCCGCATTCCAGCCGCAATTCTTCCAGAGGAACGAACCTGCCGTAATACCCCAAAACCATGGCCAGGGAAGCGGGACCGCATTCCACAGCCTCCATCTGTAAAACCGTGGGCACTTTAACCCGCTTAATTTTTTGTTTTAGTCCGGTAATTTTTCTCCAGTTGCCCGGCAAATTAAACATATAGTCAATTCACTCCCTGAATATGCTTACCGCCGGCCGGGTTAATTTGCTGCGCCAATGGGAATGGCCAATTCAATAGGCCTGACCTTTTTCAATATTATCTCCCCCTGGCAAAGGGTGCCTCCGTCAATCTTTACCGGCGGTCCTCCCCGGGAAGACCACTTATACCCGCTGATAGTGCCGGCGTCCGGCGTCAAATCCACATGCACCTCAACCGGAGTCCCCCGGCCTGAAAACTTTTCGGCCAGTTCCCTGCTGCCCAGCAATTTAATCATTCCTTCAGCAGCCACCGGAAATTCCGAAACCGATGTCACCCTGCCCAGCATATAGCCAAACTCTTCCCTTTTTACCACCGAGGGGGAAATCTGCACGTCCATGCCGGGGAGTATTCTTTTCCCTTCTTCCAGGGGAATATAAAGGACTGCCTCCAGCTCTTTCACATCCTGGCCCTTTATCTCAACGCTCATTAACGGTGCGCCGGGTTTAACCCACTCCCCTTTTTGAGCTATAACCTCCAGCACACGGCCTGAATAGGGGCTGACCACTCTGGAATGATTGGCAATTTCTTCAGGCATTGCCGGGTCGGCATTTTTCATCCATTCCGGGTTAAAAATCCTGGCCACCACCTCACCTTTACCGACCATTTCGCCGGCGGACACCTTGATGTCGGTGACCTGGCCCTCAACTCCAAAGGCAATGCCGGCAACCCCTCCCTGGCTGATCATAATGCCCTGGCCCTGGACTTTTATGGGTATACTGCCGAATATCCCCCAAAACAAGGCTGTGGCAATGAAAAACCCCAGGCCCAGCATAGCAATCCAGCCCCTGGGCGAGACAAATGTTGTAAACGAATCCAATTGTTCAGGGGAGGAAAGTCTTTCCAGGGATACGTCACGAAATAACTTGGGTATCATACGTTCAGCCCCTAAAGCTAAAAATTAATGATGCGGGTACGTAAAATTACCGTTTTTTACCTGCTTAATAACAATATCCTTGCCCAAAACATCACCATTTTGCGTAAAACTGTAATAGCCGGTCACTCCGGGCCATTTTTGCAATTCCCGCAGCTTGCCGGAAACTTTTCCGGCATCGCTGGAACCGATCATCCGCATGGCATCGGCCAGCAGTTTTACCGAGTCGTAACCCTGGGCGGCCATCATGCCGGGATCGACTCCAAACCTTTTCTTATAGCTCTCTACGAACCCTCTCACCTCCGGGCGCCGGTCAAGAGGATTGAATACTGAAAAGACGGTTATTCCTTCTAACGCCTGCCCCCCTATTGGGAAGAGGTCGGGGGAATCCAGATAACTACAGGCAAAGACAGGGGCGGCAATCCCCGACCTGCGGAGCTGCGAAATGAATTCCGCTCCTTCCGGCAGCGGCTCCGCCAGGAATATGGAATCAAAACCCATTATTCTCCACCGGGCCAGTACGCTCTCTATTTTTTCCGGGCCGAGGTAGTCGGACTGCCGGTCAACTATGTAAACACCCTGCTCACCGGCCCGGTTTTCAAAGGCATTGGCCAGGGCACGCCCGTGGTCGCTGTCGCCATAATAAATAACAGTCCTCTTTAAACCCTGCCTGGCTATGTATTCCGCCGCCAGCCCGCCGTATTCTTCCCCGCCGGGCATGTTCCGAAAAACATATTTGTATTCTTTCCGGGCAGCCGGCGGGACAAAGCCGGACGGGGCCAGCATGATAATCCCCGCCCTTTCATAAACCGCAGACGCCGGGGCCGATATGTAGGGCTCCAGGTGTCCAATCACCGCCACTACATCCTCAGCTTCCGCAAAGGACTGGGCATTGGCCATTCCCCTGTTAATATTACCCTGGTCATCTTTAAAGTCAGCCCGCACCCTGACGCCCAGGACTCCGCCGCCGGAATTCACCTCATCCACAGCCATCCGGACGGCATTCCTGAAGGAAGCTCCTTCCTGGCCGCTAAAGGACCCGGCAATCCCGATGACAATGTCGCCGTGGCCTTGTCCGTAATTCAACCAGGTGGTTCCCAGGTAAATAAAAAGCAGCACCAAAGCCAGGGCTCCAGAAAAAGCCAACCATAATTTTTTGCTTTTCACGATAACTTTGGAAGGAACGGGAAGCGGCGGCTTTTTCTCCGCAGTAATAGCTTCTTTTTCTTTTTCCCTTTTTACCGGCTTCTCTGTCTGCGGTTCCTTATCGCCGCCCGGCTTGCTCTGTATCCTGGCCAGCCTCCTGGCCAGGATGGCGGCAAACTGAACGGCCAGGGAATTGTGTTCCAGCAATAATTCATCAAAACGGTCCTTGGACAGCCTTAGAACAGTTAAATCGGTAGCCGCCCGCACCCCCGCCGACCTGGGATCGCCGGTCAAGAGAGACATTTCGCCGAAGCATTCTCTCTCCCCAAGGCGGGCAAGCTCCCTTATCTCATCCCCTTCATTGATAAACACTACGGCGGTCCCGCGGACAATAATGTACAGGGAGTCACCAAACTCTCCCTGTTGGAAGATAACCTGTCCATCCTTATAATTAATCTCTTCCAGGGCGGGTACAAGTTTGGCCAGGTGCATGCGCTCAAGACCCGAAAACAGCGGGATTTCCAGCAAACTCAATTTATCCAGCCCTATATTGGTTACCTGCATAGCGTTTCTCTCCCAGGCTTCCTTTAGTGTTAATCAATTAATATTATAGCATCTGTTTATAAACCGCTTCTTAATTTTTAATAAACTGTTTTTAAACCAATCTAAACTTCTCATAAAATTGAAATTAAATAAATCAAAACGAGAAGGAAAAATCAAACCTGAAAGAAGATGGAACTCAGGTAAACGAAAAAGCTGCCAGGCGCACAAAACACCCCGGAAGAAAAACTTCCGGGGTTAAATAATAGAATAATACTTATATGAGATTCAACGTTTAAAATCCAACGTCCGACCGTAAGGGCGGCTCTATAGCAATTTGGCCCATGTTACAACTGCACCCGCCTGCAATGTTATCAAGCGCTCCGTCGGCTAATACTTCCTGGCTCATCGGTAATACAAGGTAGGCCATTTTTGGTGTTTCTTCAATTACTTTAATATCAATCTCCTTTGGGATTTCAACCCCGAACTGAGCGATGGCCTTGTGGGGATCAGACATCAATTCCTTTTTAAACCCCTCGTCAGCTCCGGCTTTTTTGATGAGTTCTTCTTCAAGTTGCCTCCGTGTAAAGTTTATACCGTTCGTTTCCATAGCCTTATTACCTCCTTTTTATAAAGTAAAGCAGATCATAGAATTTTGTTCAAATAAAAAAGTCTGTGTACAAAACTCTAAGATCATAAAAATTGTAACATTTTATTATAAATTTTTGGTAAACGCATGCTAACCGAAAATTAATTTTTAATAAATTCTATGTAACATCTCTTTTACAACTGGTTTTTTTAAGATAGCAGGGCGTTTTTATTATTTGTTCAAGATAATCATCTGAAGGATTGCATTTTATTCGTTGGCCGTTAACTATTTCCGGGAAGCCGCAGCCTCCCATGCAAATGGGCAGCATCTTGCATTCCGGGCAGTGGTCATCAGCAAAAGGTTCCCTTAACAGCCAGCGAATTTCGTGCATCCGCTGGCTGTTGCTGCGGGTTTTAAAACTAGTGATATTTCCTACACTGGCTTCCTTTCGGCCTATTTCTTTCCAGCACTTATACATATCTCCATCCGGGGAAATGACATATTCATCCAGGGTGCCGGCCCCACAGGCACCAATTAGCCTGGGGTAAAAACGGGTTTTCTCCATATTAAACTGTTTAAGCAGTAAAGTTTTATAAAAATCCAATATCAGGTGTCTCGCCTTTTCCAAGGACAAAGTATTGCATTGATAATCATGGCACCCGGGTGT
Source organism: Bacillota bacterium (assembly GCA_049323755.1). Taxonomy (GTDB): domain Bacteria; phylum Bacillota; class Desulfotomaculia; order Desulfotomaculales; family Desulfocucumaceae; genus BRHc4a. Next base: position 70,470 of record JBMOPE010000006.1, read on the forward strand.
ATCCGCAGTAACAAAGCCCAGATAGATGCGGACATTCTTAAGATCGTTATCGCTAAGAATATCCAGGAGCTTATAAGTATCATCCATATTGGTTTTATCTGTATTAATCCTGAGCGTTACATCAAATCCTTCTTCTTCCAATAGCTTTATACCCTGCAGGATACGGTCGAAGGTAGGTTTATGACTTCCTTTGAGCATTCTTCTCCGGTTATGCACCTCCGGCGGGCCGTCCAGAGTAATTTGCAGGGAAGTAATTTTGCTGTCTTTCAGCTTATGTATGATTTTGGGATCATGAGCAATCAGGTAGCCGTTGGTAACCATCTTTGCATAGTAGGCTATTTTATTTTGAGCGGCGATATCAATCATTTTTTTTGATAATGCAAAGATTAAGTCTTTTTGCAGCAGTGGTTCGCCACCATACCAATAAATAAGTAATCGGTCTATCGTATTTGCTTTATTGGTTATAAACTCAAGCAAAGCCTGCTGCACTGTTTCAGACATCACTTTATCATCCCGGTTTTTTTCTGCCTCGCCGGGATGCTCAAAACAGTAAATGCAGTCGAAATTGCACTGCATAGTCGGGGCAATGGTTAAGGATAACTTGCTGCGGCTGTATTTACTACTGTTATATAGTTTTTTTAAGATTAACAGTTCGTCAACAATATCATCAATCACAAAACCCCCTTGCTTCATGCAGTCAATAAACTGTTTCTCGTGGGGTGAGAGCGAGTTATAGTCAATCCAAGCGGCACTCAACAAATCGACGCAGGTCTTTTCAGTTTCCACCAATCCACCGGTCATGCTGTTATAAATTAGCATGTTGTCGGTGTGTTCAGCCGGCCAGATAAAGTTGTACCTGGAAGGTTTCATCTTTTATCTCCTTAATTGGATGATCATTAAATTTCCTTTACGGATTGCATAAAAACTACCGAATCTATAGCGGCCGGCCTGCCTGGCCTGCCCGGACTGCAATGTTTTTCAAAAAATCTGATTAAGTGCTGGTTGGTTATAAATTCCGGGTAGTAGGCCAAATCCATATCAGCGTATGGTATACCTTCCTTTATCTGATTTTTTATTGCTTCTGCCAGCAGTCGGATACCAAGGCCGGTTTTTTGCAAGTCCTCCCGCACAAAGAGCCTCTCATAAAATAAGGTATCTTTAGAAATACGATTTGTAATCACAAAACCGACTATTTGTCCCTGGTGGGACAGCCACAGGCTTGTGGCCGGGTGGGGATTTGCAAGATGTGGCTGAAAAGGAGACGCCCAATCCGGATACCATTTGTTAAGGCCCTTTTTCACTTCTTCCAGCTTCTCCCCGGAAATCTCAGGCCAAGGGATTGCGGTATTGGTTCCACCCAGGGAAACACGATCTATCCACCCGTTCTTAAAGTCGAAAATATTATATTTGCTATACACCCTCCGCTTTACCGGTTCACTCCAGCCGCATTTCTGCAGTATCTTTTCTACTGCAGGGGTATATTCTTTACCGGCGGGGAAACGAAGAAAAACATTTATGCAGCCTTTTTCCTTAAGCTTTTCTTCCACATATAAAAGCAATTCAGTGCCAAGACCGTTATTTCTATAGCTGCCGCCAACAAATAAATTTTTCACGTCCCCCATTAAACCACCCTGTCCGTTATCGTATATCCGGGCCAGGACAAGACCGGCAGGCCCCAAAAAATGTGAAGCGGCTCCAATAACAGTTTTCTCATTTAAACAATCCCGGCGTAGAATTTCGCGCAGCTGTGGCCCGCTGAATACTTCATATTGAGGTATCATTGCCGGCACAAGCGGTTGAATAGTGAACACAATATACACTCCTTGTTATAATTTATAAGAATTGTAGCAATGGTTTATAAATTTTTGTTAAACACGGCCTAAACGCAATTTAAATTTTAATAAATTTTATGTAACATCTGCCGGATAAGCCTGGAACATCAAAAGATTTCTTAGCGCCAGGTGGAGGTTGAACTCCATCTGACGCTTAGAAATCGTTATCCAGGAGCTTAACGCAATTATCTCCCATTGTTGGGGACATTCCTGCCTCAAGTTGATACATTGCACTTCAGCAGGTGTGTCCCCTTTCCTTTTTTGAGGTGGGAGTCTTAGCAGCGGTTAGCTATCGGATAAACCGCCATAGATGTGGGCTTTTTTCCTGAAAAATATGTTCCAGCACGGGGTCTTTCTTTTCCATATAGTCGGTAAAGGTCAGTTCCACAACCCGGTCGGGTACAAAAGAGGGGCTGTCTTCCCGGCTGCACCGGAGATATTTGGTGGAATAGCTGACATAAAGGTTTGTTCCAGCCAGTTGAAAAGACATCACTTCACCGTAGCCGTTCGGTATTCCACCCGTCGGTTCCCCCACAAAAATAGCCCTGGTGGCTTCCCTGAACTGCAGGGCATTGAACATTCCCGCAGAAAATGTTTCCCGTCCTACAATGACGTACAGCCCTCCCGGCCGGTTGATGTGTTTCATGCTTCGCACTTCCCGGATGAAAGGCTGCAGATGCCTGGAATTACCGCCATTATTGTGGCGCAAATCAATAATCAGCCTCCCCACATCGCTTTCCCTCAGGAGGGTAAGCTGTTCGCGGATTAAGCTGTCCAGGGGGCTGTCGGGGTCATTCAAACAGACATTGTATTGGAAATATACCGTGCCGGTATCCGGGAGGTGCTCAAACCAGTACGGCATGCCCCGGTTTTTCAGGTATAGGGGTTCTGAAACAGTGGTTTGAGGGCTCTGGGGCCACAGGCCCGCTTTAACTGCCCGGACGGAGTTATCGCCCACCGGGAGCGCATGTATCATTTCGTTGAGGGGCTGTTTCCCGGTATCCCGGAAGATCATTAAAACACTGTCCGGGTCGGGCGCGATACCAAGTCCGTGCATGACTTCCGGGTGCACCAGATACAAGGGAATATTTCTTTTCAGCCACCACCGGTTCTCATGGGCTATGACCCGGGCCAGCGCCTTTTCTATTTCCTCAATGCATTTGCCGTTAACTTCCACCAGCTGACTGTTGAGAAGATGCCCACAGCCGGGAGCGGCATGCGTAACGTAATAACCATCCTTAAACCAGTACAGGGTCAGGGGATATACTCTTTCCGGCTGCCACCATAAATTTGTGTGGGTATCTCCTGCCGAGGCCACCCACCGGGCAATGGCTGCCTTGATCTCGTTTTCTTTCATTCCGGGAAGGGCCCGGCGCAGTTCCAGAAGATCCTTCTCCATCCCATCGCGGCTTCGCTGGAAATAAAAATTGACGTGCCGGCCGGGCAGTTCCCGGGCCAGTTGGTCCAGAACCGCATCCCAGGTTACCGCGTCCCCATCGGACTTGCACCAGTAAGTCATTTAATCATCCTTTTTATCGTTTTTCCATTTTATTTTAGCAAGGGTTTATAAATTTTTGTAAACGCTCTCTAAACGCATCTTAAATCTTACTTAACATCTGCCGGACAGGCATGTAGCAAAAGCTCCATAAATATGTGGTTTTTCGCGAAAATTGTTATATAAAATTTATAAAAATTTAAAAACAGTTTAGATGCATTTACCACCAGTTTAGAAACGCTTGTTATAATGTGAGTGAACTTAGGTCAGCATTAATGTTGAAAAGAAAAAGGGGTTGAGGAGTTTATTGCTTACGAATAATAGAATCGGTATAAAGCTTGATAAACTATTTATTCTTTCGTTTGCTGCCATGGCTGTTTCAATTATATTGCTTTTTGCGGCATTAAAGATTGAAGGCATACTTTTAGGCAATATAAATCTAATCACATTAAAATTAGCAAGTTTGTTTATGGCAATTATTTCCCTGGTTCCTGCTTTCTTTGTAAAGAATAAGAAAAACATTTTATCTTTTTCACTCTCTTTTTTATGGACCCTTACACTTATATTTTTATCTATCAAATCTTTTTTGCCACCCCCTGCAGATTATTCCGAAAGACTGCTGCAACTATCTCTGCATGAAGCAGGGCATGCCATAGTAACTGAAGAACTGGCACCCGGTTCGATACAGGAAATAAGGATTATTGAACCCTGGAGATCACGTTGGTTTAAGTTATTTAATATTGAGGCCTCCGGTTATGTAAGATCAACTCCACTTTTAGGTAAGGACCCTACTCTGGATAACGCAAGAAAAGAAATCTGCATGGCTTTGGCCGGTTTAGCCTCCATTGACGTATTAATGCCGGATGTCAAATATGGAAGCAACAGAAAAGACACACAAAAGGTAGAGGATATTGTTAGAAAAATCATAGATAATGGTATAAGCGATGCCGGGCCATACACCTGGAATATGTTAACGGAAAATCAAAGGTGCGAAATAAGCCAGAAGATTGTGTCGGAGGAATATGAACGGGCGAAGACTATCATCGTACAAAATAAAGAAAACGTGGAAGCTTTGGCGCAACAATTACGTGAGAAGTACTATTTATCCGGTCAGGAAGCCATTCAAATCATTAACCGTTGAATTAGCCTTAAACCGAAGGCCTCCTCCAGTTAACTGGAGAAGGCCTTCTTATTTTTTTTCAGAAAAACTTTCAAGTCTTCCTCAAGCCGTTTATATTCCTCTTCAATGCTTAAGACAAGTCCTTCCACTCCCCCGGTGTCACAGGTAGAAACCCGCATCTCCAGCTGTTTGCACAGGTCCGAAAAACGGGTGCCACCCAGTATGGCCGCACTTGATTTCATGCCATGGACCTGCAGGCGGGCGGCAGCAGCGTCACCCCGCCCCAGCGCTTCCTTTAATAACGCTAATTTTTCAGGCATATCCTGTATAAATGTTTCTATCAGCTTTATCAAAAGTCCGGCGTCCCCGACTATCATTTCGAAAAATTGTTCCCGCCTGCACTCTTCAACAAAAGTTAACCCGAAGGATTCCACCACCTGTGTTTCAACCTCCACGGGAGGCTCCGCCCCTTCTTCCACTGACAGGTCCAAATCAGGCAGCCAGCGCGCCAGCACCTTTTGCAGGTCACCCATCTGAAAGGGTTTGCTCAGGTAGTCATCCATTCCCGAGCTTAGGCACTTTTCCCACTCCCCCGGCATGACGCTGGCAGTAACCGCTATAATAGCGGTATGTCTTTGCTTTGCAGCCTCCAGTTTACGAATGGCTCTGGCTGCCTCCAACCCGTCCATCACGGGCATTTGACAATCCATCAGGATCAGTGCGTAAGGGGTACGGGAAACCGCGGCCACTGCATCCGCGCCATTATTGACAACTTCGGCGGCAATACCCAGCTTCTTTAATTGAGCAATGATAAGTTTCTGATTGATGGCAACATCGTCGGCCACCAGGATGATTCCGGATTTATTCTTTCTATCCAGCAGAGGAAGATTTTCCTGGGCGGAAGCGATGGCATCAGCCGGCTCCACTGCCGTATAGCCCGGCCTGAAGGGAACGGTAAACCAGAAGGTGGTTCCCCGGCCTTCTTCACTCTCAAATCCTATTTGCCCGCTCATAAGCTCCACCAGCCGCTTGCAGATGGAGAGTCCAAGACCGGTGCCGCCGTATTTGCGGGTTGTCGAGAGGTCTGCCTGGATAAAGGGCTGAAAAATATGCTTCCTGAACTCCTCCGGAATACCGGCGCCTGTGTCCCGCACCTCAAAACGAAGGGTGATATAATCACTATTTATCTCTTCCGGAAAGGCCCTTAGTGTTATCTTACCCTGTTCGGTAAATTTTACAGAATTACCCAGCAGATTCAAAAGCACCTGGCGCAGGCGGAGCGGGTCACCCTGCAGCAAAGGGGGGATTCTTTCGTTGATTGAGGACGTTATCAGGAGCCCTTTTTGCCGGGCCCTGGGCTCAATAAGGGCGAGGACGCTTTTTATAGCGGCCGTAAGACTAAAATTAGCTGTTTCCAATTCCAGCCTGCCTTCTTCTATTTTGGAAAAGTCCAGTATATCATTTATTACCCCCAGCAGTACCCCGGAGGATTCCCGGATGACCGAAGCATACTCCCGCTGCTCATTGTCCAGGGGAGTCTCCAGCAGTAGTTCGGTCATGCCGATTACACCATTTATGGGAGTGCGGATTTCGTGGCTCATGACCGCCAGGAAGTCGCTCTTGGCGCGGTTTGCCGCTCCGGCGGCCTCTTCAGAAATCCTTAATTGTTCATTAGCCTGTTCCAAATCATAGGTTCTTTCCCGCACTTTTTGCTCCAGTGTTTGACTGTGCTCTTCCAGTTGCGCCAGAGCCCCTTCCAGCTTCCGCGCAGTCCGCTTCGTTTCTTCAGATAGTTTTTCAACTGTTGAAAATGCCCTTGAAAACCTTATAGCCAGAACACAGGATTGGAAAAAGATAAAAATAAACAATGCCAGATCAATAAAATAGGGAGTATCCAGCAGAGCATTGGCAACAAGGGTATCGTTAACGGCCGCCAGTGCCAAAGTTATTGTTCCCAGTAAAAAAAACGTGGCGCCCTCTCTCTTTTTCGGTATTGCTCTTGCGAGCATAACAAATACGATATATAAAATGCAAATAATTGCAATAAGCTCATAGGCCAGTATAAATTTTGAATAAATCCTGGCCGGAGTTGTCAACACGCTCAGGCTGAATAATGCAACCACAATCCGGTATAGGGAAACAAATCTGGAGGAAATATCGAGGGGATAAAGTATATAGAAAAACTGGACCAAAACAGGAAGAGCCAGGTAAAAGGAAAGGTATTTCAACATATAGAGCAAGTCCCAGCCAAGGCCGGGAAATAAGCTCAACAAAAGAGTCTCCCCGGTAACGCCGGTCCTTATGGCAATCAGCAGGCACAACAGTGCGCAAAAAAGAGGCGCCCGCTCCTGCCTGCGCAGCAGGTATAATCCGAAATGATATAGAGCCATAATTACCAGTCCGCCGCACAAAAACAATTCTTTGGCTACTTGCTTCTCCCTTGTTTTTTGTATTTGGCTGTCGGTTCCCAGCCGTAATGGCCCCCAGAATCCCCCCTTATTGTGAGAATAGTTGGCAATTTGCAAAATGATTTCTATCTTATTGCTATCTGCGGTAAAATTGGCCAATTGCGGCAGGGCCTGTGGAACAGCTTCTTCTTTACTTTTTCCGACACGCCCGTTTGTTGCCAGTAATTCTCCATTGACCCAGAGATTATAGGAAGTACAGAATTCCTGTACTTTTAATCCCAGCAACGGGTACGTTTGTCCTGTTTTAATAATCAGCCGGTAAGTTGCATAACCTTCTCCGGATAGTTTTTGTGCATTATTTCCGTCGCTGACAACATACCCGTTCCATAAAGAGGGTACAGTTATAAATCCCGTTTTCAAAGGTTCAAAGCCGCCGCTAAAGTCTTTCGGGGTTAATAGCTGTCCCCAGTAAAATTCCCAGTCACCATCCAGCCCTATAGTTCCTTTTTGGGCAAAATTCCACCCGGTTAAATCAATAACGCCCTCTATTGCCCGGGGTGGCCGGGTTCCGGCAGTAAAAAGATTGTTTTGGATATACCTGTAAAACAGAATAACTATCATTACACATAGCACTGCAAAAAACAATCTTTTGGCTAATTCTTTTGAAACGAACACACTAACTCAACCTCCACGTAAAAACAGCAGGGTGTTATGGGTTAGATAGCATATTCGTGCAATATCGACAATTACCTTTATTTATGTTCTTTGACATTTTGAAGTGGATTACTGTCAGATAAAATCCGGAAGAAATACTGCCGGGATGTTTAACTTAAGCCGCCGGCGGTCTCCCCACCGGTATTACAGGGGCAATAATAGGCGAAGCATATACCGGCGGACAGCATGTCAAGGTCTTCGTCCATTAACTCTTCCAGGTTGACCGGGAGGACCAGGTAGGCTACCCTGGCCGATTCCTCCAGTACCTTAATTTCTATATCACCTGTAATATTAACGCCGACCCTGGCGATGGCCTGATGGGGGTCGGCCAGAAGCTCCTTTTTAAAGGTTTCGTCTTCCCTGGCTTTTTGAACTATTTTTTCTTTTTCCTGTCGGCTTAATAGAATACCATTACTACTCACCATGATCCACCCCTTCACCTGAAAAAAACCATTTTCATTGCCTGTTCCGCCTTTTGTTCTCGTATTATTAATCCGGTAATTATACATATTTTAAAGACTGTTTCTAAACAATTGATAAATACAGTTAAACTATATTTAAATATTTAATTAATTTTATCTAACATTGGTGGTGAACATCAGCCGGGGGAGGACATAAAAAGGGCCGACTGTAAGTCAGGCCCTTTTCATAAAAACCCTGCTGGAGTCATTTTCTACTTTAAATCAACCACAGTACAGCCCGCTCCGCCCTCGCCCATTTCTCCGAGGCGGAAGGACTTGACCCTCCCGTGGTTTTTTAGCTCCCTCTGAACCGCCGCCCTCAGCGCTCCGGTACCTTTCCCGTGGATGATGTAAACCTTGGGGAGACCGGCAAGGGCAGCGTCATCCAGGTATTTTTCCATTTCTGCCAGCGCCTCATCCGCCATCATTCCCCTTAAATCGAGGCTGGTGGAAATCTCCTGGGCCTTGGAGGCCATAATTCTTGACACTTCCACCTTTCCGCTCCCTGTACCGGCGCTTTCCGCCCTGCGAAGGTCGGAAAGGGGCACTGTTATTTTTATAACCCCCACCTGAACAGCAACCTGGTTTCCCTCGGGCGGCCCAAGTACAAAACCCTTCTGGTTGAAACGCGGTATAAAGACCTCCTCGCCAGGACGTATTTCTTTGGGAATTTCACCAGGAGAAGGTTTGGGCCGGCGTACTCTGGCGGCTGTTTTGGCTTCAATTTTAGAAAGCTTTTCCCTGGCCTCCCTTATGGCGGCCTCCCTGTCCCTGGCCGAGTCACTGGATAGCTTATCTCTTAGCTCCTTTATCATTTCCTCGGCTTCCCGGCGGGCGCTCCGGACCATCGCTGCGGCCTCTTCCCTGGCCCTGGACAGAACAGTCTCTCTTTTTTCCTGCACTTCCATGTCAAGCCGCTGATAGCGCTCCTTTAATCTCCGGGCATCCTCAAGAAGAATGGAAGCCTCTTCCCGGTCCCTGCCTGCCTCCTGGCGGCTCTTTTCCAGGTGATCCATCAGCTCCGCCGCCCGGACCTGGTCTGCAGACATGAATTCCCTTGACCTGTTAACCAGGGAATGGTCCAGCCCAAGCCGCGCCGCGATCTCCAGGGCATTGCTCCTGCCTGGTTTTCCTATGAGGAGCCTGTAGGTGGGGCGTAAGCTCTCGGCATCAAATTCCACACTGGCATTTTCCACCCTGGCGTTGGCGAATGCAAAGTTCTTCAGCTCGCTGTAATGAGTGGTGGCAACAGTCTTTGCACCCTTTTGATGAAGACTTTCAAGAATAGCCTGGGCCAGTGCGGACCCTTCGGCGGGGTCGGTTCCTGCTCCCAGCTCATCCAGAAGAACAAGGCTTCCCTCACCGACACTGCTCAGTATATCAACAATATTGGTCATGTGGGAGGAAAATGTACTGAGGGACTGCTCAATGCTCTGCTCGTCCCCAATGTCAGCAAATACACGGTTAAATATTCCTACAGTTGTACCCTCCCCGGCCGGGATATGCATTCCGGACTGGGCCATCAGCACAAGGAGGCCTACGGTTTTCAGAGTTACAGTTTTTCCTCCGGTATTTGGACCTGTAATAACCAGAGTGTCGAAATCACTTCCAAGGTTTAACGACATGGGTACGACATCTCCGGCCAGAAGGGGGTGCCTGCCCCTCTCAATATCAAGCCAGGCCCGGGAGGTCACAGACGGCTCCCAGGCATCCAGGCTCAGGCTGTACCTGGCCCTGGCCATAATAAGATCTATCCTGCCCAGGGCATCGAGGGAATCCTCCAGCTCTGAAGATACCATGGATACACCCTCTGAAAGCTCATAAAGTATCCTTGTTATCTCCTGCTTTTCTGCTGACTGAAGCCGGCGGACCTCATTGTTTGCCTCCACCACGGACATTGGCTCTATAAAGAGGGTTGCCCCGCTGGCCGACTGGTCGTGCACAATGCCAGGTATCTGTGACCTGTACTCCTGCTTTACCGGTATGACATAGCGGTTTTCCCTTATTGTCACAATTGGGTCTTGCAGATACTTCTGGTAGGTGGACGACCTTATAAAGGACTCCAGCCGGGACTTGACCTGGGCCTGGCTGGAGTTAAGCTGTCTTCTTATCTGCCCCAGCACCGGCGAGGCCCCGTCGGCAACCTGTCCCCCCGGCAGCACTGATGAAAGAATACGTCTTTCCAGCTCGCCAAAATTACCCAGGGCCTCCGATATTTCCGATAAAAGCGGGTAGCTTTCAGGCTTTTCAATAAAAAATTTTTTTATCCTTCTAATGGCTGTCATGGTCCTGCCTAGTGCAAGAAGGTCCTCAGGCTCAAGTAGAATCCCCCTGGAGGCCTGCTTAACCTGCGTCCGGACATCGTACCAGCCGCCCATTTCCGCACCCGGCTCAAGCCTCATCATCTCCCTGCCCTCGGTGGTTTCAGACTGCCACCTGCGGATAAGGTCAATGTTGTCAACAGGCAGAAGCTCCAGTGCCCTTTCCCGGCCCAGAGGCGATCCCGCGAATCCTGCCAATCTCTCCAGCACCTTGTGATACTCCAACCTTTTCAGTGTCTTGTCATCAATATACATTAGCTGTGTGTACTCCTGGTTATAAAAATATTGAGGGCCTTTCGGCCCGTTGATTATCTGTCGTCATATAGTCAATATCAGTATATTACTATAAAGGCAATTTTTTTGCCACTGTAAATATTTTAAACCCCCAGGCCGCCTAAAACGGCACAAGGAAGATGAGATTGGGGTCCTTTTTTAAACCACAGAGAACACAGAGGACACAGAGTTTTTTAAGACCTGCTTGAATGCTTTAAAGGGTTTCTATTAAATGGATTGTAAAAAGCAAACTTTCTAATCTATTTCATAGGTTTCATACCTGAGAGTAATACCTGAGAGCATACTCTCTCTGTGCTCTCTGTGTCCTCTGTGGTTCATATAAAATACATTCATTATTTCGGATAGAATGGCTTGGGCAATTATACTCCCCTATAATAATGCCCTTTGGTAATGCCGGCGGGGCTGAAGGTCTCCAGCATTTCCCTGGCCTCTACCGGCTCGTGATGCTTCCTCACAGGGGCTAACAATCCGTCCAGCGCTTTCCTGTATATCTTTGTTACCTCCGAAACATAGTAAGGCCTTTCGCGGCGGGCCTCAATACGTATACAGGAGACTCCCATGGCGGAAAGCTCACGAATGTCTTCTATGAGGCAAAGGTCCCTTGAATTGAAAAGGTGCATACGGCAAAAGCGGTCGGTTTCTACAGGAAACACCGCCCCGGTCCTGTCCTTCAAGCCGAATTCACCTTCAGCGCACACCCCCGTACAGACGCTTTCAGCCCCTTTATCACCCAAAACGGCACCGGGAAGGCAGTGCTCAGACACCATCAACTCCACCGCCCCCTGAACAAATACCTCTACAGGGTAGTCTCCTGCCAGGCTTTTTACCTGACTCATTGTAAGCTCAGGCGAAAGAGTGACCCGGGATATTCCCTCCCGTATAAGGTAGTCCAAAGTATGCCTGTTAAAGGCGTTCAGGCCGAAATCGGCCACAACTGGCAAGGCCGGGAATCTTTCAGTTAGTACCGGGATTAAACCCAGATTTCCCGCCAGTATTCCCCCTGCCGTAACCCCTTCGTAAGCATCGAGAATACTATCGATTTCCCGGTCTTTAATAATTCTTGGGGTGGACAGCACCAGGCTGCTGCCCTTCTCCCGGCAATAGTCCGCCGCTTTTAGCAGTACTGCACTGTTTATCGAAGGCTTTGACCTGAAAACGTCAAGGCCGAAATAGATAATATCAGCCCCTGCTGCCACAGCCGATTTAAGGGACTCCAGGTCACCCACCGAAACGGCCAGCAGGGACATCTCCCTCCGGCTGTATATTTTCCGGCTCCTATTCTTCAAAGCCCTGTCCAGCTTTTCCAGAAACTCCTCCCTGCCGGCAGGCGGAATATGGCGGTCCGCAAGAATCCTTTTTTCCAGGCCTGTCACTGCCTTCCTCCTGGCCTGGTTTATCTCACTTGCCGGGTATATTACCCGGCCCTTAATGTCAGTGGCAGTAGAAGCCATAGAAAAAGGGGTATTTCCCAGTTTTCCAAGCATCTCCTTAAGATAATCCTGGTCCAGCGGCCTTTTTTCAGCCTCTGCCCCTAAAGAATCCGTTGTCGCGGTAACAGACCTGCCGTCGGGGTCAATGGCGGTTATGGTCAGAGGGAAGCCAACCCCTCCTTCAACCTCAAAGGCCAGGGGAATTTTTCTGCGGGCACCCTTAGGAGATGCGAAGGACTCCCTGGCCAATTCCACCAGGTCGGCGTCATGGGTTTTAAAAACCCTGTCTCCGGGCTTTACCCTCCCGGGTATATTAAGGCCGACGGTTTCACCCTGGGCAGCTTTGTCAACTTTTTGTCCATGGACATGTATTACATCCACGGTAAAGCCAACCCGGCCCCCCTCCGTTACCCATACCTCCAGGCCGTCACCCGCTCTCAGAGGCCTTTCCAGGGCAATCTCCACCAGGCCGGTCCCCCTGTCGAAGCCTTTAACCCTGCCCAGCCGCAGGCCCCGGTTGTTGGGGCGCTTGTAACTCATCAGGTCCCTGCCCTGGCTTCCGAAAAAATACCCGCTGGTAAAATCACGGTTGAAAATTTGGGTTAAACTTTCCTTTTCCTTACTGGAAACACTGTATGCTTCTCCTGATAGCGCCCGGTCTATCAGGCCCCTGTATATTCGAACAACTGTGGCGACATACTCAGGCCTTTTCATTCGGCCCTCTATTTTAAAGGAATCAATTCCGGCACTGATAAGCCCCGGTATGTAACCGCTTATATTGAGGTCTCTGGGGCTCAGCAGGTATTCTCCGGCATGATCCGGAACATCCACATTTTTACCTGCCCGGTCAACAAGATTATACTGCATCCTGCAGGGCTGGGCACAGCGGCCCCTGTTTCCGCTCCTTCCGCCAATCATGCTGGAAAGAAGGCACTGTCCGGAATAGGAGATACAAATTGCCCCGTGTATGAAAACTTCCAGATCTGCACCGGTGGTATTTTTTATTTTTTGTATTTCATCAAGGCTCATTTCTCTTGCCAGAACAACCCTCTCAAAGCCCGCCCTAAGCAGCTCGGTAACTCCGGGTGAGTTATGGGCCGTCATCTGGGTGCTGGCGTGCAGGGGAAGATCCGGGACAGCCCTGCGGGCCAGTGAGGCAAGCCCCATGTCCTGTAATATGGCAGCATCCGCCCCAATTTTCTGAAGTCTGAAAAGAAATTTTAGGGCGTCCTCCATTTCATTGTCGGCAATAAGGGTATTCACCGTGACATATATCTTAACACCCCGGAGGTGGGCGTACTCCACCGCCCGGGAAAGATCGTCCTCATCAAAGTTGGCCGCCGACTGCCTGGCATTAAACAACCGCCCGCCGAGGTAAACGGCGTCAGCCCCATTTTCCACCGCTGCCACAAATGCCTCCCACCCCCCGGCAGGAGCCAATAACTCAGGTTTTTTCATATAATCACCCGTATATGCTTATACTGAATAACTCACTGGTCCGGAATTGGGAAATGGGAGTTAGGAATTGGTAATAAAATCCTATTACAAAATTGCACCTATACAATCCATTCCTAATTCCCAATTCCTAATTCCTAATTCCCGCTCTTTTGTGCCTGATAAGCCCGGCGCAGGGCATAACTTCCACACCGGCGGCCTCCAGCCTGTCCAGCATAAGGTTCATGCCCATGGAGTCTGAGGCCATATGCCCCGCATTTATAACATTTATATGATTCTTTTCAGCTTCCTTACGGTGCTTTTCACCAATGTGCATAACAACCAGGGTGCCCACACCGGCCTGGGACAGCTTCCCGTAGGCGTCATCGGAGCCACTGGTGCCCCCGGTCATATCAACCATTATTTTACCCGCCCGCCGTTCCTTTGATCCAACTATAATGGTGGGCCCGGCCCCGGATTTGGCCGCCTCGGTGTATTCCGGCTCACCTTTTAAAAGTTTGATAACGTCGCCTACTGTTTCCGGCTTCTGTTCATCAATCTTTTTCTGGAGAGCCGCTGTTACCAGATTGTCAGCCGGTGTGTGCACGCACATAAGGGCATGGCCCAGTATCCTGGCAGCATCCACCGCCCGGTTATGGTTAAGGGGCATTACAGTCCTTTTTACCTCGCCTATGCGGGCTGACAATATACCCTCGGCAACATTAATCGGCACACCGGCCTGGGCCAGTATATCCTCCTGCATATGCATCACCCCGTGAAGGGCAGCCAGCGCTTTTCCCTCGGGGTGGTGTGATATGATAAGGTCAATGGGGGTTCCTTTTTCTGTAATCCGGTCGGCAAGCAGTACTTCCCCCACCTCCATGTCTATGCCCACCAGAACTCTTTTTACTTCTTTATCGGGGTCACCTGTAAGTATCCTGGTATCACTGTAGGGGTTGGTCAGCGTTTCGGTGTCAGATTCTTTTCTGTCTTCTTCCTTCATCTCACCGTGTTTTTTCTTTTCCTTCTCAAGCAAGGCTTTTACCTTTTCGATACCTCTTGGGTCGGCCTCCATACCCATTTGAACCGCCAGGTCATAAATCTCCCTTATTTTCATCAAATCATCTCCCGGTTCCATATTTAACTTCTTTATTTTTTTGAAACATGCCTGTTGTTCCTCATGTAATAACGAAGGGGAAGGTCAGACCCAACTGAAATGCCTACCCTTGTGGCAGCCACCACATCTTCTTCCGGCACATCACTACCGGCCATAATGAAAAGGGGCTCCATAGTAAGATCGTGCCCGTACATATCCGGGACTATGCCCATGGCCTGAACCAGCTTACCCGGGCCCGAGCACAAATCGGAGGGTTTTTCCCTGCCTCTCCTTTTCTTCATTATGTCCAGCCCCTCCAAAGGCTCCAGCGCCCTTATCAGAACTGCATCCCCAACGCCCTCTTCCGCCGTGACAACATTAAAACAATAATGCATGCCGTAAGTAAAATACACATAAGCATGGCCGGGGGGCCCAAACATTGCCCTGTTCCTGGGAGTCAAACCTCTATGCGCGTGGCATGCCGGGTCTCCTTGCATATATGCCTCGGTTTCCACTATCAAACCTGCAGTCAGTCCTTCAGGTGAATTATTTACAATAATTTTACCCAGAAGCTCCCGGGCAACCTGCTCGGTGTTTCTTCCATAAAACTCCCGTTGCAGCACTTTTTCACTGTCATAGTAAAAGTTACTCAAATTAAACACCTCACAGGCACTGCTAATTACTTGAGGGTAATACCTCCAGTCGGAACTCAGAACTCAGAATCCCGGGCATTCCTTTAACCTCATTCACTTAATTGTCATTGCGAACGTTAATCGAAACAATCTATCCCGGAGATCGCCACGTCGCTATTGCTCCTCGCGGTAACAGGGTAATGCAAACGGCGCCACATTTTCATCCTTTAACAGTGCCACTTAAATAGTGGCATGGGTGTTTGGTGTCTGGATTCTGAGTTCTGAGTTCTGAATTCCGACCGGAAAGTAGTACTTATAAGCATTTTAGCAGGTCTTCCAGTTCAAAGGTGTTGACTATCGACTTCGGCTCCAGGCCGGCCCTTCTGGCCACAGATACCCCGTACTCCATCTCATCCATTCTTCTTAAATCGTGGGCATCGGTATTAATTGCTATCCGGGCCCCGTATTCAACAGCCATCCTGGCATGTTCGTCGTTCAGGTCAAGGCGGTCCGGCGAAGCGTTTATTTCCATTATCTTTCCCCGCCTTCCTGCCTCCTTCAGCACCCTTTCCACATCCACAGCATAGCCCTCCCTGTGGCCCAGAAGCCTGCCGGTCAGGTGGCCTATAATATCCACATGCGGGTTTTCCACCGCCTCTAAAATCCTGGAGGTTATTCTCTCCCTGTCCTGCTTAAATCCACTGTGAACAGAGGCCACCACCACATCTGCCCTTTCCAGTATCTCATCTATAAAGTCCAGCCCGCCACCGGAAAGTATGTCAACCTCAACACCCTTCAGAACCCTAAAGCCATCCAGCCCCCTGTTTAAGCGGTCAATATGATCATACTGGTCGGCCAGCCGTTCCTCTGTAAGGCCTCTGGCAATCTTTAGGGACTGGGAGTGGTCGGTAATGGCTATATAGCTGTACCCCTTATCCCTTGCCTTTTTCACCAAATCATCAATTGTAGCGGCCCCGTCACTCCACTGGGAATGGAGGTGCAAATCCCCCCTTATATCGACTGTTTCCACCAGCCGGGGAATGCGCCCGAACTGGGCGGCATCTACTTCTCCGGTCCCTTCCCGCAATTCAGGAGGAATATAATTAAGTTTTAACAGCGAATAAATATCCTCCTCCGATGAGGGCATCTCCGCCGGTATATTTCCATCCCAGGGTTTTATTCCTTCTTTGGAAAACTCCCAGTTGTTTTTAAGGGCATGGCGGGAAAGCTCTTTCAGGTGGCCCTCACTACCGGTTTCCCAGATCAGGGCGTACCAAAATCTTTCCGGCTCAACAGTTACAAGCTCAACAGGAATTCCCCACCAGGTTTTCACCTTTATATAGTTTTCTCTTCGCTCGACTACTTCCCTGGTCCTTGGATGATAGGCAATGGAATCCAATACGGTGTCAAAGTGCGTGCAGGCAGCTATAAGGTCTATGTCCTCCACCGTTTCCCTCCAGCGCCGTACGCTTCCTGCCAAATCGACTCTGTCCACTCCCGGCACCTTGCCCAGGTAGCGGCACAGGTCCAGGGCCAATTCCCGTGCAACAGCCAGAAGAAACTTTCCTGTCCTTCTCCTTATCATTTTTATATTGCTCAGTATATCGAGCTCCATTTTGGCGCCCATGCCCTTAAGAAAGCGCACCTTGCGGTCTTTAGCAGCCCTTTCCAGTTCTTCAAGCGTCTTAACACCAATCGCTTCATAAAGAAAGGCAGCTCTTTTTGGCCCTATTCCGGGAAGAGCCATTATTTCCAGCAGCCCTGGGGGGATTTCAGCACGAAGTTTTTCCAGTTTGTCCATTTTCCCCTTTTCCAGAAGCTCTCCTATTTTTGAAACAATATTTTTGCCAATACCGGGCACCTTGATAAGAGCTTTTTTGTGATACATATCCTCTACAGGCTCATTTAGTCCAGAAATAACCCCTGCAGCCTGCCGGTAGGCCCTTATTTTAAAGAAATCGTCACCCTTGAATTCCAGTAAATCTGCCAGTTCATAGAAAGCCCAGGCTATTTCAACATTGTGCATTAATGAATCGCCCCAAATAAATATATATTGTTTATTCTACCCCCTAAGCCCGGGGTTCACCTCAAAAAATAAAAATTTTCAGGCCGGAATGACATAACACCCTCTCCTTACGAAGAGGGTGTTTATTTATTTGCTTTTTTTCTCCTGCGAATCATCATCCAGAAGCTCCATTAACCCCTGGTATTCCTGCTGCAGCTTGGTATACTCATCCAGGATGTTAAGCGCGGTAAGTATTGCGGTCTGTACAATGCTAAGCCTTGGGTTCATGTTTTGGATGCTCTGAAACTTCTTGTTTATCTGATAGGCCAGCATTTCCATGTACTCCGGGGAATCTTTCCCCTTCAGCACGTACCGCTCATCGAGGATTGTAACTTCAACCTTATTTACATCTTCCGACATGGCTTCACCCCCGGTGAGGGTAAATTTCGTCGTTTATCGAGCAAAATCCTCCCTTTGCAGTCAATTTATTCTTAACTCCTTAATCCCGCGCCCAACACTGTGTTAAGAGCCTCGGTAAGGGTGGCCACCTGGCTGTTTACCTCCTGGTCGGTCAGAGTTCTGTCCTCGGCCTGGAATTTAAGGGAAAAGGCCATACTCTGGAACCCCTTTGGCACCTGCTCACCCCTGTATATATCGAATAGCCTTACCTCCTGCAGGTATTTGCCCCCAGATTTTTTTATAGCCCTCATTATGTCCTGGGAAGGCACATCCTGTTTTACAACCAGGGCGAGGTCTCTATCTATTCCCGGGAATTTGGGAAGAGGCCTGTATTTTTTCGGCCTCCCGGAAAGATCGGCCACCGCGTCAAAATCTATCTCCATAGCTACCGCAGCCTTTGGAAGGTTGTAGTTTTCCAATACATCCGGATGAATCTCTCCGGCCACTCCCAATACCGTTTCCCCGGCTATGACCCTGGCAGCTTTTCCGGGGTGGAAAAGACTGTGGGAGGTTTCTCTTTCGAAGGTGTAGCCTCTTAGGCCCACTTTTTCAAAGAGACTTTCCAGTAATCCCTTCATGTAATAAAAATCATAGGGCCGGCCGGGGCTGTTCCAGCCGAACTGGGTTTTTCCCATGGCAGCCACTGCCAGAACCGGCTTTTCCAGGGGCAGTGCCTCATTTTCCGAAGGAAGAAATATCCTTGCCAGTTCAAACACCGCCAGGTCCGATATTCTCCGACTTGCATTTCTCTGGAGTATCTCCAGGATACCCGGCAGCAGCATAGTCCTCATCACTGACTGCTCCTCACTGAGCGGGTTCTGCAATTTAAGCACCTTTCTGAGGGAGCTGTCAGGGGGCAGAGCTGCCCTATCCAGGGTTGACGGGGAAGTAAAACTGTACGTTACTACCTCGTTTAAGCCCAGGCTCACCATGCAGTCCTTTACCTCATCCTCCAGGGCCTGCCTGGAAGTGCGGGATCCCTCGGTGCTGGAGCCGTATGGCAGGGTGTATGGAATCCTGTTATATCCATACATCCTGGCCACTTCTTCTATCAGGTCCTCCTCCAGGGAAACATCCGGGCGGTGACTTGGCACCGTAACAAGTATTTCATCACCACCACCCTCACTTACCCTGAATTCAAGACTTTTTAAAATCTGTACAGTTTCCTCGCG
Source organism: Bacillota bacterium (assembly GCA_049323755.1). GTDB lineage: Bacteria > Bacillota > Desulfotomaculia > Desulfotomaculales > Desulfocucumaceae > BRHc4a. The sequence goes on from JBMOPE010000006.1 coordinate 89,343, forward strand.
GGGAACTTCCACTCCCAAAACATACTCCACCCTGTCAGGCCTTAATACAACTGTTTTAGGTGAGTATTTGGAGGGATAATTATCTACAGCCCCTGGAGCCACCTCACCTGCCCCCAGTTCCACAAGCAGTCTGGCAGCCCTGTCCGCGGCCCTGAGGCAGCCATTAATATCCACACCTTTTTCAAATCTGGAAGAGGCCTCAGACCTCATTCCCAGCACCCTGGACGTTCTTCTTACGCTCACAGGATTAAAATAAGCAGACTCCAGCAAAACGTTAACAGTGTTTTCGGTAACCTCGGTAGCGAGTCCCCCCATTACTCCGGCAATGGCCACCGCACCGCCCGGGTCGGCAATAACCAGCATGTCCTGGCTGAGTTTTCTTTCATTCCCATCCAGGGTCACCATGGTTTCATTTTTCTCAGCCCGTCTGACAATTATATGACCATTTTTAAGTGTGTCATAGTCAAAGGCATGCAGGGGCTGCCCCAGCTCCATCATTACATAGTTAGTAATGTCCACAAGGTTGCTGATGGGCCGTACGCCTGCAGCCCTAAGCCTTTCCTGCATCCATCCCGGCGAAGGCCCTATCTTTATGTTTCTGAACAGCTTTGCCACGTAGCGCCCGCAAAGGTCGGGATCATTTATGTCTACCCTGGACAGCCCCTCGATGCTATTACCTGTTTCGCTGACCGAAGTTTCAGGCATCTTCAGCTCTTCACCGGTCAGTGCCGCCACCTCACGGGCTACACCCACCATGGACAGGCAGTCACCCCGGTTGGGTGTCAGCTCCAGCTCCAGGATAACATCATCAAGGCCTATAATTCCCTTAATGTCCTTCCCCAGGGGGGTATCAGGATCAAGAAGCATTATTCCGTGGGCCTGGTCCGGGGGCATTATACTGGTGTCCAGCCCCAACTCCTGCCCGGAGCAAAGCATTCCCCTTGACTCCACGCCCCTAAGCTTGGATTTTTTTATAACCAGCCCGCCGGCCAGCCGTGCTCCCTCCACCGCCACGGGTATTACGTGGCCCTCCATTACATTGGTGGCCCCGGTGACAATCTGAATGTCTTCCCCTTCACCGACAGTTACCCGGCAAACCCTGAGCCTGTCGGCATTCGGATGGGGAGTAATCTCCAGTATTTTCCCGACATAAACTTTCTCTATACCTTCCCCCGGTTTTTCTATGCCTTCAACGGCAAGGCCCGCCATGGTAAGACGCTCAGCCAGTTCCTCAGGGGAAAGCGTTATATTTACATATTCGCGCAGCCATTTTAACGAAACGCGCATTCACGTTACCTCCATACTTATATGAATTACTTAATGGTCAGGAGACAGGAGACAGGAGGTTTGTATGCCCGACTTTAAGGTTAATTAACAATTTCCACAAAGAAACGTAGAAAAACTTATAGATTTATCTAGTCCTTTCAGTCAACCCCTGTATTAGTCCAATAAGGAATGCCCTGTCCAACTCCTGTCTCCTGTATTCTGTCTCCTGTCTCCTGTTTTTTTAGAATTGTGCCAGAAAGCGCATATCATTATCAAACAACAGCCTCATATCATCCAGGTTATATTTAAGCATAGTTATGCGCTCAACCCCCATTCCGAAGGCAAAGCCTGTAACCTCGGAGGAATTATACCCGGACATTTCCAGGACTCTGGGGTGAACCATACCGCACCCCAATATTTCAAGCCAACCTGTATGGGAGCAAACCCTGCAGCCCTTCCCCCCGCACATTCCGCAGGAAATATCCACCTCGGCGCTGGGCTCGGTAAATGGAAAATAGCTGGGCCTGAATCTTGTCCTGGTATCGGGGCCAAACATTTTCTGGGCAAAGACCTGAAGAATCCCCCGCAAATCTGCAAAGGTCACCCTTTTGTCTACCAAAAGCCCCTCTATCTGATGAAACATAGGTGAGTGGGTGGCATCATCATCCCGCCTGTACACCTTGCCCGGTGCAATTATTTTCACTGGCAGAGAAGGAGCGGTGCGTTCCATCGTCCTCACCTGAACCGGGGAGGTGTGAGTCCTTAAAAGGGTTTCCGGTGTTATAAAAAAGGTATCCTGCATATCCCTGGCCGGGTGATCCTTGGGCAAATTCAGAGCTTCAAAATTGTAATAGTCCATCTCTATTTCCGGTCCCTCAGCTATGGTAAAGCCAAGGCCAAGAAAAATATCTTCAACCATTCTGGTAACAGCGGTAAGGGGATGGAGTCTTCCCAGGCTAAACACTGTTCCCGGGAGGGTTATGTCGATACTTTCCTCCGACAGCTTTTGCTTTCTAAGGCTTTCTTTAAGCTGGGCCATCCGGCTGTCCAGTTGGCTTTCAATCTCCAGCCGCACCTTGTTGGCGATCTGGCCTATCCTCGGCCTCTCTTCCGGGCTAAAGGCCGACATTCCCCGCAAAACCCCTGTAAGCTCACCTTTTTTTCCAAGGTATTTGACCCTTAATTCGTTAAGATCTTCCAGGCTGACTGATTTAGACATTTCTTCAATTGCCCTGGACTGAATGTCATTAAGCTTCTGTTCCAATTCTCTCACTCCCTGTATGCGTTGAAAGTATATATAAGCTTTTCATGATTACCAAGAATATTTTTTTATAAAATAAAAAATCGCCCCCATAAGGGACGAATTTTTCGCGGTACCACCCTAGTTGTTTGCTGCCAGCAAAACCTCTTGCCCGGGTAAAAAAATAACATTAAAATTTACCCGCTCCCGGATAACGGAGGGAGACCGGCGACACCTACTGATGAAATCCTCTTCACTTTCAGCTGCGGTTCAGGGGTGAATTCATGAGGACCGCCTGACCCGAAAGAGCTTTCAGTCACGGCTCTTCCTCCCTGGTGGGGGCCAATCCCCTTACTATTCCCCTTCATTACCTTTAACGGTTATATTTCAATGTAAAGCCATCTTTCTATACAGTATATATGCACTGACAGAACCTGTGGCTTCGAACAGCCTCCAAAAAAATTCGGCGGTTAAAAACATTTAACCACAACCTTTCAATCTTTTTTGGGACCCTTCGCGTCTGATTATATCACAAGAAAAACCTTAAAACAAGGAACTTTCCCCAAAAAAACCCCTCAGCGTTAGCAATTTTACTGCCAGAAAACACTGTTGCCAATAAAAAACTTTCCGGTTCCAAACCGCATTCTTCCCGTATGCCGGACTTTGACGCCAACAACCTGTCATATCCTGGTTCCAATAGTAATATATAGTATTGATTTCCATTCCGGGGGTATTATTATGCTGTTTAAAATTACCTATGCCCAGATAAGGATTTTTGTGCTGACAACATTGACTCTCCTTGCAGTGTGGCTGTTCATGGGACACTACGCCAGGTTTGAAATAATCGACACCGGCACCGGGGGCAAGGTCATGGTCAATGTATCATTCCTGGCTCCCATGAACAGAGGAAAAGCTGTTCAGCGTCTGGAAATAACCGGTGAAGTTCCGGGTAGAAATGTCGCCTATAATACCACCTGGCTTTCCAGGAACACCGTTCAGATAATAATAGACGAATCGGATTTCCCACGGGGACTGGAATACAAAATAGTTTTTAAAAAGGCCCCTGCACTGATTCCTCCTTTTACGGTCTCAGTGCAAAAAAATATAAGGCAAAGCCTTCCCCCGGAGGTTATAGGCCTTAGTCCCGCCAGTAATGTTCCCACAACAGGGCCACTGGTACTTATTCTCAACACTCCGGTAGATCCCGGGAGCTTTGAAAAACATGTTAACACTGACGCACCGGGTAAATTCACCCCGCAAACCATTACCGAAGAGGGAAAAGAGCCCCGCTATGATTACAGCCGTTGGGTCTTATCCCCGCTAAAAAGGTTTAAGAACAGTACAAGTTACAGGGTTATAATTTCACCCGGCCTTCAGGGCACCGGAGGGGGATTGGCGGAAAAAGGGGCAGAGATTATTTTTACAACTGCCCCTGCACTTGAAGCTACTGAAATATACCCCCGCCCCTTCTCGCCCAGCATTTGGCTAAGCCGTGATATAACCGTTACCACAAACCATGCCCTCAAGGAAGCCAAAATCATGGTAAACGGTATTAATGGAAATGTTTCTGTTAAGGGAAATACCGCAGTCTTTAACCCTTATGACCTTTTTCTCCCCTCCAAGGAATACAAAGTATCCCTTGACCTGGTTTCGGAATACGGAGAACGCCTGAAAAAGGAATTTACTTTCGGCACTACAAATCTTGGGAACCAGCGCTGGATTGGCATAAAAGCGGGTAATCCCTGCAATTTGAAGATTTATGAAGGGAACAAACCCCTTAAAAGCTTCCAGGGATGGCTGTCACTGTCCAACGAGGCGATTCCCAAAGTTACCATGTATGAAATAAAAAGGGGGTCAACCTGGGAATATTACCCTGAAGACCCATCTCCCGTAAAATATTTAAGACTGAACGCCGATATAATGCTACACCACATGAAGGCAGGCGAGGCCCATAATCACCGCCTGCTTGGGCTTCCGCCAAGTTTCGGCTGCATTTTGCTAAACAGGGATGACATGGACTGGATACTGAACAATGTGCCAGAAAAATGTATGGTTATAGTACATTAGGGCAGGAATTAGGAATTGGGAATTGGGAATTGGGGGGATGGGATTGTGTAACACCAATTCCGATTTCCGTTTCCCTATTCCGGACCCGTGAAAAATTTAACTTTGATAGGTAATTTGTTATGTTATTTCATAAAGCCATAATACCAATCTCCAATCCCTAATTCCTAATTCCCAATTCCCAATTCCGGACTCATAGCTATTTCTTCCAATTCTGAATCTCTATAAAATTTCCTTCCGGGTCTTTTGCATATACCGCTGTTAATAAGCCAACACCCTGGTACTCTTTTCTGACTATTTCCCCAATCTTTTCCCCACCATGTTCTATTAACTTATTCAGCGTTTCTTCCACCGAATCTGCATGAAAGGCTATGTGTCCAAAACCCTGATGGTTAATTTGAGTCTCACTGCAAGGATGGTTATCCGGCTGGTATTGAAAAATTTCCAAAGTGGGCCCGTTTTCGTATCCCGGTAAACTGAGGTGGATTCCTCTTATCCTGACATTTTTAATATTGGTCATCCTGTCAATCCACTCACCTGAGAGATCTCTTTCAGGATAAACAGGTGTGCAGTTAAAAACATTGATATAAAAATCGGATAGCCTTTTCCAGTCCCTGGCAACAATATTTGTATGAACGTATTTAATATCATTGCCCAAATTAATCATTCCCCCTTACCTGCACCATCTTTGAATTTTTTTAAGTTAATTATCATCCCTCTGCCTGAACGCCTCGTAAAGCATTACTGACGCTGCCACCGCCGCGTTGAGCGACTCGGACTGTCCCGGCATCGGTATGGTAGCCTTTTCATGAGGGTAAGAAAAAAGTTCACGGGATGGTCCGTCGGCCTCACTTCCCACTACCAGGGCAAGAGGCGGCTTAAGATTCAACCTGTTAATGGGAACTCCCCCTTCCGGAACGCCCACCAGCAGCGCTATCCCCTTTTCTGCCAGCCTGTCATACAAGGTGGCAGGGTCGGCATTATTCACTACAGGAAGGTGAAAAACAGACCCCATTGTTGCCCTGAGAGACTTGCTGTTGTATAAATCCACAGTTCCGGTGGTAAGTAATGCCCCATGTGATCCGAATGCATCTGCGCTTCTTATGATAGTGCCCAGATTGCCGGGATCACTTACTCCGTCCACCACCACAACAAGTTTGTTATGGCCAAAACCCGTATGAGGCCTGTCCTTAAAAATATCCTCCATCCCCCATTCCCTCATTCTGCAAAGGGCCAAAACTCCCTGGGGGGTTTCCGTGGAAGCCAGCTCTCTCATAAGTTTATCATTAACGATTATTCTATTTATTCCAAGGCTTTGGGAGGCTGAAGCCAGGTCATCCCCACGTCCGGATTCACTAAGGCCCGGTGTAAAAATTAGGTTCTCAACGGGCCAACCTGACTTAATAGCCTCTTCAACAAACCTGATCCCCTCGATAACAAACCTTCCCTCACTCTCTCTGAATTTTCTTCTTTTCAGCTTCATGAGGTATTTTATCAAAGGGTTCTGCATACTTGTAACAGGTTCCATAAACATTCACCATGTCTCCTATATAATAAAAGACTGCTGACCTTACTAGTGTCAACAGTCTAAAATATTTATATCAGAAACGCAGACTACTGTTTTGCCCTGGCCACTTCCACAAGCTGACCAAAAGCATTGGCATCGTTTACTGCCATGTCTGCCAGCATCTTACGGTTTATAGCTACACCAGCCTGCTTGAGGCCGTTCATGAACTTACTATAGGACATTCCATTCATCCTTGCTGCGGCGTTAATACGTGCAATCCAAAGCTTACGAAATTCCCGCTTCTTGTTTCTCCTGTCCCTGTATGCATATGCAAGAGATTTCAGAAGCTGCATGCTGGCAACCCTGTAAAGTTTGCTCTTAGATCCTCTGTAACCTTTGGCAAGCTTAAGTACTTTCCTATGTCTATTACGTGAAACCACACTGCTCTTCGCCCGTGGCATAAATACCCCTCCTTACATCTTCTGCAAAAATTATTACTTATAGATAAGGCAGAATTCTTTCCAGCTTCTTCTGATCAGTTTCATGAACCACTACTGATTTTCTCAGATTTCTTTTCCTTTTGGGAGATTTTTTCCCAAGTATGTGACTGTGAAAGGCATGGGATCCTTTAAATTTGCCGGTACCAGTCTTTTTAAATCTTTTAGCGGCACCCCGGTGCGTCTTGATTTTTGGCATCGTGCGAAATCTCCTCTCTAGTCCTGTTTTATATCCTGCTTTGGTGAAAGTATCATTATCATGTTCTTACCCTCAAGCTTGGGCTGTCTTTCCACGTTGCAGAGGTCTTTCAGCTCTTCTGCCATCCTTATAAGTATTTGCTTTCCAAGCTGGGTATGAACGATCTCACGGCCACGGAAGACCATAGTCGCCTTCACTTTGTCCCCCTCTTTAAGGAACCGGATGCCATTTTTCACCTTCACGTAGAAATCATGGTCCTCTATATTGGGCCGCATTTTAATTTCTTTAATTTCAATAATCTTTTGTTTCTTTTTGGCTTCTTTTTCCCTCTTGCTCTGCTCGTACTTATATTTTCCAAAATCCATAATCCGGCAAACGGGAGGTTTGGCCTGAGGTGCAATTTCTACAAGATCAAGCTGCTTTTCCTCGGCAATTCTCATTGCCTCCCGGGTAGGCATAATGCCAAGCTGGTTACCGTCGCTGTCGACCACCCTAATTTCCCGCACACGGATTTCTTCATTAATACGAAAATCTTTGGAAATATATATCACCTCCGAAATATAAAAAGCGGGTACACCACCCGCTGAAAAAAACAAAAGAAAAAAACAACATAAGATTGATTTTCTTTTGAATGTAATTACCAGGCGAACAGCTATTTGCGTTGCCGGGTGAGAAGCGGGATGGCTTCTACTTTTGTCTAAGCATAAGAATTTTAGCATATCTTTCTTGTACAGTCAAGAACTTAATGCTTAAAAGCATTGTATAGGGTCAGGAGACAGGAGACTGCTAACAGGCATTGCTTTCAGGTCGGGAGACAGGAGACAGGAGTTTTGCATGAAAAGCTATACGGTCAATGTATGCAAAAGGACATATCAGAAATGCCCCGGCTTCTCCTGTCTCCTATCTCCTGTCTACTGTCTACTGTCTCCTGTCCCCATAGCAAGGCCTATGAGTTGATTATATTTTCTTTGATGCTATTTCTTCTTTTATACGGGCAACAAAACCCTCAAGCCCCATTGAGCCCAAATCACCGGCAGAGCGGTGACGGGCCGCCACTGCACCGTTTTCAGACTCCCGGTCCCCCACTACCAGCATGTAAGGAATTTTTTGACCCTGGGCCTCGCGTATTTTGTAGTTAACCTTCTCATTCCTGTCATCAAGCTCAACCCTTATATCTTCTTGGTCAAGCCTGGCCATAACTTTTTTGGCGTACTCAACGTGCCTGTCGGTTATAGGCAGCACCCTGGCCTGGACCGGTGCCAGCCAGACCGGAAACGCCCCGGCGAAGTGCTCTGTAAGGATACCGATAAATCGCTCCATACTCCCAAACACTGTCCGGTGAATCATAACAGGGCGGTGCTTTTGACCGTCTTCCCCCACATAGGTCAGGTCAAATTTTTCGGGCATCTGAAAGTCCAGCTGGATGGTCCCGCACTGCCAGGTCCTCCCCAGGCAGTCTTCCAGATGAAAATCAATCTTGGGCCCGTAGAAGGCTCCGTCTCCCTCGTTAACCTTAAAATCCATATTCATTGCCTTAAGGGCGTCTTCAAGGGCACTGGTGGCTATTTCCCAGATTTCATCCGACCCCATTGCCTTTTCCGGCTTCGTGGAGAGCTCAACCTTATATTTAAATCCAAAAACTCCGTAAATATAATCCACCAGGTCGATAACTCCCATTATTTCATCCTTTATCTGGCTCGGAAGCATATATATGTGGGCGTCGTCCTGCGTAAAGCAGCGAACCCTCATAAGACCGTGCAGCGCCCCGGAAAGCTCGTGACGGTGAACAAGACCCAGTTCAGCCATGCGGATGGGGAGCTCACGGTAGCTGTGCAGCCTGCTCTTGTATACCAGTATGCCTCCAGGGCAGTTCATTGGCTTTACCGAATAATCCAGCTCATCTATTTTGGTAAAGTACATATTCTCCCTGTAATGGTCCCAGTGCCCGGATCTCTCCCAAAGGGCGCGGTTGAGAATAATGGGGGTCCTTATCTCATGATAGCCCCTCTTACGGTGCACTTCACGCCAAAATTTTTCCAGCTCGTTCCTTAGAACCATCCCTTTGGGGTGAAAGAAGGGAAACCCTGGCCCCTCATCCTGTATGCTGAACAGGTCCAGCTCAGCTCCCAATTTCCGGTGATCCCTCTTTTTGGCCTCTTCGATCCTGGCAAGGTGTTCCTCCAGCATACTCTTTTTTGGGAAGGAGGTTCCGTACACCCTCTGCAGCATTTTGTTCTTCTCGCTGCCACGCCAGTATGCCCCGGCCAGGCTCGTCAGCTTTATTGATTTGAGCCTCCCGGTTGATGGGACATGCGGCCCTGCGCAGAGATCGGTAAAGCTCCCCTGGCTGTAACAGGATATCGCGGCCTCCTCAGGAAGGTCGTTTATAAGCTCGACCTTGTAGTTTTCCCCCGCCTTTTCAAAGAAATTAACAGATTCTTTCCTTTCCATGTCTGTCCTTTTAAAGGGCAGGTTGGCCTTAATTATTGCTTCCATCTCGGCCTGTATCTTTTCTAACATCTCCGGGGTGAATTTCACGGGAGAGTCAAAATCATAATAAAAGCCATCTGCTATGGCCGGCCCTATAGCCAGCTTTGTACCGGGAAAAAGATTCTGTACGGCCTGGGCCAGTACGTGGGAGGTGCTGTGGCGAAATGTCTGCCTGCCCTCCTCGTCATCAAAAGAAAAGAATTCAACACTGGCGTCTTTCTGCAGGGGAGTTGAAAGGTCCACAAGCTTTCCGTCCAGGGAAGCTACCAGGGCTTCTTTTCCCAAACGCCCGCTGATGCTTGCAGCCACCTCGGCCAGGGTGGTCCCCTCCTTATATTCTCTTGAACTTCCGTCCTTTAAAGTAACCTTTACCACGATAATTCTCCTCCTTATTTACTACTAAAGCAAAGGGGGACACCCCCCTAGACCCCCCGTATAGCCAGGATATGTGCATGCAGAACGCTTATTAGCTTCTTTTTCCCGGCTATATCTTTTTGGGGCTGCGTAAAAAATAGTAAACCCGTCCCAACAAATTGCTGGGACGGGTATTTATTTTACCCGCGGTTCCACCCGGCTTGAGCTGTAAAGCTCCGCTTTCGAATGCGGTTATCGCCCGCCTACGGCCCGCCTTAATAGACTTTGGGGCGGCTGCTCCCGGGTGGTCTTCGGCCTGCTGATCCAAGGGGTGTGCTTACAGCCTGCGGCACTCCCTCTCTGTCAAGGTCATATTGGCTTACTCTCCCGTTCATAGCGTTTCTTTGTAGTCTTTGTTGATTATATTTTAGAAAACGAACAATGTCAACCGCCCTAAAAATCGCAGGCTTGTCCTTGACAAGCCCGGCCTGGAATATTATGATAATGATATTCATTTTCATAATATTGCCACTCTAAAATATCTTTGGGGAGGATAAATGTGATAGACCGTCATTCCCATTATTTAATGAATAATGTCAACCAGGAACTCCTTATTAATGAGCTAGATAAGCAGAACAAATACCTGAGGAATCTGACAAACCAGCTACAGGACAGAATTAACGAACTTTCATTTCTCCAGGAAGTTCTAAATAACCTGATAAAAAGCCATGACCCTGAAGGTACAATAAAAGCCATCCTGGACATGGCCATTACAATTACCGGAAGTGAGGCCGGTTATGTTATGTTGAAGGAGGCTAACACAAATAAATTAAAAATAATATCCTTCCGTGGAGAATTTAATCAGTACATCAATGACTTCTTCCAACAAAGTCACTACATACTTCAGATGTGCTCTTCACCGGAGATTACATTGCTGTCACAGGGCAATTCAGTATTTGACTTACTGAATAAAAAAGATAAGTTGTTACGCTCACTGATGGCTGTGCCGCTGAGAACGGAACATATCACCATAGGGCTAATTATATTAATGCACCGTCACTGTGGACAGGAAAACCACTCGATTGAATATACAGAAAAGCAAAGTGCAACTATAAAGGAATTTGCCGGTCAGGCCGCTTTAATCCTGGACAGCACACTGCTAAAGATTGAGAAGGGAAAAAAAGACGCTTATTTAAAATCAATAATTGCCCTTTCATCTGCAATTGACGCAAAAGATTCATATACCCGGAACCATTCCCGGAATGTAACCAGATATTCTTATGCACTTGGACGTCAATTGGGGCTGTCTCCAAAGGAACTCTTAAATATACAGTATGGTTCCATTTTGCATGATATTGGAAAAATAGGGATCCCCGATGCAATACTTAATAAAGCTGGGCGCCTTTCAGCCGATGAGTATAACAAAATAAAAGAACATCCTTTAATCGGCGCCAATATACTGGCGCCAATGGATTTCCTTCAAGATGCAATTAAAATTGTGAGGCATCATCATGAGCGCTACGGCGGAAACGGATATCCAGACGGAATAAAGGGGGAGTCTATACCCTACGGGGCACGTATTGTCAGTATTGCAGACTCATGGGACGCAATGACTTCCAACCGCTCCTACCGGCGGGCAATGACCCAGCCGGATTCAATCCGGGAATTGCAGGAGGGAGCCGGTGAACAATTCGACCCTCCAATGGTTAAATGCTTTATTCAACTTATAAAAGAAAATATTATATAACTTTTTATCTTTATTTACCTATAACGAATAGGTACAATATGATAACCTGAACAAGACCTATCAAAAACCCGAGGATGCCTCCCAGTAATTCTATATGCTTTAATTCCCTTGCCGAAACTGAAAGAATAACCTGCTCAAGCCTGTCCAGGGAAAAATTATTTACCTTCTCCTCCACTATAGACTGGAAGCTTACGGTCTCCTTCAAAGTAACGCTGAATCTTGCCAGGGACTCTTCAAGTACTGCTGGTATTTCCTTTCTTATCTGGTCTGTTATAATGTCTGAGACAGTTGTCTTTACGGAGTGCGGCACAAATATAGGAATCATGTCCATGATCCTGGCCCTGATAGACCGGGCCACGGCCCAGGAAATACTGTCCATGACATCCCCCGATTTCATAGCCTTGACCAAATCATCCACCGATAGCAGCTCGTTTTCAACAACCTGCCCTATGCTTCTGGCTATTTCAGCCCGCCTCTTCGGAACAACCCCCTGCAAGGTATAGCCTAAAATACTAACCGGATTGTGCGGCCTGAAAATAAGCTTAACCGCGATCCAGTTGGTCAGCCACCCAATGCCCGCCCCGATAATGGGAAGGCTGATCAGATAAATAATGTCCTCCATATAATTCTCGCCCCCACGGTATTTTAACAGGAAAACCGATTAAATTAAACATTTTCTTATTAAATTATCCATACAGAATATTCTCCTATAGCTAAATAAAAAAACCAGGCTATTAACCTGGTCGAGGATTAGTTGCCGGAGTCTTGCGTTTTAATTTTTGTCGGTAGAACAAAGATCACACCCCCGGCAAAGGTTTACCCGGTTCGAAAAAATATTCTTAATGGTATCCAGCGTATTTGTAAGACTTTCTTCCTTACCGGAATGAAATATTATTTCCCGTGGGGCAATAGTTATGAGAGCGCTTATCAGCAGGTCCTCGTAATTAATCTCACTCTCAATAAGATCAATTATAAAACCCTCCAGGTAGGCGCTGTTTACCACCCTGTGCTGTTCGTCATAAAGCATGAAATTCCCGTTGGGCTTCATAACAACATTTATAAGCTCAGTTCTTGAGTCCTGAATATCCACAAAATATTTTAAAAGCTGGATAAACTCCTGGTATTCCTTATCCATCAGGAAATCATCCACCGCTTTGTCTGCGGCCTCCTGGAGTTCATTTATGTATTCCTTCAGCCTGAAACGTATAAAACCATCAACAACAATCAGGTCGTAATTGTTTAAAAAATCTTTTATCTTCGATAGAATCCTTCTTTTTTTCCTCACCCTGATCATATAGTCATTGTGATCTGAATCTTCCAGGTACCGCAGCGCGTTTTGAAAAATGGTGTCCCGCTCTTGTTCCCCGAAATAGTAATAATTTTCCCTTATTATATCTATCAATATTGCATACTGCCATTTGTACATAATAAGGTCAGAAAGAACTTCCGCTATGTATGTTTTGAAAAGAGCCAAGGTTTCTTCCTCACTTCTCAGGGTTCGGCCGCTTACGCTACAGGATAAAAAGGTGTACTTCCCGGCGGGATTCTCTTCTATCCTAAGCTTTACTCCTCTGTCTTCCAGTGTTTTCAGGTCATTTGTCAGCCGGCCCTTTACAAGATCAATGTGATTGGATGCTCCGATGGAAATGGAATGAACCATAGCCCTCACTCCTTTCATTGCCTGTTGTGTGCTATATTATATGACTTGCATAATTGGGGTATACAATTATAATTTGTTTGTAAAAGTATAAACAAAAAACTACAGACAAATGCCTTGAAAAAATTTTTGAAATTCCTATAACATGGAGAGTTTTTAAAACTTATAATACCTTTAAAAAACCTGTCAGTATAAAAAGATATTTAAAAAGCCACAAAATAATGTAAGTTCATAGAATAAAAAACGCCCTTACGGGCGGGTTTCAGTTTTATTCATTATGCTCCTCAGCATAAAAGCCTGGTATCTCACCGGGATCTCTCTTCAAATTTCGAGACAGCGGGATACCTTCATTCATTATTTCTGAAGAACGTCTGGCCAGATACTTAAAATCGGGGTCCGGTCTCATTTTAGTAACCATTTTTTTGTCTTCCCCCGGCTTATCCAAATTATGAGCACCTCCATGATGAATTATGTAATAATAAAGCTTATATAAAAGGCTGCTTTATTATAATTCCCCGGATTTAAACTGCATAAACACAAAGGAGGATTATAACTTTTGATTGAAACAGCTAAAATTATTGAAACGGCAAAGGAAGCTGTAATTTCAGCCGGAAGAATCATCAAAGACAGATTGGGAAGCACTTTCTGCACAGAGTTTAAGTCTTGCCCGGCAGATCTCGTAACCGAGGTCGACCGGCAGTCCCAGGAAGTAATACTTAATTGCCTCAGAAAAGCCTATCCCGACCACATTTTTATAGCCGAGGAAGACTTTAAAGGTGAAAGCATTACACTGGATAACAGACCTGTCTGGTTTATAGACCCCCTTGATGGCACGACAAATTTTGTTTTCGGAATACCTCTCTGCGCTGTAACCGCAGCACTGACAGTATCCGGAAAACCGGTGGCAGGCGTCACATACGACCCCTTCAGGGAAGAGCTGTACACTGCTGCAAGAGGTATGGGGGCATTTCGCAATGACTTCAGAATAAATGTGGACATAAGCCGGTCAAGGGTTGAACAAAGCCTTATTGCAACCGGATTTCCATCATCAGACAGCTTTAAGGATGAAATGTGGAAAGCAGATTTTAAAAAGATGTTTTATAACCCCCTAAACCTAAGGGCTTTTGGATCTGCTGCCCTTGAACTGGCCTACATAGCCTCCGGGAGACTGACAGGCTACTGGGAAGTCATGCTTAAGCCCTGGGATGTGGCAGCCGGAATACTCCTGGTGGAAGAAGCCGGAGGAAAAGTCAGCGATTTGTCAGGAAACACATTAAAACTCGGTAATTATGTGTCAATTGTTGCCAGTAACAGTCTTATTCATGATGAAATGATTAATATGCTGGGATTTAATAACAGGTAATACCAGGGAGAATTTTTAGGGGTGACTTTTCTTGTTTTGTCTGGGATACTTTAAGTGGGATAATCATTTATCGAAAGGTGATAAAATGAAAGAAGAGATAACAATGTACGGATACAAAGACTATTTACCGGAGGTAGATGAATCAGTATTTATTGCCCCGGGGTCAAGAATTGTGGGAAAAGTTAAAATAGGCCCATATTCCAGCGTTTGGTATAATACCGTGGTGCGGGGGGATGCTGACTTTGTTACTATAGGCAGCGGCACCAATATACAGGACAACTGTACCCTGCATGAGGATCCGGGATTTCCACTGGTTATAGGCAACAATATTTCGGTAGGCCATGGCTGCATTCTTCACGGGTGCACCATCGAGGATAATGTTTTGGTAGGAATGGGTGCGATAATACTAAACGGAGCAAAAATAGGAGCAGGATCAGTGGTGGGAGCAGGTTCCCTGGTTGTACAGGGAATGGAAATCCCTCCGGGCCATCTGGTAATGGGCCTTCCAGCAAAAATAATAAGGCCCCTTGGTGTGGATGAGGCCTTAAATTTTCGCAACATGGCCGCGAGATATAAACAAAGGTCCCAGTATATCCTGGGCAAAGGCCCCAGCCCCGACTAAAAACTGGTCGTCGGTCGTCAGGCGGCAGTCGTCAGCTTCCCAAATTCCGACTTCCGACGTCTGACAACTGACGTCTATATCCCTGGTATGGCCACTTCATCACGGTCGATTGTGCGCCTTATGTTCTCCATCTGGATACGTAGTTCGGTGTCTTCACCGGCGGCACGCTCAATCTGCCTTAATAAATCTATTTCCCTCCTGATAATAGAGAAGATATCGCCTTCCTGAAGGTTTGACATGGCAAGCAGCTGCTCAAAAGAAGCCCCATCATACCATGCAGAAGCAAGAGGACCCGGCAGGGAGGACCATACACACAAGTTTTCCGGAACACCATTCCTCAATAAAGTTTTCCGGAAATTCTCAATCTCCCGGAGATTATACTGGCCTGGCTCAACACTGTCATCACGGCCAGGTATATAATCCACCCCGGCCAGAATGGCCGCCACCAGAGACGGAGGCATATCCCTTATGTAGCCATTGAATGCAAGCTCTGTTACAAATAACTCCTGGACGTGTAGGTATAGTGAAAAAACCCCCCTTGGAAGAAGCTTCCTTCCATCAACAAAGGACATATCTTCAAGTAAGTCCCACATGGAGTTAAAATCTCTTTCGTAATCCCTGGCATGATTGCCAAGAATTCGTGCCCTTCGCTCAAGCCTTGACTTTTTTTCCAGCATGTCTATCTGCTTTTTTCTGGCGTCGCTACAGGCCCTGTGGTGGCATTTCTTCTGTGCGGCTTTAAGAAGAAGCCTTATTTCTTCTTTTCGCTCCCTTGTGCCGGGGCGACTCCTTTTATTCTTTCTGGAAAGGGTTCTCAGCTCTTTTTTAAGCTTCGAGCGAAGCATATAGCATGCCGGTGTGTCCACCTCCCCGCAAAAAGCTTTTTCCATGGCAGACAGCTTTGTTCCCAATTCATTCAGTTCCTGTTTAATCCTTCTGCTTTCCCTGTTATTCTGATAAACTGCCAGATTCTTTTCCAGGAAGAGAGTTATTTCATCGTCGGTTTTCCAGTGCAGGAGGCTTAATACTGTATTCGGGGAAATAGTAAGCCTGCCCCTGACAGGCTCTATGTCTTCTTCACTGAAGAACCCTGTTTGTTCCGGATAACGGTCATCTATTCGAACATAGACCTTCCCCACAGGATCATAACCTCTTCTACCGGCCCTTCCGGCCATCTGAAAAAATTCTCTGTTCATAAGACTTCTGAATTCTCTGCCGTCCCATTTCCTGCATGAGTCAAACACCGTGCTGGCAGCCGGAAAATTAACCCCTACTGCAAATGTTTCTGTACAGAAAAGTACATATATGAGCCTGGACTCATACAGCCTTTCAACTAAATCTTTAAGGGCCGGAGAAAGTCCAGCATGGTGATAGCCTATCCCCTGGGTAAGCAGTTGCCTTAACTTTGTCCTCCTTGGGCTGAACAGCCCCGGCTGCCCTTTTTCAGCTTCTGCTATAATATCTCTGACCTTGTTCTTTTCGTTATAATAGAGAAAATCCCACTCCTTACCCATTTCATCCGCCAAAAGCTCTGTTTTGCCCCGGCTGAATGTAAAGTACAGGGCAGGAAGATGTTCCTGAATGGCGTCAATTACTTCACTACAGGTCGGGCTTCCGCCCGTCACAGGAGACACTAATACCTTCACCACCATTTAAGTTAATCAAAGGCTATTTCTACATCATTTTCCTGATAAGAAGCCCACCGGCCCTTACGCCTCTCTATACGCTGCCTGATATACTCCCTGCCATCTTCCTCACCGTATACATGTCCCCCGGGAGATATCCAGCTAAGTTCAAGCGGAACAGCCCTTTGCCTCTCCTCAATAACCATAACCTCCTGCTCCCTTACATCGGCGATCCATGAAGCTACCTCACGGGCATTCGGAACTGTGGCTGAAAGCCCTACAACCCTTATATGATCGGGTGCAAAAATAATACTCTCCTCCCATGCAGTGCCCCTTTCAATATCATCGAGGTAATGCAGCTCGTCAAAAACAACGTGGGTTGTATGATCCAGCATTTCCGGGTTTGCAAAACACCAGTTTCTAAATATCTCAGTGGTCATAACCAGAAGAGGAGCCCTTTCATTAACAGATACGTCCCCGGTAATAAGACCAACTTTCTCCTTTCCGAACCTTGAGGCAAAGTCACGGTATTTCTGATTGGAAAGTGCCTTGATGGGCGAGGTATATACTACCCCCCGGCCTGATTCCAGTACCCTTTCTATAAGTATTTCTGCAATGACAGTCTTTCCGGTTCCGGTAGGAGCGGCAACC
Source organism: Bacillota bacterium (assembly GCA_049323755.1). Lineage (GTDB taxonomy): Bacteria > Bacillota > Desulfotomaculia > Desulfotomaculales > Desulfocucumaceae > BRHc4a. The sequence continues at coordinate 106,625 of JBMOPE010000006.1, forward strand.
AGAACGTTCTTGCCCTCTGCAAGTTCTCCTATAGCTTCTTCCTGGAAGGGATCAAGCATGAATGGCCCGCGGGGTTCCTGCTGAGCTGTCTTAGTTCTGCGAGGACGACGCCTTTTATTATTTGTCAATAAAACTGACTCCCTTCAAAAACTTATGGCCTGCTAATACATTGTTTTTTCACACATTATGATTATATACTATTTTTTTCGAAATAAATCAATAATTATTAAGTATTACATAGAGCCAAGCTTGGTGACGAAAAAAGAACCTGTTTATTAAAAAAAAGCAAATATAACTTCAGTAAATGATTTGGAAAAACCCTTTCAGGTTATATAATAGAATAAACACCCCGGAAGCATATAAAAGGAGGAGATGGCCGTTGAACCAAAATGCCGCCCAAACCGACTACCGGGTAAACACCAAAGACAACAACAACATAAGTATTGAAATCAGGTGCTGTGGCCAGCACATAGGAGAAGTAAGGTTCAAAGACAGCCAGTTCAGGGATTGCCCTCAGTGCGGTGTAAGGCATTTACTTAGAATTGAGCACAACCATTTCCATATATCGCAGTTCAAACCCGAGTAAACTGCTGAAAATAAATTAGTATAAAGCATTGTTTACAGGTCCGGAAATGGGAAATGGGAATCAGGAACTGGTACTCCCCAACCCCTAATTCCCAATTCCCAATTCCCGATTAACTTTTTATTTACAATACCTGTTTCATTACCCTGAGAAGGTTTCCACCTATTATTTTTTTAACATCTTCTCCGGAAAATCCCCGTCTAAGCAACCCCTCCGTCAGACTGGGCAAACATGTCACATCACCCAGCTCAGGAATAGTACTGTCAATCCCGTCAAAGTCAGAGCCAAGCCCTATGCAGTCAACACCGGCAACACCGGCCATGTGTTCGGCATGGTCTAATACTCTTTCAATATTTGCGCTGCCACTATCAATAAAATTGGGGTAAAAGCAAAGCCCTGCCACCCCTCCCGCTGATGCCAGAGCCTTTATCTGATCGTCGGTTAGATTCCTGGGGTGATCACAAAGCGTCCTGCAGTTGGAATGGGATGCTATTACGGGCTTTTGTGATAGTTTTAAAACATCCCAAAAACCTCTTTCCGAAAGATGTGAGACATCAACAAGCATGCCCATCCGGTTCATTTCCCGGACCACTGATTCACCAAACTTTGTAAGCCCTCCACCCGTCCCGGTTTCGGAAACACCATCCGCCAGCTCGTTTCTCCCGTTCCAGGTAAGGGTAATACACCGAACCCCAATCCTGTAAAACATCCTTAAAACCTCAATCCTGCCTGCCAGGGCCTCCCCACCCTCTACCGAAAGCAGCGCAGCCAGCTTTTTTCGGCAGATTATACTCTCAATATCACCATAGCAGAATACGGCCTCCACCATATCGGAGTTGGCATTAACTTCTTCATGGAAGGCATCAAATATTTCCATTGCCCTTGCCAGTGGATTATCACGGAAACTGGGGCTGATAAATGCCGCAAAGAACTGAACATTTACACCCCCTCGCCTAAGGCGCGGGAAGTCAACATGACCTTTGTCACTAATTTGACCCAGCCGCCTACCCTGCTCCAATGCTGCTGTAAGACTGTCACAGTGGGCATCCACCACCGGCGACGAAAAGTGTATGTCAGAAAATAATGTGTTGTCCATATGAATCCCCCTAAGGTCGGAATTGGGAATTGGGAATCGGGAATTGGGAAGTTTAGTCCACCCCAAATACAGGCCCAAACCCCTAATTCCTAATTCCTAATTCCCAATTCCTAAATGTAAAAAAGCCCGTTTTCACGGGCTGTAATCCTGACTACCTGGGTTCTACAATAAGTTTAATGGCTGTCCTTTCCTCACCATCAATCATTATGTCCGTAAAAGCGGGTATACAGATAAGGTCAACCCCACTGGGGGCCACAAACCCCCTGGCTATCGCAACGGCCTTCACCGCCTGGTTTAGAGCTCCTGCTCCTATAGCCTGTATTTCGGCACCGCCACGCTCTCTGATAACACCGGCCAGGGCCCCTGCTACGGAATTTGGATTGGATTTTGCTGAAACTTTTAAAACATCCATTGTAGAAACCTCCTCCTGCCCATGTTGTGTTGTTGAATATGTCTTAATTAACGGCCTGTAAAATTATATTCTATAACTTTAGAGAAATTCCTCTTTTTGTTTATTATGAGGGTTTTTTTAAAAAATGCCAAAGTATTTTATTCGTAATTCTGTATCCGCTGTATATTCAGAGCTACAGAGGTGCTTTCTTCTATTTCTATTAGTACTGCGTTAAACTGATAAAGCCCTTCAGCCACCTCAAAGCGCCTGGGCATCTGGGTTATAAATTTTTCTATGACAAGCTCTTTTTTTACCCCTATTACCGAATCCATGGGGCCGGTCATCCCTACATCTGAAATATAGGCCGTTCCCCCCGGCAAAATCCTTTCATCCGCTGTCTGGACATGGGTGTGTGTTCCGCAGACAGCAGTTACCCTGCCGTCCAGGTACAGCCCCATGGCCACTTTTTCCGAAGAAGCCTCGGCATGAAAATCCAGAAAGATTATATCTACCCGTTCCTTTAGACGAGAAACCAATTCATCGGCTATCCTGAAAGGGCAGTCCAGATCCTGCATGAATACCCTGCCTGAAAGGTTAATAACTCCCAGTTCCACACCGTTCTTGGCACTGAAAAAACAATACCCCTTACCGGGAGACCCCGGAGGATAATTCGCCGGTCTTATAATCCTTGGTTCCTTGTCCAGGTATGTATAGATATCCTTCTGGCTCCAAACATGGTTCCCCATGGTTATTACGTCAACACCGCAGGAAAAAAGCTCTTTCGCTATATCCCTTGTAATCCCGTTACCCCCTGCGGCGTTTTCTCCGTTTGCAATGACGATATCCACCCGCATTGTTCTGACAATATCGGGCAGGTTTTCTTTAACAGCACGCCGCCCGGGCCTTCCAACAATATCACCAATCATCAAGAGGCGCAATGGGTCATCCTCCCGCTACTTGTTAAATACCAGCACTCTTCCCTCTTCCCTGAAGGCAAAAAGCTTTTTATCACCTGCACAGCCCTTTACGCTTTCCAGCATGTGCTCAATAATTTCTTCCTGAATAAGAAGATCCTCTTCATAAAGAGAGTGCCCTTCATCGGTCACCAGGCTGGAATCCAGACACTGCCTGAACAGTTCCACAATGAGGGCTATTTCCTCCTGAACAAGAGTTTCTACATCCCTTTGTATCTCCATCATAGTGAAATTTTCGCAGTCCTGGTAGTCCAACAAGCTTACCCTTGTCTTTTTTCCTACTATAATATTCAAGACTTCAATACTCTCGATAATCTTACTGCGAATTTCTTCCATTTTCTCAGTGTCAAGGACTCGTGAGGTGATAAAAGTAAATTTTAACACTTTTACCCCGGGGTCATAATTAATGGTTGCAACCTCAGGATAACGGACCAGAATGGATATCAGAAGTCCGACAGTGTCTGTTACATCTTCTCTTCCTTTATACAATGAGCCCACCGTTTCACGCTCCTTCACACCTGCTGAAAATAATCTATTGTTATTGTTCTTGTTTAACGGGAAACTTTCCTGCCTGAAAAATTTTCTTGACAGGTTGTAAAAACTGTCATTCCCAGCTACCTGTGTTATATGTAAAAAATTATTAAAACGGCCCTTTGGTAAAGGGCCGCCTTTTTTCTACTTGGCGTAATCTACCACTCTTGTTTCTCTTATCACCGTTACTTTTATCTGGCCTGGATAATCCAGTTCTCCCTCAATTTTCTTTGCTATTTCCCTGACCAGCCTTATAGCACCAAGGTCGTCTACCCTGTCGGGCTTAACCATAATTCGGATTTCCCGCCCTGCCTGAATGGCAAAGGACTTTTCGACTCCCTCAAAGGTGCCTGCAATCTCTTCGAGTTTCTGCAGCCTTCTTATATAGTTCTCCAGGGTTTCCCTTCGAGCACCCGGCCTTGCCGCCGAAATAGCGTCTGCCGCCTGTACAAGAACTGCTACAATAGTCTTGGGTTCTTCATCACCGTGGTGAGCTGCGATTGCATGTATTACATCACTATTTTCCCGGTACTTTTTAGCAAGGTCTACCCCAATGGTAACATGGGGTCCCTCTACCTCGTGGTCCACGGCCTTGCCAATATCATGAAGAAGACCGGCCCTCTTGGCAAGATGGGCGTCAGCCCCTAGCTCGGCCGCCATAAGCCCTGCCAAATGAGCAACTTCAATTGAGTGCTTCAGTACATTCTGTCCATAGCTTGTCCTGAATTTGAGCCTTCCAAGAAGGTTAACCAGTTCCGGATGCAGGCCGTGCACCCCTGTTTCAAAGGTAGCCTGTTCTCCTGCTTCCCTTATCTGAACATCCACTTCTTTTTTGGCCTTCTCGACCATTTCTTCAATCCGTGCCGGGTGTATTCTTCCATCTACAATAAGCTTCTCAAGACTTATTCTGGCAATTTCCCGGCGAATAGGGTCAAAGCCTGAAAGAATAACTGCCTCCGGTGTGTCGTCAATGATCAAGTCGATCCCGGTAAGGGTTTCAAAGGCCCTGATGTTTCTGCCTTCCCTGCCGATGATACGTCCCTTCATCTCATCACTGGGAAGAGGGATAACTGCCACCGTTGTCTCCGCCACATGGTCTGCGGCGCACCTCTGAATAGCAAGCGAGATTACATCTCTTGCCCTTTTTTCCCCTTCCTCCTTGGCCTTATCCTCAATATCCTTAATCATCTTGGCGGCTTCGTACTGAATTTCCTTCTCAATATCGGCCAGAAGAATCTGCCTGGCTTCCTCGGAGGTCATTCCCGAAACCCTCTCCAGCTCAGCAAGCTGCTTGCTGTATAACTGGTTCAGCTCATTTTTTATCTTGTCAACTTCAGATTCCTTCTTGTTAAGCACATCTTCCTTCTTCTCGATGCCTTCGGTTTTGCGGTCCAGTGCTTCTTCCTTCTGCATAAGGCGGCGCTCCATTCTCTGCAGTTCCGAACGCCTCTCCTTGTTTTCCCTTTCAACCTCGTTGCGAAGTTTTAAAACCTCTTCCTTGGCCTCTAGTAATGCTTCCCTCTTTTTTGCCTCGGATGCTCTTTCAGCATCTTCAATAAGCTTTCTCGCCTGGGCTTCAGCCGAGGCTATTTTGGCTTCCGCAATGGATTTCCTTACGAAATAACCTATTACAAAAGAAAGTCCTATTGCTAATATTGTTATAATAACAATATAAATTGTTTCCACTTATACACCTCCCTTACACAAAATCATAATGTTGTCAAAATAAGCACAAAAAAAAGACCGAGTATTCTCGGTAGAAAATATATCGGACCTACCCTAGCTTGTCTCAAATGGGCATAAAAAAATAATTCCCAAATGATTAACTCCAGCAAACAAGACACCCTCCCGGTCTAAGGTATAGCCGGGAAGATAAATATTTTATTGAATATATCTTAATACTGAAGCAGTAGTATCCAATTCTATTTTCTCCCACGCTTTATTGTACATTTTTATACTATGCATGTCAAGATCTCACGGATGGGGCATGTTTTCCAGGCAACTGCACACTCTTTCAATGGTTTCCTGACTAAAACCCCTTCTTCTGAGAAAAGCTGCTATATTGACCAGGGGATATTCATCTCCCCTTAGCCTCTTCTTGCCTATGGCCAGGGACATGGCTACCCTTAGCTCCGCTCCGGGATCGACCCCATTCAGCGCCCTCTCTATGATGCATTTATCCAAGCCAAGTTTATTCAAATTTGCTTCCAGGAAAGCCCTTGGACGAAGGGACCTTTTCCGGACATAGTTCTCGGCAAAGTCTTCATCGTTCAGAAAGCCATATTCTTTCAGATTGCTTACCACCTGTTGGGCTATTTCTTCATCATAACCCTTGCGATAAAGCATCTCAGCCACTTGAAATTCGGTTCTGGCACGGTACGCAAGGTATTTCAAAGCAGCTTTTCTGGCATTTTCAAATTGATCACAGTACAACATAAATACCACCATATAGAATCAACCGGCCTACCCCTCAACAAACCGGTAAGAGTGGCCGGTTACCCATCAAAAAGCAACTTTCAAAAAGCAACTTTAAATCTCGCCGCTCTCTTCCCTGTTCTCCTGGACGGCGGGACGCAGGCTGAAGTGTTCCCTTACTTTTTGTTCTATCTCATTTAGCAATTCACGCTTCTCTTTCAGCATTTCCTTAACGTTTTCCCTTCCCTGTCCAAGCCGGTCATCCCCATACGAGTACCAGGCCCCGCTCTTGTTAATAATGTTAAGATCTGCAGCCATGTCCAGTATGGTTCCCTCCCGGGAAACACCGGTGCCGTACATTATATCAAAGTCCGCCTGTTTAAACGGAGGCGCCACCTTATTTTTAACCACCTTAACCCTGGTTCTGTTCCCAATAACATCCCCGCCCTGCTTGAGCGACTCTATTCTACGGACCTCAAGCCTTACCGAAGCGTAAAATTTGAGTGCCCGGCCGCCGGGAGTTGTTTCAGGGCTGCCAAACATAACTCCAACTTTTTCCCTTAGCTGATTTATAAATACCACCACGGTCCTTGACTTGCTGGTAATGCCGGTAAGTTTCCTCAGGGCCTGTGACATAAGACGGGCCTGCAGGCCTACGTGCGCGTCACCCATTTCACCATCTATTTCAGCCTTTGGCACCAGCGCGGCAACAGAGTCTACAACCACCACATCCACCGCACCGCTCCGCACCAGGTGCTCGCATATCTCCAGTGCCTGCTCGCCGGTGTCTGGCTGGGCCACCAGCAGGTTGTCTATGTCAACACCTATGTTTTTGGCGTAATTGGGGTCCAGGGCGTGCTCAGCATCAATAAATGCTGCAATGCCGCCCATTTTCTGTGATTCGGCGATTAAGTGTAGGGCCACCGTGGTCTTGCCGGAGGATTCCGGCCCGAATATTTCAATTACCCTGCCCCTGGGGATCCCCCCCAGCCCCAGGGCTATATCCAGCGAGATAGCTCCTGTGGGTATCGTTTCAATGTTAAGCCTGGCTGGAGAATCGCCAAGCTTCATCACGGCACCCTTCCCGAACTGCCGTTCAATTTGTGACAGGGCAGCGTCCAGCGCCTTTATTCTATCCATTGCAGCCATAAGTTAAGGCTTACCTCCTAAACTTTATTTTCTGTTAAAGAATAACAATCAAAGCCTACAAGTATTTTACCTTTCGGCAAACAGCCTGTCTACTCTTTTTCAAACACGTATTTCCAGGTTTTACACATCCTGCGACCTGTTTTGACATTAATCAGTTAGCAACACACTATCTGGTGACAAAGATAACGAAGATTTGTGACCCCAGCAGGGCTGTCAGAAACGAGTATGGCGCGAAAAAAACCGGTCGAACAGAGTCCAAGCGTATATGAACATACATGAGCACCGTACGACCGGTTCTGACAAAGCTATGCGCTTATCACGACCCCATTAGGCCTGGAGTATATCGCGAAAGCACTGGCGGGACGGGGCGGAGCATACATAAACGTATGTGAGCACCCGGCACGGTGGCGCTGACAAAGTTAAACGAAGTTTTATGACCCCAGTAGGGCTGTCAGAAACGAGTATGGCGCGAAAGAGCCGCCGGCACGGAGCGGAGCGTATAGGAACATACGTGAGCATCCGGGTCGGCGGCCCTGACAAAGCCAGACGAAGTTTATCACGACCCCAGTAGGACTGCTAGAAACGAGTAGAACGCGAAAGCGCCACCGTGACGGAGCGGAGCATACATGAGCGTATGTGAGCATCCGGCGCGGTGGCGCTGACAAAGTTATACGAAGGTTTGTGACCCCAGTAGGGCTGTCAGAAACGAGTATGGCGCGAAAGAGCCGCCGGCACGGAGCGGAGCGTATAGGAACATACGTGAGCATCCGGGTCGGCGGCTCTGACAAAGCCAGGCGAAGTTTATCACAGCCCGTGCAGACTAGCGTCCTCTGGCTGGCTCTACTGATATCTTCCTTCCCCTCACAACCTCCTGCCGGTGCATATAGCCGATAACACAGCTTGCCCATTCCTCGGGGACCTCTACAAAGGTAAACTTGTCATATATTCTGATATCCCCGATTAGGTTGGCCGGGATTCCTGTTTCGTCGCACATTATCCTTATAAGCTCAGGTGGCCTTATATTCTCCGCTCTTCCGATGCTCATGAAAAGCCTTACCATTCCGGCCTTAGCGCCGGTATTTTCATAAGAGGCCTCTTGCTGGGTTATTTCCACCTCTTCGTCAGCAGGGCCGAAAGCCATTTTAAGGGCGGCCGCCGCCACATCCACAGGGTCGTAGTCATCCAGCAGGGGATCAATCATGGCTCTGTAATAGCCTAGCTTACCCTCCTCTATTATATGGCGAAGCCTTTCCTTCATCCCTTCCTTTTGCCTTTCAGCAATATCGGCAGGCTCGGGAAGGTTTTCCCTGCGTATCCTGGTTTTTGTTATTTTTTCGATTAGTTTTAGCTGCCCGTACTCCCTGGGTGTCACAAGAGTGACTGCAGTACCGGCCTTTCCGGCCCTGCCGGTCCGGCCTATACGGTGCACGTAAAACTCCACATCCTGAGGCAGGTCGTAGTTTATTACGTGGGATACATTTTCAATGTCCAGTCCCCTGGCGGCCACATCGGTGGCAATCAGCACCTCTATCTGGTTGTTTTTAAACCGCCTCATGACCTGGTTTCTCTGATACTGGCTCATATCTCCGTGCAGGCCCGCAACAGGGTATGCCCGGGCCTCAAGACTGCCCACCAGGTCATCCACACCTCTTTTGGTCCTGCAAAAGATTATAGCCTTTGATATATCAAGGAAATCCAGGAGTCTTGTCAGAGTCTCCACCTTGGTCCTGTCCCTTGCTTCATAATAGACCTGATCAATAAGAGGAACCGTTATATTTCCCTTGCTCACGGTTAAATACTCGGGCTCTTTTAAATAGCGACGGGCGAGGTCCATAACCTCTCTGGGCATTGTGGCCGAAAACAGGAGGGTTTGCCTGCTCTCGGGGGTCTCTCCCAGTATTGCCTCCACATCTTCAATAAAGCCCATGTCAAGCATTTCGTCGGCCTCATCCAGCACCACCATTTTAACCCTGTCAAGCTGCAGCGTCTTTCTCCTCAGGTGGTCCAGAAGCCTGCCGGGAGTCCCTATTACCACATGGACGCCCTGCCTTAAAACCCTTATTTGCCGGTCAATGGACTGGCCGCCGTAAATAGGAAGCGTCCTGACCCTGCGATAGCGGCCTATCCTTGATATCTCCTCGGCCACCTGTATGGCCAGCTCCCGGGTTGGAGTAACCACAAGGGCCTGAACCCCTATCTTTAAATTCAGCGTTTCCACGATGGGAATGCCAAAGGCGGCAGTCTTACCGGTGCCGGTCTGGGCCTGTCCTATTACATCTCTTCCCTCCATAAGGAGGGGAACAGCCCTTGACTGAATGGGGGTAGGTTCCTCAAAGCCCATTTCTGCCAGAGCCTGGGCAATTTTTCTACTAACATTTAACTCACCGAATTTTACGTATTCTATAGGCACTTCTTAATCTCCCTTACTTTTTGGTTCTCAATAAGCTCCCGCTTAAGTATTTCAAGAGCCTCTTCCATGGCAGCCATTCTTATTTCAGACCTGTTTCCCCGAAAATGATATTCTTTTACAAGATTATCACGCGGGCCGTCCAGCGCTATATATACCAATCCCACAGGCTTTTCGGGACTTCCCCCTCCGGGGCCGGCAATACCCGTAACGGAAAGGCCAAAATCTGTCTTTAGAAGCTTTTTCACTCCCCTTGCCATTGAGCTTGCCACCTGTTGGCTTACGGCCCCGTGTAGCTCAAGCTCTTTGGCCGGTACACCGAGGACTTCCTCCTTTACCCTGTTGTCGTAAGCCACCACTCCTCCGGCAAAGTAAGAAGAACTTCCAGAAACATCTGTTATCCGGGCTGAAATCATTCCCCCGGTGCAGGATTCGGCCAGCCCCAGTAAGAGACCCATTTTTACCAGAAGCGGCCCTATCTCTTTCTCCGGCCTGCCAGATGAAATTTTATCAGTCATATTATTATCACCTGAAAAGAAATTTGACCAATATTTACTATTCGCCGGTTAAAAAACAAATACCTTTAATAAGAGCTTTTGCCTTTAAAATTTAATTATAAAATAAAAGACTGTAAAGAGCAATCCCGGGGCGTAAAAAGGTAACAGGGTAACATAGCGCCTCGTGCGGAATTGTTTTACAGCCTCATTAAATATTATTCACATAAAAATTGGCAATTATTCATTCATGCCGCCGTCGAATCCATTATTTTCCTGAGATCCTGCCCAGAAATCCTTTCCTGCTCCAGAAGTATTTCCACTACCGCCTCAAGCTCTTTTTTCTTCATCAGAAGGTAACTCTTTACCCTTTCCTCCTGGCCATGCAGTATCTTTTTCTGAGCTCTGTAGCGAAAACTTCTGGGGAGGGTTTCCGGGTCAATAACTCCCAGCTCTGACATTCCTGAGTTTATTATCTTATCGGCAGTGCTGTTGGCCTGTAAATAGTCATTTCCGGCCCCGGTACTGCGGCCGCCCAGTATCATTTCTTCGGCAGCGGCCCCGGCCAGCATTACTGCTATCTGGTTTTCAAGGTATTCTCTTGTATACAGGTAGGTATCATCTTCCGGTGTCTGCCTCATATAGCCCAGGGCCTGTCCACGGGGTGTAATTGTAAGAGTGGATACAGAGCCCCCTCTGATGTGTTCGCTCACAAAGGCGTGCCCGGCCTCGTGAATAGCCACTCTCCGCAGCTCCACCAGTGACGGCCTGCGATCAAGTCTCTCTCCCATCATCACCTTGTCCACTGCCTCGTGAAAATGCCTGTAATGAACCTCTCCCAGGCTCTCACGCATTGCCAGTATTGCTGCTTCATTGGATAGGCTTTCCAGGTGGGCGCCACTGAAGCCGAATGTTTCCCTGGCTATTACTTCAAGGTTTACATCAGAAGCCAGAGGTTTGTTTCTTGTGTGTATTTTTAGAATCTCAAGCCTGCCTTCCCTGTCCGGGAGCTCAACCTTTACCTGCCGGTCAAACCGCCCGGGCCTTAAAAGGGCAGGGTCCAGCATGTCTACCCTGTTGGTGGCCGCGATTAGCAGCACCCTAACTGAGTCATCGACCTTCAGCCCGTCCATCTGCACCAGAAGCTCATTTAGGGTCTGGTCGTATTCAAGGTGACCGGTTGTCTGCCCCCTTTTTCCACCCAGTATCTCTATTTCGTCAATAAATATTATTGAATTATTCTTACCCATCCGGCGGGAGGCTTCCCTGGCGGTCTGGAAAAGTTTCCTCACCCGCTGAGCGCCAACCCCGGCATACATCTCAATAAATTCACTGCCGGAGGCTGTTGAGAAGGAGGCGTCTGTAAATCCTGCCGCAGCCTTGGCCAGCAGTGTTTTTCCGGTTCCCGGAGGGCCGGTAAGAAGTATTCCTTTTAGCGGCCTTATTCCCAGCCTTTGTATATCGCTGTGGTTTTTTATAAAATCCAGAGCTTCCTTAAGTTCGTTGATAGCCGCTGCCTGCCCCCCGATGTCCGAAAATGATATATCATTTTTAACAACGGCTACATTGTCTCCAAAGCTTTTCCCCACAAGACCCCTTGACCGGGCAATAAAATAGAAGGCAGTGCCTGCCCCGGCAAGAAACAGTAAGGGTAAAATGTCGTAGCCTGCCACGGCAAGAAAAGTAACCGCCGCCAGGCCAAATCCAATACCTACTTCCTTAATCAGGACGGACTCCTCCTTTCTCCATTCTGCCCGAGCGGTTCACTCTGCTGCCCGGACCTGGGTATAATATCATAAAGATAATTATTTTCGTGGTAGATTTGAATGTACAGGTTTTCCCGGTCCAGGAACACCCTGGCCTGGGCCCCCTCTGAAGAGGCCCTTCTCTCGATAAAGTCCCCCATTTCAAGGAAGTTGCCCCGCTCAATCGCCTCGTAGGCAGCCAGCCTTGTGTCATGGTACACCTCGTTGAGAGTTGCATCACGGTCATCTGTAACCGTAATTTTTACCTTTCTTCCGCCAACCGCCCCGTTAATGGACTGCTGTAGGGTTCCGTAGGTCTCCTGGAGGTTGTCAACTTTCTTAAGCTTGATCTCCACTTCCAGCTCAGATCCGTTTTTATTTATACTGTACGAAGATATATCTTTGTTCTCCCCGAGAAGCTTGGCCATCGGACGCTCATAATTATACCTGTTAAACACCCACTGACCGCCCCAAAGGGAGGCAAGGCCCACCAGCAGGGCCAAAAGGACTATATGAACTTTAACTCCATTCCACTGCATGCCAACCTTCCCCTCATTATGTTAATCAATTATTTACAGAGAACTCAAAAAGAGACAAAAAAATCAAGACCTTTTGCTTGATGATGCTTGCCTATATATGACATTTGCCTTCAGAGGCCTGACAACTTGATATTATAGCATAGAAAAGACAAATAATAAGCAGGTAATGTGTGTAAACACTACCTGCCTTCTTCTTATATGACAAACTATCCCGTCGGAAGTCGGATGCCGGAGGTTTGAAGCCGGACCTATCCATAGTGCAATAAGAAATGCATACCCATTCTAACTTCCGACCGAAAAGCACTACCCGTAAGCATTTTCAGTATCCATCTTTTTTAATAACCGACCAACTGCGGTAAAAATATTCCCATCCTGACCAGACGGTGAAAAATACTGCCACGGCCACGGCAGAGTAGCCCAAAACCCTTGGGAAGTCGTTTATAAAAAGAGTAACTATGGCCACTATCTGGGTTACTGTTTTCACCTTGCCTATCCACCTGGCCGCTATTATATTCCCGTCTGCCGCTGCCAGAGCCCTGAGGCCCGTTACCGCAAACTCCCGGCCAATTATAATAAGCGCTATCCAGGCAGGCAGGCGTTGAAGTTCAACCAGCACAAGCAGTGCAGCGGAAACCAGCAGCTTGTCCGCCAGGGGGTCCATAAGCTTTCCCAGGTTTGTAACCATTTTACGCTTTCTGGCAATATAGCCGTCCAGCCCGTCTGTACTGGCCGCCAGTATAAATATTGCTGCCGCAATGTAATCTCCGTATGGAACTCTAAGGGTAATAACGGCTACAAAAACAGGGATGAGAAATATTCTTACCAGTGTCACCCTGTTTGGCAGATTCATATTATACTAGCACCCCCCTTAAGCCGTAGTCAAATCCTTTGGTAACACGAACCTTTACAACATCTCCGGGATTTATGCACCTAACGCCGGTGGAAAACAATACTGACCCGTCCACTTCCGGGGCATCCCCCTGGGTCCTGCCGTAATACAGCCGCGAGCGGCCATCTTTTTTGCCGTCCACAATTACCTCCACAACTGTATTTAATCTGGATCTGTTAATATCCCGGGAAATAGTTTTCTGCAGTGACATCAGCCTGTTATACCTGTACTCCTTTAACTCTTCCGGAACGGTTTCAGACATTAATGAAGCAGCGGTGCCCTCCTCCGGACTGAACTTAAATACCCCCATCCTTTCAAAGCGAGCCTCTTCAACGAACCTGTACAGGTCTTCAAAATGGGCTTCTTCCTCGCCGGGGAAACCCACTATAAATGTAGTCCTCAGTGTTAAATCAGGTATAGTGGAGCGTAGTTCATATACAAGTTTTTTTATATCTTTGGAACTGCCCCTCCTGTTCATTTTTTTCAGGATGTTGTCACTTATATGCTGAAGAGGCAGGTCAATGTAGCCGCATATATTCTCCTCATCCCGAAAAACCCTGATCAGTTCCGGTGTAAAACCGGTGGGATAGCAATACATTACCCTTATCCAGTGTGCCTCCGTCTGAGCAAGCCGTTTCAGCAGCTCCGACAGAACAGGACGGCCATAAAGATCCATTCCATAGGCGGTGGTATCCTGGGCCACCAGTATTATTTCCTTAACGCCCCTGTCTACCAGGTCAGAAACCTCGGCCTCAAGGACCTCCAGCGGCCTGCTCCGGTATCCCCCACGTATCCCGGGAATGGCGCAGTATGAGCAACGGTTGCTGCATCCGTCGGCAACTTTTACATAGGCCCAGTGATTTGGAGTGGCCAGCCTTCTGGGCATTACCCTCCCATAGTCAAATTCCGGGCTGCCTATAAGATAAGGACGTTCATTATTTAAGGCTCTTTCCACATGTGAGACGACATTGCCTATTTCCCCCGTGCCAAATATTCCGTCAATCTCAGGTATCTCCTCGGCAAGTTCCCGGCCATGTCTCTGTGCCAGGCACCCGGAAACAAGAAGGGCTTTCAGGCTGCCCTCTTCTTTCAGCCGGGCAGTGTTGAAAATGGATTCCAGCGCCTCTTCCTTGGCAGGAGTTATAAAACCACAGGTATTTATTATCACAGCTTCGGCGTCTGCCATGGATGAAGTGATTTCATATCCGGCATCGGACAGAAGCCCAAGCATTATTTCAGTATCAACAAGGTTTTTTGAGCACCCCAGGCTTATTATTCCAACCTTTTTTGCCATTTCTCCCGTCCTTCACCGTACTGACCCTGAAAACAAACCGGATCTTTATTAAGCTAAATTATGAATGTCATATTTATAAAACCACAGAGAACACAGAGAACACAGAGTATTAACTCTCAAGCACCTCTCCCAGGTCTGATATTGAAATAATGTATTTCAAAATTTTTATTAACTTTCTCCAGAATGACTCATGAAGCTTTCAGACAGGCGAAAACCTCTGTGTTCTCTGTGATCTCTGTGGTTTAAAAGGACCCCAATATTCATACTCTTAAAAAGTTCTCATATTGACAAACTGCAGCGGAATTTCCCAGTCCCTGTCCCTTATAAGACCTATCACCTTTTGCAAGTCGTCCCGGTTTTTTCCCGTAACCCGGACCTGGTCGTTCTGAAAATTCGCCTGCACCTTTAACTTTGTATCTTTGACCAGCTTTACTATTTCCTTGGCCAGGTCCTTGTCAACACCCTGTACAACATCTACTTTTTGCCGGACGCTCTCTCCCGACGCCTTCTCGATTTTGCCGTATTTCAAAGCCTTCAGATTAATACCTCTTTTAACCATCTTTGCTTCCAGTATGTCCACAACGCTTTGAAGCTTAAAATCATCGTCAGCGTTTATAACAATTTTACCATCGGCAAATTCAACGCTGCTCTTGCTGCCCTTGAAATCAAACCTTCCCCTTATTTCCTTCATTACCTGGTTTAAAGCATTGTCTATTTCCTGCAGCTCTACCTTTGATACTATATCAAAACTGTTTTCTTTCGACAAACCGACACCTCCGAAACGTATTACTACAATATTTTAAACTATTATAGATTTATTTAAAACATATTAATAGGTCGATACCGAATGTTTTGTTTTGATAAATTTATTAAATACGAGGAGGATTTTGGTATTTGATATCGAAACATTCAAAATAATTGAGGCGAGGAGGGAGAGATTGGCTCATTCTCTGACCGACCTTAAACAGTCTATAATGCGAGTCTACAACAATATTAACCAGGAAATGTTTGATGTGGGGGTAAAACGCCTGCGTGTAGATATTGTGGGATCTAAAATCGTTATACTGGCCGAGCACCGCCGGATACCGGGTTTAAAAGCTCTGGACGGCATAAACCGCCAAATTACACGTTTGGCTGACGTCGCTCTCCTGGATGAGAACAAGCAAAGGCTGAAGAAACACCTTGAAGCTGAGCTGGGATTAAAGATTAAAACGGTTCTAAAAGACTATGACCCGGAACACGAGGTGGCAGCCACCGTAGTGGTCCTCTTTGAATCTTTGACCGAGGGATAAGTAAAAGAAAATAGGATGTTCTCCATTCCAAGGTTTATTTCAGGTAAAACAACCGGAAACAAACCGGGTGGAGGATAGACAGCCGGTAAGGTAACGGGAGCCTTTATGGAACCCACAAACCGCCGGTTTAAGGGTTGGCTGAATATATCTGCCACCTCTTAAACCGGCGGTTTTTATTTGCCGCTGGTATCAGGCCGCCCCCATGGGCTTGACTGCCTTCAATGCAATCCAGATAAAAAGGAGGTGTCTCTAAGGCGACCAATTTTATTAAGAGGAGGGAAGAAATGGACAGGCACAATATAACAGCCAGCGATGTAACCAACGCGCTAAACACTATTACAGGGGGACGGTTACCGGTAACCATCACCGACCTTTTCTCGGGAAAGAACCCTTTTGTAGTCGTCAAATCCTCCAATATACCAGGCAAGGAAGTAATGGAAGTACCCGGCCTTGTGTACGGAAACCCCCTGCAGCCGGTGCGAAAGCTGGCAGTTCTGATGACACTTACAGAAACCGCTATTGAACTGGCCGGAGCCACGGGGGTAGATGCCATTGTGGCCCACCATCCCATTGCTGATGCCGCCAGCTGTGGAGGGGTAACCCTAAAAAATTACCTGGATCTATATAACATATCTGTTTTTGAACTGCATGAGGCATTTCATGGACTACATCCGGGGCTGTCTTACCTGCACGGCCACCGTGCCTTCAAGGTGGATATCGCCTATGGAGGTATACCGGGAAATATTATGTATGTGGGCAAAGCCCTGCCTGAGGTAGAAACACTGAAAGATATACTGTCCCGGCTAAACAGCCTGATGTGCATGGAAGAAGAGCACAACATGCTAAAGATGGAGCGGGAAGTCAGAAACTGCCAGGCAGTGGAAGAAACCAATGTTGCCACCGGAGGTAAAATTCTATGGGGCTCCCCGGATAACAAGGTAAATACAGTTCTTCATATATTCCCTCACACCGGTTTTACTCCTGACCACCTGGAGCGGGCTGTCCGGGAGTACCCGGAAATTGATACCCTTATTGCTTCAATAAGCCGGGTCCCGGAAGATCATCCTCTGGTCGGAAAGGCAAAAGACCTGGGCCTTAGTTTCGTTGTGGGAAACTCTCATGCCATGGAGATATTTGAAAATGGTCTGCCGCTGGCACTCTCCTTAAAGCGGCTGCTGCCGGGTGTGGAAATTGCCGTCTTTCGCGAGAGGTATACCTCCACCCCCCTGGAGGCATTCAGCTCAGACCCCATCCATGCATATGCCAGTATGATTACAAATGATTACCTTTTAAGAAAAGGAGGTAAGTCATGATGACAAATCCGGAAGTAAAAAAGAGGGTAATAACAAAAATAGAATATATTGGTATCTTTCTGGTGGCGCTGTCCCTTTTCGGCCTCGTGTACAAGCCCACCCTGATTGCCGGAGTGTTTGACGCCATGGTCAACAACGCCTACACCATATTTAAAGTGTTTATCTTCGGCAACTGGAATAACGGTGCCTGGTCACCTTCTGTTGTAGGTGTGGCTATTATCGTCAGTGTTATGATAGGCAGGATTCTCGAACGTCTCGGCTTTACAGATGCGCTCATAAGAATTTTTGTCCCCATAATGAAATATTTTAAGGTTAACTCAGCCGTTGTAATTCCTGCTGTATACAACATTCTCGGAGATATCAATGCGGCAGGCAGAATAGCCGGCCCCATACTTGTAAAGGCAGGCGCAACCAAGGATGAGCAAAAAATAGCCATTACAACCATGGTTCAGTCACAACAGTCCTTTTCAACATTCATGCTCGGCCTTCTTGCCATGACCACTGTGGGCATCAAGGTTTTTCCGGTTATTATCATTGCCATGTTTCTGCCGTTGATTATTGTGCCGCCTCTTCTTCGCTATACTATTTACCGCAAGGCTAAAGCAGTTACACTGGATGAATTGCCCCGCTTTACCCCAAATACAGCAGCCCTCCCAACAGTTTTCGGCGCAGCCAGGGAAGGGGCGGAGCTGTTATTTCTTCTCATAATTCCTGCAGGAGTTGTAATTTACGCCATCATAGGGGGCCTTGATTTTCTCGGATACTGGGCGCCTGTCAAAAATGCCCTGACCATGATGCTCGGCGCCCTTTCCATTCACCCCGAAACAGGCATACTGTCTATACTTGTCTCACCCACCCTTGCTATGGGCGTACTTAAGGCAACTGTTGCCGCCAACCCGGCCTCAATCGCACCGCAGCTGGTTATAGGATCATTCGTGCTGGCCTGCTCCGGATTTCCCTTCTCGGTAATTTTTGGGCAAATCCCTGCGGTATGGGCCGGCTGCACCGACCTGAACGAAAAAGAGGCCATGGGCGCCGCAGTGCTGGGCGCCGTGATGAAACTAATAACTGCCGGTATTGTGGCAGGCGTGCTGTATAGATTTTTTATTTAGCCCGGACAAAAGGATTATATTGAAATAAATTAAAACGGGGCGGGGGAAATTACCTAACATTTCCCCCACCCCCGTTTTTTAGCCTTAACAGGTAGCAAGCCATTCTTTCCGGCCTTTCACCCCCGTTAGGACTTTAAGAACATTGGAGTGAAGTATCCCGGACAGAGAAATAGTAAAAGTACCCCTGCCGTCCCACAGAACGGGAACATCCGGACGGCATAGTGGGAAATCGTACTTTTTGCCGTCTTCATTAACAAAGCGTACTCCAATAGACATATTTAGAACACCGGGGTCAAGTATAAGATTGGTTTCCAGGGCAAGGGATATTTCTCCGGCTTCCGGGAGGTCAAAATATGTTCCTGGCCTTGCTTCAATTGGCCCCATGCCCGCCGGAAAGGAAGACAGGGTATAAATAAACTCACGCCCCAGTCCGGCCAGCCTCTTCTCACTTGTTAATATAAAAGAAAATCCATACCGGTCAAAGCCTTTTGAGCAGTCAAGGACAGTGCCATCCATTAGAATAAACGTTTTAAAATAAGTTTCCTCTCTAATGGACAGTGTCTTCTCAGAATACAATTCCACCGCCAGTTTCATCTCTATCACCTCCTACGCATTTAACTGCCATATAAAATATGAATTAGGAGGGCAATAGGTGCAAAATTGTCAGTAAAAAAATAAACGCCCTACGGGCGTTGTCGCTGGAACAGCGACATTGTTAAGCATTATTTATGGGTCCGGAATTGGGAATTGGGAATTAGGAATTGGTGATAAAAAGAACATAAGGATATGTTAGATATTTAACTAATGCGAAGCGATTATTTGTTTAACCTTCTTTAGAGCCGGCATATAAAACTCCTGTCTCCTGTATTCTGTCTCCTGTCTCCTGACCCGGGAGGAATACCCTTTATCTAATTAAGCTCCCTACGCTCGCCGGTAGCCAGGTAAATGACCGCCTCACCTATGTTTGTGGCGTGGTCCGCAATTCTTTCAAGATAGCGGGATACATAAAGAAGGTATGCTCCCTGGGTGACCACTTCCGGGTCCTCTGCCATGCAGCTGATGGTATCCCTGAAAACGTGCGAAAAAATAAAATCCACCTGATCGTCCATGGCACACATATCCCTTGCCTTGTTAACATCCCGGTGAACGTATGCATCCAGTCCGTCCTTGACCATTTGTCTGGCTATCCTGGCCATACGAGGAATCTCCTGAATAGGGCGGACCGAGAGCGGGTGCCCGGTCAGGCACATGGTGGACCTGGCAATATCCACCGAGTGGTCGGCCATCCTTTCCAGGCTGGTCAGTATTTTTATTCCGGTGACGGCAACCCTTAAATCCCTGGCCATTGGCTGCTGAGTGGCAATCAGTGTGATGCACTTGCCCTCTATTTCAGTAAACAGCTCATCAATACGCTCATCACCCATGATAACCCCTGCGGCTGCAGTCACATCCTGGTTCATAAACGCGTCAACCGAGTCGTAAATGGCCTTTTCAACCAGCCCACCCATACGGAGAATATCATTTTGTATCTCTCTCAGCGACTTATCGAACATGTACCTGCTCATGCCGGTATACCTCCCGTTATCTCTTCATCGGGGCTTTATATGATAAATGTAATAAAACCATTTTACACTTTTGACTCGAAAAAGGTAACCACTTTTTCACTGTTTTAACGGAAGATAAACCTTGAATGTACTTCCCTGACCGACTCTGCTGCGCACCTCTATCCTTCCGTGGTGGGCATCCACTATATGCTTCACTATGGCAAGGCCCAGTCCCGATCCCCCGTATTCTCTAGACCTTGCCTTATCCACCCTGTACAGTCTTTCAAAAATTCTGGGAAGACATTCCTCGGGAATGCCCATTCCCCTGTCTGCCACCGAAATTCCAACCTCTCCGGCCTTACCGGAAACTTCCCCGTCAACAGTGACATCTCCCCCGCCGGGGCTGTACTTTATGGCGTTATCCACCAGGTTTATAAATACTCTGGTTATCATGTCCCCATCACCGGTTATAACCGGAAAATCACCTGGAAGCTTTGACACAAGGTTTATGCCTTTTTCATCTGCAGCATGACTAAATATATTAAACACCTTTTCTATAACAGCAGGAATATCAATGTTTTCCCTGGTTGGAACAACTTTCCCGCTCTCAATATTTGAAAGGGAGAACAAATCCCCTATCAGTCTCGTCATTCTGTCAGTTTCGGTATTTATAATGCCCAGGAAGCGGGCAGCGGTTTCCCTGTCATCCACGGCACCGTCCTGTAATGTTTCCAGAAAACCCTTTATTGATGTCAGTGGCGTTCTCAGCTCATGGGATATGTTGGCAATAAATTCCGCCCTCATCTGGTCAATTTGCCTTCTCTCAGTTATATCTCTCAAAATGGCCACCACTCCACCCCTGTATGTTCCTTTCAGGGGAGTAAAAATAGCCTTGTAATACCTAGGATCAGGAGTTAGAACCTGTATCTCCTTCTTAAGCTCCTGCTGGTTTTTAAGGGCCGTCTTCAGGCTGTTTTCAAAATCGAGGTGCCTAATAACACCCACTATATCTTTTCCAATAATTGATTCACCCGATATATTAAGTGCCTTCACCACAACCGGGTTAGCCAGAAGCACCCTTCCCTCACCGTCCACAGCAACCACGCCGTCAGCCATACTGTTCAATACAGCCTGCATCCTGTCCTTTTCCTCTGTTATCTCGCCAATAGTTTGCTTAAGTCTTTTTCCCAGAAGGTTTATGTTTTTTGCCAGCATTCCTATTTCATCATCGGAATAAATCCTTATTTCACGTTCAAGATTGCCGTGGGCCATTTCACCGGCGGCATCAGATATTTTAGACAGGGGCTCAATAATCCTTTTCATAAGTACCCAGGAAAGGGCAATCGCAAAAGGAAGGGCGACAAGAATTATTCCCCGGGTGTTAATGTCTTCATTTCCCAGCAACTTCAGGTCTAGATAAAAAACTACAATCAGCAAAAAATAACCGGCCATAGCCCGCCATCTTATACTCTTTGATAATTCCCATATCTTTTTATACATTTTTTATCACCCAAAATATAATATATTAAGCATTTATAAATATACAAAAAAATTCTATCACACAACCGGTTAAAAATAGTGTTTACCAATGTTAATTTTATGTTACCAAAAAATTAAAAACAGAGAAGCGTACTTGCTCTCTGTTTTATGAAATGTTTTTAAGATTAGTTGTGATTTCTCCTGCCTTGCCCCTGTCCTCTTGGCCCTCTGAAATCCCTGTCACGCCTTGGCCCGGCCTCAGCATTTCCTTCAGCCATTTCCAATTCACCGGGTTCCGGAGGAACTGCCTCTTTTCGTGAAAGCTTCAGCCTCCCCTGGTTGTCATAGCCTATAGCTTTAACAAGGATGGATTCTCCTTCCCTGGCTATGTCCTCAGTCTTTGCTACCCTGTGGTGGGCAAGCTGAGAAATGTGTACAAGGCCTTCCTTACCCGGCAGCCCCATAACTCCCGGAATTATTTCCACGAAGCAGCCAAAGTCGGTTACCCTGGTTACTTTGCCGTTATAGATTTCTCCTATCTGTACTTCTTTGGTTATTCCCTCAATTATGCTGAGTGCTTTTTTGCCGGCCGAGGGGTCCACCGCCGCAATATATACCCTGCCGTCATCCTCGATGTCTATCTCCACGCCGGTCTCTTCAACAATCTTCTTGATAATCTTGCCGCCGGGTCCTATCACATCCCTTATCTTGTCGGGATCTATGCTGAAGTGTATTATTCTGGGAGCGTAGCGTGAAAGATCCTCTCTTGGTTCGGAGATAACCTCCAGCATTTTTCCCAGTATATGCATCCTGGCATCTGTAGCCTGGGCCACTGCTCTGGCCAGTACTTCAGGAGTAACACCGGCCACCTTGATGTCCATTTGCATCGCGGTTACCCCGTTCGCTGTCCCGGCCACCTTGAAGTCCATATCGCCCAGGTGATCCTCTATACCCTGTATATCCGTTAGAATGGCTACATCGTCACCATCCTTGATCAGTCCCATGGCTGCTCCGGCAACAGGGGCCTTGATGGGAACACCGGCATCCATCAGCGCCAGGCAGCTGCCACAGACACTGCCCATGGAGGTGGACCCGTTGGACTCAAGCGCCTCGGATACTATCCTGATGGTATACGGGAATTTATCCTCCGACGGGATAATTGCTCCCACCGCCCTCTCAGCAAGGGCCCCGTGCCCTATTTCACGCCGGCCGGGAGATCTCATGGGCTTGGTTTCCCCGGTGCTGAAGGGAGGGAAGTTGTAATGGTGCATAAATCTCTTGGTTTCCTCTATCCCCAGACCATCCAGGCGCTGTTCCTCGGAAATGGCGCCCAGGGTAACCACCGAAAGTATCTGGGTCTGACCCCTGGTAAAGAGACCCGAGCCGTGGGTCCTGGGCAGTATGCCAACCTCTACCGTTATGGGCCTTACCTCGGTGGTGCTGCGGCCGTCTATACGAATCTTTTCCTTTAGAATCATCTGGCGCATGGCCTTTTTCTCAGCAGCTTCTATCATGTTCTTTACCGAAGACAACTGCTCAGGGAATGTCTCGGCAAACTGGGCGGCCATTTCGTCTTTCATCTCATCCAAATAGGCTTCCCTTGTCTTCTTGTCCATTTTATCGGTAACGCATCGCCTTACTGCCTCAGTCATCTTTTCCAGGGCTGCGGGATAGACTGCTTCTTCCACTTCGGGATCCACTGCCGCAGTCTCCGGCACAATCTTTTCTCTGGCCAGCCCCATGGCAAGGGCCTCGGTCCGGAAATCCTCAATAGCCCTTACAATCTCATTTACCTTGGCGTGTCCGAAGCTTATTGCCTCCAGCACCACGCTCTCGGGAACCTCCTGGGCCCCGGCCTCCACCATCATAACGGCATCTGCCGTGCCGGCCACCACCAGGTGCAGGTCGCTTTTCTCTTCTTCTGCTATAGTGGGGTTAATAACCATCTTTCCGTCAACCCGCCCTACGATAACGCCGCCAATGGGCCCGCCAAAGGGTATGTGGCTCAGGTGCAGGGCTGCCGAGGCACCTATCATAGCGGCCATTTCAGGGGCGTTATCCTGATCCACAGACATAACGGTGGCTATAACCTGTACTTCGTTCCTGAAGCCTTTCGGGAAGAGGGGCCTTATGGGGCGGTCAATGAGTCTCCCCGATAAAACAGCCTTTTCACTGGGTCTACTTTCCCTTTTTATAAATCCACCGGGGATTTTGCCTACTGCATAAAGCCTTTCCTCGTAATCTACGGTAAGAGGAAAGAAATCAATGCCTTCTCTCCTGTTTTTAGCCATAGTGGCGGTAACCAGAACCACTGTGTCACCGTATCTGACCAGCACGGCCCCGCTCGCCTGCCTGGCGACACGTCCGGTCTCAAGAATCATTTTGCGACCGGAAATGTCCAATTCTTTCCTTAGAATGGTTCCCTCTGACATCTAAATCCTCCCAATTATCTCATCATTTTTTCACAATCGATGGTATTTCTACACATTTTATAGTATTTCCTGCCAGATATTTTAAAAATACGTGAACAGGTAACTAAATACATTAATTTATTTTTCATATGAAAAAAAGCGGAATTTATTCCGCTTTTTAACAAGATCCTTTTTACTTGCGCAAGCCAAGCTTTTCAAGAAGGCTGCGGTAACGCTCAAAGTTGTTGTCTCTGAGGTAATTCAGAAGCGCCCGCCTCTGACCCACCATCTTAAGAAGACCTCTCCTGGAATGGTGGTCCTTTTTATGGAATTTAAGATGTTCGGTCAGAGTTTTTATACGTTTGGTAAGTATTGCAATCTGCACTTCCGGAGACCCGGTGTCATTATCGTGCAGCTTATGTTCAGTAATAACTGCCTGTTTTATTTCCTGACTGAGCGGCATATTGTTCACCTCCTAACCCCGGAATAATCGCTGCTAGCCAAGTAAACCGCCGGAGAAACGAATTCCCTAGCTAACAGTTCCTATTTTCCAATGACTGTTATTACCAAACGACCTCCCGGTATGTCTTTGGCAACTATATCAAACATACGCCCCGACTTGGAGAAAAAACTTCTGAACCGGGTTGCCGTAGGTATTTTTCCAGGAATACCTGCGGCCGCGCTGTTGATGTCCTGTATGGTTATCTTTTCCTGGCGCATATCTTTTAGGCGTTTGCGCGCATGCTCGGTTATTATTACTCTCATACCCGAAACCTGCTCAGCATCTGCCGGAGTTCACGGACAGGTTCTCTTCCTCCTGGGCAAGAAACGCATAAAGGGCATCCTGAAATGCCATTATCCTGAAATTCTCAATGTCTGACTTCTTGTATATGTTTTCCAATTCCTTTTTCAATGTTTGGAAATCTTCACTGAGGCATATCAGGGCAATATGGTTAAGCCACTTTTTTATTTCTTCTTCAGGAGAATCTAATTTGGGGACTCCCATAGCACATATCCCCTTCCTTTTAGCTCCCGTGACCAGATTATTTTACCACAATCATATGTGGTGCACAAGTTAGAAAACCCTAGCGGCAAGGGTTATCCTATATAGATTATATTTTTATTTTTAAATTTTATTCTAATCGGTTAAAGCCGCCCTTGCCCTGTTAATATCCATCCTTATCTGTTGAACCAGCTCTCCGGGAGAGGAAAACCTCTTTTCTTCCCTGATTCGCCTTGTGAATATTACCTTTATTTTCTTGCCATAAAGGTCGGAGTGAAAGTCCAGAAGGTGTACCTCCAGGTTAGGCAATGCGGCAAAGCCCTGGAAAGTGGGCTTTATCCCGATATTGGCCACTCCAAGGTAATCATCACCGTCTACCTGAACCTTAACCGCGTATACTCCATTGGCCGGCACTGTAAGGCCCTCTTCAAGCTCAAGGTTTGCAGTGGGAAAGCCCAGTGTCCTCCCCCTGCTCTCACCGGCTACCACGACCCCTTCAACAAATGGATTATAACCTAAAAACTTTGCTGCACCGGCAACCTCTCCATCGGCCAGAAGCCCTCTGACAAGAGTGCTGCTCACCGGAACCCCGTCAACCTTCACCTGCGGAATAACATATACATTAAAGCCGTAGTGCCGGCCTCCTTCGATAAGGGTTTCAGGATTTCCCCTGCCCCCCTGTCCGAAGGTATAGTTGTATCCTACAAAAACCGACCTGACGCTTAAATCCTGCACAAGAATCTTTTCAATAAAGGCCTCCGGAGTGTGGGAGGCAAATTCCAGGGTAAAAGGCGCCAGTAGAAGAACCTTGACACCCAATTGCTTAAAAGTATCCTGCTTGGCCTTATGAGTCATAAGTCTTGGGGGAGACTTTCCCACCAAAACCTCCAGGGGATGAGGGTAAAAAGTAAAAACAGCGGGTGTACCCCCAATTTTTTTGGCCTCACTGACCAGTCCGGAAATAAGTATCTGATGCCCTATATGAACTCCGTCAAAATTACCCAGGCCTACAACCAAATCCTTATGTTTTTCCTTGACACCCTTCCAAGTGTTGTATATATCCAAAATTTCCCTTACCCCCAAGAAAAATGTCAGTTTATAAAATAACTTTAACAGGTTTGAAAAAAATTCTCTCCCGTTCGTCTGCCACAGCCATAGCCACGGCCACGTACTTGCCGTCATGATTAAGCACAACCATATCTCTCTCCCCAATATTCTCCGGTACAGATTTTATTCCCGGAGGATAAAGGGCCGCCCCTGAACAAATAGATTTTAATGACCCCTCTTTCATTTCTACCACGGGAAAAAAAGAAAGGGCTTCTTCTATAGTTATAAGGCACTGCGCCAGCCTGCCCGATTCGGAAAGGCCTTCCAGTTCCTCCAGTGTATGAGAGCCGGCCACAGGATAGCTTCCCACACCAGTTCTGAGAAGAAAGCTCATATAAGCCCCGCATCCGGCTTTTTCTCCTATATCCTGGCACAGGGTTCGTATATATGTTCCTGCGGAGCATGTAATATCCAACAGGGCTCTGGGCTTTTCAGGACCTTGAAACCACTTAACCACTTCAAGTTTATGTATTTTAACGGTACGGGCCTGTCTTTCCACAACCCTGCCCGCCCTGGCAAGCTCGTAAAGCTTTTTTCCCCCGTGCCTGACAGCCGAGGTCATCGGGGGAATCTGGCTAATCTCTCCTATAAAACAAGGTATTATGGCCTTTAACAGTTCCTCCGAGAAATTGCCGGGGATTTCCTTTTCCTTTAATTCCCCGAAGGCATCCCCGGTGGATGATACCGTTCCAAAGGTAATCTCCGCCCGGTATTCCTTGTCATGCTCAAGGTATTCTATCAGGCGGGTGGCCTTTCCGCAGCAGATTAACAAAACCCCTGCCGCACCGGGATCCAAAGTTCCGGTATGTCCAACTTTTTTTATGCCGAAAAGGTGGCGAATACGGTTAACCACATCATGAGAAGACATTCCGGTAGGCTTAAGGACATTAACGAATCCGTTCATCTGCACAGTCCTTTTTCTTTTACCTCCCTGACAGCCTCTTTGACGATCATTTCTGTTATCTGCTCCAGGCTCCCGTTCAATACACAGCCGGAGGCCCTTATATGACCTCCCCCGCCAAACTTTGAAGCCAGACGGTGAACATCAATATCTCCCTTTGACCGGAAACTCACCTTGTACTTTCCGGACTCCATTTCCCTTACAATTATTGCCACTTCTACGCCTTTTATAGTACGCAAAAAATTAATCAGTCCATCAGTATGTTCCACCCCGGCAGAAAATCTCTCCAGGAGTTCTCTCTCCACAACCGCCCAGGCAACCTTTCCACAGGCGCTTATTCTCATTCTTTCCAGGGTGGCTGCTAAAATCTGTATATTCTGAAGCGGCTTTTCCTCATAGAGCATTACATTTATACGCGCCGCAGGAATGCCCGTCTCCATTAAACCCGCTGCCTTTCTTAAAGTTTCCGGTGAGGTGTTTTCATACTGAAAAGATCCTGTGTCGGTGACTATGGCAGTATAAAGGCATGTTGCAACATCCCTGTTTATAACTTCTCCCATTGTTTCGATCAGATCTATGAGTATCTCACCAGTGGCGGCGGCATTGGGATCAAGATAATTAAAGTCAGCAAAACTAGATGAGTTCCTGTGGTGGTCTATATTAATGATTACCAGTTCTTCTTTAATATATCTTTTAAAATATCCAAGCCTTTCAGGAACAGAACAGTCCAGAATTACAAAAGCATCAAAATCTGCGCCTATTAAGCTGTCACTATTTATTCCAGTTACAAACCTGTCGGCCCCCGGAAGGAACAGAAGGCTTTCCGGCAGAGAATCAGGGCTTGCCATCACAACCTTTTTACCCATTCCTTCCAGGATCATCCCAAGGGCCGCCACAGAACCAAGGCAGTCCCCGTCCGGAACAACATGTCCGCATAGCAACACCCTTGAAGATTTTTTGAGGGCGGAGGAAATTTCATTTAAGCTGTTATTCATTGAACGGGATCTCCCTCGTTATTTACCTCCTCGATAAGCCTTATTACCCTGGTGCCTCTCTCGATGGAGTTATCCAGTTTAAAAGTAATCTCGGGAGTATATCTTAATCTTATTCTCTTACCTATTTCCGACCTTATATAGCCGGTTGCCCTGTTTAATACCTCGGTAGTGGATTTCTGCTGATCCTCGTTTCCCAGAACGCTGGCATAAATACGGGCATAACGCAAATCCGGGCTTACTTCCACCAGGGTAACGGTAACAAACCCCAAACGGGGATCCTTTATCTCATTCATTAAAATATCGGATATTTCCTTTTTGATGGCTTCCGCCAATCTTCCCGGCCTGTGAGACAATTGATTCACCCCCAATGCTTAAGAGCATGCTTTACCAGTCAGGAATTAAAATCCCCCAATTCCCAATTCCCAATTCCCAATTCCCGATCCCTGACCCGGGTTGAATGTTAACTTCCCGATCAAGCCAGCTCCCTCTTAATCTCCTCGGTGGTGAAGGCCTCGATAACATCGCCCTCACGGACATCCTGGTAATTCTCCAGTGTAAGGCCGCACTCATAACCCTGCGCCACTTCCTTGGCATCATCCTTAAACCTCTTCAGCGAATCCACCTTACCCTCGAATATTACTATACCATCCCTGATAAGGCGAACGCCGGCGTCTCTTGTAATTTTTCCCTCTGTTACATAACAGCCGGCAATGTTGCCAAGCTTTGATGCCTTGAAAACCTTGCGGACCTCTACCCGGCCCAAAATGACTTCTCTTATTTCAGGCTCAAGGAGACCGCTCATGGCAGCTTTAATGTCATTGATAGCGTCATAAATAACCCTGTACAGGCGTATATCAATCTTTTCAGCTTCTGCAGCTCTTCGGGCATTGACATCGGGCCTTACGTTAAACCCAATAATTATTGCATTGGATGTTGAGGCCAGCATTATATCATGCTCGCGTATGGCGCCAACGCCTCCATGAATTATTCTGACCTTTACCTCTTCTGTGGAAAGCCTTTCAAGTGACTGCCTTATCGCTTCCACGGACCCCTGTACATCAGCCTTCACGATAAGGTTGAGCTCTTTGACCTGGCCTTCCTGAATATTCTTAAAGAGGTCCTCCAGAGTAATCTTGCCAACCGGTGTCTTAAGCTCTTCCTGTCTCCTTCTGACTATTCTCTTGTCAATAACCTGCCGCATGGTCTTTTCGTCTTTAACCACGTAGAAGGCGTCCCCTGCCGCGGGGACATCGTGGAATCCCAGTACTTCCACCGGGGTTGAAGGACCTGCCTTTTTTATCCGGCGGCCCTTATCGTCCATCATGGCCCTGACTTTTCCGTATGCAGTGCCGGCAACAATATTATCCCCAATTTGCAGTGTGCCTTTCTGAACCAGTACGCTGGCTACCGGTCCACGCCCCTTGTCCAGCTCAGCCTCTATAACAGTGCCACGGGCGTCTCTATGGGGGTTGGCCCTGTACTCGTTGACCTCGGCCACCAGGAGAATATTTTCCAAAAGATCATCAAGTCCCTCCCTGGCTTTGGCGCTGACAGGAACAGCTATAGTGTCCCCGCCCCACTCTTCCGGAACGAGGTTATATTCGGTCAGCTGCTGTTTAACCCTGTCCGGGTTGGCATCAGGCTTATCCATCTTATTAACTGCCACTATGATAGGAACCTCAGCGGCCTTGGCATGGTTGATAGCCTCTATAGTCTGGGGCATTACGCCGTCATCGGCCGCCACCACCAAAACAACTATATCTGTGACATTGGCTCCCCTGGCCCTCATTGCAGTAAAGGCCTCGTGGCCGGGCGTATCCACAAAGGTTATTTTCTTATTATTGTGCTCAACCTGATATGCACCTATATGCTGGGTTATCCCACCGGCCTCGGTGGCAATAACATTGGCCTCTCTTATGGCATCCAGCAGCGAGGTTTTACCGTGGTCTACGTGCCCCATTACAGTAACCACACAGGGCCTTACCTCAAGCTCTTCAGGTGTCTCTTCCTGCTCAACCTCCATCTGGGCCTCGGCATCCAGCTGTATTTTAATCTCTACCTCAAAGCCAAAATCGTTTGCCAGAATGGTGGCAGTATCAGAGTCAATTTCCTGGTTTATAGTTGCCAGGGTTCCCAGCAACATCAATTTTTTGATAAGCTCAGCCGGGCTTTTCTTCATCTTTTCTGCCAATTCCTGAACTGTAATAGTTTCACCCATTACAACAGGTTTCTTCTCTTGAGGAGGAAGCTGTCTATAATCCTGTTTCCCTTTATTCTGAGCGTTTTTCTTTTTACCTGGGCCAAACCTTAGATTACGGTCGGCATCTATTTCATGGCGCGTTTTATCCTTGGTTTTAGCAAAGCCCTTGGCCTGTGTCTGCTGAAGCCTGGTCCTGGATTTTTCGGAAGCCTTAATTTTATCCACGCCCTTGGCCTGATCAGGCACTTTGGGGACTTTCAGCGCGCCACCCGGCGGGCCGGGTTTCCTTGCGCCTGTATTACGGGCCGCCGCATCAGCGCCCATAGGTCGCGGGCCACGGTCACCACCTGTTCCGGGCGGCCTGGGCCGATCCCCATCCTGCCTGGGCCTGTCAAAGTTCCTGCCGGCCGGCCCTCTTTGCTGAAAGCCACGGTCTCCGACAGGTCTCTGGTCAGGTTTTCTGTCCTGATCTCTTCTAAAGTCACCCGCCGGCCTGTTTCCCGGACCAGGGGGACGCTGTTCCCTGTGCTGGTCAGCCATCCCGGGAGCTGCTCCCGGTCTTTGACGGTCGGGGTATTTAGGTCTATCTTTAAACTGGGCATGCTGTCCCTGTGCGGCTGGTCTTTGATAATCCGGGGTAGCCGGTCTTGGCTTCTCCGGCGCGGCCTGCCTGGGTTGCTCCGCTGTAAAAGGCCTGGGTTGGACCTTTGTTTCCGGTCTTTCAGGAAGTTTGTTAATTACACTCTTTACAGGAGAGGCATTAGCGGGTTCAGGCGGTGCCTGTTGAGCTCTTGGAGCCTCCTGCCGCTGGGGAGGAGCCGAAGGCTGAGCTTTGGGCCTTGGTGGAGGAGCATTGCGGGTTGCGCTCCTGTCCTCAAATCTCCTGTCCGGTGGGCGTGATGGCACACGGTCAACCAAACCCGGACCCCTGTCAAACCTGTTATCCCTTCCATGTCTTCTTTTGTCCGCCATCCTTCTTTCGTCTTCCTGAACTGTTGGCCGGCGGACACCTCCCTGATCCCCCATTGGCTTATTCCCAACAGGTGGTTTAATTCCTTCAGCAGACTTGGCGGCGGGAGGTTTTTGTATCTCCTTTACAGGTTCAACGGGACCCTGGCCCTTTTTCCTGTATTTGTTCATATACAGCTCTATTTCCCCATCTTCAAGGGTACTCATATGGGATTTTAAATTTATCCCAAGCTGTGCCATATCCCTAATAATATCTTTGCTTTCTATATCAAGCTCTTTTGCAAGTTCATGTACCCGTTTTTTTACCATATATTCACCTCCCATGTTTAAACCTGGACAGTCACAAATTCCGCAATGTAATCCATCTTCGCCGATATTGCCATTATGCCTCCCCCTTTTCCATCGCCCTGACAATCCCATTTTTAAAGTTCTCATCGGTGATTGCCACCACTGACCGGGATGGTTTGTTTAATATTCTGCTAAAAATGTCCTTGCTGCCATATATGATAAGAGGTATACCGGCATCTCCCGCTAAAACCTCAAAATTTTTTTTCGTTCTATCGGCTGCATCCGAGGCTATTATTACCAGTTTAGCTTTTCTTTTCTCAATTACATTCTGCACCGCGGCATGGCCGCTTTCAACACACCCTGCTCTCCGGGCAAGACTTATAATACTTAACACTGGACCTGTCATGTATTCAACCTCTGTGCCAAAGATTCGTATATTTCCTTTGATATCTGTCGCTGAAGAGCCTTCTCAAGCCTCTTTTCCTTACTGGCCCTTTGCAGGCACTCAACACGGGGGCAAATGTAGGCCCCTCTTCCTGACTTTTTACCGGTTTCATCTACCTCTATATTTTCCTGGGGGGTACGTACAATTCTAATCAATTCCTTCTTCGGCTTCATTTCCTGGCACCCAACGCACATCCGCTGAGGAATTTTTCTGATCCTTGGCAACTGGCCCCCTCCTACTTTACATAGTCCTCATCATTAACAAAATCTTCTTCGGGGAGGTCTTCTTCATATATCTCCCCCTCTTCGCCAAAATCCTCATAGCCTTCCTGGCGGTATATTTCCTCCATCTGGGACTCGCTCTTAATATCTATCTTCCAGTTGGTAAGTTTAGCGGCAAGTCGCGCATTCTGCCCCTCCTTGCCGATGGCAAGGGAAAGCTGGTAGTCCGGCACAATAACCCGGGCCACCTTTTCCTCATCCCAAATTTCCACCGCCACAACTTTTGCGGGACTTAAAGAGGCGGCAACAAATTTTGAAGGGTCGGGATTCCACTTTATAATATCGATTTTTTCCCCGTTTAACTCGTTGACAATGGATTGCACCCTCATCCCTTTGGGACCTACACAGGCGCCAACCGGGTCAACATTCTCATCCTTTGAATATACCGCTATCTTGGATCTGTGGCCGGCCTCTCTGGCCACCGCCTTCAATTCAACAGTTCCTTCATACAGCTCAGGCACTTCCAGCTCGAAAAGCCTTTTCAACAGCCCCGGGTGTGTCCTGGAAACTATTATCTGGGGGGCCTTGTTTGTCTTTTTTACCTCTACGATATAGGCCTTAACCCTGCCTCCATGGCGGTAATCCTCACCGGGCATCTGCTCGGAGGGAGTCAATATGGCCTCTGTTTTACCCAGTTCAATGTAGACATTCTTTTGCTCCACACGCTGGATAACCCCGGTAACTATATCCCCTTCCCTGTTGGCAAATTCTTCATAAATTATGTTTCTCTCAGCCTCCCGTATGCGCTGCACAACCACCTGCTTGGCGGTCTGAGCTGCTATACGGCCGAAATTCCTGGGTGTAACCTCGTTCTCTACGATTTCATCCAGTTCATAGCGGGGGTCAATTTCCCTCGCTTCAGCCAGAGATATTTCCAGGCGGGGATCCGTAACCTCATCTACAACAGTTCTTTGGGAATAAACCTTAAATTCTCCTGTGTCCCTGTCTATACTGACCCTTGCATTCTGCAGGGAGCCAAAATTCCTTTTATATGCCGAAAGCAGTGCGGCTTCTATTGCCTCCAGCAATACCCCCACAGCGATTCCCTTTTCCTTTTCCAGATCATTGAGGGCGTCCAAAAACTCGGTATTCATACCTTGTGCCTCCCAAACCAATAGAAATTTAAAACTTTACATGCAGCCTGGCCGATGAAATCTGGTTCATGGGAATTGATAATCTTTTTCCCTCTTCATCCAGAAAAAGATTGCCTTCTCCTGTACCTTCAAGTTTACCGGTGAATTTTTTCCGTCCCTCAAAAGGAGCGTAAGTTGTAATATTCACCATTTGTCCGCTAAATCTACGAAAGTCTTCCGGCTTTTTTAAAGGCCTTTCTATACCCGGTGATGAGACTTCCAGGTAATATGACTGAGGGATGGGGTCCTTTTCATCCAGAAGTAAATCAAGCCTTTGTGAGAGCAGTTCACAGTCGGTGTGACTGATGCCTCCCGGCTTGTCGATAAAAACACGCAGAATCCACCTCCCGCCTTCCTTAATAAACTCGACATCCACCAGTTCCAGCCCAAGTTCATTGGCGACAGGCTCTGTTATTTCTTCAACAACGGCGGCCACATTGTTTTTAACCACCATTTAAAAAATCCCCCTTGTATATTCACGGCATACTATAAGACGAAAGAGTGGGGAATACCCACTCCTTCGGAAAAATCTGTCTTGCCTTCAAACACGATAAGTATATCACACAGCACAGGTCTTGACAAGTGAAAGCTACGATGTTGCCGGGAATGTTTCATAGTATTATAATTACTATTTTTATACTTCTATATACATTTTCATTTTTAAACAACATTTTTAATTTTAGTGCAGGGTTCAAGCCGTTGCTATCGACCCGGGGCTGAACCGTCAATTGATTCTCAACCCGCTATTACACGGCTTAATATCTTCCTTGCCGCCAACAGGGCAGAATCCGGCCGCCCAAGAAGGGCCGCAGCATCAGACATTGCTTTCATCCTCCCGGGGTTCTCAAGATATTTGGCTATAGTATTACCCAGATCACCGACTCCCGGCAGTGCAACAGCCGCACCTGTGGAAGCCAGATAACTGCTGTTTCTTTGTTCCTGTCCCGGTAAAGGTTCAACCAGGAATATGGGAAGCCCGTACGAAAGCGCCTCGCTGCAGGAAAGGCCCCCCGCCTTACCTACCATTAGATTTGAAGAGGCCATCAGTTGGTGAATATTGTTCACGTAGCCCAGCACCCTTACAGGGTTTTTCAAATCAGGGGTGATTCTCTCCAGCTTTTCTTTCAAACGGGTATTTTTCCCTGTTACAACTATTACCTGGCAGTGGTTCGCAGAATTTCCCAGTTCCTTTACGGAATCCGCCAGCGGCCCCAGGCCTAGACCTCCCCCCATGACAAGTATGGTAGTGAGGCGGTCGTCAAGGCTGTAGGATTCCAGCACTGATTTTCTGTCAGCAGGTTTTCCGAAAACAGGGTCAATGGGAATTCCGGTGGCATGAATTTTATCAGGCTGTATCCCAAAGCCCTTGAGGTCCTCCTTTAAATCTTCGGTCCCCACCAGGTAAAGGTCGACCTCAGGAAAAACCATGTAGGGGTGAATGGTTAAATCAGTTATAACTCCTACTGTAAAATAATTAAACCCCCTGCTTTTTCTGATCTCCGCCAGAACTCCAATAGTAAAAGGGTGTGTGCATATTACTGCTTCAGGGCTCATTCGGTCAATAAGCTCCAGCAGCCTGGACGATGAAAACCTGCTCAATAACCGGTTAAATGCCTCCTTGGCAAAACCGGATAACGGCCGGCCCTTTTCCGAGCTGCTGTATAGGTATCCGTATAATGAAGGCGCAAGCCTCAGCATTTCCATATACGTGCCCAGAATCAGTTTTTCAAAAAAAGGATTTGCATACTTAAAGGTGTCAAGAATGGTTACTTCACAGCCGGGCTTTTCCATTATAAAAGCTGATTTGAGCGCCTCGGCAGCCCTTGTGTGGCCAATTCCGGCGCTTGCGGATAGAATAAGTATCTTTCCACTACCGGTGTTCATCAGCCTGCTGTACCCTGTTCCCTGTCAAGAATCTCAGACACCCTGCTCACTATATCTTTCAATGGGACCATTACCGTATCCCCGCCCCTCCTGAGGCGAAGCTCGACTTCACCGGAAGCGACGGCCTTTGAACCCACAGTTATGCGAATGGGATAGCCTACCAGGTCAGCGTCCTTAAATTTTACACCGGGCCTCTCATTGCGGTCGTCCAATACCGTTTCAATTCCTGCACCCGTAAGCATCTCGTAGACTTTTTCAGCCAGTTCAGCCTGCTCGCTGTCCTTTACACTGACAGTTATGACAGCCACGTGAAAGGGCGCTATGGAAGCCGGCCATATTATACCGTTTTCGTCATGGTTCTGCTCAATTGCCGCAGCCATGGCTCTTGTGACGCCGATGCCGTAACAACCCATAACTATGGGCTTACTCTGCCCTTTATCATCAAGGTAAGTGGCACCCAAAACCTTACTGTACTTGGTACCCAGCTTGAATACCTGTCCCACCTCTATCCCCCGGGCCTCAACCAGGGCGGACCCGCACTGGGGACAGGGGTCCCCCGCCTTAACAGCCCTTATATCCGCTACAAGGTCAGATTTAAAGTCCCTGCCGAAATTGACATTTATCAGGTGTATATCTTTTTTGTTTGATCCGGCCACAGCGTTGGAAAGGGCTTCAACTTCCTGGTCAACCACCAGCTTTACCCCCGACAGTCCCACAGGTCCTGCAAAGCCCGGGGCAGCCCCGGTAATCCTGTCCACATCTTCATGCCCTGCCAGCTCAAGATTTAGCACATCCACTGTCTTCATCAGCTTTATCTCGTTAACATCCCGGTCTCCCCTGACCAGAGCCGCCACAGGTCCCTTTTCGGTGTTGTATATAAGTGTTTTAATAAGCTTATCAGGTGAAATCTGTAAAAAGCCTGTAACCTCGTCAACAGTTCGCATACCAGGTGTTTCGACAGTCTCCAGGGGTTTGGGGCTTTCCTTGGGCCCACTGATATCCGGAGGACTAACCGCCCTCTCAACGTTTGCGGCATAGCCGCAGTCATCCTTGGGGCAGTAAACCACCAGGGCCTCTCCTGAATCTGCAAGAACCATAAACTCGTGGGTGTCGTTCCCGCCAATTGCGCCTGAATCGGCCTCAACCGGTCTGAACTTAAGGCCGCAGCGCCTGAACACACGGGTATAGGCGTCATACATCTTCCTATAGCTTACATCCAGCCCTTCCTCATCCCGGTCGAAGGAATACAGGTCTTTCATTATGAATTCACGGCCCCTCATAAGACCGAAGCGGGGCCTTCTCTCATCCCGGTATTTGTTTTGCATCTGGTAGAGTAAGAGGGGCAGCTGCTTGTGGGAATTAACCTCACCTCTGACCAGGTCGGTGATTATCTCCTCATGAGTGGGGCCAAGGCAAAAATCCCTGCCGTGCCTGTCTTTGAGCCTGAACAGCTCCGGGCCGTACACATTCCACCGCCCTGACTCCAGCCACAGCTCCGCCGGCTGGATAACAGGCATCATAATTTCCTGCCCGCCTTCACGGTCCATTTCTTCCCTGACAATGGCCTCGATTTTTTTAACAACCCGCCAGGCAAGGGGAAGGAAGGTGTAAACACCTGCAGCGGCCTTTCTGATATAACCTGCCCTAACCATTAGCTGGTGACTTACTACTTCCGCCTCCGCCGGCGTTTCTCTCAGGGTGGGTATGAGCATTTCCGAAACCTTCAACTAGATTCCTCCTTGATAAAAAGCTTATAAGTATTGCTTCCCGGTCGGAATTCAGAAGCCAGAATTCAGAATCCAGAATTTTTTGCATGCAATGCTTTGAAAGCAGAGCGAATAATCCCTTACCCCATAATTACCGCTGTTATAAAGACCTGCGAGGAATGCCTGAGCCATTCTGGCTTCTGACTTCTGAATTCTGTATTCCGACAGCATAAGAATTTCAGTATAAGCGGCTGTTGATTATGTCAAAGACCTCTTTCATCAATTCCTCAACCAGCCGTTCCTCCGGAACCTTCCTGATTACCTGGCCCTTTTTGAAAATAAGACCCTCGCCTTTTCCCCCGGCAATACCCACATCGGCATGCCGGGCCTCGCCGGGTCCGTTCACAGCGCAGCCCATAACCGCCACTTTTATAGGGGTTTCGACATTTGCAAGAAGCTCCTCTACACGGTTGGCGATGGAAATGATGTCAACCCTGGTTCTCCCGCAGGTGGGGCATGATATCAGCTCCACACCCCTGTTCCTTAACCCGAGGGCCTTTAAAATCTCATAGCCCACCCTTATTTCGTGAACCGGGTGGCCGGTAAGAGAAACCCTTATAGTATCCCCAATACCCATAGCCAGTAAAGCACCTATACCTACAGCCGACTTTACCGTTCCCGAACGTATCGTACCCGCCTCGGTGACACCAACGTGCAGGGGATAATCCACCCTTTCTGACAGTATCCTGTACGCCTCTATCATCATGGGAACATCGGAGGCCTTAAGAGAAATTTTTATTTCCCTGTAGTCCAGTTCTTCAAGCATACTGACATGGCGCAGGGCACTTTCCACCATGGCTCCGGCAGTGGGCCCGCCATGCCTGTCCAGCAATTCCCTTTCCAGTGAACCGGCATTAACACCTATTCGAATTGGAACCATTCTTTCCCGGCAGGCTCCTACCACCTCTCTTACTTTTTCTCTGCCGCCGATATTTCCCGGATTTATTCTCAGCCCGTCAATCCCGGCCTCAACTGCCATGAGGGCGAGCTGGTAATCAAAGTGAATATCTGCAATAAGCGGAATTTTTATCTTTCTTTTTATTTCCGAAAGGGCAGCAGCCGCATCCCTGTCGGGAACTGCAACCCTTACAATTTCACACCCTGCCGCCTCTAATTCATCTATTTGTATCACAGTCCCGGCAACATCCCTTGTATCGGTATTGGTCATGGACTGTACCGAAATCGGGGCTCCGCCACCTATACGTACAGAGCCCAGCGATATGGGCCGGGTTTTTAGCCTATGCATGTTAGAACTTCACCCCTCGGAATTAGGAATTAGGCATTGGGAATTGGGGACTATTAGCTATCATACCTATCTCATATTTCTTATTACTAATTCCCAACTCCCAATTCCGGACCCTACATAACAAGCTGCAGAATATCATTATATGTTATAACCACTATCAGAAAGAGCAGGAGCCCGAATCCCACCATGTGTATAAAGTTTTCTCTCTGGGGCTCCACCGGTTTCCCCCGCAGTTTTTCAATCAAAAGAAACAGAATTCGGCTGCCATCCAGGGCAGGTATGGGAAAAAGGTTAAACAGTCCAAGGCTGACAGATAGAAATGCCGAAAGGCTTAAAAGGTTTATAAACCAGCTTGTACTGCTTACAGCTTCGTTAATGGTGGCCACGATTCTAACCGGCCCCCCCAGCTCAAGTGGTATCTCTCTCGCTATTCCCTTGCCGATATAATCAAGTATCTGAAACGACATAATTGCGGTATGCCTGGCTCCCAGCGCCAGGGCCGTGAAGGGGTCGGCCTTTTTTAAGGTGGGGTGAATTCCTATCTTTCCCTGCCCTTTGTCATCAGGATAGGGAGTAACCTTAAAATTGAGCCTCTGCCCATCCCTGATAACGGATACCTCAATCTGCTTCCCCGAATTGGCCCCAACCGTTTTGCTTAACTGTTCCCAATTTTCTATTTTAACCCCGTTGATCCCGGAAATTACGTCACCGGAACGTATCCCTGCAGTTGCGGCCGGTTTTCCTTCCAAAGTATCCTGCACTTTGGTGGTGGGAACATCAGGCATTCCATAAACCATAAAAATAACTGAAACAAGCACTGCCGCGAGGACAAAATTCATAAGCGGGCCGGCAAATATAACCGATGCTCGCTGAAGAACCGTCTTTTTATTAAATCCCCTCTCCTCGTCCTCGGTTTTCTCTTCGGTGGGGTCCATTCCGGCCATCCGGACAAAGCCGCCCAGGGGCAAGGCCCGAAGGTTATACGTGGTTTCACCCCTTTGAATTGATATCAGCTTGGGACCAAATCCCAGGCTGAACTCGTGCACCTTGATTCCAACCATTTTTGCCACCATAAAGTGTCCCAGCTCATGAAAAAATATCAGAACCCCGAAAACTATTACAGAAGCTATAAAAGTATCCATTTTCTCACCCTTTTTAAATCGTCTATGACATCAACAGCTTTTAATAATAATTATTAACACTATACCCCACTATTAATTCTTTAGGACAGGGCACTGGCCAACCTGCCTGCCTCTTCACGGGCGCTCCGGTCAGCTTCCAGTATTTCATCCAAATCCGGGCTGGTGGTAACCTCGTGTCCGCTCACCACTTTCTCCACAACCCTGTATATGGAGATGAAGTTTATCTTACCTGAAAGAAATGATTCCACTGCAACCTCATTAGCGGCATTCATCACAGCCGGCAGGGTGCCCCCAAGTTTGCCAACCCTGTAGGCCAGGTCAAGCAGGGGAAATCGCTGAAGGTCAGGATGCTCAAAAGTCAAATCATGTAAGCTGAACAGATCAAGACGGGGCACGTTTCCCGGTAAACGTTCCGGATACGTAAAGGCATACTGTATCGGCAGCTTCATGTCGGGAATACCCATCTGGGCAAGAACCGAACCGTCCCTGAACTCTACCAGGGAATGAATTATACTCTGGGGATGAACGGCCACCCTTATTCTGTCATAGTCAAGATTGAAAAGCCACCGGGCCTCAATAACCTCAAGCCCTTTATTCATC
Source organism: Bacillota bacterium (assembly GCA_049323755.1). Classification (GTDB taxonomy): domain Bacteria; phylum Bacillota; class Desulfotomaculia; order Desulfotomaculales; family Desulfocucumaceae; genus BRHc4a. The sequence continues at coordinate 146,243 of JBMOPE010000006.1, forward strand.
AGTGTGGCCGAATCCACGGTGATTTTTCTTCCCATACTCCAGTTAGGATGTGCAAGGGCCATTTCAACCGTAACATTTGCCAAGTCCGGGGGTTCCTTTCTGAAAGGGCCCCCGGAAGCTGTTAAAATAATACTGTCAACCTCTTCGGGCCGGGAGCCCTGCATACACTGCCACACAGCCGAGTGTTCGCTGTCTACCGGCAATATTTTAACATTGTGTTTTGAGGCCAGGCCTGTTACCATAGCCCCCCCGGCGACAAGGGTTTCCTTATTGGCCAGCGCTATATTTTTCCCGGATTTAATTGCTTCCACCGTAGGCAGAAGTCCGGCCGTTCCTGTTATAGCGGTGAGCACCGTATCGGCCTCCGAAAGAGTCGCAACCGCCTTCATTCCGTCTAATCCACATAGTATGTCCGGTCCCTTCCCGCCTGCTTCTTCAGTTAAGTCCCTGGCATCACCGGAATCCAGAACAGACACCACCAGGGGTCTGTATTTTTTTATTTGCTCTTTTAATAATTCCAGATTTCTCCCGGCTGCCAGGCCCACGACTTTAAATTGGGGAAACCGGTCCACCACTTCAAGGGCCTGCCTCCCAATGGACCCTGTGCTGCCCAGTATGGAAATACCTTTAATCTGAATTCACCCCCGGAAATAAAGCTGATACTGATTATCTTTCTGGTCAGGAAACAGAAGACAGAATACAGGAGACAGGAGTTTTTGAATGCCCTACTACAGAATTTAGACATCCGGACTGCCCAAAGCCGCCACCAAAAAATTACAATTAGCCTTTTATCTTGCAGTATTAGTTGACATATCAGTAACGCCTGGTCCTCCTGTCTACTGTCTACTGTCTCCTGACCCATAATTCCAGCCCTCTAGGATCATTATGCTTTTTTCAAGGCCTTATAAGTGGCCTGCACTGCTATAAGTAAAATTGGTCCCAGGATAAGTCCGGCGAACCCTATAAGTTTAAGGCCGATATACATTACGGCCAGCACCGCCAGCGGGTGCAGCCCTAAATTTGCGGCCACCACTCTGGCCTCAAGGGTTTGCCTTACCAGCCATAGCAGCAGGTACAGAATAAGAAGCTTTATACCAAAAGCAATATTTCCGCTTATAAAGCTCCACACCGCCCAGGGTATGATTATACTGGCCGGACCCAAAAGGGGAAGAACATCAAAAAGGCCTATCAAAAGACCCATTGTAAGGGCGTATTTGGCCCCTATAATATAAAGCCCCACAATGGCCTGCAAGGTGGTCAAAGACATCAAAAATGCCTGGGCCCTTACGTAGCTCAGGAAGGCCTGGGCTATTTCCCTGATTATCTGAAGGCTTTTGTCATTCCAGGGAGAGGGAATAATGCTTATCCAAAGCCTGACTATAAGCTCCCGGTCCCTGCTGAAAAAGTATGTAGCTATTATGGCTACTATTATTCCCAGTACCGCTTCAGGTAAAGCCGAAGCCATTCCCAATAAAAATTCTGCCAGCTTCCCGGCCATATCTGAAAGGTTGCCGGTGATTGTGCCCAGGCTTTCCTGCAGCCTGAGAGTTACTTCCTGCGGCAGGCTGAAATACAGCAGTTTGCTCTGCTCAAAATAGAATATAATAAATTCCTGAACCGGCTTTACATAGCGGGGCAGGTAAACCGACAGTTCGCTGAGTTCCTTGACAAGCCTGAATATAGCCAGTGTCAACAGAAAGCTGACCCCACCGAATACAAACAGCATTGATAAGGCAACAGCCGCATTTCGGCTCATCCTGGTTCTTTCTGCCAGCAAATTTACCGCAGGCTCCATCAGCAGTGAGATAAGTGCAGCAATAATAAATGGTATCAGTAAGGAAATACCCTTATTTAAAATAACAAATATTTCCGGTATAAAATAAAGGGCCGAGAAATACATCAGGGCAAGGGCCGCCCCTATCAGGACAATTGTCTGAATATACCTGGACATCGATTCAAACACCTCAATGATTTACCACAAAGGTAACATAATAATATACTGCGGGTGCTGTAAAGATCATGCTGTCGAACCGATCCAATACACCTCCGTGACCAGGGATGATTGCACCTGTATCTTTCATCCCTGCTTGTCTTTTAAGAGTGGATTCAAAAAGATCACCAAGTATGCCTGTGATCCCCACCAGAACACCTACAGCCACAAGCTGTGGGTACGACATAAGCGGGTAAAACATATATACCAGTAGCGCTCCTGAAATACTCCCTATAACGCCCCCGAGCGCCCCTTCCACAGTCTTTCCCGGGCTAAGGCTGGGGGCCAGCTTTCTCTTTCCCATTTTCTTGCCTATAAAGTACGCAACAGTATCTCCTGCCCAGGTAGCTGCGAGCATTGTCAGTATCCAGGCAAGTCCTCCGTCCAGAGTCCTTACAAGGTAAAAAAATGCAAAGAGACCTATATAAAGGGTACCGGTTAACCCTGCGGCAACATCGGCCGGACCTGCATGAGGATATCTTAAAACACCGCTTAACAGGACAAGTATGATAACCGGAGCCAGAGCAAGTCCATAGGCCTGAATTCCCCCGGTGAAGGCGCTTAAAGACATTATAATAATTCCGGCTGACATTACAGGCAGTGAAGGTTTCAAATCCATTTTCAAAAAGATTTTGTTAAGCTCATGAAGAGCAAAAAGCATTATAAGTGCCGTTACGGCAAAATGAATCCATCCACCGTACCAGACAGCCAGCAGCAAAACAGGAATACCCACTGCTGCGCTCAAAACTCGTGTTAACAGCAAAAAAATCTCACCAGCCTATTCATTTAGCCCCCCAAACCGGCGTTTTCTCCTCTGAAAATCGACTACTGCCTGAATAAGGTGACTTCTTCTGAAATCAGGCCACATCACATCTGATAGCCAGAATTCGGTGTATGCTAACTGCCACAGTAAAAAATTACTGACCCTCAGGTCACCCGCCGGGCGGATAAGTATGTCAGGATCGGGCTGGCCCGAGGTGTACAGGTGGTCGGAAATTATTTTTTGATTTATATCATCCGGGGTGAGTTTACCGGCGGCAACTTCAGAGCAAATACTCCTTACCGCATCCTCAAGCTCTGTACGTCCCCCGTAGTTTAAGGCAATATTAAAATTAAGCCCGCTGCAGTTTTCAGTCATCTTATGGGCCTTCACAACAGCTTCACGGGCCTTTGGAGGGAGATCAGCTATTTTTCCGATAGCCTTCACCTTCACATTGTTTTTGCAGAGATCGTAAATCTCCTTTTCCAGATATTCCACCAGTAAGTCCATTAAATTATCAACCTCTTCCCGGGGACGCTTCCAGTTCTCCGTGGAAAAGGCGTATACGGTGAGATACTGAAGTCCTATTTCAGAGCTTGCTTTTACCACTTCCCGAAGCGACTCCACTCCGGCCCGGTGTCCATAAGCCCTTGGCATACCTCTCCGGCGGGCCCACCTACCGTTTCCATCCATGATAATAGCCACATGACGGGGCATACGTGAGGGATCTATAGCAGCCTTCAGTGACTCTTCTTCCATTTCCCTGTCTGAAGACCTGCGCATAAGATTTACAATGTTCTTTATCACAAAGCCACCCCACACACAGTAATTCATAACCATTATATTAAAAAGCTTCTTTTGAGTACACCATTATTATGCTTATTCTGAAAACTTATGCGGTCGGAATCCAGAATTAAGAAGCCAGAAGCCAGAATGGTTTAAGCATTCCTCACAAGTCTATAAGAAGCTGTAATTGGAGGAGAGAAACCATAGCTTGCCTTTTGAGTACCGCATGCAAAAAATTCTGGATTCTGAATTCTGACTTCTGTATTCTGACCGGAAAGCAGTGCCCGTGAGCAAAATAACCCCCTCATTATCCGAGGGGGTTATTTTTTATTCCTCAATAATGGCTCCAGTGGGGCATGAGTCAATACATATTCCGCAATTTTCGCATTTTTCGGGGTCAATGTTAAAAGTTTCCCCCTCAATAATTGCGTCATTGGGGCAGGATTCCACACAGGTCCCACACGCCAGGCATTCTTCATTAATCCGGTAACCCATACTCTACACCTCCTTTCAAGACACTTCCGTGAAAAAACCGTGGAAACTTCCCTGCCAGCCAAAATGTCACTGTGTTTATTATACGCATCCCTGCATCCTGACAGAACCGTTTCATCCTAGCCTTTTAGTCCCCGGAACGGAAATACCTGTCCCCGGACTGGCGGGTTAATTCACAGGTAACGGTAATAATACCGGTGTCTTGCCGGAGATGAAAGCGAACTACCCTTTCTGTTCCCTTAACGCCAGGCAGCCTAGCCGTTCCTGTATATTGAACCTCGACTCTGAGACCTGCCCTTTCCACGATTGAAATAGCTTCCTCCATGGTAAGAGCCAGTAGTTCTCTCTCCAGGCTATTACTCAAACCTGCATAATCTCCTGCTCTTTTACACTTGTAATCTGGTCAATTTCTTTGATATACTTGTCAGTTAATTTCTGGACCTCATCCTGGGCCCGGCGCAGGTCATCCTCTGAAAGTTCACCTTTCTTTTCAGCTGCCTTTAAAGAATCATTGGCATCTCTACGAACATTGCGGATAGCTACCCGGCCCTCCTCAGCCTTTTTCTTTACAACTTTGACAAGCTCCTGCCTTCTTTCCTGGGTAAGCTGGGGAATTGCGAGCCTAATAACCGTCCCGTCGCTGGCGGGGTTTATTCCCAGGTCAGATTTCATTATGGCTTTTTCTATTTCGGGCAGGGCTGACTTATCCCAGGGCTGTATAACCAGGAGCCTTGCTTCCGGAGCTGTTATGTTGGCCATCTGGCTCACTGGCGTCGGAGTACCGTAATAGTTCACATTAATTTTATCCAACAATGCAGGTGTGGCACGGCCTGCCCTCATAGAGGCATACTCTTTTTTAACGACATCAAGAGTTTTCTTCATGTTGGCTTCCGCTTCAGCGATAATCTCCTTAGCCAATCAATTCACCCCCAACATATGTTCCTACTTCTTCTCCGAGTATAGCTTTCTTAATATTTCCCTCCTCATTGATGCCAAACACAACCAGAGGGATTTTGTTGTCCATGCACAGGGAGGTAGCCGTAGCATCCATTACCGCCAGGCCTCTATTCAATAAATCTATATAGGTTAGCCTTTCAAATTTAACGGCGCCTGAATTCTTCAGGGGATCACTGTCATATACGCCGTTAACGCGCTTTGCCATCAGTATTACCTCTGCCTCTATTTCGGCGGCACGAAGAGCTGCTGTGGTATCTGTGGAAAAGTAGGGGTTCCCTGTACCTGCTGCAAATATTACCACTCTACCCTTCTCCATATGCCTGATGGCCCTGCGCCTTATATAGGGCTCTGCCACGGATCTCATTTCTATGGCAGTCTGAACCCTGCTCTCAAGCCCCTGTTTTTCCAGGCCGTCCTGCAATGCCAGGGCGTTTATAACCGTGGCAAGCATTCCCATGTAGTCGGCAGTGGCCCTGTCCATGCCCTTTGCGCTCCCTGCAACACCGCGCCATATGTTGCCGCCGCCGACAACTATGGCAATCTGAACATTCATCTTGGCAATTTCATCAATCTGGGATGAAATGGAGCTCACGACCTCGGGGTTAATCCCATAGCCCAGGTTGCCCGCCAGAGCCTCACCGCTTAGCTTTAAAACCACCCGGTTATACTTGGGAGTCGCCATTCAATAACCTCCCGGCATGTCATATTATAAAAGTTATATATTCCCTTAACTATATACGGCCGATGTTACTTTGTAAATGCGGCCACCTCGGCGGCAAAATCGTCGGTACGCTTCTGAAGACCTTCACCAAGCTCGTACCTTACAAATCTGCGCACTGAAATATTTTCTCCTATTTTTGAGACACTTTCCGTAAGAAGCTGACTTACTGTTTTATCCGGGTCCTTAATGAAAGGCTGCTCCAGGAGGCATACTTCCTTGTAATATTTTTCTATCCGGCCCTCCACCATTTTCTCAATAATTTTTTCAGGCTTACCCTCGTTAGCGGCCTGGGCGGCAAGTATTTCCTTCTCTTTGGCAATTGTCTCCTGGGGTACATCTTCCTTACTTACGTACTCCGGCTTGGAAGCCGCTATCTGCATGGCAATGTCCCTTGCAAGCATTTTAAACTCATCGGTTTTTGCCACAAAATCTGTCTCGCAGTTAACCTCAACCAGTACGCCAATACGGCCAGCCCCGTGGATATATGACTCCACCAGACCTTCTGCTGTAACTCTTCCCGCCTTTTTTGCTGCCGCGGCAAGCCCTTTCTCTCTAAGGTAGTCAACAGCCTTATCCAGGTCTCCTCCCACTTCGCCAAGGGCCTTTTTGCAGTCCATCATTCCAGCCCCGGTTCTTTCACGCAACTCCTTAACCAGTGCCGCGCTTATCTCAGCCATAGTCATTCCTCCTCGTTGGTTCTATATTACATGGATTACAATTCCAAAATACCAGTGCTATGTATTATCTCCCAAATTGAACTTGAGCAAACAGATAAAATGATATTATAAATTATCAAACACTGCACATTAAAAAGGCAGGGGCCTCCCGTATGCTTTAAGCAAACGGGGCCCCCACCAGGCAAATACCGCTATTACTCTTCGGCTGCGTCTAACTGTTCTCCCTGCTTGCCTTCCAGCACGGCATCCGCCATCTTGCCGGTCAGCAGCTTTACCGCCCTTATGGCATCATCGTTACCTGGTATTACATAGTCGATCTCATCGGGATCACAGTTGGTATCTACTATTGCCACAATGGGAATACCCAATTTGCGTGCTTCCGCCACGGCAATTCTTTCTTTGCGGGGGTCAATCACAAAAACAGCTCCGGGGAGACGGCGCATTTCCTTAATACCGCCAAGGAATTTGTTAAGCCGCTCCTTTTCGTGCATCAATTCTGCGATTTCCTTTTTGGGGTGAAGACTCATCCTGCCATCGGCTTCCATCCGTTCCAGCTCATGCAGCCTGTCAATACGGCGGCGAATGGTCTGGAAGTTTGTAAGCATTCCGCCAAGCCAGCGTTGGTTGACATAAAACATGCCGCACCTTTCGGCCTCTTCCCTAACCGCCTCCTGGGCTTGCTTCTTTGTGCCTACAAAAAGTATCGCTTCACCATCTGCAGACAGCGACTTTACGAAATCGTAAGCCTCGTCAACTTTGCGGACAGTCTTTTGTAGATCTATGATATATATACCGTTACGGGCAATATAAATGTATGGTTCCATTTTGGGGTTCCACCTTCTGGTTTGGTGCCCAAAATGAACCCCTGCCTCCAGGAGTTGCTTCATTGATATAACAGCCATCAGTACACCTCCTTCCCGCCTGGTTTTCAGCCTCCGCCGCCTTCATCTCCGGCAAAGCCCGCAAAAGGGGCACCCTTGACCGGAATCTGACGGCGTGTGTAGTTTACGCCAGGATGTATTCTAACATAAACCTGCATTATAATGCAAGGCCAATTTGCGATGAAGTATTTTAACAGGTCCGGAATTGGAAATCAGCATAAACAAAGCCGCGGCTTTCGCCGTGGCTTTGTATTTCCTGCAAGCTACAAATCCTTAGTGCTGCTTCATTCTCTCAAGTTCTTCAAGCAACCTGTCATTAAGAACCCTTATATACGTCCCCTTCATTCCAAGGGATTTTGACTCAATAACCCCTGCGCTTTCAAACTTTCTTAAGGCGTTTACAATAACGCTCCTTGTTATCCCCACACGGTCAGCAATTTTGCTGGCCACAAGCAGCCCTTCGTCTCCGTCAAGCTGCTTGAATATATGATGCACAGCGTCAAGTTCCGAATAGGACAAGGTGCCCAGAGCTATTTGAACTGCAGCCCTCTTGCGGGCTTCTTCCTCCATTCGTCCGGCCCTGGCCCTTAATATCTCCATCCCCACAACCGTGGCCCCGTACTCAGCCAGGATCAGGTCCTCATCGGTGAAAGACTCACCAAACTTGGCCAATACCAGGGTACCCAACCGGGAACCGGCACCCACAATTGGTACCACTGTACTTATCTTGTTATTGAACTTGCATTTCTTATCGTGACTGAAGACACAAACATTGACAGTCTGACAGAAATTTGCATTTGTTTCGTTCATACGAAGTAAGGCATCGGTATAATCCTCGGGGAAACCTTCCGGGGATTCAACTATATCCCTCATGATTTCACAGGTAAAACCCTTTAAATAGGTATAACCCAGTGTTTTCCCCCGCCTGTCGATGATATATACGCTGCATCCAATGTTATCACTCAGGATAGCCGCGATTTCCTTATAATCCACCGGATAACCTGCCGACTTCTGGAGTAACTTGTTAATAGACCGTGTCTTTTCCAGTAAGTCCCTCAACTTAACTACAGCTCCTCCCCTATAAAATATATCGACTCAAATCCTCGTTTTTCGCGACATCGCTAAGCTTTTTAACAACATAGGACTGGTCGATGGTAACCGTTTGATTTTTCATATCAGGCGCATCATAGGATAAATCTTCTATAAGTTTTTCCATAATTGTATGCAGCCGCCTGGCACCTATATTTTCCGTTTGCCCATTAACAGTATAAGCGATTTTAGCAATTTCGACAAGTGAATTTTGCGAAAATTCCACGTTCAGCCCCTCTGTAGCAAGGAGTGCTGTGTATTGCTTAATGAGGGAGTTCTTAGGCTCTGTCAAAATTTGTAGAAAATCCGCCTCACTTAAGCTGTCCAGTTCCACCCGGATTGGAAAGCGCCCCTGTAGTTCAGGTATGAGGTCTGAGGGTTTAGACATATGAAAGGCACCCGCGGCTATGAAAAGAATATGGTCAGTTTTCACCGGGCCATACTTTGTCACCACTGTTGAGCCTTCCACAATAGGCAAAATGTCTCGCTGCACACCGCCCCTGGACACATCGGGTCCCGCTCCCCCATCCCTTACGGCAATCTTATCAATTTCGTCAAGGAATATTATTCCACTTTCCTCGGCCCTTTTTACTGCCTCGGAAGTAACCTCGTCCATGTCAATAAGCTTTTGTGCCTCCTGCTGAATCAGTATTTTACGGGCATCGGACACTGTTACCCTTCTCTTTTTCTTCTTTTTGGGAAAAAGACCTCCCAACATATCCTGTATGTTTATGCCCATCTCCTCAACTCCCTGCCCGGTAAAAACCTCAAGCATGGGAGTAGAGTTTTCCTCAACCTCTATTTCAACAAATTCATTTTCCAGTTCTCCGCGGGACAGCTTCTCACGAAGGCTATCTCTTTCAAACTCAATTCTGCGGGCTAGCTGTTCATGCTCCTTGGAAGCCTGGTTATCTGGCTGCTTTGCGCCGCCAAAAATAAGCTCCAGGGGATTCTTCAGGGAAGAGTCGTTTCTGGGAAGAGGAGCCAGAAGTTCGATTATTCTATCTTCGGCCATTCTTTTTGCCTTTTCTTCCACCCTGGCCATTCTTTCCGACCTGACCATCCTTATGGATGTCTCCACCAGATCCCGGACCATGCTTTCAACATCACGGCCTACATAGCCCACCTCAGTGAACTTGGTGGCCTCGACCTTAACAAAGGGAGCCTTAACAAGCCTGGCCAGCCTCCTGGCTATTTCTGTTTTTCCCACTCCGGTGGGGCCAATCATAAGAATATTTTTCGGCACAACCTCATCCTTTAAGTCCTGGGAAAGCATCGCTCTCCTGAAGCGGTTCCTTAAGGCTACGGCCACCGCCTTCTTTGCGCTATGCTGTCCCACGATATATTTATCCAGCTCAACCACTATTTCACGGGGTGTAAGGGATTCCATCTTCTAACCTCCCAATAATAGCTTACGGGTAATACTTTCGGTCAGAATACAGGAGTCAGGAGTCAGAAGTCAGAATTACTTAAGCATTTCCTCACAAGCTTACAAAACAAAGGCATACTAAGAGGTAAGGGAATATTCGGTTTACCTTCAGTGAAAGCATGCAAATCCTTCTGGCTTCTGAATTCTGAATTCTGGATTCCGACCAGAAATTCAGGCCCGTTAGCATGTTTTTATATTTCATCCACGATTATTTCGGAATTGGTGTAAACACATATTTCAGCAGCTATTCCCAGTGCCCTGGACACAATTTCCGAAGCTCCCAGGTCGGTATGTCTGGCCAGTGCCCTGGCTGCGGCCAGCGCATAAGAGCCACCGGAACCTATGGCAACTATTCCGTCGTCAGGCTCTATTACCTCTCCCCCTCCGGAAATGACCAGAAGGTAATCCTTGTCGGCCACTATTAGAAGTGCTTCAAGTCTCCTCAATACCTTATCCATTCTCCAGTCCTTGGCCAGCTCCACAGCCGCCCTCTGAAGATTTCCCCTATACGCCTCCAGTTTTCCTTCAAACTTTTCAAAAAGCGTAAAGGCGTCTGCCACGGATCCCGCAAATCCTGCCAGAACTGAATTATTATGCAGCCGGCGAACTTTCCTGGCCCTGTGCTTCAACACGGTATTCTGTCCGAAGGTGACCTGGCCATCTCCTGCCATGGCCACGGTCCCGCCCTTTTTTACCGCAACTATTGTAGTAGCGTGAAACATCAATTCTCTTCCTTTCATCCTAGACAATATTCCTGTACAGCATTTTATATTACCACAGATAGTTTTCTAATTCAGTGTCGAGATAATATATTTTAACAGAGAAAAGCACAATTATTTTACTGGAAATCCATGTAATGATGACTTTCTTATTCTGTCTCCTGTCTCCTGTCTCCTGTCTCCTTTAGTAATTTAACCCTCGGGTGTGACTTTAAGTACACCTGTTTCAGTCTCTCCCTGGTCAAATGAGTATATATCTGGGTTGTGGAAAGGTTTCTGTGACCCAGTATTTCCTGGACCGCCCTCAGGTCCGCACCGTTGTCAAGCATGTGCGTGGCAAAGGTATGTCTCATGGTATGCGGGCTTACAGTATTCTGCACCCCTGTATAATTCACATATTTTTTTATTATCTTTCTTACTCCCCTGTCTGTAAGCCTGCCTCCCCGAACATTAACGAAGACGGCCCTTTGGCCCGGATCACGGGTCATAACGGGCCGCCCTTCATCCAGATAAAGGTTTAATGAATTGACAGCATATGATCCAAGAGGCACAACCCGCTCCCGGGAGCCCTTTCCCATAACAGTTATCTCTCCGGACCCCAGGCTTAGACTTTCCAGGTTAAGGTTCACCATCTCCCCAACCCTTATCCCTGAAGAGTAAAGAACTTCCAGAATAGCCCTGTCTCTTAAGGCAACCGGGCTGCCTTCCCCGGGTGACTCTATTAGGGAGTTGCATTCCTCCCTGTACAAAAAAAGTGGCAGTCTTTTTTCGTGTTTAAGGGGGGAAAGACCCTTTATAGGATTTCTTTCCACAAGGCCTTCCCTGCCCATATATCGATAAAAAGACCTCCATGCCGACAGCCGCCTTGATATGGAGGTCTTTGAAAGTCCGCTGTAAAACAAATCACCCAGATAGGACCTCATGATCTTTACATCGATATCCCCCGGTAGGATATCCGAGTCCTTTTTACCAAGTACTCCGGCAAAAAAATCAATACCGTGAAACAAATCCCGGCGGTACCCGGTAACAGTGTGAATAGAATAGTTCTTCTCGGTTTCCAGGTAGTGGATAAAGTTGTCAATATAGTGGTAAATCATTTTATTTCACTGATCCATTCTTAAAAATGCATCGATAAACCGTTCAAGGGTATCCAGAGATCTTTCGGCATGTGCCGAGTTTCTCTCCTTACGGTCACGTATATGCCTTTCCAGCTCAGGAAACAGCCCAAAGGTAATATTCATGGGCTGAAATTTACGTGGGTCAGCGCATGTGATATAACGGGCCAGCGACCCATGCGCCGTTTCTTCCGGAAAAACCAGCGGTTTCTTGCCCATGAGCAGAAGCGCCGAGTTAATACCGGCAATCATACCGGATGACGCCGACTCAACGTAGCCTTCTACCCCTGTTATCTGTCCCGCAAAGAACAGCCCCGGTCTCAGCCTGCACTGGTAGGTAGGCTCAAGAATAACCGGGGAATTAATATATGTGTTCCGGTGCATTATCCCGTACCTTACAAATTCCGCATTTTCAAGTCCGGGTATCATTCTGAACACCCTTTTTTGCTCCGGCCATTTAAGATGGGTTTGAAATCCTACAATATTATAAAGGGTGCCCGCAGCGTTATCCTGCCTTAGCTGGACAACAGCGTATGGCCTCCTGCCGGTGTGCGGGTCGGTCAGGCCTACGGGCTTGAGCGGCCCATAGCGCATGGTGTCCTCGCCCCTGGAGGCAAGAACCTCAATAGGCATGCAGCCTTCAAAGTTTACTTCCTTTTCAAACTCCTTTTTTGGAGCCCTCTCGGCCCCGGCCAGCTCCTCTCGGAATCTTATGTATTCTTCCCTGTTCATCGGGCAGTTAATATAGTCGCCTTCACCCTTGCCATACCTGGAAGAAAGAAATGCCTTCTCCATATCGATTGACTCCAAAGTTACTATCGGAGCAACGGCATCATAAAAATAAAGGTATTCCTGACCGGTCAGCTTCCTTATGGAGTGCTCCATGGATTCCGAAGTCAGGGGGCCTGTTGCAACTATAACTATTCCTTCCTGGGGGATTGACTTTACTTCCTCTCTGATTACCTCCACCGAAGGGCTGTTTTCCAGGGTCCTGGTAACAGCAGAGGAAAAAAGGTCCCTGTCCACCGCCAAAGCCCCGCCGGCAGGGACCTTGTACCTGTCCGCGGATGAAATAATCAAAGACCCCAGCCTGCGCATTTCTTCCTTGAGAAGGCCCACAGCATTTTCAAGAGAAGCTGCCCGGAGAGAGTTGCTGCAGACAAGTTCCGCGAACTCCCCGGTACTGTGCGCCGGAGTGGTTTTACCGGGCCTCATTTCATAAAGCTTTACCTTTACACCCATACGCGCTGCCTGCCAGGCTGCTTCAGCACCGGCCAGGCCCGCCCCTATAACGGTGATGTGATTCATGCTTATACTGCCTTTCCAATTGGTCGGAGGGGCCAAAGACGTATTCCCGTTTGGTCGGAGGTGCCGAAGATGTATTCCCGGAGAGTCGGAGAGAACTAGGTACACTACATAAGGATCCCCTACCGCAGGCACTAAGTTTCTCCGACCATTAGGTACTACCTTTTAGCGCCTCCGACCAACCGGGAATACCCCTTAGCTCCTCCGCCCCCTGTTTTGGGTTTATCGTTAGATTTTTTCTTTGCCCCGGCCTTTCCCTTTGCCTTTGGCGGGGATTTTTTAGCCTTGGGTTTTTCCTCCGAGGAATTTGGAGTTCCTTTTTTGTCCCCGGCTGAACATTCCGGAGAGATGCACTTAACAGTTTCTTTTCCCCTGTACTTTTTAATAACTGTAAGCCCTCCGCATTCAGGACACTTTTCAGGAGACGGGCGGTCCCATACAGTAAACTCACAGTCCGGATAACTGCTGCACCCATAAAAGGCCCTTCCCTTCTTGCTCCTTCTCAGCACCAGCTCGCCGGAGCACTTCGGGCACTTGACTCCGGTAGGTTCCAGCAGTGGCCTGGTGTACCTGCACTCGGGGAAACCGGGGCAGGCAAGAAATTTTCCGTAGCGGCCCATTTTAATAACGAGATTCCTGGAGCACTGTTCACAGACCTCATCGGTCACCTCATCGGCAATATCCACGTGGCCTATTTCTTTTTCCGCCTTTTGCAGCGTATCTTTAAAGGGAAGATAGAATTCCCTCAAAACGCTTACCCACTCCTGGTCTCCCTCTTCTATGTTATCTAGCTTATCTTCCATTGCAGCGGTAAACTCAACATCTATAATATCCCTGAAATAGTCCTTTAACAGGCTTACCACCACCATACCCAGCTCTGTGGGGTAAAACTGTTTCTTTTCCTTTACAACGTACCCCCGCTTTTGAATAGTTTCAACAATGGGAGCATAGGTGCTGGGCCTTCCAATCCCCTTTTCCTCCAGGGCCTTAATAAGTGTTGCATCGGTATACCTCGGAGGCGGCTGGGTAAAGTGCTGTTTCGGTAAAAGGGATTTTTTCTCCAGCCTGTCGCCTTCTGTAAGTTCCGGCAGAGTTTTGTTTTCATCATCTTCCGTACCATCGTCCCTTGACTCAGTGTAAACCTGCATATAGCCTTTAAATTTTATGATGGCCCCGGTTGCCCTGAAAACAAAATCTCCTGCCTTTATATCCACACTGGTGGTGTCAATCACAGCGGGACTCATCTGGCTGGACACAAAGCGATCCCATATAAGTTTATATAGTCTGTACTGGTCTGCTGTCAGAAAAGCCTTGACAGACTCCGGCTCCCTGTCAATGGCGGTTGGCCTTATAGCCTCGTGGGCATCCTGAATCCTCTTCTTTTGGGGAGCCTGCTTTGTTTCTCCCCTGTAAAATTCTTTCCCGAAACGTTTTAGTATATATTCTGAAGCTTCCTGTCTTGCTGTCTCAGAAACCCTTGTAGAGTCGGTCCTAATATATGTTATAAGACCTGAAGGCCCGTCTTTTCCCAGATCAATACCCTCATAAAGCTGCTGGGCCACAGTCATGGTTTTCCTGGCTGCAAAATTAATCTTACGGTAAGCCTCTTGCTGAAGAGTACTTGTTATGAATGGGGCCGGGGGCTGGCGAAGTTTTTCCTTGCGGGTAACTTTTGCCACTACATACTCCTGACCCTTTAATTCTTTTAAAATCTGATTAATCTTGTCCTCGTTGGGAATTTCAGCCTTTTCCTTACCAATTCTGTGCAGCTTGGCTTCAAAGGAGTCCTTTCCCCTGGCCAGCTTTGCCATCAGTGTCCAGTATTCTTCCGGAACAAAAGACTGAATTTCCTCCTCACGGTCAGTAATAAGCCTTACCGCCACAGATTGAACCCTGCCGGCGCTAAGTCCCTTCTTTACCTTCTTCCATAACAGGGGGCTTAAATTATATCCTACCAGCCTGTCCAGTATCCTCCTGGCCTGCTGGGCGTTAACCCTGTTGCTGTCAATGGGACGGGGGTTTTTTACGGCATTTATCACCGCGTTTTTAGTAATTTCATTAAACTCTATCCGGCACTTTTCACCCAAGTCGAGACCCAAAAGATGCTGCAGGTGCCAGGCTATGGCCTCCCCCTCCCGGTCCGGGTCAGAGGCTAGCAGTACACGGTCGGCCTTTTTCACCGCCGACCTCAATTCCTTGATTATATCCCCCTTGCCTCTTATGGCTATGTATTTAGGCTCAAAGCCCTTATCCGGGTCAACTCCGAACTGGCTTTTAGGCAAGTCCCTTATATGTCCCATGGAAGATTTGACGGCGAATTTGTTTCCCAAAAACTTACCTATACTTTTAGCCTTGGCTGGCGACTCAACAATGACAAGCGTTTTTTCCAAGAAAGACACCTCAATTTACTTTTCACTGTAACTGGTATTATAATCCGAATTATTCGTTTTTAAAATATGTTCAACCCAATCCGCATATTCAAATCATAATCATTTTTTTAAGCAGATACATACAGCTTCCCCGGAAGCTGCCGGGCAAAGCCCTTCAGTTCCAGGAAGGTGAGGGCAGCCAGGACCCGTTGGGCAGCAAGTCCGGAGTGCTCAACTATCTGATCCAGAGTAGCCGGATCAAATGTAAGCACTTTTCTAACAGACTCCTCTTCAGAGCTTAGCCTTGAGGCCGGTTTTTCAACACCACTTACTTTAAAAAGTCTGTCAAAGCCCAACTCCTCCAGCACGTCGGCTGCATTTTCCACCGGCCTTGCGCCCTGCCTTATAAGAAGGTTCGGCCCCCGGCTCATTTCTGACGTGATGTTTCCCGGCACCGCCATGACCTCCCTGCCCTGCTCCAGGGCAAAATCCGCGGTAATCAGGGCACCGCTTTTTTCAGCGCACTCCACGATCACAACACCTCCGGAAAGGCCGCTGACAATACGGTTTCTTACCGGAAAGTGCCACGGCTGCGGAACAGCCTGCAGTGGAAATTCACTAATTACGGCCCCTGAGATAGCTATTTCCTCCATTAGGCGGGCATTCTCCCTGGGGTAAGCCACGTCAACCCCACAGCCCAGGACCGCCACAGTTTTTCCCCCTGCTACCAGGGCCCCTCTATGGGCTGCTGTGTCTATTCCCCTGGCCATTCCACTGACAATTATGACTCCTGCCTCAGATAGAGCGCCAGCCAGTTTTTCCGCAACAGAAAGGCCATAGCGGGTAGCTTTTCGTGAACCCACAATGGCAACAGAGTTTTTAGCGTGGTCAGTTAGATTTCCCTTTACAAAGAGGCCGACAGGGGGATCGAATATGGTCTTAAGCATTTCAGGGTAATCGGGATCAGCAAAGCAGACATAATTAACCCCCTTCTTTTCCAGGTAGGCCATTTCGGCCTCCGGATTTACCGCCCGACGCCTTATAACCACTTCTTTTGCGCCATCCGGCGTAAAGCCCCCCATGGTTACCAGATGTTTTTCCGTGGCATTCCAGGCCTTTCCCGGTGTTCCAAACCTTTCAAAAAGGTACCATAGCCTTTTAGCGGCACCTGGCATCAGCATCTGCCAGCCTAAAAAGTAATCTCTTTCTTCCACGAAAATCACTTCCCGGTAACTTCTTCCATATAACTGATTGGACTTCGGGAGAACACACCGGTTTTCCTGCACCTTTTAAAAAATTTATATACACAGGGCGGTTTTTCTATTTGTATAGGTTTATACGTAAGCAGATTTAATTTTTTCAGTTTCCCTGTCGGGCAATTTTGTAGGCTCGTACTGCGCAGCCTTTAGCAGGCTGCCTATGGATCGCCTGTAACTGTCCATATTGGCCAGCAGGTCGCCGTACCTGTCAAGCCTTTGAAACACTGTATTCATATTAAATGAGGCCGGGATAATATTCTTTTTTTCCACCTCTTCCCAAAGGAGGGGAGTTGAAACCGGCGCTCCGGGATGCGGCCTGAGGCTGTATTGAAAGGCCATGGTCCTTCCCCTGCCATTTTGAAGGTAATCAAGATATACCTTTCCGGTTCTCTTTGCAACCAGCCTCTCAACAGTAGCCTTCCCCGGATACACTCCTGTGATCAATTCGGCTATGTACTCCATAGCACGGGTAACTGTGCTGAAGGGATATTCGCTGATAATAGGAATAAAGATATGAAGACCGGTTGCCCCGGAAGTTTTGACAAAAGGAACCAGGCCGTACTCTTCAATGGCCCTTCTGCACAAAAGGGCTATGTTTATTACGTCCTCAAAGGTTGCTCCCTCGGCGGGGTCAAGGTCCATTACCGCTATATCGGGACAGTCAACATTATCCAGTAAAGACAGCCAGGCGTGAACCTCTATACAGGCCTGGTTTGCTAGCCAGACAAGGGTCGCTGCATCGTTACACACAATATAGTTAACAGTTTTTTCAGAGTGTCTGACTGGATAGGTTTCAATCCAGTCAGGGGCGTAGTCCGGGCATTCTTTCTGATAAAATGACTCCCCTTCTATTCCATCAGGATATCTTTTCATGACAAGGGGCCTGTTTTTAAGGTGAGGAATAATTATTGGGGCGATGTCAGTGTAATATTTAACCAGGTGGGCCTTGGTCAGCCCCTCCGGCCAGAAAACCTTGCCCAGATTGGTAAGTTTAATCTCCCGCCCTTCCACCCGAACAACGCTTTTGTCCATGCATACTCCTCCGGTTTTTTGGTTATTTTCCCTCAGTAACGGGATAAAATTACTTGTTTTAAGAAAAATGACTTATATGAATAAAAAACAAAAAACTCGTAAGGATATAGGTCATGGATTTTCAATGGGATAAAGAAAGAATAATTCTAGTTATTTCTACGCTTCTAAGCCTTGCCGGGGCATATCCCATTATAAGGCTGGACTGGAAGAAATACGGCCTTCTTTTTGTACTGGCAGGTATTGTGGGTAATGTTTTATGCCTTATTTTCGTTACACTGGGGTTTTATTCTTTTCCTAAAACCCTTATTCCCATTATAGAAGTAAACATGCCCTTTACTGCATTACTAACAGTTTTTCCGGTTATTGTTTTGGCAGGTATAAGGTACAGCCCAAAGCCCTGGTCCTTTAAAATACCCTTTTACTGGGCAGTCATCCACCTGGGAATGCTGGCAGAAACCCTAGCACTAAACTTTACAGGACTTATAAGTTATGAATTCAAGTGGGACTTCTGGGACTCCTATACATGGTGGTGGATTTTTCTGCTTGGCTTCGAGTGGATAGGAGGAATGATAATACCAGACCACTTGCGAAAGCCAATCAACGCTTCATCGTTTCTCTATGGCAGGGAGCTCTGGGCGGTATTCCACTTTATTTTAATTATTACAATATTCCTTGGCGGCTATTACCTGGGCAGAATTTCCCGGTAGTTTTCCCGGTGTCAACTTCGTTTTTGCTGTGTCCCAATTTATATATTGAAAACCCCTGGTATTGAATACCGGGGGTTTCATTTTTATAAGAGCTAAATATTTACTTCATACCCTGCATTAATAGGTGTATTTCTTCAAAATCAACGGCCAGTGAGCTCATACCAGATCTGAAATTATTCATGGCGCCGGCCACCCGGTCCATTACATTCTTCATTACTTCCAGTTTTTTACCCGCATCCTGGTCAAATCCCAGTATGAGAAGAATGAGTATGAGAAATAAAATATACGGGTTGGCCCCGTTACTCATTAGTCTAATCCCCCCTTTTCAACCCGGAAAAATACTTTGCTTCCATTCTATTCTATGTATTCCGTTCCAAAGGAGTGTCAGCTATTTTAATTAATCTAATCCATAGAATCAATAACACGGAATTGAACATTCCGCAGCATCCTTATCAAACCTTAACCCTTTGAAAGACGGGTGGCGGAGGTAACCTTCCGCAGTTCTTTCCAGGTATTCAACTGCACAGACCAGTTCAGGCCTTACCCACACAACTCCCACGGATTCCTCACGGGGAACTGCAACCGGAGGTTTTTCCACATGAAGACTGCCCAGCTTCTTTAATAAATCCTCCTCTAAATCCCTGGTAAAACCCGTTCCCACTTTTCCCAGATAGACCTTTTTCCCGTCCCGGCATGCGCAAAGTAATAGGGAGCCAAGTCTTCTTCCCCCTTTCCCGACCCTGTAGCCACAGACCACCAGGTCAGCCTCCTTTGTATGCCTTATCTTTTTCCAGTAGGGAGACCTTTTTCCTGGAAGATATGGGCTTTTTAATGCTTTGGCCACAGCTCCTTCAAGGCCTCTGCCCTTAACGGCCTCCCAGAATAGTAATCCTTCCCCCACTAAGAATTCCGGTATTATAAGCCTGGAGTCCGCTGTTACATTCTCCTTCATCATGGCCTTTCTTCCTTGAAGTTGTTCTCCCATAACGGGCTGCCCTGAGACATAAAGAATATCAAAGGCCAGAAAATACGCAGGATATTTATCCATGGATCCCCGTATTTTCAATGAATCCTTGAGCCTTCCCCTGGACTGAAGCGCCTGAAAAGAAGGTTTTCCACCCATGAACACAACTACCTCCCCATCCAGCAGTGCAGGAAGCCTTTTCACGTTCTTATGAATCTGCTGCAGCTCGGGAAACAACCCGGAGATATCAAGCTGGTTTCTGGAGCGAAGTTCTGTATAATTGCTGTCCAGGTATGCCAGGGCCCGGTATCCATCCCACTTGACTTCAAAAAGATATTCTTCGCTGTCAAAGGGTTTGGAATTTACCGCGAGCATCGGTTTAATAAGAGGAATGGCGATTTTCCCGGGCATTCGATTACCCCTATTCTTTCTGACATATAATGGGTATCCATCCAATAAATTATAGGTATAGCTATTACGCTTTGACTGTTAAATACCTTTAATCAGGCAGGTAATTATGGATACACCAATGCTTGTTTTACTTATACTTTTAATAATCGCAATAATGGGAAGATCAAACCTGGTAGCCATGGCAAGCTGTATTCTTATGGCAATTAAATTTTCGGGAATTGAACAATATGTTCTTCCGGTACTGGAGCAAAAGGGGCTTAAGTTTGGCCTTCTGGTACTTATGGTTTATATATTGCTGCCCCTGGCAAAGGGGCAGGTCAGCCTGAGAGAAGTTAAATACAGCTTTTCGACAGTTCCGGGTGTTATTGCACTCTTCGGAGGCGCCCTGGCCACACACCTCAACAATGAAGGCCTCAGGCTGATGAAGGTTATGCCTGAAATAATATTCGGGATGACTGTCGGAACTATACTGGGAACTGTTTTTTTCAGGGGCGTCCCCTGTGGGCCTGTAATGGCAGCGGCAGTAACCGCGATATTGCTGGAGATATACAGTCTTTTTGGCTAAAGGGATAATCATTGCGGTCGGAGAGAATCAAGGGCATTCCCGATTGGTCGGAGGAGCTATGAGGTATTTCCGATTCGTCGGAGGGGCTATGGGGTAGAACCTGTTGGTCGGAGGAACTGGAGGGTAATACCTGCAATCGGAGGACCTTGGGTAATACATCTACGATTTCTCCGACCCCCTCGTAAATACCTATCAGCCTCTTCGACCAACCGGAAATGCATCCCGAATCCTCCGACCATCCTGGAATGCATCCCGGATCCTCCGACCATTCGGAAATGCATCTCTGGCTCCTCCGACCAACCGGAAATGCTTCTTCGGCACCTCCTGACCTGAGTTCCTACCTTTAAGCCGTTTCAAACCGTTCTTCTTCTCCTTACAGCAGGAGCTGTCTCTTTGTCCTCCCCTCTCTGTTTCTTGGCCAGGTCTATACTGGCCTTAAGGGCGGACATAAGATCGACAACATTTGCTGTCTCCGGAGCTGCGGGAACCTCAATTTCTTCCCCGGTTATTTTGGCCTGAATAGCCTCCATCAGGGCTTCCCTGTAACGGTTAGTGTATTTTTTAGGCTCAAAGTGAGAAGATAGATTCTCTACCAGATTCAACGCCATTTTCACCTCGTTATCATGCAGGTCCACCCTGTATCCAAGCTCGTCGATAGCTGCAGGGTTTCGCACCTCGTCGGGATAGTACATTGTGCTCATCATAAGCACATTTTCCGCTGTTCTGAGAACGGCAAGGGCTTCTTTGCTTCTTATAACCACCCTCGCAACAGCTACTTTGTTAGTCTCTCCCATGGATCTCCTCAATAACTCGTAAACCTTCTGCCCGCCCTCTCCCGGCGCCAGGTAATAGGCCTTATCGTAATAAATTGGGTCGATTTCGGACAGATCAACAAAGTCAAGTATTTCGACACTGCGGGTCTTTTCCCCGGGGAGCCTCTCAAATTCCTCTTCCTGCATTATGATATATTTTCCCTTTTCATACTCATAGCCCCGGACCACTTCCTCGTGAGGAATTTCAGTTTCACAGTGCGGACAGTATTTCCGGTACTGTATCGGTGTTTTACACTTTTCATGCAGATAATTAAATTTAACATCTTTTTTTTCTGTGGCTGAATACATTTTTACGGGAACATATATAAGGCCGAAACTTACAGCACCTTTCCACAAGGGACGCATCAAAAGGACCTCCCATCATTTTTTTTTATAGTTCCCCCCGTATGAAAAATATAAAAATATATTTATAATAATCACTAATGTACCCTATTATTTAATTAGATAGGAGCTAACATGAAATACCTGAATATCTTTCTTCTGGCGGTGCCCTTTTCCATTTATCTTGAGCTGACACATGCCAACGAGGCTGTAATATTCCTTTCAACTCTCCTGGCTATCGTTCCGCTGGCAGCAATACTGGGTAAGGCCACTGAAGATCTGGCCGTACACACCGGTCCCCGGGTAGGGGGACTTATAAACGCCACCCTTGGAAACGCGGCTGAATTGATAATAACAATACTGGCCCTTAAAGAGGGACTGCTAACGGTTGTAAAGGCCAGCCTGGCAGGAAGCATACTCGGCAATATACTCCTGGTGCTGGGACTGTCTGCATTTATAGGTGGACTAAAGCACAAAAAGCTTTGCTTCAGCTCAGGTGTGGCAAACCTCAACACCTCACTCTTACTGATGATAGTTACCGCCCTGTCGGTACCGGCAATTTTTTCCTTCAGTGGTCATATTAGCAACGACCATTTGCAAACACTAAGCCTTTGGACGGCAGTGGGACTAATTCTTATTTACATATCCAGCATGGTTTTTTCATTTAAAACCCACAAGCACCTTTTTCATGTAGAGCACGTAGCCGACGAAACAGAGTGGGGAAAGGGTAAAAGCCTCGGAATAATGATACTGTCGGTATTGGCCATTGTTGTGATGAGTGAGATAATGGTGACATCACTGAGGCCGGCCACTGAAATACTGGGACTTTCAGAAATTTTCGTGGGACTTATACTGGTGCCCATTGTGGGTAACGCCGCCGAGCACAGCGCCGCCATATTCATGGCGCTTAAAAACAAAATGAATATAGCCCTGGAAATAGCGGTAGGCTCATCTGTGCAGATAGCCCTCTTCGTGGCCCCGATTCTAGTATTTCTGGGCTACCCCCTGGGGCACCCCATGAACCTCCTATTTACCCCACTGGAAATACTAAGCATAATACTGGCCATAGTGGTGGTAAACAACATGGTAAGGGACAATGAGACAGACTACCTTGAGGGACTTATACTCTTTGTGACGTATGTGCTCATATCCATAGGCTTTTTTTTGCTATAAAAACATGCTTATACTGCAGATCATCCCGGTCGGAATTCAGAAGCCAGAAGTCAGAATCCAGAATCCCGGGCTGCCAAAGCAGCCATCAAGGAGAATGAAAATTGGGTCCTTTTAAAGCCACAGAGCACACAGAGGACACAGAGGTTTTAGGCCTGCTTGAATGTTAAAAGATTTTTTATTTTAAGTGAAGATGTCTCAAAGTGATTCACGAATTATCTACTTTTTGATACAGAGTAGTGCCTTATATTAATTCTCTGTGATCTCTGTGCCCTCTGTGGCTAATAAAGACCTGGGCTGTTTTCAGAATAAAAATGCCGCCTAACGGCGGCGAAAACCAAAACTAATTATATTTGGATTATACTGTTAAATGCCCATAACTTTGGTAATTCATTAAATCATTCTGTATTCTGGATTCTCGCTTCTGAATTCCGACCGGAAAGGAATGCTTTGAAGGCAAATTTACTCCCAGCCCACCTCAATAATGTCCCCCCCGCTTATAGGATCTGTGTACCTGGCATACTGCCCGTTCAGCATAAGTTTAATTTTACTCCCCGATGAAACTTCATTAAGGTCAAGGTTTATAACACTGAAAACATCCACGAATATATATGAGGACTTACCCTTGAGAATAATTTTTTTACTGTTAACAGTAACTTCAATTTCATTTTCAATTTCCCGTACACTGTTAATGGACAGTTCGGGAAGTGTATTCTCATTTATCCTGAACTCCACGCTGTCCCCATCAGTCAGGACCTTATCAGCCTCAGCCTTTTGACCGCCAACATACGCCTCATATAAATTAAGGTTATAACCCATGTAATCTGCCAGCCCTGAAACACTGTCCACGGCTTTTATCTCTACCCTGTCACCATCAGTGATGACAGTGTCGGAACTGACTTTTTTACCATTAACAAAACATCTGGGCTTAATCAGCTTTTCACTTCCATTCACCGTAACTGTCAAATCCCTGTAGTCACCGGTAAAACCTGCAACCGTGGATGAAGCATCCCCACCCTTAACTGCTTTTATAATAGTTACCCTGTCATTTTCCCTAAGGACTGTTTTAAGGTTTGCCGCCTCCCCGTTTATATAGACCTCGGCAGCTTCACATAGCCCGCCGTAAATAACTTTTCTTTCTCCATTAAGCACAAAGCGGAGATCCTTTCCGTTTTTACCCACCAGGTCCCCAAGATTGTATTCAATTAACCCGAGGGCATCAAAAACTGTGAGCTCACGGGAGTGGAAAAGCCTATAGTCCTTTTCATTAATATTTATGGTTATAAAATTGTGTCCCACATTATCCAGCGCCACCTTGGCAATGCCAACCACGGTCACTCCTTCCGGACCGCTTATTTCCTCATCGTCAGCCAGTAAATCCTGGATAAGCTTTCTTCCCCTTAGACCCACCCTGTCAGGAGAGAGCCCCAGTTTAGCGGCTATTCTTTCGGTAAAGGTAGGCACCTGGCCACCTCCCCCTACGCAAAATACCGATTTTGGAGGTTTATTTCCATTTAGCCTTATTACCTCCTCGGTTATTCTCGTAGTAAGGGCATCCAGGGCCTGTTCAAGCTCCTCCAGAGCCTCCGGACAGCTTATGGTTCTCTCAATGCCCATTATATCCAGGAAAGCAATGTCCTGGCCCCCGGCAAGCTGCCTTTTTATTGTTTCGGCAGTGTTAAAGTCAGCCAGAAATCCCTGTGCCAGAGCTTCGGTTATTTCATCACCAGCCATAGGCACCATTCCATATGCAATAATAGACCCGTCCCTGGTTATGGCTATATCAGACGTTCCGGCGCCAATATCCAGAAGGGCAATATTTAAAAGCCTGAATGTTTCCGGAATAATGGCGCTGGAAGCGGCTATCGGCTCCAGCGTAAGACTTATAGGCTCCAGGTTTACTCTGCTCAAAACCGAGTAAAGACTGTTTACCACCGAATTAGGTAGAAAAGTAGCCAGCACATCAACACCTATTTTTTTGCCGCTGTGTCCTACAAGGCTGGTTATGGTGTAGCTGTTTAGATAATAGTTAACAACAGTGTATCCTACACAGAAAAATTCCTCTTCCCTGGAGTCAGCGGCTTCCTCCCTTAGCTGCCTGTGGGCCTCTTTTACCGCATCCATCTCAAGTCCCCGGCAAATCATGGGATCTACTTCTATATCGTCCCCTATTTCCTGTTCTACATGGGCGAAGCGGGTCTTTAAAGACCTTCCGGCGGCTGCTATAGCCACCTTTTTTAGCTTAAACCCCATCTTTTCCTCAAGTTCTTCCTTAACCCTTCTTACTGCCTGGGCAGTCTTAAAGATATCATGTATCTGCCCGTCAAAAACAGCCCTGCTCTCGTGTTCCGTGATGCTTTGAGCCAGAATCTTAAGCCTGGCGCCCTGTACACCTACGACATTTCCAATAACCGTTCTGGTTCCTATGTCAAGGGCAAAAATTATGTTATCCTCTTTTATATGGGAATGGGCCAGATTTTCAATTTCTCCTCCAAACATGGGAACACTCCCTAAAATCAAATTTCATGGAAATTTCGATAAAAAAAGTCCATTACCCTTCTTTTTATTAAAAAAACGCCCTGCGGGCGTTGCCGCTGTCCCAGCGGCGGGAATCCAGAATCAGAGGAAAGGGGACACACCTGCTGAAGCTTGAGTATTCCTTTAGGGACAGGAATGTCCCCAATTATTCAGGAGTCAGAATGGGTTAAGCATTGCCTATTGTATCTGTATAGGAGAAGCCCCCAATCGAGCGATTTACCGAAGATTAGAACAAAACCACCCTTCGGGCTACCCTATAGTTGCACTTTAGATAACTTTTTAGGGTACTCCAACAATTGCCTAAATGTTAAATAATAAGGATAATTGTATGATTAATATCGACAACCGTTTTATGAGTAGGTAAAATACAATTATGTGGTTTGAGCCGACATAAATAACATGAAGTACGGAATTACGGCTTGGAAAGGATGATGGAGTTGGGCCTGAACATTACCCAAAAGATTATTTCCTCTCACCTGGTTGAGGGTGAGATGACACCGGGAAAAGCGATATCTATAAAAATCGACCAGACTCTTACGCAGGACGCCACCGGAACAATGGCATACCTTGAGTTTGAGGCCATAGGAATACCTGCGGTAAAAACAGAGCTTTCCGTGAGCTATATTGACCACAATACTCTTCAGGTGGGTTATGAAAACGCTGATGACCATAGATTCCTTCAGAGCGCCGCTGCAAAATTCGGTGTTCACTTTTCCCGGATGGGAAACGGCATATGTCACCAGGTCCATCTGGAGCGCTTCGGAGTTCCCGGCAAAACCCTCCTGGGGTCCGACAGCCACACACCTACCTGCGGCGGGCTGGGCATGCTGGCCATCGGAGCAGGCGGGCTTGATGTAGCCACCGCTATGGCAGGCTACCCCTTTTACCTTTCAATGCCTAAAGTAGTTAATATAAGGCTCTCCGGAAAGCCTGCTCCCTGGATAACCGCAAAGGACATAATACTTGAGGTGCTAAGAAGGCTCAGTGTAAAAGGCGGAGTGGGCAAGGTTATGGAATATACCGGCGAAGGTATAGCTTACCTTACCGTTCCTGAAAGAGCAACCATCACCAATATGGGGGCCGAGCTGGGGGCAACTTCTTCAGTCTTTCCCTCGGACGATGTAACCAGGCGGTTCCTGGAAGCCCAGTCAAGAGGAGAAAGCTTTACCGAATTACTGCCGGACCCCGACGCCGCCTATGATGAGGTCGTTGACATTAATCTGGCCGAGCTGGAACCGCTTATTGCCCTGCCCCATATGCCTGATAACGTGGTAAAAATAACCGAGGTTGTCGGGAAAAAAGTGGATCAGGTATTCATTGGAAGCTGCACAAACTCCTCATACACTGATTTGATGAAAGTGGCTGCTATACTAAAAGGTAAAACCATCAATCCGGAGGTAAGCCTGGTTATAGCACCCGGGTCCCGCCAGGTTCTTCGGGCCCTGGCCTCTAACGGGGCCCTGGCAGATATGGTTGAGGCGGGAGCCAGAATTCTTGAGTGCGCCTGTGGCCCCTGCGTTGGAGTGGGACAATCCCCTCCTTCGGGAAGCGTCTCCTTAAGAACTTCAAACCGCAATTTTGAAGGTCGCAGCGGCACTGCAGACGCCGGAGTTTACCTGGTTAGCTGTGAGGTCGCTGCAGCAGCTGCCATTATAGGAAAAATAACCGACCCCAGGGAACTGGGTGCCCCAATAGAGATTTCCATACCGGAACAATACCCTGTGGACGACAGGATGATTATCCCGCCGCCTGCCAACAGGGAAAACTGCATCCTGGTTATGGGGCCTAACATAAAGCCCTTTCCCAAGTCTAACCCGCTCCAGGATGTTATAAAGGGCGAGGTTCTTCTCAAAGTAGGAGATAATATAACAACCGACCATATAATGCCGGCGGGAGCAAAAATACTGGCACTGAGATCCAATATTCCGGCCATTTCAATGCACGCCTTTGAAAGGGTGGATTCATCCTTCGCCCAAAGGGCCCAGGCTGCAGGTGGGGGCATTATAGTGGGGGGTTCAAATTATGGACAGGGCAGCAGCCGTGAACACGCGGCACTGGCTCCTCTCTACCTGGGCATTAAAGCGGTAATAGCAAAGTCCTTTGCCAGGATACACATGCAAAACCTGGTAAACTTCGGCCTTCTACCCATGGTATTCGTTAATGAAGAGGATTACGACAGTATTGAGGCAGGAGATAACCTTGTTATTGAAAATCTTATGGATGCACTGCCCGCCAACACCATAAAGGTATATAACACTGCAAAAGACCGCACTTATCCGGTTAAGCACAGCCTGTCGGAACGTCAGGTTGAAATGATAAAAGCCGGCGGACTGCTTAACATTGTAAGGGGAAATTAAGCATTATTCATGGGTCCGGAATTGGGGAATGGGAATTGGGAATCAGGAAAAATGTTTAAAATTCATTACCCCTAATCCCTAATCCCTAATTAACGTTTCCTGCTAAAGGAAGTGATATAGTGCCAGTAAGAGAAATACTCCTGCTGGGAAACCCCAGGCTGTATGAAACATCTTTGGACCTGAAGCCCTCTGATATTGAGCTCATACAAAGTACAGTAGAGGACCTTCATGACACCTTAATGGATTTCAGAAAAAAATTCGGCCTGGGAAGGGCAATTGCGGCCCCACAAATTGGAGTAATGAAGAGGTTGATATATATGCATATTGACGCTCCCACCGTTATAATAAACCCCTTTATTACACTTAAAAGCAAAGAAATGATGGAGGTTTGGGACGATTGCATGAGTTTTCCGGAGCTTTTCGTTAAGGTATACCGGCACCGGGAATGCCGGATCAACTTCCTGGACCTTAACTGGCAAGAAACACACCTGGACCTGAAAGGTGACCTTTCCGAGCTTCTTCAGCATGAGTACGATCACCTTGATGGAATACTGGCAGTATCGAGGGCGATTAACGGAAGATCATTTTGCCTGCGCAGACAAAATAACCCACTTACAGGAAGAACTATGAAAATATGATTTTGACATTCTTTTTTTTTGATGCTATTATAACATTATCCATGTTTTTAGGTTTTGTGTTATCCCTTCCTCATTTCATTGGTTAGGGATTAATCATCTTCAAAACCCTAATACCAGTGGATAAAAATATTGAGGAGGGTTTCTTTCTATGTTTCAAGACCGTTATCTGACATGTAAAGACTGTGGCGAGGAGTTTTTATTCTCTGCTTCCGAGCAGGAGTTTTACTCCGAAAAGGGCTTCACCAATGACCCCGGCCGTTGCCCTGAGTGCCGTGCTGCACGTAAGGCCCAGAACAGAAGAGGCGGCGGACGTGATGGTGGTGGATTTAACCGCCAGCCCCGCCAGATGTTCCCGGCTGTTTGTGCCGCCTGCGGCAAGGACACCGAGGTTCCTTTCCAGCCCAGTGGCGAAAGACCGGTATACTGCAGAGACTGTTATCGTCCATCCCGCTACTAAAATTGCAAGTTAAACAACAGGCCTGCCGCATTAATATTGCGGCAGGCTTTTTTATTCTCCCACCCTAAAAAGACTTTTTATGCCATATTATGCATGGAGAAGTTACACAGGTTAATACTATAAACTCTTTAATCTTTCAGTGGCCTCTTTATCAACGGTAATCTGTATCTGAACCACATCTCCCTCTTTTGCCCCCTTTGGGACCAAAGCCTTGGGAATATGAAATATCCTTTTATTCATCTTTATGAGTGCATACTCTCCCTCAAAGCGGTCAATTACAAGCATGGCAATCCCTCCTAAATGATAGTATTCTATAAACCCTGAAAAAAACCTGTTGCTAATTAAGCCGCCTGATTAACAAAAATTCTATTATTTTTACACTTTAGGTTTTATTCTCCCTGTATATTTAGGCTAAATCTATAAAAAATAATACAAATACGATATGAGGAGGATGTTAATGGCAGCAGAGCTTGGAGCGCATGAGATGATGCAGATTCATGAAGTTTTAACAGACTCAGTCGATGGGATTAATCAATTTCAACTTTACAGGGCTCATGTTACAGATCCCCAACTTCGATCCATCATTGATAATCAGATAGGCTTTATGACTCAGGAATACAATAACATGGTACAGACCATAAGCTACCAGGGCAGGGGTGAAGCGGTACCTTACCGTAAGGTTAAAAACGTTTCTCCTTCATATGGACTAAAAAACCCCTCTCCGAATGCACCCAATGTTTCCCCTGATGAGATGGATGACAGGGACGTTGCCAGCGGTATGCTGGGATGCCATAAATCTTCTGCCACGCTCAGAACCCTTGCCTCGCTGGAGTGCGCCGACCCAACGATAAGGCGTATGCTCCAGCAAGGATCAATAAACTGCGGCGAACAGGCATTTGAGGTATGGAACTATATGAATCAGAAAGGTTTTTACCAGGTGCCCACGATGAAACAAATGACTACAGGAACAATGATTAACACCTTTACTACGGCACAGATGCCCCGTCTTAGCTAAGCCACTTTTCAACATTATTATATATTGTCATTGCTGGTAATTTGTGCTAATATGTTCCTTGTGACGGCGAAAACCCAATAATCCTCTCCCTTTTCCCTTGGGGCAAGGCTTTTAGTCCTTGCCCTTTTTATTTTATCTATTCAGTACTTTATTTTTTTTGAACGGCTGATATAATTTATAATTGGGTCCCCGGATTATATATTCAAATAAATTATCAAGGCGGGAGTTTTTTCACTATGAGTAACGAAGTCAAATGGTACTGCCATGCAATGAAAAAAGAAATACCGGAAGGCCAATGCTACGAATACTTTTATGCGGAAAGAGGCGGCCCTGACGATACCGCCAGGGCGCTTAAAGAGTGGATTTCAAAAACTAAATTATTTAAAAGCATCGAAGAATTTCACAAGGTATGCGACGAAAAATGTCCGCGGCAATAAAACGGTGCTGAAAGCCATCAGGGGCTCTGCTTAATCTTTCGCAGTCACACGAATTTTTTTGATACCTTTTCCCCGTTGTAGGAGAAAAGCACCTTTTTATTGTCCAGCACTGTCTCCATGTGCACCGGTCTGCCCCATAGATTGTATACATGAGGAATAGTGCGCTCAAGGTAAAAGACATCCAATTCTATTCCCTCGTACTGGTGCCTTAAGTAGAGTTCCCCTCTTCTATTAAAGTCCCCGTCTTCAACGACTATATAAGGGAAGCTGCAGTATGTCATACCTGAGACTATGTTATCCCTGACTATTTCCCAATCCTTATCGGTAACCTTCCACTCGTAGCCAACTTTTTTGAAAAGGTACAGATCAAGATCCTCTATTATCTCCTTGGTCAGGTAGTTTCTCAGGAAGGATATGTCATTTTCAGTTTCCCTTACCTCAAATATTTTTTTTCTGCCTTCCCCGCCGGTGCGGCCATATCTTTCTCTTTCCTCCTCCGAGGGACTATCCCACCGCTTTTCTATATCCTCAAATATCTTAAGACCCATCAGATAGGGATTTATGCGCATCCTTGAAGGCTGAACCACACCAGAGTGCATTTTGGCGTACTCCAGAGCTTCATCCTCGTTAAGGTCAAGTTCCCTCATTATTCTCATGTGCCAGTATGTAGCCCAGCCCTCATTCATTATCTTTGTCTCCATCTGGGGCCAGAAGTACAGCATTTCCTGGCGGGCCACCGACAATATGTCCCTCTGCCAATCTTCAAGGTCCCTGGAATGATTCATAATAAAAAGAAGAAGGTCTTTTTCAGGGTGTTCTGGAAATCTTTTTGGCTTTTCCTCATTAACATCCTCATTTTTGTCCTTATCAAGATCCCACAGATCGTCGTACGGGGTTTCCCTGCTGCTGCCACAGGCCTTTTCCCTGTGCCCGTGGTCGCACTTTCCTCCGCACTTTCCGCCGCAGGCGCTCTCAGCCTTTTCTCCCCCTCCGCACCCCCCTCCACAGGAACTACCGCCTCTGGCCAAGGAATCAGGGCTCTTAACATAATTGTAGGGATCTACCTGCTCCTGTATTGCTATGACCGAATCAAGAAATTTCTCCACTTTCAGCTTTCCGAGCCGGAACTCGTAGTCCCTGAAGCGGTTCGCAGCACTGGCCATTGTATCAACCATGCCCCTGGATGTATGCCTGAAGAACGCATTATTCTTAAAAAAGTCGCAGTGTCCCAGTACGTGTGCCACAACAAGCTTGTTCTGTACCAGGGAATTGCCCTCCAGCAGAAAGGCATAGCAGGGGTCGCTGTTTATAACCATTTCGTATATCCTGCTCAGGTTGTAGTCATACTGCGTTTTCATCTTCTGATAGGCCTTCCCGAAGGTCCAATGACTGAATCTTGTAGGCATGCCATAGGCCCCGAAGGTATAAATAATCTCAGCCGGGCATATTTCAAAATACATCTTGTAAAAATCCAGGCCGAATTCTTCAGCCTTGGCGGTTATCTTCTCAATGGCCTCTTCCAGAAGCCTCAAATCATCCTTTAGTTTCATAAAAAATCCCTCCTCTACTCTAAGGTATGCCGGAGGGATTGTACAAATTTAAAAATATTGGGATATTAATGATGCTTAGAGTTATTATTATTCGCCTGAAGGTAAATCCGGAATGGGTTTATCTATATGATAGCCCTGCCCGTAAGTTATCCCGATATTTTTTATAATCTTCAATATTTCCTCGTTTTCTACGAATTCTGCAACGGTTTCCATGCCCAATGTTCTTGCCAGCGCGTGCATAGCCTGCACCAGGGCGCAGCGGGTGGGGTCACTTTCCAGTGTGCGTATGTAATACCCGTCAATTTTTATCTGGTCCACCGGGAGGCTGTGAAGGTAAATAAAGGAGTTGAAACCGGCACCGAAGTCATCCAGGGCAAAGCGGCATCCCAGGGCCTTTATGCGCCTTACCCACTTCTCAGCCGCCACCAGGTCCTGAACAACAGCTGTCTCGGTAATCTCAAAACCAAGGCATCCCGGGTCAATACCCGACTGCTTGACCTGCTCCTCAACAAAAGTGGAGAATGTCTCTTCGGCAAGGCTGCTCCCGGAAAGGTTCATGAAGACCTTTATTCCCGGATTCTTTTGCAGTTTATTAATCACCTGTTTAAAAACCCACCGGTCAAGCTGCGGCATTAGCCCATAACGCTCGGCCACGGGTATAAAAGCACCCGGTGGAATGATTGCTCCATCCTCGCCGATCATTCGTATCAGTGCTTCGTAATGGTCCACGCTGTCATTGCTGACCCTTACCAGGGGCTGGAAGTAAAGCACAAAGCGATCATCGGCAAGAGCGGCCTTTATCCTGGAAGTCCATTTATTTACCTCGGTAAGCTTGGCCATAACGCCGTCCTCGTGGCGGTATACTATGACCCTGTTGCGTCCGTGGTCCTTGGCAAGGTACATTGCCGTATCGGCCTGTGACAGAACAGCCTCCTGCTCGTATTCCCCGTCGACCACCACAAGGCCAATACTGAGTGTCAGGTGGAAGTTTTGATCGCCCACCACAAACCGGTGTTCCTCAACCTCCCGGCGCATACGTTCGGCTATGGACAACGCCTTATCTATACCCACACCCTCCAGGAGCACTGCAAATTCATCCCCACCAAAGCGGGCCAGCAGGTCTCCTGTTCGCAAAAGGCTCTGTATCAGGTGTGTAAGGTTGTATAATACCTGATCCCCGGCGGTGTGCCCCAAAGTGTCATTAACAATTTTGAAATTATCCAGGTCCATGAAAAGGAGACAGCTTTGATTCCCCCGCCCGGCTTTGGCCACAGCCCGTCTGAGAGAATCCTCAAGCACCCTGCGGTTGGGTAAATTGGTCAGCGGATCGTGAGTGGCAAGATAGCTCAACTGCTGCTCCTGCTGCTTGCGCTTGGTAACATCCTGCTTTATGGCAACAAAATGAGTAATCCTGCCGTCCTCATCCCTTACCGGGGTAATGGTCTGCTCCTCTATGTAAAGGTTGCCGTTTTTATGGCGGTTTTGCATTTCTCCGTGCCAGACCCTGCCGTCAAAAATTGTTTTCCACAGTTCCCTGTAAAAACCTGCCTCCTGAATGCCTGACTTTAGAAAACTCATTTTCTTCCCTATAACATCATCGGCCCTATATCCCGTAAGGCCGCTAAAGGCAGGATTTACCCAGGTAATTCGGCCTTCGAGGTCGGTAATAACAACCGCGTTTGCGGCAGACTGCAAGGCCGCTGCGTGGAGGCGAAGCTGCTCTTCACGGTTTTTTCTTTCGGTAATATCCCTTATAATGGCCTGTAAATAATACCTGTCTTTTAATTTAATACGGTTTAGACTTATTTCAGTCTCAAACAACTTTCCGTCCAAACGGCGCTGAGTCCACTGAAAATACCTGGGCTCCCCGTTAAGCACCTCACTTATTAATAACCTGGCCCTTTCTTCCGAGGAGAAGCCGTCGGGCTGTTTGGGAGGTGAGAAACTGGGTAGCAGGTGACCTATAATCTGTTTTCTGTCGCACTGAAACATTTCCAGGGCCCTGGGGTTGCAGTCTATGCACTGAAGGCCGTCCATTATTATTATGGCATCATTGGCAGAGTCATAGAGCGTCCTGAACTTTGTCTCACTTTCCCTCAGGGCTTCCTCTGCCTTTCTTCTCTCCGTCATATTAGTGGAGATACCAACAAAATTCAATATATTACCTTCATCTTCATAAATGGGGTAAAGGGAGACAAACCATATCAGAGGTGTGCCGTCAGACCTGTAGCAGGTAGCTTCAAAGGAACACCTCATGCCCCTCATTACCTGCTCAACCGCATTGTCAACCAGCGGCTGTGATTCTTCGGGCCAGACCTCCCTGAACCTTTTGCCGATAATTTGGCTATGGCTCCATCCCATGGCGTCAAGGCCGGAGCGGTTAATAGACACAAATCTTCCATCCGTATCAATAATTTTAACCCAGTTGGGAGAACCCTCCACAAGGCTGTGATATCTCCTCTCTGAAATGGAAATTCTGGCGGAGGACTCCTTGACTGACATCAGGGCTGTATAAAAAACCATAGTCAATACACATAGCACCAGTACTATAAAAATACAAAACAGGCGGTAAACCCATACCTGCGCTAAAGATCCGAGGAGAACAATAGACCATCCCTCCGGACCTATTCCCAGCCGGTTTACAATATAACGCTGTCCATTTAATGTTACATGGGACCCGTCTTGAATATTTGAGGGCAGAATTGCCTCGCGGTATTTTACGTCATCCTGGGGCCACAGGGACTTAAACTGCATGTCCCCCCTGCTGGAGAGATAAATAAAACCTTCCTGGTCAACAAAAAAACAGTAGTAGTAGCTGCTGAATTCCCTCTCAACGCTTCCTAAGTCCTTTTTAATAACTGCCACACCGACTATTTGGCTTCGGTGGTCCCGCACAGGATATCCTGTGTAATAGCTCCTCTGCCCTATTTTCCCCTCTGTTTCCAGAGACCAGCCGGTCCCCCCGTTGATGGCTTTTAGAAAATACGGCTGTGAGCCGTGATAACCCATAAGGCTGTCTGATGAATTCATATCGGAGGAAGCCACAACTTTTCCCCCTATATCCAGCAAAAAGCATGCGGAAGCCTTCATGGCCCCCTTATACCTGTTAAGGACGCTGTTGGCCCTCTCAATGTCCTGCGGATTACCATTAGTCAAAGCCGGAGCTATCCAGGGCGACCCGGACATCGCCACCGCCCCGCGCTCTGCCTCGGTTAATTCGCTTTTTAATATCAATGCCAGGTGATTTATATGACTTCTGTTGTTTTCCTTTATTTCCCCGTAGGCGTAATTTCCCCAATAATGGGTGACAGCCCATCCCAGTCCCAATATTACAAACACATTGGTAACAATAAGTGCCGTATACATTTTCCTCCTGTTTTTCACAGGAAGGTCATTACTTTTGTCCCTTAAAGACATCTGATATAACCATAAATACATGGAAACAAAAAAAATAACTAACCATAAAATCATCTCAATTGGCATTTTAACCAGTTGGAAAAAAGCTTCTTTATTTATTATTAAAGCAGGAATAAATCCTGCTTTGGGTCCAACACCTATAAGCAGGGCAAAAAACCCCAATCCAAGCCCGGCAGGTTTAAGTAAACGGCTCAAATCGGGACTTTCTTTCCCTGATAATATTATTGCAGCCGCAGTCAGCATTCCCCCTGTAAGGCCAAAACCATACCTTGAAGCAGCATTAAGCCCCTCTGGTCCGGCCATCAATCCAAGGGCAAAAACAACTGCCAGAGGTATATAAATCCACCTGCCGGGAGCTTTCCCGGCAACATTTTTTATGCCGGACCTCCCGAACTCAATCAGAAAAAGAAAAGACCCTATTAATAGAAAATTACTGAAATACGCAAGACCCGTTCCGCTACCAATACTATAGGCCAACAATTCCAGCATCTGATATGTACCGTGTAACACTCCAAACCAAAATAGAAATATCCATGGCAGATTGCTGCTCTTCTCCTTGTTAAGCGAAAAACATACTGCCGTCATAAAAATTAGTGAAAGGCCGTATAGAAGAATTATATAGTCTGACTGCCCTTCCCAAAAAACCATCACAAAAAAACTCCCCTTATCTAGAAAAGAGTGGTATATTACCTGTTCCCGAGATTAGATACATGTCCCCGTGCCTTGCAGCCCGTAACATCAGCCATCCAGTCAAGGCACTCTTTAACAACGCTCATACCCACGCCGGTTTCGATACCCATCTCTGAAAGCATGTGTACAAGGTCTTCAGTGGCAACATTTCCGGATGCCCCGGGAGCATAGGGGCATCCCCCCATCCCGCCTATTGATGAGTCATATACCGCAACACCAGCCTGGAGGGCAGCCAATACGTTTGCCAGTCCCATCCCCCTGGTATCATGAAAATGGGCTGCAATGTTTACTTCGGGCAATGATTCCATTATTTCAGAGAAAATATTATATACCTGAACCGGGTTGGCAACACCAATGGTATCGGCCAGTGCAACTTCATAACACCCTGCATTCCAAAGTTCATGAACAATTTCAGATACTTTTTTCGAGTCTATTGTCCCCTGGTAGGGGCAGCCGAAAGAAGTGGCCACGCTCCCCCTTACAAGTATTTCATCACCCCGGGCAGCCTCCGCTATTTTGCATATGTCCCTGAGAGATTCTTTTACTGTCTTATTTACATTTTTAAAATTGTGGGCTTCACTGGCTGAAAGAACAATATTAACCTCCTCAACCCCACAGTCCCTCGCCCTTACATATCCTCTATAATTTGGAACAAGGGCGCTTATCCGGACACCAGTACTCCTGCCGGTTTTTTTTATTACCTCTTCCGCATCCCCCAGCTGTGGTATCCATTCGGGGCGCACAAAAGAAGTGGCCTCAATTCGGTTAAAACCGGCCCGTTTAAGAAAATCAATAAGTTTTAGTTTTAAACTGGTTGCTAAAAAGTACTGCTCGTTTTGCAAGCCGTCTCTCGGACCAACCTCTACTATAGATACTTTTCGAGGTAATCTCATCTTTTAGCCCTTTTTGGTATTTGTTTATGATATTTTACTACTCAATTATACAATAACTTTTTTCCCAGTAAATAAATAAATGTAATTTTTAGCAGCAACATAAGTATTTTTTTACAATAAGAAATATACCAACAGAATCATAATGTTTAATTAATTGTCGAATTTTATTCTATATAATGGCATATTGTCGCAATAATCCTAAATATATCTTGATAGCTAAACAACCCTCTTATATTTAAAAGCATCTAGTAAAGATGCCTTTTAACTTTTAATCCCTTGCTCTTATTCTTTCCAGCACCTTTTCCGGAACCGCCGGAAGTTTGTAAATACGGACCCCTGTGGCATCATATATGGCATTTAATACAGCCGGAGTAATCGGTACGGTTGCTACCTCTGAGATGCCCTTGGCCCCAAAGGGGCCGTTCGGCTCGGGGTCCTCAATCAGTATTGTCTGGATATCAGGGGTCTGGTCTATTGTGGGAACCCCCAGCTGCCTGTACGTCCGGGTCAGAGGAACACCCTCTTTAAGAGTATATGCCTCGGAAAGCGCATAGCCGATACCCATAGAGCAACTTCCCTCGATTTGCCCCTCTATCTTCTGGGGGTTGATAGCCCGGCCACAGTCATGGGCGGCTATCACTTTTAAAACCTTTACCTGCCCGGTGGACTGCTCCACCTCGATGACCGCCGCCTGGGTGGTGTAAGCATATGCCGGATAGTTCCTGTACTCTTCCGGGGGTACTGACTTTTTGGACTCCTTATCGGCAAGGGCATATGTTTTGGGTGAAGTATAATAATATGATATTTCTATTTTCTCACCGGCTTTAGCCGCAGTGGCAGCCAGATTTTTGACAGACATAACAATATCCCCCGACTTGCCTTTTATTACGCCTTCATTAAAGTTCATAACGTCAGAAGAAACCCCGGAATACTCTGCAGCTTTTTCCAGCAACTTTTTCTTAAACTGCACTGCAGCCAGTTCAACCGCCTTTCCGCTTATCAGGGTCTGCCTTTCACCAACGGCGCCCCCATGGCGGATTGTCAAAGCGGTGTCTCCGGTTATTATGTCGATTAGCCCCTCACTGACTCCAAGCACCTCGGCCGCCACCTGCAGAAGCGCTGTCCTTATTCCCTGCCCCATGTCCACCGCAGAAGCCCTTAACAATATTCTCCCGTCGGACTGCAGCAAGAATATGGCTCCGGCATCATCCACCTTGCCCTTTCCTGCCCCCACATTTTTAAAGCCGCTGGCCACACCGACACCAATGCACCTGCCCTCTGCCCTGGCACTGTTAATAAGGGTCATTTCCTTTTGCAGGGCGTCCCTCGCCGCCTCTATAGTAGCCCGGGTGGCAACACTGGCCTTTAATATTTCACCTGATATTGTACGGTCCCCAACATCAAGAGCATTAACCAGCCTTATTTCAAAAGGGTCCATTCCCAGCTTGCGGGCGGCCTCATCTAAAAGCGATTCAATGGCTACCGCCGCCTGGTTGATGCCAAACCCCCTGAAAGCGCTCCCATTGGCGTTATTGGTATACACTGCCCATCCCTCAACCCTTACATTGGAAACACGGTAAGGCCCACAGGAAAAAATACAGGCCTGGTCAATTACCCGGGGGCTCAGGGCTGTATAAGGCCCGGCATCGGATAGAAGCCTGGCGTCAACCGCCATAAGCCTTCCACCGGAATCTACCCCTACCCGGTAGTCCATCCAGTAAGGGTGTCGCTTGGTGCTCATCCGCAGGGATTCGCCCCTGCTAAGGGTTATCTTCACCGGCCGTCTCAGGTGGTATGCTCCCAGTGCCACCAGGGCTTCCACGGTATTGTCCAGCTTGCTGCCAAAAGCTCCCCCCAGGGGTGTGGATACCACCCGGATACTCTCTTCAGAAATATTTAACACTGCCGAGAGCTGCCTTCTTATCTCAAAGGGAAACTGTGTGGGAGCATATACCGTCAAAATTCCAGCTTCATCTATAAGTCCTATCCCGGCTTCAGGCTCAAGATAGGCATGCTCTACATAGGGGGTTTCAAAATGCCCTTCCACTACCACGGCTGACTGGCGGAAGCCCTCTTCAATACTTCCCTCCTCGTGGACCAGGTGTTTGCAGATATTGTCCTTCTGGTAAAGTATCGGAGCATCCGGCCTAAGTCCGTCCTGAGGAGAAAAAACGCCCGGAAGGGGGCGGTAGTCTACCTTAATTTTCTCTGCCGCCTGTTCTGCAATAGCCGGGCTCTCAGCAAACACCACAGCTATGGTGTCACCGGTAAAACGCACACGGTCCCTACAGAGTACCGGCTGATCAGGAGATAATGAGCCCATGCCGTTATGCCCGGGAACATCGTCAGCGGTGAGTACCGCCGCAACACCCGGCATACTCCTGGCCTCTGAAGTGTCCACCGACAGAATTTCTGCGTGAGGATATTTACTCCAGAGTATCTTCCCAAACAGCATTTCTTTAATGTACTTATCGTCGGCAAAAACAAGGCTGCCCTTCACCTTGGCTTCCCCGTCCAGGTCCGGCACAGACCGGCCAAGGCCGCTCCCGGGTATTTCCACACTGACTTCTTCAGGGTGCTTAACCCACCTGGAGGCAAGTTTTACCGCATCCACAATCTTGACGTATCCGGTACAACGGCAAATATTATCCTTAAGACCCTCTATAATCTGCTCATTACTGGGGTCCGGATGCTTTTCCAATAGACCTTTTGTTGAAACTATCATTCCGGGCATGCAAAATCCGCACTGAACGGCCCCGGCAGCCAGGAAGGCTGCCTGAATAGGATGTATCTGACCATTCCTGTTAAGACCCTCAATAGTCTCAATATTTTTTCCTTCAACCCTGGAAAGCTTCATGAGGCAGGACTTTGTAGGGCGGCCGTCTACCAGCACCATGCAGGCCCCGCAGTGATTGGTGCCGCATCCTTCCTTGGTGCCGGTGAGACGCTTTTCATCCCTTAGATAGCGAAGGAGTGTGGTATCCTGCTTAACCTTCACTTCCACCGGATCCCCGTTTAACACAAAACGAACAGTAATCATATCGCCCATTGGTCTGCACCCCCCATATTTTTAACCTATAGGCAAGGAATTAAAAATAATAAATATCCTGAAAATACTGAACATCTTATTTTTAGAACCACAGAGGACACAGAGCTCACAGAGAATTTGCTCTCAGGTATTACTCTGAGGTCTGAAACCGAATTAGATTTTAAAGAAGTATACTTTTTTTATAAAAAATCTCTTATAACATTCAAGCAGGGCTTAAAAACCTCTGTGTGCTCTGTGTTCTCTGTGGTTTTAAAGGACCCCAATTTTCATCCTCATTGGTGGCCGTTTTATACGGCCCGGTTGTCTGGTCTGAATTCTAACTCCTGAATTCTGACTCCTGGCTTCTGTATTCCGACCGAAAAGTAGTGCCTGTAAGCATCCTTAATATATGAAAATGAGGCCTGCGCCAACTGATACAAGAATCGCACCGCCAACAAGACCTTTTGTGATTCTTTCACGTTTTTTCAATATCCAGTAGGACAGTGCTATGGTAAACAGGGGCTCCAGGCTGGCCACCACGTTTGCTATGGTAACCGTCACAAATTGTAGTGCTACAAAAAAGCACAGTATCGCCACACTGGTGCATACACCGGAATAAACGTAATTTAATGAATTTCTTCCTAATAAATCACTCCAGGGGATTCTTTTTTTCTTGACCTGGAAGGAAAAAAGCGTTATAGCCATGGCGGTGGCAGACCCCAGGAAAGCCCCGCCCACCGCTGAGGGCCATATTTGAAGGCCAACCTTCCTGGCTGCTATCCCTACTGCAAAAGACAGCCCGCTGGCCAGACCTATAACTACCCCCATGTTTATAAGTCTCTTTGCCTTATTTCCCTTTATTTCATCAGCACTTTTCCTGAACAGGTCGGGAGATGAAATAATATAAAGCCCGGCAAGGGATATTAACGCCCCGGCAAGAGAACCCCGGTTAACCTGCTCGCCTATTATAAACATGCCGATAAACAGGGTGAACACCGGTGAGGCAACCTTGTAGGTTCCTGCCCTGGAGGGCCCGTTTACTTTCACGCTTTCCAGGAGAAGATACCTTCCCATAAAAGAAGTAAGAGCTCCTGCCAGCACAAACCAGAAAACGGCACCCCATTGCAGGGGCACCCATTTTCCGGCCATAAATACAGCTAACAGACATAGTCCGTAAATAACGTTATTTACCACCAGGGTAATTATCATACCGCTGTCCTTGTCCATACGGTCCAGTGCGCGCCTGCTGTATATATTGCTGAGCGAATACAGTATTGCATTGGAAACAGCAAGCAGCTCGCCTATAATTTCCATGACAGTCTCCAAAA
Organism: Bacillota bacterium; assembly: GCA_049323755.1. GTDB lineage: Bacteria > Bacillota > Desulfotomaculia > Desulfotomaculales > Desulfocucumaceae > BRHc4a. The sequence continues at coordinate 187,143 of JBMOPE010000006.1, forward strand.
AAAACGCCCGGCGAACCGGGAATATTAGAAATTAGGAATCAGGAATTGGGAATTGGGGATTGTATAACAAAAACATAGTAATTGTTTTTTATTACCAATTCCTAATTCCCAATTCCCAATTCCGGACCCCAGAGTCTTTCATATTAGTCTAAATGGCAGGCCACCCAGTGGCCTCCTTCCTTTTCTCTCAACAAAGGCTCCTCCTGCCGGCAGCGGTCCATAACGTAGCGACAGCGGGTATTGAAGCGGCACCCTGCCGGAGGATTAATAGGATTGGGAACATCGCCCTCTAAAATAATGCGATCCTTTTTGGCCCCTGGACTGGGGACAGGGATTGCGCTTAACAGCGCCTGAGTGTACGGATGCTGTGGACGGGCAAATAAAAGTGACTTTGGCGCCAGCTCTACCATCTTGCCCAGGTACATTACCCCCACCCGGTCGCTTATATGCTTGACCACACTCATATCATGGGCAATAAAAAGATAGGTCAGGTTAAAATCCTGCTGGAGATCTTTTAAGAGGTTAATTATCTGAGACCTGATTGACACATCCAGGGCCGAAACAGGCTCGTCAGCCACTATAAGCTTTGGCTTAAGAGAAAGCGCCCTGGCCATCCCGACCCTTTGGCGCTGGCCGCCGCTAAGTTCCCTTGGAAAAGAATACATATGATTGGGACGTAAGCCTACAGCCGATAGAAGTTCCCTGACCAGATCGTCTCTCTCACCGCCCTTTGAAACATTATGAACTTCCAGCGGCTCACCGATTAAGTCCCCCACTGTCATGCGGGGATTAAGAGAGGCCATGGGGTCCTGGAAAACAATCTGCATCTCCCGGCGAAGGCGCCGCAGCTCTTCGGGGCCAATATCATTAATCCTGCGCCCGTTGAATATTATATCTCCGGAAGTGGGCTCTATCAGACGTAATATAAGCCTTCCCGTAGTTGTTTTGCCACAGCCGCTCTCTCCGACAAGTCCAAAGGTTTCACCCGGCTTTATATTGAAAGAAACCCTGTCAACAGCATGAACCCTGCCCACAACCCTGGCCAAAACACCTTTGGTGATGGGAAAGTATTTTGTAAGTTCCTTAACTTCAACCAGTGCTTCCTGGTTACTTTTAACGGCCGGTTGCGGCAGCATCGGCCTCACCTCCTTTAGAGGAACGGGGACAGGTCTCCTGCTCATGCAGGCAATCCTCAGGGGATGCAGAAGTTCTGCCCCCATCTGAGACACGCCAGCAGGAAACCCACTGGCCGGGCTTGGGCGACACCAGAGGAGGCGCTTCCACAGTGCAGCGCTCCTCGGCATACTGGCACCTCGGGTGGAAACGGCAGCCCCCCGGCATCCGGGTAGGGTTGGGAATACTGCCGGGTATTATACTAAGCCGGTCCCGCTCTTCGTCCAGCCTGGGAATTGACTGGAGCAGCCCCATGGTATAGGGGTGAGTGGGACTGTTAAAGAGGTCATTGGCATAGGCAACCTCCATAACATTTCCGGCATACATCACAACAACCCTCTCACAAAGCTCCGCCACCACTCCAAGGTCGTGTGTTATAAGCATCACCGCACTGCCAACCTTTTCCCTGGTCTCAAGTATAAGCTGCAGTATTTGTGCCTGGATGGTGACATCCAGCGCGGTGGTAGGCTCGTCAGCAATCAGAAGAGTGGGGTGGCACGACAGCGCCATGGCTATCATAACCCTCTGACGCATACCTCCGGACATTTGAAAGGGATAATCATGCACCCTCTTTTCCGGTGAGGGTATTCCAACCAGCCGGAGCATTTCCACAGCTCTGTCCAGCGCTTCATGCCTGGTAACTTTCTGGTGCAGCTGAATGTTTTCCATTATCTGGTAGCCCACTGTATATGCAGGGTTCAGCGAGCTCATGGGCTCCTGAAAAATCATGGAAATATCTTTACCCCTGATTTCCCTCATCTCTCTTTGACTCTTTGTCAAAAGGCTTTCGTTTTTGAATAGTATGTCGCCTCCGGCAATAAATCCGGGAGGCGAAGGGATAAGCCTCAGCACAGACATGGCTGTTATACTTTTACCGCTGCCGGACTCACCCACCACACCTAGTATTTCTTTATCGCGGATGTGGAGGCTGGCCCCGTCTACGGCTTTCACCAGGCCGTTGTCTGTCTTAAAGTAGGTTTTCAAATCCCTTATTGAAAGAAGTGGTGTAACCTTTTCCCGTATAACTTTGTGTTCCATGTGTACACCCCCTAGTCCGACGATTGCCCTTTTTGCAAGGGATCCATCACTGTGCTAAGCCAGTTGGAGAAAATATTCAAAACCCAGACCGAAGCTGCTATAGCCACGCCGGGAAAAACCACCAGCCACCAGGCCATTGGGAAATACTGCCTGCCCTCCCCTATCATCAGTCCCCAGGAAGAAGTGGGCGGCTGAATTCCGTAGCCAAGGAAGCTCATGGTGGCCTCGGCCAGGATTATCCGGGCAACTTCCAAAACAAACAGCGTCATAAGAGGTGCAAAAATATTGGGAAGAATATGCCTGAACATAATCTTCAACGGTCTGACCCCGATGGCCTCGGCTGCCTCAACCAGGGGGCCGTTCCTGTAGGTAAGCACAAGACCCCTGGCCATCCGGGCGAAAACCATCCACCCGTTAAAGGCCAGCGCTAAAATAAGGTTGAACTCACCGGGACCAAGCACCATGACAAATACAAGCGCCACCAGCATTCCCGGGAAGGCAAACTGTATATCAACAAGCTGCATTATGATAAGCTCGGTCTTTCCCCCTATGTAGCCGGCCAGAAGGCCCAGGAAAACTCCCACGGCGGCAGCCAGAAACACCACAATAAAACCAACCCTCAGTGAAACCCTTCCTCCCCAGATAAGGCGGCTCAATACATCTCTGCCCTGCTGGTCGGTGCCCAGCAGGTGCTCTGAGCTGCCCCCCTCAACCCAGGCAGGGGGCTTCAGCCGCTCCCATACATCCCCTTTGCTGTAATCATAAGGGGCAATAAGGGGTGCGGCGACAGAAATCAGAACAACCAGGACAAGAAAGATAAAGGCATACAGTGCCAGGCGGTCTTTAATCATCTTTCTGGTCATATAGCGAAGCTGGTAAAAACGGGGCCTGCTGTCTCTAATATCCTCAGAGTATACCGCTGCTGCAGCTTTTGTCTCCATGTTGCCTGACACCTCCTTTATTCAAACTTTACCCTGGGGTTAAACAGGGGGTATGATAGGTCAATTAGCAGGTTTAATATATTTATGGTAACGGCAATAACAAAGGTCAGTGCCTGTAGCAGCGGAAAGTCCTGGTAGTCTATGGCGTCTATGATAAGGTGGCCTATACCAGGAAGTCCGAATACCACCTCGATTACCACGGTGTACCCCGCCAGCATACGGCCCAGCTCCCAGCCTGACATTGTCACAATAGTAATGCCGGCGTTCTTAAGAGCGTGCCTGGTTACCACCAGCCACTCGGCAAGTCCTTTTGACCTTGCGGTAACCACGTAAAGCTCCCGCAGCTGTTCCATCATCGCCGACCGGACTATTTGTGTTATCCGGCCCAGGGGTAGCACCGCCAGCGCCACCGAGGGAAGCACCATGTACCTCCAGTCGCCGGTACCTGAAGTGGGAAGCCATCCCAGCGTATTTGCAAAAATAAGAATAAGTAAGAGTCCAAGCCAGAAGTTCGGTATACATATCCCCAGCATGGCCGTGGTGGACGTAAGCTTGTCAAGCCAAGACCTCGGCCTCAGGGCGGAAAGCATGCCAAGAGGGATAGCAAAAACAATGGCAATTAAAAATGCAATTCCTGAAAGCTGAAGGGTAAAAGGCACCCGCTCCAGGGCCAGCTCAAGGGCAGGTGTTCCCTGCCACCAGGATTTTCCGAAGTCACCTCTCAATACACCCGCTGAGTACTCACCCAACTGTGTTATAAGCGGTTTGTCCAGGCCAAGCTGCTGTGTCAGCCGAATCCGCTCCTCTTCAGTAGCCTCAATGGGCAGCATAACGTCTACCGGGTTCCCAACAGCCCTTGTCAGAACAAACACCAGAAGGGATACCCCGATAACCACCACCAACGCGTTAAGAAGTCTTATTATAATATAACGGGTCATTTTTTTACCTCCCTGGCTATGGTTGAATCAGGGTTGTTCAGCATAGGTCAATCCGTCAAGGGTAAAAAGGGGCGGGAAAACACGGGGAAAATTGGGGAAATTCGGGCCGCGCTCCCCGCCTCTAGAATTGGGGACATTCCTCCGACTTCCACAGATTCATGCTATTGAAGAGGAGGTGTGTCCCCTTTCCTTACTAAACAATCAATACTACTTGAGTGTCATTTCAAATACAGTCAGCCGCATATCCTGCCTGGGCTCCCACTCAACATAATCCTTCATTCCGTAGATATCCTTGATGTTAACAAGGGATATCCAGGCCGGGTCTTCGTATACTTTCTGCCCGATTTCATCATACATCTGCTTTCGCTTGGCAGGATCCAGCTCAGTCCTGGCCTGCTCGATCTTCTTGTCCAGCACATCAGTATATGAAGATCCTGGGCCCTTTGTATGAACGTAAGTGCTGAAGGTCCTGTCCGCGTCAAATATATCGTTGCTGTGGAAGGTAAAGATCATGTCCGGGGCCTGTTCTCTGTTGAAAAGCACCCTCAGCCAGTTCTGGAAGGAAAGCATCTTTACTTCCACGTTAAAGCCCGCCTCACGAAGCATCTGGGCGATGGTCTCTATCTGCTCGCCATCCTTCAGCCAGCGGCCGCGCTCTCCGACAAACTCAATTTTCTCTCCCTTGTACCCGGCTTCCTGGAGAAGCTGCTTGGCCTTGGCCACATCATAGGTATAGGGCTTCAAGTTTTCGTTGAACCCTGCATAGCCCGGCTTGAACACCTGTCCGGGAGCCACTGATGCATAGCCCTGGTATAGGGACTTGGCGATGGCTTCCCTGTCGATTGCATAGTTAGCCGCCTGGCGAATCCTGGGGTCCTGCATGATGCCCCTGATGGCATTCATGCGCACAAGGCTGAACTCAAGGCCCTCGATAGTCTTCACCTTGGGAATATCCTTGACGTACTCGGGAAGCATATTGGTGGCCAGGTCAACCTCGCCCGCCTTCAGTGCGGCCGCCCTGGTGGCGTCCTCTGTAATGAAGCGGAACTTGGCGGACTTAATGGCCGGCTTGGTTCCCCAGTACTCTTCATTGCGCTCAATAACAACATTTTGGCCCCTTTCCCACTTAATCAGCTTGTAGGGACCGGTGCCGATAAGCTCGGTTTTTACCTTTTCAGGAGCAGCCGCCGAAACGGTTTCCTTGTCCATTATTTTAAGAAGGGTAAGCCTGGTGGGGAAGCTTGGGTCAGATCCGTCGGTAACAAACTCAACCTCATAGTCGTTTATCTTCTTAACTTCTTTTATACTCTTAAAGAAGCCTACTATGTCAGACTTGAAGTTGGGATCAAGTATCCTGTTGACACTGAAAATAACGTCATCAGCGTTAAAGGGGTTGCCATTATGGAATTTAACATCCTGGCGCAGCTTTACATTCCAGTTGCTGGGGCCAATACTTTTGTACTCGGTGGCCAGAGCCGGAACCGGCTTTAATGTCTTGCCGTCCATGGCCAGAAGTCCCTCGGCTATGTTTTCGGTAACCATGCGCATATTGCCGTCGTCAGGAAACTGAACATCCATGCTGCTGGGCTCATTGGGAATGGCTATGGTAATACTGTCACGGGCAGCCGTTTTACCGCTGTCCTTGCCGCCGCAGCCGGCGGCTACAAGGCTTGCAGCAAAAATTAACACCAGCATAACCACAAATACAGGATTAAATCTTTTCACATTATCCCTCCCATTATATAGATGATAAAACAAAACCTCTGCCTCCGGCTTTACATCCGCTGTCTTCCTCATCCGGCAGGCACCACCTCCCTTTTTCGCAAAACATCTGTTTCCATTTGCAAGATGCATAACTTTAATCTTCGACACCGCACTGTATAGTCCTTCCTTATTATTTATCAGTAAAATAATGTATCTATTTGCTATAATTAGCTATTTAATTATTTTATTGGATTAGTTATATATTGATACATACATCATTTTCAATACTCAGGGCATATCTTTCCAATAATGCCGCCAGTTCTTCAGGCCCCTGGGACACCACATCAAAAACAGGAACTTCCACAGCGCTCTTTATTTTGCCAAGAAGCAAATCCCTGTCCACGTAATCCTCCTGGTAGCTGTGCGTCCCGTACCTGCAACTGGGGTAAAAAGGATTTACTGTAACTGCAATTAGAGGCAGCGCCCGGATATACCCAACACTGCCGCCTTTCATGAAAACCTTTTCTATAAAGCGGTGGGCTGATGTCACATCGCTTAATAAAAGTTTTACAGGGTCTTCAAAAACAAAACTCGTCCCTTCGGCAAAGCCCAGGTCCCACATATAATTAAGACAGGCTCCCGATATCACTCCCGGACAGAAAAAGCACCTAGCTTTTGCCATAACTTCAAGAAAAGGACCCAAATCCCCCGGATCAAAAAGGAAGGCGGGCAATTTGGCCAATACCTGACCGTTCCCGTCCCAAACAATTGTGTTCCCGGATTCCCTCCCCGGGTGCGGTATGGCATACACCCCAGGGTGATTGCATATTACTCCGATGCAGTGGGTCTCAAAGGCCAGCCTGTCAAGGTCCACGGTATGAGCAGCCCCTGTGGCAAGAATAAACCCGTCGGTCTCCACCATCGGGGCAATCCTGTTGAGAGCGCCATCCACAATTACCAGGCCTGTTTCCTGCCCGTACATCCACTGCCTTATACTTCGGAGGTGAACACTCTGGTTGGGCCCGGCCACCACCATTAATCCCTCTTTCATTACCTCCCCGCAAACTATCCTTCCCAATGGTGTGTTAATGTCCGTCCGGGCTATTATTTTCATCCTGGCGCTGCTTACCCCAAGACACTTTTCCGCTACCGCGGCAAAATCACCTTTATTCAGAAAAATCCTTGGCTTTGGCAGCCCCGTTATGTTGTCAACCTTCTCCCCGTCATACCCTATGCTGGTTATTCCCAGCCTTACCCCCCGGTTCTGAAAATGTTCCAGAAGAACCCTGGTTGTGGTGGTTTTTCCGGTGTTTTTTGCAGTTCCGGCGATACCTACAGTGATTCTTTTCATTTTTCCATCACTGTGTCTCTGCCGTTCCTGCCGGGATAAACTCCCTCATCCCTGCTGCCCAGTATTCCATCATAGATTGCCTCTACAAAGTCTCCCCTGTCCACCACCTGCTTCAGCACACTCTCGATTCCCTCAACAATATTATGGCTCCATGACAGTGCCTGGGCGGAGGCATCGATCCTGGTATTCCCAAAAAATCTGAAGCCCTCGGCCACGGCCCTCAGGGTGTCAACCTTTGAAGGAACGCTGATTGGGCCGCCGGAATAAGCTTCGTCTGAAGATGCAATGGTTATGGCGTCCACTCCCAGCATTGCGGCCATACTGGCATGATAGGAAGTTGAGGCCGAAGACTGAATCCGGTCTTCGGTATGAGTCAGGAAGCCAATAGGTGCGCCCGGCCATACAGGCGAGTCTATAATGCTTCTCAGGGCATGAATTTTTGCCACATTGAAGTCCACATAATTATCCTTCATGTATCCTTCCAGCATAACTTCGGGTGAATAGCAGAAAAGGGGCTGCAAAACAGGCTTTGCTCCCAGCCTCAGGGCCAGGTCCACCGTAATAAGCATCCCGGCAAAAGCCTTATATGCCGGGACCCCTGAAAGCTCTTCATTTGTAACAACATCAAAATGCAGTCCGTAAGCTGCGGCATAACCGATAGCTGAAACAGCATCCACTGTAAGCCTTGCAGGATCCGTCCCCGCTGCCAGTGAGCCGTAGCATATGTTTATTTTGGTCAAATCAGCCTTGAATTTACCTGCCAGAACTACAGTCTCGGGTGTGTTAAGGCCCCTGTGGGCACGCACCTGCCAAAGCGTTCCCGGCTCAAGTGAATTCTTAATCCTGTTCAGGTTTGCCGGTGTAATAACCGTACCGTCTTCCTGGTGAGTAAGAAATCCATCAAGGAAGCCCTCTGTTCTTGCTCCCCAGGAAGGGTCAAAATGAATTACACCGTCTGCGCCCCAGGCCTCACTGACCTTAATATGGCCCGTATCCATAAAAGGGCAGCCGGTTCCGTACTGGTTAAGAATCAGGGGTCTCTCCAGGGTGTGCTGAATCCTGGGGACAACAATCCTCTCCCTGGTTTCCCTGATGTATTTCTCCAGGGCCACAACTTCATCCCTTACAAAGCGCCTGGTTTTGGGGTGCATAATACCCTTTTCATAAAAGTTCCGGGGCAGGTCCCCGCATAATTTGGGATATTCCTCTAAAAATTCTGTCATTTTTTCGTAGCCGCGCCAGCGATCTATATCCCAAAGTTCCTCCCGCACCTGGGCCCTCAATACCCCCGGTGAGGTTTTGTTGGCAGCCCAGGACATTATCATATCGGTTATCTGGGTAAGAAGGCCTGATATAGCACCGTTCCGGTACGCATAGGTGTATCCTGAGGTAATGTCTCTTTTAGGCTTGTTTTCCCTGGCTACACTGGGCAGGTATTCTCTGCCTTCCACAAAGGCTATGGCTTCTTCCACCGTTGTGCCCGGCCCGAAGCCGGCGTCAAAGCCAAGCTCCGCCGCCAGTTCCGGGCGGATTGCCATGCCGCCGATACCCAGGCGGACCCTTTGCCTTATCCCCACCGCGTCTGCCAGATCGACAAAACGGGCAAGTATTTCGGCAACTCCATAACCCAGGGACCGGCTGAGCAATACTACGTCCACCCGGTGTTTTAATATCTCCCGGATGATTTCTTCAGGCGTGAGGTCGGGCTGAAGAAGAACGGTTTCATGACCGGCCTCCTCTATTCCCCGCCTTATCATTTTAATGCCCACATCATGAACAGGGTCAATGGGGGCCAGCAATACTTTCCTGGGAATCATTTTTCATCTTCCCCTTCCGGAATTTCGGCTTTCAGCCAGCCATAAGTGTCGCCCGGACGATGTATGTAAGCCCTGGCCCGCACCCGTACTCCCGGCCCCTGAAACTGAATAAACACGATATCTACGTCGGAAAAGCCTATATCTTTTAGAAACTGGAGCATGAGCCTGCGCCCTTCGTCCTCGCTGGAGCACACCAGAAAGGTTTCGACATCCATGCCGTCCATTATACGGTCCAGAATACGGGACATATGTCATCCCCACGCTTATACTGAAATTTTATATGCTGTTCTTAAACACATTGGCCATTCCGGCCCTTTCAACCCGGGCACTTATAATTTCCAGATCAGTGGTGTAAAGGTCCTTATCAAGCATCCTCTGGAAATATACCGACCCGGAAAAGGTGTATTTTTGTGACAGACCTGCCTCTGTCCTCATCTGTTCGTTAACATAGGCTATGGCATCACCCACAACGAGCTCAGTGGGTATAACCAGCGGCTCCGCTCCCAAACAGAGCCTTACCGCATTGTGCCCGGCAAGGGAGCCGGTTATAATTGCCTCGGTGTGTCCCACCAGCGGACCGGCCTTCTCACCACCGCAGAAAAGGTTTTCCACGCCTTCAACCTTTAAGGTGTTATCCCTGGGTGAAAGGGCCAGGTACCGTATAGAGTTGCCCATCCCACCGGAGTAAGGGTCTTCATACCTGGCGTTTTCAAATCCCGGAATCTGCCTCAATAAATCCAGTGGATAGAAGGGCGACATTAGCTTTGCATGCCCGGTGTCCAATAATATTATATTCTCGGCAAATTCCGCCAGTGCATACTGCTGGCAGGCTTTTTTGGCAAGTATTCCCTCTCCCTTTCTCAGTGCTACAGGGATTGGGGCTACCACTACACCGGTCCGGTCAAGCTTTTCAACCAGCTCATTGCTTAATGACTCTTTCAGCAGCTTGCAGGACCCGCTCATGGCACCATAGCTGCCGTCACTCTTCCTTCCTATGAATTCCTTAACCCCCGCCCTGGAGGCTATACTGACTCTTCCCCCAAAGGTTGGACAGCGTAAAACACACATGGCGCAGCCGTTGCCGTACTTTGCGCAATTTCCCATTGGACCTGCGCTCCCGGTGGCCTCAACATATACGTCTCCGGCAACTACCTCGTCATTGTCAAGGACCAGCCCAACTATCCGGCTTCCTTCAATTTTCACATCCTTGACCCTGCTTTTGGTAAGGACCTGAACGCCATTGTCTGCCAGCAGCTTTTTAATAGCAGGCTCAATTTTGGCGACATCGTACAGTGTAGCATGCCTGTGGCCCGGGAATTCTATATTTTTGTGCCGGGCAGTCCTGTCAATAACATGGAATACATCCCCGGCTCCCATGCAGATGGCCTCTTCAGTAGCCGTAAACCTTCCATTGTTGCGCATAATGCCGCCAACCAGGCCTGTACCCAAAAGCATGTCAGTTCTCTCCAGCAGGGTTACCTTAGCTCCCGCCTGTGCTGCCGCCACAGAGGCGCCGGTACCCGCCCAGCCTCCTCCGACCACTATTACATGCACCAATCCGTCTTCCTCCTTAAAGCCTTAGTTTACAATTATCAGACCCGTAGGTAAAAATAGCTAGAGAACACCAGCATATTTGCATACTATTTCAATCAGGCGAACAAGTCCCTGAATGCAATACCGGGTCTCTTTTTCCAGCAGCTGACCTTCTTCATCGGTGGTTCCGAGGCCGGGTGAAATATAGATGTTCCCATCATAAGCCACCGTAGGTATTACACCCATTTGGGCCATCCCGGACTGTAACAGGTTAGACCCTGCATACATGTCTTCTATTGAGAAAATGGGTATGCCAATCTCCCCGTTTTTCCAGGTTCCCTCGTAGTTCACCTCAACAGCCGTGGAATTGTACGACTTTGAAATAATTATTCCACTCTGGAGTTTAGACGGCAACTTGGCAAACTCCTCTTTTACTATTCTTTCCAGGTCGTCGACGGGCTTCGTGAGAACCTCCGGCCTGTCCCTTAATATTTTAAGGGCCTGTATCTGTGTAAGTAGTGCTTCCTTGCCGGGATCAAAGGTGACATAGGCAGCTTTCCCGTACGAAGCGGTGGTTCCGTATCGGTCCCCGTGCATACCCATAGCCCTCCGTATCGGAACCATGTATTCCTCTTTACCGATTACCAGCCCGCTGGTGGCAGCGCCCGTAGCCTTGTCCATACTGTAAATGACTACGTCGGCGCCTGTTTTTACCGGGTCAAAGCCTAGAAAGGGAAGTCCCCAGGCATTGTCCACAACATAAGGAATGTTGTACTTGCCGGCTATTCCGGAAAGCTTCTTTTGTAAAACCGGCACTCCTTCATCATCCTTAACGCCGTATCCGTAGCCGGGTGTTTCGTATCCCAGGGATGTAATGCCGGTTAGCATTGTATTGTGTATATCAGCATGGAATTCTATTTTTTCGGCGGAGGCTTCGGGATCAACCCCTGTCAGCAGCGGGACAGGGTGGTATTTTATTCCGTGGACATCATACCTGGCTCCTGCCAGGGGCACTATAACTGTGTCAAGGTTGTTCTGCCTCTTGCCGTAAAAGCCCAGCTCACCCGCAGTGGACCCACGGTCGGCAAAAATATCCTTGTAGCGGCCGGGAAAAGGTCTTCCGTAGCTTCCCTGGTGATGCAGGTGCTTTTCGTAGGGGGCGATATACCTTGCCCGGTAATTATCGCCTCTACCCTGCATGGGCGGACTGAACAGCACATCAAAGGTAAGCCAAAGCCCTGCCTCACAGGTGCTGGTTGAGGCCACATCATATTCGTCGCCGTAAACATCTTTTACAATCTCTCTTATCTCGTCCATCAGCTTTGCCAGGGGAATAACCTCAAGGGCTCCTTTTTCCCCGGCTTCCATTATATCCTTGCGAAGAGGGGCGGGGCATCCCGAAATAGCCCCCGTCAGACCGAACTTGCCTCTTATTTCCGGTGGGATGCCTATCTCATCGGCGACTTTTTTTGCCTCGGCATATATTCCAGGGATATTTGCCTGAAGTTGCCTGTACATTTGAAACTTGTATTTTGGTTTTGTCACTTTAACCAGCCTCCGTAAATAATTAATTTTTTATTATTAAACTAATTAGTTATTCAGCAGCGGAATTGGGAATTAGGAAATGGGAATTGGGGATTGGGATATGAAATATAAGATTCAGTATCCTAATCCTAATTTCTAATTCCCGGCCCCAAAGCCTATCCATTAAGCTAATTCCTAATTCCCAATTCCTAATTCCTGACTAATAAGTCTATCCCTTAAGCAAAACAATCATTTCCACTTCCACAGCGGCATTTAAGGGCAGCTCGCTGACTCCCACCGCCGACCTGGCATGCTTTCCCGCCTCCCCGAAAATCTCTCCCAGAAGTTCGGAGGCCCCGTTTATAACCCCGGGCTGACCGTTAAAGCCGGGAGCGCTGCTGACAAAACCCGTCACCTTTACTATTTTTTCGATGTTATCCAGGCTTCCGGCCAGGCTCTTAACCGCGCTCAGGCAGTTAATTGCGCATATCCTGGCAGCCTCATAGCCCTCTTTATCAGTCAGTTCTCCTCCCACCTTGCCCTTATACTTCAGCTCACCCTCGACAAAGGGAATCTGCCCTGAGGTGTACACCAGTTTATCAGTCATAACTGCAGGAACATAGGCTGCCACAGGCTTGGGAACAACGGGCAGGGCTATCCCCATTTCTTTCAGCTTTTCTTCAAACATATCAACCATCTCCATCCTTTTTATGGATAAATTTTATTTCCGACTCAAGCCCTAGCCCAAGATCCACCCCGTCGAGCCTGCTGTCTGAATAAATTACTATGTTAAGGTGGTTAGGAAGGTGTGTTTCGTCAAAACCGGCTATCCTTCCGAGGACTCTGCCGCTGCAAATTACTTCGTCACCGGCAGCCAAAACCCCGCCGGCAATTATTTCAAAAAAGCCGGCGTAGGATATCCTGTTCACTGTTTTGCCGGGTCCGGCCTCAATCTCATCGGTGATTATAAGCTCGTGAATGTCATATCTCCGGACTGCCCTGGAAATGGGTGCCACCAGGCTAAGGCTCCTGTTATCCAGCTTACCCTGCAGTATCACTGCCAGCCTTCCCAAGACATCTCTTTTGGCGGCATAGGGATTAAAACTGAACATCCCCGCTTTATACGGATCAACCATTTCAACTCGCCCCTCATCAGTGATGAGCCTATTATAACATTTTCAATGACGGATATAAAGATATATTTTCTCAAAAAGCCTGAAAAAAATCTTATAGTACCAAGCATTATTAACGGATTGGGGATTGGGAATTGTCCCAACTAAAAAAGCCGCCCTGCAGGCATAGTAAGCCTGAGAAGCGGCGTTAGATCAATCGCAAGTAATTCCGGAACTCCTGTCTCCTGTCTACTGTCTACTGTCTACTGACCCATGAAACCTGCTCCCTGGCACTTACTCCTTCCCCATGGCCCAGTACTTCTGAACATCAACTATAAGGCTTTCAATATGATCTATCATAGCCTGCTCGGCTCCGGCCGGGTCACGGTCCATAATAGCCCTTAGAATCCTCTCGTGTCCTACCGCAAGCCTTCCGCCCACCTCGGTCCGGATATACTCCAGTATCGGGGAAAGCTGCCCGTCGTGCCTTATCAAGTCAAGAGCCGCTGCAAGAACCTTGTTTTTAGCAGCCATTGCTATCAGCCGGTGAAACCTGACATCCTGTTCGGCTGTCATTTGATTCATGGCCGTGAATTCCTCCTGCTCCCGCAGGATGGACACCATCAGGCTTATTTCGGCATCGGTGGCATGAATTGCGGCAAGCCGTGCCAGCTCCCTTTCGATAGCCCTCCTGGCCACCAGTATATCAATAAGATCTTCCTTTTTCCTCGATTCAAGGGTGCTGATAAACCGTTTTCCGTATGTCATCCTGTGCTGCACCCGCTTTAACTGATCCAGTCTCCGTCTGCCCTCATCAGTTATTACCCGTCCCTGAAAACCTACCTTGGAAGTGAGACCCCTGCTGTCCATTCCGCTAAGCACACGCCCCACAGTGGCTTCACTGACATCAAGCCCTCTGGACACCAGCAGCTGGCTGAGAAGACCGGACCCAACCGGATCGGGCTTCTCTTCCATTACGGAAAGAATCTCATATTCCATACTTTCCCTTTGAGCAGGCAAAAAACCACCTCCAAGCTATTCCCAATATAATGCAGGAGGAAACATATGTCAATCGTCCCTGACCCGTATCAGTCTCATCCCATTGAGAGTAACCAGCAAGGACGCCCCGGTATCAGCAAATACAGCCATCCACAGGGTTCCGTATCCCATAAATGTTATCGCAATAAAACCGGCCTTTAGCAGCAGTGCAAAGATAATATTCTGCTTTATTGTATTCAGTGCCCTACGGCTAAGCCTGATGGCATAGGGAAGCTTTGACAGGTCATCGGCCATAAGGGCAATATCTGCAGTTTCAATGGCCGTGTCAGTACCGGCCCCGCCCATTGCTATACCCACATCGGCAAGAGCCAGGGCCGGCGCATCATTTACACCGTCCCCCACCATGGCAACCTTGCCACTTGCCTTAAGCTCCCTTATAGCTACAAGTTTTTCCTGGGGCAAAAGGCCGGCTCTGAAATCCGTAACACCTGCCTCACCGGCGACTGATTTTGCAGCGCCGGGATTATCGCCGGTAAGCATAACCACTCTTTTAATGCCAACCCTTTTGAGGCGTCTTATTACTTCGCCAATACCGGGCCTGACCCTGTCAGCCAGTGTTACAATACCCAGAATTTTATCAGCTGAACCTATCACAACAACAGAATTCCCGCTGTTGGTAAGTTCTTCTGCCCTGTCACTCCACTGCCTGACGGAAACACCCATTTCTTCAAACAGTTTTATATTTCCCACATAATAGCGTTTCTCTTCCACCTCGGCCCTGGCACCCTTGCCGGTGTAGGATTCAAAATTCATTGCTGCGGGTATTTCTAAACCGTCTTCCTCAGTCCTGCTGACTATTGCCCTTGCCAGGGGATGTTCAGAATACTTCTCAACTGCCGATGCCAGTGAAAGAATCTCTTTGGGACTCATTTCCCCCCCTGAAATGATTTCTTTAACCTGAGGCCTGCCCAAAGTCATGGTTCCGGTTTTATCCAGGGCAATAATATTTAGCTTTCCGGCCTCCTCGAGGTAGGCCCCCCCTTTTATAAGCACTCCTCTTTTGGCTGCGCTCCCTATGGCCGATATTATTGAGACAGGCGTTGAAATAACAAGGGCGCAGGGGCAGGAGATTACCAGCAGCATCAGTGACTTCTCAAACCAGGGCTTAAAGGGCTGGCCGAAAAGAAATACGGGCAATACCGTAACTGCAGCCGCCAGTATAAGTACCGCAGGAGTGTAGTAAAAAGCGAATCTGTCCACCAGCTGCTGCGAGGGGGCTTTCTGTGCCTGTGCCTCCTCAACCAGATTTATAACCCTGGACAGGGTAGTGTCCTTAAAATGGCAGGCAGCCTCCACTTCCAGGGCGCCCTGCTGGTTTATGGTGCCCGCATATACAGCGTCGCCCGGACCCTTATCAACGGGAACTGACTCGCCTGTAATAGGAGCCTGGTTCACAGAGGAATTTCCTGCCCTAACCTTTCCGTCCACCGGGATGTTTTGGCCGGGCCTTATCACAACAGCGTCTCCAGGCATAACATCTTCCACCGGAACTGTTATTTCATCTCCATTTCTCATAACCACTGCCTCACGAGGTGACATATCCATAAGGGACCGGATGGAGTTTCTGGTTTTTTCAATAGTATAGACCTGCAGGTAATTTCCAAGGGCAAAAAGAAAAACAACCATTGCGCCCTCAGCCCATTCACCGATGGCAGCGGCACCCGCAACCGCCACTGTCATAAGAAAATTCATGTCCAGGCTAAAGGATCTCACAGCATAAAAGCCGCTTCTTGCCACCTGGTAGCCTCCGGACAGGATACTAGCCAGGTATAATCCGGTAGCAATGTGCCCACCTGCCCCCAAAAGCCCGGCAAGAAAACCCGCTGACAGAAAAAGCCCCGACAATACAGCACTCAAAAGCTTCGGGTTTTTAAAAACAGTTCCTTTTCCATCTCCGGAAGACGGCTCTCTCCACATTTCAACCCCGTAGCCAGCTTCTTTTATAGCTTTTGCTATTAAATCAACCGGTGTTCTGTGCCTTACACCGACCTTGCCCGTTCCAAATACCAGGGAGACTCCCTCTATACCGTCCAGGGAGGACAGCCTTTTTTCAAGCTTTGCGGCACAGTCGGCGCAGTCAAGACCTGAAATTCTTAACTCCGTTAGCCGTATGCCTTCCGGCATATCAATTTCGATACCGTATCCTGATTCCCTGACTGCCTTCATGATATTTAAGGCCGGGTAGTAATGCTCCACCATCAGTTTAGAGACCCCAAAGCTAACCTGGGCAGATTTAACGCCCTCCAGCTGCCTGATTCTTTTTTCAAGCTTGGCGGCACAGTCAGCGCAGTCCAGTCCCTTAAGCCGAAAACTGCTCTTTTGCAGCCCCTGTATGTTTATGCCATTTACATTTCTTGACTGATTCAACGCTTTGACGTTCATGTATTCATCTCCAGTCATGCTTTCTGTGGTTAAGCGCAGAATAAACTATATCCTTTACACAGTCGTCTTTAAGACTATAAAATACCATTTTACCTTCCCTTCTGTGCCGGGCCAGGCCTGTATTCCCCAGGTATCTCAGGTGGTGCGACGCTGTGGCCACCGAACTTCCTATTATTCCGGCAACATCGCATACACATAATTCTTCCAGGGACAGGGCATAAACAATTTTAAGCCTTGTTTCATCAGCCAGTGCTTTGAATATTCTGGCCATGCCTTCCGTTACACTTATCTGCGCCCTTATCTTATCTACCTTGGCCTTGTCGGAGCAAAATACATCACACATATCATTGTTTTTACCGTTCATCATATAAGACACTACCTCATTAAAACATTCATTTGAATATATTAATATCACAGATGTAGTATTTTGTCATTAGTGTTTTAAAAAATATTTTTTCTCCTGTGCGCCAAATTTTTTTCGACAGAAAAACCCGCTATAGCTGCAAAAACCTTTTTATTTTTTCAATTAATTGATATATTTGATTTTTGATTATATAATAATATAGGTTATGATTTCTCCCCAAGTAGCACCATTATTAGTATTGGGACGTGTTTAAAAGTATGGCTGAGGGTAACAAAAAATTATATTTATTCCTGACGGTGGCAGAGGTTGTCATAATCGCCCTTCTACTCACTTTTATTGGATCAGTAAAAACAGAAGGATACTTATACTACGGTCTTCTGATCGGCCTCCTTGCAGTTGCAGTCGTAAAACTGGCCTTAACAGGTAGAGCCGGTAAAATACATGAAGCTGAAAGAGAAAATGACCTTAAGCTTATAAAAGAGCTTAAAGAATTTAACATACTTCTGGCCGATGAAAAGGCCGAGATAGAGAAAGAGCTCAAAATATTCAAGATCAATCATGAAAAGATATCCAAAAACGTTGCTGAGCTCTTTACCCTCCAGGTTGTAAGCGATACTATAAACTCCACGCTGGAGCTTGACCGCCTGCTGAATACAGTTAACGATATAATAGTGGGAATAATGGGCGTCAATACCTGTACCATATGCATATTTGAAGAAAACCAGAGTGGTATCCGGTACCTTGTGTCCAACGAAAGAAGAAACGACCTTCTGGAAAGCATTAGAAACAGGGCGATTAACTACCTGGAGAAGAAGGATAACAACGGGGACAAGACAGTTGTTGAAGAAGTGAAAGGCTTTGAGCCTGTTACAAGGATTACTTTCACGCCGGTTATCAAAAACAAGTACCTCCTGGGTGTAATAATAACCGGACATACCGAGGACAATATATTTGATTCTGAAGATACCCGCTTTATGGAGATTATCTGTAACCAGATAAGCATGGCCATTGAAAATGCCAAGCTATATGAAAAAGTAAACACAATGGCTAATACCGATTTTCTTACGGGACTTTACAACAGAACCTATTTCTTTAATTGTTTTGAAAAGATTATCTCCAACATCCCTGAGAACCGGACCATATCGTTGGCGATGTTTGACATTGATGACTTTAAATATGTCAATGACAAATATGGGCACGATACAGGAGATGTGGTTTTAAAAGGTCTTGCAAAGGTCATCAGAAACATGATTAGAAAAGATGACATTTTTGCCAGGTATGGTGGCGAGGAATTTATACTGGTTATGCAGAACATAACACTGGACAAGGGTTTTGAAAGGCTGAACCAGATCCGCCAGGCCGTACAGGATATTGTTTTTAATCATAACGGGGTGAGTCTTTCAGTAACTGTAAGTATTGGCGCCGCCCACTACGATACTGGGGACACCCAGGACTCACTGATTAAGAAGGCCGATATGGCGCTTTACAGAGCCAAGAAAAACGGCAAAAACCGAATTGAGGTATATGACGGGGATATTCAATGATGAAAGAGCTACCGGCAATAACAGGAGGTCGACCAGTAAGGGGCAGCATGCTGCCCTTTTCCTTTCCATGTATTGAATCAGATGATATACAGGCGGTTATAAAGTCCCTCAAAGGAGAAGTACTTTCCATGGGGCAGTCGGTTCAGCTTTTTGAACAGGCTTTCGCCAGTTATACCGGTGCAAGATATGCTGTGGCGGTTTCCAGTGGCGCCGCTGGAATGCATATCGCCCTGCTGGCCGCGGGAATAGGTCCCCAGGAAGAGATTATTGCCTCGCCGCTTACACATACCGCATCAACAAACTGTATTTTGTACCAGAAAGCTGTGCCGATATTTACCGATATAGACCCCTCCACATTGACTTTGGACCCTGAGAAGGTATTAATTAAAATATCTGAAAGGACCAAGGCAATAATTGCCTCCCACTATGGAGGATTTCCCTGCAACCTGGATTTACTCGCGAAGATAGCCGAAAAGCATGGAATACCTTTAATTGAAGACGCCACCAGGTCACTGGGCGCGGAATACAAGGGAAAAATGACTGGAAGATACGGCATTATGGGGGTTTACAGCTTTTCCGGCCTACAGGGCGTAACCACCGGTGAAGGAGGAATGGTGGTTACGGACGACCCGGAAACCTGCCAATGGCTTGCCCTGTTTAGAGATAATGGGATGATCAGGAATAGGGAAAAAATGACTAAATATCCCGGGCACTGGCATGTTGAGATGCAGGACCTGGGCTACAATTACCGGATGACGGAAATGCAGGCCGCCCTGGGGCTTTCCCAGCTTGAAAAAGCAAATGTGTTCCTTAAACGCAGAAAAGATATTGCTAATAAATACAACAAGGCCTTTAGAGAGTGCAGCCAATTGTTAACTCCCGTGCCGTTGGAAGGTTCATCCCCCTCGTGGGATATTTATCCGCTCCGAATAAAGCCAGGCCTGATGAAAGTCAGCCGGACAGAAATTATCGAAGCGATTTTGAAGGAAAACATCGGAGTGGATGTTAATTATATGCCGGTACACATTCATCCGTATTATATCTGGGTTGGCCATCCCGATGTGTGTACCCTTGAAGGGAGCCTTTGCCCGGTTGCGGAAGAAGTTTACGAAAATCTTTTATGTCTTCCTATTTACCCGGCTATGACCAATAGTGACACAGGGGACGTCATAAGTGCCGTCACCCGGGTGATTAATTACTATAGCCAGTAGTGCCCTAGATGTATTTCCAGATGGTCGGAGGAGCCGAAGAAGCATTGAGTGATGGTCGGAGGAGCCAGGATGTATTTCCTGCTGGTCGGAGAGTATTTGGATGCATTACTTAAGGGTCTCAGATCGGAGTTATTACTCTTTGTCTCTCCGACCGAAAGGTATTACTCATTGGCACCTCCGACAAATCGGAAATACCAGTTAGCTCCTCCGACCAATTAAGAATGTCCCTTTAGCCCCTCTGACCAAGCGGAAATGCCCCTAAGCACCTCCGACCTTAAGGCACGGCTCTTGAGATAATGATTGTTCCAACAAGATCATATAAAAACAAAAAGGCAGGATTTCCTGCCTTATCTTTTTCTTAAATAGCTTCCAGGCTTTTACCCAGGGACATTATCTTAAGCAGCGTAGAGTGTCCTCTGCCTCTGCCCAGCGATACCGGACTGTACCTCTGCCAGAAGTGATATGCCCAGGGGGTATTTACTTCAAATACCAGGGGTCTGTCGGGAAATCTGCTACGCACGTATTCCACCAGAATTTGCGCATATCCATGCCTGCGGTACCTGTGCAGGGTTTCAAGGGTGACTATTCCGACCACACCCTTTTCTGAACACCAGGAAGGATCAACCTGCCATGCCACCCTGGCGGCCAGGACACCATTTGCCAGAATTCCGTTAAACTGGCACCCGGTAAGATCTGTTATCCAGGCATAGGTCAGCATCTCGTCATTTTCAAAATCCCTGCACAAGGGGGAACTGGGCGTTATGCTGATTACCTCCATTTAAACACATCCCATCTTGCGCCTACTATCAGCTACTAACACTTTGCGACAAAACTCATTTTTCGTCAAGGTCCGTTTTTAGCGCTTTAAGCCTACGATACATGTCCTGCGGTGTTATGGAGGTTTATACGGTTTATTACTGCTTATTTCTTGAAAGAGATAATAAGAGTAATACCAAGATATTTCCATGTAGTGCGAGGTATCACAAGCAGATTTTAATATAATGTTGCTTTTAAAAGAATTGTCCTATAGAAAAGCTTTTTTCTGTAGTGACAATCAGGGCCTTATGTTTTCCGGTCCGGGAGAGAAGAATTTTTTCAGGGCCGGATATACTCCTGTTTTATCCTTTACAGTCACTGGGGTAAATTTTGGATCTGTTATTTTCTTGTAGGCAGACCTTAATGTGCTGGTGTAGTAGTAGGGGCCTTCAATTTCTCCGTAGCCTACAAGGTTGCAGTGCTGCAATAAATCATTGACCAGCTTAACACACTGTTCATTGTCGGAAGCCAGGTTATCGCCGTCTGAAAAATGAAAGGCGTAAATATTGTAATCCTGTACTGGATATCTCTTTTCAATTAAATCAAGGGCAAGCCGGTAGACCGATGAGCAGCGGGTTCCCCCGCTGGCACCCTTTGTAAAAAATTCTTCCTCTGTAGTTTCCTTGGCCTCAACGTGGTGCGCCAGAAAAACTATATGAACATTCTGATACTTTGTACGTAAAAATTTAACCATCCAGAAGAAAAAGCTTCGTGCGATATATTTTTCATAGGTGCCCATGGACCCCGATGTGTCCATCATTGCCATGACTACCGCATTGGACTCATATTTGTATGTCTTTTCCCATGTTTTGAAGCGAAGATCATCCTTCTTGATCCCGTGCAGGCCCGGATTACCGCTAAGAGCATTTCTTTTAATGACTTCATATATAGTTCGCTTCCTGTCTATGTTTCCGGTTATGCCTGTTTTTCTTATATCCTTAAACTCAACCGATTCCGAGGAAATCTCGGGTTTTTTCTTTTGTTCCAGGTTGGGGAGTCCCAGGTCTTCAAAAATAAGCTCAGCCAGCTCGTCAATTGAAATATCCGTTTCATAATAATCCACGCCGGGCTCTTCGCCAGCTCCCTTCCCCTTTCCCGGTCCAGCCTGCTGCGGGTCTGAACCGAGAACATCCCCTACCTTGCTTTTTCCGTTGCCCTGTCCGGAATGCTTCTTTTTGCCCTGATCAAAACGAAAGTGATATTCATCAAGGGAGCGAATAGGAACCCTTATCACCTTATTTCCATCTGACATTATGATGCTTTCTTCACTAACAATATCTGACAGGTTTTTCTTTATGGCCTCTTTAACTTTTTCCCGATGGCGCTGCCGGTCAAGCTCCCCCTTGCGATGAAGAGACCAGTCCTCCCGGGAGACGACATAATCATTGCTCACGGCCAATCCCTCCTGACTTTATGCAGTAAAATACTGCCTGGAATATTACATTATATGTGGCGATGGCAGGAAAATGAAGTGAAATCCTGACGCAAAAGTACCGGTGCCCATTATCAGAACTCTTTTATGGTATGTTATGTCAGACGATGGCAGTCTGTTCTATAGTACCGGATACCTGAGTTATTTTTAAGACTCCAGTCCTATGTTATCAGTTGGTTTTCTGACATGAGATTTTACAAAAATTTTATAACTCATTTTTAAAATTAAAGCAATTAAAGGGTACACCCGGGGAGGAGTATTTGATGTTTTCTTGCTTTGTGAAAACCTTTTAAAAATTACTGTTCAGGCAAAGGAAGAGTTATTTCAGCTTGCTGCTGACAGAGCGCCCAGTCCGGAACAGTTAATGACGAGATAACCTGGCAATTTACAACCGCTGCGGCGCCTAATAAGCAAAGCATTATTCCTGGGTCAGGAATTGTAGGCTCCAAGAGGGTTAATCCTGTCGGGGAGCCTTTATTGTCACCATATTTTTGCAAAAATTTTACATCTTTAACTTACAATACGAGTAAAAATTAGGTGAGTTTAAGGTACCCATAAAAGGGGAGATGATCTTGCCCCATTTCCTGAATAATGTCGGAAGCAGTTACAACCTTAATGAAGGACAACTGGAAGAAATAAAGAGAAATGCTTTGAATAAACACTATAAACGGGGTGATGTCATTATTAATGAGGGTGACACCGCCGATGGGCTTTATATTATAAAGACAGGCTATGTAAAGGTTTACCAGGTAAGCGAAAACGGCAGGGAGAAGACTCTGGCCATATTGACTGCCGGTGATATTATCGGAGAAATGGCTGCTTTCGGGCAGCACATCCGGTCGGCTTCGGTCAAGGCTATAGAACACACAGAGGCTATTCTTATCCCTCAATACCGTTTTATGGAACTTTTAAAAACAATCCCGGCCTTTGGCCTGAAAATAACAGAAGTTGTCGCGGAAAGACTGCGCCAGGCCAACAGGCAGCTGGCCCAAGTGGCCGGCTGCAGCTCCCGGGACAAGGTTCTATGTCAAATGCTTTATTTAGTAGAACGGTTTGGTGTGGAGCATATAAAGGGGGTCATTATCCAGCCCCGCCTTACCCACAGTGATATAGCCTCCCTGGCAGGTGTGGTCAGGGAGACCGTAACCAAGCTCTTTAATGAATTAGAAGACGAGGGAATTATAACCTTTGAAAGACGGAGGCTAATAATAAGGAACCTGGGCAGTTTACAAAAGGCCTTTAATTCTCGTGCATAATGTATTTATTTGCAGCCGCCGTTACATTAAACTACTTACTGTGTCCTGGATAAAAATAATTATTTTATAGGGGGATGATCACTATGAAAGTATTGTCACTTAATGAAAGGGACATTTCTTTACAGGAGCTGATCCAAATAATCAGGTCCAAAGGGAAGACTGGATTAATATTGCAGTTGGTTCAACAGGCAATAATTGAGGACTATTCCGCCCAAAACAACATCACTGCTACCACAGAAGAGCTACAGGATTGGTTTGATACCTTCCGTAAAAGACAGGGGTTATTTTCTGCGGCTGAAACAGAAAACTGGATGAAAGACAACTACCTGACCATTGATGACCTGGAAAAGGAAGCCGAGATTAGTGTCTTATCCGGGAAAATCACTGATTCCTTCCCTAAAGATGTTGTGGAAAAATATTTTGTAGAAAATAAGGTAAATATGGATGCGGTGGAACTTTACATGCTGACTGTAAATGAAAAAGAAGTGGCCATGGAGCTTTTAGCTCAGATTAAAGAAGACGGGATGGACTTTATGCTTTTGGCCCGTGAATACTCTACTGACGAAAGAGCCAAACTGGGCGGGTACCTGGGAACGATACGGAGGCCCAACCTGCAGGGCAATATTGCAGCGGCAGTTTTTGGGGCTAAGCCCGGAGACGTGGTGGGCCCCTTCGAAACAGAAGCAGGCCATACCCTATTCCAGGTAAGTGCCATATACCCTGCTGTACTGGATGAACAGAAAGAAAAAGAAATAAGGAATAATCTTTTTCTCAGGTTGTTGGCCGAGCAGGAACAAAAGATATGTATAAATTGGGCTGTATAATTATTTTCATACATGTGGCGGTGATTACAGATTTTCCTAGGAAAAAGAATTAATCTAGATAAAAAGAATTAATAGGAGGATGCCCAATGGCCAGGATAATAATTAAAGATTTACCAAAGGATGTTAAGATTAGCAAGGAAGAAATGAAGAAGGTATTCGGAGGTATGACAAAGACCTTACTGCAAGGGTTAGACTCTAATCTCCAATTGAACCCCGACACCTTGACCCTGGACTCCGGCCTGTCAACCAGGATAATAAAGTTAGATACACCTGGAACTCTGATAGGCAAAATTGAATAGGCCATTTAAAAGAACACATACAGGCCAGTGCCTGCGCTGCGGCCAGTGCTGCTCTACCTTATACGTTAAGCTGAGCCGAAGGGAAATAAGTGATCGCGCTGTAGATGATGAGGCCAGGGGTCTGTCCATCCTTGAGAGTGACGCCCTGTTTCTCATGAGGTACGGCATCCCTCTGTCACCTGAAGAAGCCGGCTTGCGTTCTCCCACCATTATATATAGCCCACACTGGCCGCAGGCTGAGTATTGGACCTGCCAGTTTCACCGAAAAGATGGGCTGTGCCAACTGGATATTTTGCAGTTGCCCAAACCCCATATCTGCAAGGGATACCCCTGGTATAACGGGGAGCCCCGAATGAAATGGCTGTATCCCGGATGTGGCTACCAGGCCGATCTATTGGGAATGAACATAAGCCAAAGAATGAATAGGAGTGAAAAGGAAATGCCAGCTAATCCTGATGATATGGAATTAAGTGTCACTGAAGTGGTTGACTACACCAGGATCAAGGGTATTTTTAGCGGAGCTTTGCGGGAAGTTGTGCAAAGGAAGATTACCGCCGAAGAAGCCAGGAAAAGAGGGATTACTGTTGATGTGGAGGAACTTCAGAGAGCGGCTGATGTATTTCGCAGCGTCAACAACCTGGATTCCAAAGATGCCACTGAGAGCTGGCTAAAGGACAGGGGCCTAACCCTGGACGCCCTGGAAGACTACCTGGAGACAAACCTGCTTGTTTTTAAGCTCAAACAGGCGCTGCTGCAGGAAGCCGACCCCGAAAAATACCGCTCACATCCGGCAGTTATGGACGTTATAAAAGAATTGGCCTATGCCGAGTGGCTGGCAAAACATGTTGGCTAAAACATAGAATATGATTTTAACTTTTGTGGCTGCCGTTACAGACTCAGTATTTAAGGAAATCAGTGAAGCCTCTCCCGCCTACGCTTCGATAAGAGGCGGGAGCTTCCTGGTTCATCGACCGCAGCCTCAAAGGTCTTACGCAATCTCCACAGGCGTGAGTTCGGGTGCTACCAGCCCTACTTAAAACTAAAACCTATGACGCTCTTTGTAGTATCAACATTGCCGAAACCACGTCCCTGTCTGCAACTAATCCACATTCAGGGCACTTATGCATCCGGATGCTCAGGTCTTTCGGCACATGAGCGCCGCATAAGCAGGTCTGGGACGTTCCACCGGGCGGGACTTTTACGAACACCTTGCCATTTTTCAGACATTTGTATTCCAGGTAGTCCACGAACTTACCCCAGCCGGCGTCGGCAATGCTCTTGCTTAAGTGATGATTTTTAATCATGTTCCTAACTGACAAGTATTCCACAGCTATCAAGTCGTATTTTTGTACGATGCTGTAAGAAGCCTTGTGTAGGAAATCTCTGCGTTGATTGGAAATCTTATCATGCAGCCTGGTAACTTTGGTTTTGGCTTTCCTCCGGTTGTTTGAACCTTTTTCCTTGCGGGAAAGCCGCCTCTGCAACCTGGCCAGTTTCTTCTCGGACTTACGAAAATACTTAGGATTACTTATCTTGGTGCCGTTGGAAAGCGCCGCAAATGTTAAAAGCCCAACGTCAATGCCGACTTTATTTACAATTTCTACTACCCCGGCTTCTTGGATTTCTGAGGTAAGGTTGACGTACCATTTGCCGTTGTGGTACTTAACATTAATCCGGCTAACTTTTGAAGGGTCGAACTCAAAATGAGCCTTCATTTTAACGTTGCCTATCTTCGGCAGGTAAACATAGCCGGGCCGTTTGAAATGGTCCTGCTTGTCCGCCTGGGGGTAGGTGAAAGAGCGGTAATGATCGCGGCCTTTGTAGTGCGGGTACCCGGCCAGGCCGTTAAAAAACCTCTGAAATGCGTCATCCAGCCTCTGCAGGCAGTCCTGCAGGACTTGGGCGTTGACCTGCTTGTACTCGGGCAATTCTATATGGACCCCTATTATGAACTTGCTGTGGTGCTTAATGAAAATGGGCGAAAAGATGAAGCAGTAGCCATTCTCAAAAAGGGGATATCTTTATCGCAGAAGTTTGCGACAAAAAGTGAAGGGCAAATAAGGAAAGAATTTCAGTATAAGCTATTTTAAGGTTATTTCCTCTTCGCGAATTTTTTTATACAGTATGTTAGTCTCGGCATCCGGGGCTATGCTATACTCTTTTGCCAGGGCAGCGGCCAGTTCCTGGTACAGGGACAGGGCCTGCTGTTTCTGCCCCCCCTGCAACAATAATTCCATGGCCGTCCTGCTTACCGGCTCATCGGCCGGTTCCAGTACCAGGTAACGCCGGCAGGTATATATGGCCAGTTCAGGCTTTCCCTGAGCGCTGTAGGTCTTCACCAGTTTTAACAGCACCTGGAGATAAAGCCGGCGTAGCTGCGCGCGCAGGCCTGCCGTCCAGTCTTCATACGGGTTATCAGGCAAAAATTCCCCCGAATACAGTCCGGCAGCCCGTTCCAACAGATCCGTAACAACCGGATTATCCACATCCTCCTCCTGAAGGGCGCCTTGGGCAGTTGATGAAAACAGCTCGTAATCTGTAAACACATCAATTTCCGGGCTCAGGCAAACAATCCCGCGCTTCAGTATTATGCTTTCACTGACGTTGTCGCCAAGCCCCAATGCCTTGCGGACATTGGTCAAAGCCATTCTCAGGCTGGCATCCCCCAGACGGAGGTCCGATTCGGGCCAAAGTTCCTCGATAATCCTTTCTTTATGGCGCTGCCGCCTGTCTATTATAAGATATTTAAACAGGTTCTCCGCCTTTTGTGTCTTCCAATGTGAGGGGGAAATTTCCACCCCGTTGACAAAAACCCTAAAACCACCGAGGCAATTGACATGAACCACCGGCACCCCGGTTTGCCGCACCATGTCCTGCTGCATAATAGCTATAATGTTACGAACACCTTCGTCCGGATATGCCAGCAAATATCCGGCCTCTTTACAGGTGCGCCGGGGAAACCAGCGCCTGAGGAGGTGAGCCGCCCACTGGGGGTGTATTTTTTTTAGCAGCGCGCGCCTGCAAAGGGCATATATTGTTTCATCATGCCAATCCCAGAAATACTCCCACTTTTCGGATTCAGCAGCACCCAGGGACCTTCGCAGAAGGCTGTCGGCTTCATCATATTTTCCCTGCAGAAGATATACCCTGGACAGCAGCAGCCTGGTGCCGGCCAGAACGTGCCTGGCGCCCTTGCGTTTGCTTTTCAGGTATACCTCCCCGAACCACTGCCCCGCCAGTTCCAGTTGCCCGGCTTCCATGGCGATAATTCCCGCCACTGACAGAGCATAATCATCCAGTCCCTGTCCTCCTGGAAAAGATTTAAGTTGCTCCAATATATTCTGTGTTTCTGAGAGCAGGTCCCTGGGGTTTTCCCCTGCCCTGATGCTTAACATTATAAGATCAAGGTCTGTAAGATAGGCATAGAAAATATTATTGGACTTAATAAAGAAGTTTCGGGAAATCTCATACGCTTTTCTTGCTTTATCCAGGTGCCCATCACCCATGTATAGCAGCCCGAGTCTGCGATGGGCAATACCAAGCTGGTGCGGCACATTGTATTTTTCCCCCAGGCGCAGCAGTTCCTTGCATACATCCGCCAGTTTCTTCATATCTCCCATGAGAACGCATATGACCGCATAAATGGTATAAACAGTGCCGGTCCAACGCTCATTGTCCTGTACATAGGGGGCAGCCAGAGTCTTTTCAACCAGCTCGCCGGCGGTAACAAGGTTACCCAGCCGATATTGTATAATAATGGTAAATATTAAGTGTGCCATTTTTGACTCAGAATCCAAGTTGCTTTTAGAAGCCATCCAGCTCAGCCAAACACCCTGCCTGAGGTTGTCCTCCCAGGCCGCCCTGCTTAATGCGGCAACCATTATCACCCCGCGTGACCAGGAGCTTTTCACAAGTGAGGCTGCTACCGGAATCCGGCTGGCAGTTTCCTTTATTTTTTTTACATCATTAGCAAAGGTGTATACGGCGATCATGGCCAGCAGTGAGCGGAGCTGGTACTTTATATTCCCTTTTTTACCGGCGCAATCTGCCGCATGGGATAATGTATCCAACGCTTCGTCAGAATTGATGTGAAGAATACTCATTCCTTTTAAATATAAAAGCTGGCAGTCATTGCTGACAATATTTCCGGGCAGACGTTCCATCCAGGAATTCAGGGCATCCAGGCGGCCACTCTGCAAAAAATACCTGTCACCGTGATCATATATCAGATTTACTGCGGCAGGCCAGTCAGCACAAGCTGCAAGCTGCTCCAGTGCCCTGTCAATATCACCCTTATTCTCAAGAAAGGCTGCGGCGCGGCGTCTGACCAAAACCACATAATCCGGCGGGCGAAGCTGAATAACTTTTTGCCCCAGGAATTCTGCCATAAGATGGTGAAGACGCCAGGTAACCGTTTCACCTTCTGACCGGCTCAATACTCCGTGGGAATGAAGATCCTTTATCTTTGCTTCACTGTCGCTGCACTCAAGGGCTGCATTACAAAGCTCGGGCTCAAGATAAGGCAGAAGAGAGGAATCCAACAGAAAATCCTTGTGCTCCACCGGAAGATAATCAAGCAGCTCGTTGCTCAGATATGCATAAAGATCGGTATCCTTCCGTTTTAAGGCAGACATAGTATTGATGATATTTTCGCCCGACTTCTTCAACAGGATTCCCAAAAGGCGAAGACCTGCCGCCCAACCCTCTGTGCAGGAATGAACCGCCCTGACATCTTCCAGTCCCAGCTTTAAATCCATACTGGATAATAGCCGCAGGGCTTCCTCCTCTGAAAACAGCAGCCTGTCGCTTTCTATTTCCAATAGCTCGCCGCTGATTCGCAGCCGGTAGAGATTTAAGGGAAGGTTGTTTCTACTGATCAGCACCAGGTGCGTTTCCTCAGGAAGCCAGCGGGCAAGATGCTCAAGAATGCCGCAAACGACGGTGTTTTCATTAATAAGGTGCACATCGTCCAGCACCAGTACAAATTCCCTTTCTCCCTGAATTTCTTCAATCAGGGAAGAAACGGCGATCAGCCAGTCCCGGCCGGCATCCTCCAGGCTGTTCATAGTGAGTAAAACCTGTTTGCCGAATTCGGGAAAAACCCGTTTAACAGCGTGTATCAGGTGATACAGAAGAAATGATGGCTCACTGTCGTGACGGTCAAGGCTAAGCCATGCCGTAGGGGGCCAGCCATGTTCCTCCAGCAGTGAAGAGACCCAGACACTCTTTCCAAAGCCCGCCGGGGCCGTTACGGTGGTAACCCGGTAGGTCAGTATTGAAAGGCCAAGATCCATAAGGCGGGGGCGGCTTATATAATTCCTGACACTGGGTGGGACAAGCTGGGTGTGAACCAGGGGAACAATAGCCATGGAAGACCACCTTTTTCTTTTTTACCATTATTATTTATATTACTTTTCTTTCAGTTTTCCTTTATACCGAATTGGTATTTTACAAATATTTTACATCCGTGGCTTACATGTACACTCAAAAGCCACCTGCATATGGGTCATACCCATATACAGGTGGCTTATATCAATTAAAGAATGTGCTAGTATTATACATCCTCTGAGCGCGCAGCCAGTCTTACTGCAAGTCCGTCAAGCAGCACCTGGAGCCCGAAGTAAAACTGTTTATCCATGTCCGGGCATGTAGCGTGTTCGGCAAGTCCGACAATGTTTGGGTACTCCTCCAATGAAAGCCCCTGAAACATTTTCCTGGCGTCCGAAAGCGCTTCTTCAACGCTCTTCCCCTTATCACTGGCCATTCGGACCAATCTCATCTCATCCATAACAAAGGATAGAACGTAATTATTGATAAGGCCCGAGGCGAAAACAACCTCCTGCGGGGAAAAGCCTGCACGGTAGAGAATACCGAACATGTTTTCAATTACGCGAAGCCTCCTGGGAGTAGCTGGCACAGTATCCACAAGGATTTCGGCAGAGTCTCGTATAGAGAGCAGTATATTCCGGTACTGGTTTGACAGGGAAACCACCAGTTCCCTCCAGTTCCGGTTCTCTTCAGGCAAAAATATGCGGTCGCATATGTTATCTGCCAAAAGCTGCATCAATTCCCCTTTGTCCGTTACATGCCAATAAAGGGAAGCCGCCTTTATTCCGAGTGATTCCGCCAGTCGGCGCATAGTCAGTTGCTGAAGGCCGACCTCGTTTAGCAAATCAAGGGCAGCCTGAATAATCTTCACCCTATCCAGCGGTTCTCGTAAAATATCTATTTTATCCTCATACCGGTTTCCGATCAAACGTCATACACCCCTCGACAATTCTATCATTTTTTATTAGAATTATCCACTTTCCCGTTATTAATTTATTATCTACCACCACGTTATACGTCTTTACAATTTTATAGACTTTTGCTAATCTAACATTATTAGTTTACTATCTAACAATGTTAGTTTAATTAGTTTTAAGAATATCTTTTTCTTCTGAAGTTAACCATAAAAAATATTGGTTTAATTTTCCATTGAAAAAGGGTCCTAAAAAATTTCTAAAATTACCTTGTCTGCCACAGTAATATGTGATACATTGTATATCGGGAGGTGAAAATATATGAGTGCCACGATTTCAACAGACCTCATCCGTGGTCATACCGACACCATAATTCTAAACGTGCTTCGACAGGGCGACAGCTATGGGTACGAGATTTATAAAAAAATTATTGAGCTCTCGGGCAGCCAGTATGAATTAAAGGAAGCCACTTTATATACCGCTTTCCGCCGACTGGAGCAAGATGGCCACATCCTCTCCTATTGGGGAGATGAAACGCAGGGCGGCAGGCGCAAGTATTATCGCATCACAGATAAAGGCAAAGAGCTCTACGAACAAAGTAAAAAAGACTGGAGCTTTGCGAAAGGGATTCTGGAAAAATTGATAAATGGAGGTCTTGAAAATGTCAAAGAATGATAATTTCATAGATAAAAAAGTAAAAGCCTATATCGACAATCTGTTTTCCGGGGTTGGTCCAAGTCAACAGCTTTTTGACCTGAAGGAGGAACTTGCCATAAACATCAAGGAAAAAACCGCGGATTATAAAACCCGTGGCATGGACGAAGATCATGCTTTCAAAGAGTCGGTAATTTCCATGGGCGATTTGAGCGGGCTGGTGGATGATATGCGCAAACTAGGACAGGATACGGCTAAGCAATCGGTTTATTCTACTATGACAGCACGTATTTCAACGGCTGGAATAACTGCCGGAGTACTTCTTTTATTATTTGGGGTATTCACGGTTGCAATGATGTACTTTATGCACTTAGATGCAGTAAGTGTTACAGGTTCCGGAATATTCATCGTTGCAGGCGGAACGTTAATAACTTACAGCATACTGACAAGAGAAACCCGTAAAAGATATGGAATGAACAAGATACGTGCTGTACTCTATGCTTTGTCAATAGGACTATTGCTTTTTAGTATGTTTACAGCGATAATCACCCGTATTGCTACCGGGGAAATATATATAGCAATCGGTTCATTAATGGTATTCTCTTTAGCAGGTATTGGATTGTTTTTATTACTTATACTTACGGAAACTGATCGCCGTAAGAATGCAAAACACAATTGATGGAAAGGAGGTTGTACGGATATCCAGTGTGTAGGTGTAAAAGCTATTTACCAAATAGAAATATGTGCTACTTCCGTAGTATTACTTACCCTTGATCTAACATGTGTTAGGCATTATCTAACATTGTTAGATAATGCCTAACACATTGATAAAACAACCAGGGAGGTCTTTTGCAATGATCCAGTGGAAAAACAGGTGGACTATTCTGGTGGTTGTTATTCTGACCGCCGCCGGCCTTGCGGCCATCCCTGTCAAAAAGGGATCGATTCAGGAGAAGCCGGCGGCTGACAACGTCAGGCTGGTGGAAACCGAAACCGTAAGTTCAGAAAAGGTCTCCCGCTATTCTGAACTGTCGGGAACCCTGTCCCCCGGAGAAGAGGCGGTCATATCATTTGAGGCCTCCGGACGTATTACCGAAATGTATTACCAGGAAGGAGATCTGGTGCCGGCAGGTGCAATAGTGGCCCAGATGGAAGCCACAGAATACTCCCTGCTGCTGGCCCGGTCCGAAACTGAGCTGGATAAGTCCCGTATGGCCTACCAGAAGGCCAGGGATGATTTTAACCGCATGGAGGAACTCTACAGGCACGGGGCACTCTCAAAAAGCGATTATGAGAAGGTGCAAAACAGCTTCACAGTGGCTGAAAAAGATTATCAGCTTGCCCGGCAGTCTTACTCCCTGGTTAACGAAGGAAAAAACCAGCTCAGAGCACCAATTGGCGGTACAATTATTGCCAAGCTTTCTTCGGTGGGACAGTTGGCCGGAACAGGAGTCCCGGTATACCGCATAGGGCAGGTTAACCCTTTGAAGGTAACTTTGCCGGTGCCGGACAGCGAGATTTCCACCTGGAAAAAGGACGATTCCGTAACCCTACTGCTTTATAACGACAGCAGGGAGGGCAGGGTAACACGAATACTGCCGTCCACAAACCAGGGCACCGGTGCCATAGGTGTGGAGGTAACCGTGGACAACTCCCTGCGCGATTGGTTTCCGGGCCAGGTGGTAAGGGCCAGGCGGGCCGTGGAAACAATAGAGGGGCTTTTTGTTCCCGTGCAGGCAGTGGTAAACCACGGTGAGGAAAAGCCCTATGTATTTCTGGCCGCCGGAGACAGGGCTGTGAAAACTACGGTAACCACAGGCCGACTCATTGGCAACAGGCTGGAAATTTTATCTGGAATAAAACCCGGGAAACTGGTGGTAGTCAGGGGTGCGGAGCAGCTTTTTGACGGCAGCGCAATAAGGCAGGCGGGGGTTATAAAGTGATAGAGTATTTTTTAAAAAAGAGGAAAATAACTATACTTTTTTTTATAATGGTGGTTGCCGTCGGCTTTTTAAGCCTGCTGCAGCTTCCCCGCCAGGAAGAACCGGACATTACCGTCGACCTGGCCATAGTAACCACCGCTTTTCCGGGAGCCTCACCGGAAAAGGTGGAGCAAACTGTGACCAAAAAGATAGAGCAAAAGATAAAGGAGCTGCAGGGTGTAAAGACCATCACCTCTACTTCCGGCTTCGGATTTTCCAGTATACAGGTGTATTCCAGAGATGGGGTTGATCCTCAAAAACTTTGGGATGAACTGCGAAAAAAGGTGAAGGAAGCCGAGGCAGATCTGCCTGACGGGGCCGAAAATCCTGTTATAAATGATGATTTATTTCGAAATTCTTTCTATACCGTAAATATAACTGCGGATACCAGGGAACATCTCTACAGCCTGAGAGACACGCTGAAGACCTGGCGGGATCAGCTGCGAACCCTGACCAATGTGGCAGATGTGACCATAGGCGGGCTTCCGGAACAGGAAGTAAGAGTAGATGTGGACCCGCATAAGCTACAGAATTATGGAATTCCCTGGACCCAGGTAATGGCCGCGGTACAGTCTGTGAACGAGAGGGTTCCTATCGGTGATATAAGTATAAAAGGACATCTATACCAGTTAAAGCTTCCTGAAACATATGATTTGAGAGATCTCAACCGGGTTATATTATCCCGTACCAAAGAAGGTTTTCCCATATACCTTGGGGATGTCGGGCAGGTTTACCTTTCTGAAGGGGATGAAAAGGTATTCGTATATCACGAAGACAAGCCAGCCGCCGTGCTGGGAATTGTAATAGAAAAGGGAGTTGATATTCCCTCTCAGCAAAATCATGTAGACAACATGCTGGACTCGCTGAAAAAAACACTGCCCCCCTGGGCCTCAGTGGAGCCGGTATATGTCCAGAGTGAAAGCGTCAGAACACTATATGACAGCCTCAAGAAGGAAATGATTATAGCCATTATAGCGGTGCTTTTTGTCTGTACCCTGGGGCTAAACCTTATCACCTCAATAATTATTGCCTTTGCTATACCCATTTCCATGGCGGTGGGTCTGATATTCCTGCCTCCCCTGAGCATTACACTTAACACCATGTCCATTTTCGCCCTTATTATTGTGCTGGGGATACTGGTGGACGATGCGGTGGTGGTCAACGACAACATAGAGCGCCATCTCTTCGTACTGAAGGAATCGCCCTTTGCCGCCTCGGTTAACGGAACCAGGGAAGTATCCGTCTCTATTATAACCGCCACCATGGCCACCGTTTTTTCCTTCGGGCCCCTCTATTTCCTTCCGGGTGGTCCCGGGGAGTTCATTCGGCCCCTGCCGGTGGTGGTAGCCCTTACCATGCTGGCCTCTATGGCCATGTCCCTTACGGTGGTCCCCATTTTCAGGCAGTGGCATGAGGAGCGTCGGCGAAGTAAGGCTCCGGGAGAGGAAAAGCCCGCGGGACTCCTGGGCAGGCAGATAAACAGCCTGGCTGGCTGGTACGGCAATAACCTAATGCCTTTGCTGCTTAAAAGCCCGCTGAGGACCTGTTTAACCGGATTATTTATCGGCACTCTGGCCTACGGGCTGGTGGCCTTTACCCCGGTAGACCTGTTTCCTGCGGAGGATGCGGAAGCGCTGCCCATATACGTCAGGATGCCTGTGGGAACGGATATTGAGCAAACACTCCAGGTTACTAAAGATCTGCAGGACTGGATCAGGCAGCAGCCGGGGGTAAAGACAGTAGTGGCCTGTGCCGGGGGCAGAGCGGACCTTTTTTTTGGAGGAGGCACTGCAATTGACAATTTGTCCCCCAGTGAGGGTCAGCTTATGGTCAAATTTGACCGGGAAAAGACCAGGCCCGGGGAAATTGCCGGCCGCTGGCAGGAGGAGCTTAAGGGAATGTATCCCGGGGTTGTCATCAACCCCGTGGTGCTGGAGGCCGGGCCGCCAGTGGGAGATCCCATATCCATAAACCTTTACGGTGACGACATAGGCAAACTCAGGACCCTGGCCCGGCAGCTAAAGGAGGGAATTTCACAAATACCCGGGGCCTATGACGTACAGGACAACTTCGGGCCGGATCGCCACACGCTGGAATTTCAGGTAAACAAGCCCATGATGGATCAGAAAATAATCGGTTTCACCGAGCTTTCCCGCACACTTCGCCTGGTGGGCGAGGGATTAAAGCTGGGGGAGTTTGACAGCGGAAAGGACTTGATTGATATAAACTTGTATTCCGGCACATCCGCGGAAGATCCAATGCTGGCATTTCAGGGCCTTTCAGTGCCCAATGCCCGCGGAGAGCAGGTCCCCCTGGCTGAAGTCGCCTCCGTCAAGCCGTCCTTTGGCATTCAGTCAATTCCCCACCGCAACCTTTCCCGGGTGGTGACCATTACGGGGAATGTGAGAGACCGCACCGTTACCGAGGTAATGAATGATATAATGCCCATTATAAAAGACCTTGATCTGCCGGAGGGGTACCGCTGGGACATTGGCGGAGAGATGTCTGAGCAGTCTGATGTGTTCATAAATATGGGAAAGCTGTCCATTGTGGTGTTTTTCCTTATCCTTATACTGATGGCCACTCAATTTAATTCACTGAGTCTGCCTCCGCTGATTATGAGCACTGTTTACCTGGCCGTAGCGGGCAGCCTGATAGGTCTTTTTATAACCCGCACCCCCTTGGGATTCATGTCCATGATGGGGATCATTTCACTGGCAGGAGTGGTGGTGCGAAACGGGATTGTACTTATAGACTTTGTAGAAAAGGCCCGTGCAGCGGGCATGGAGCTAAAAGTGGCTGTAATAAAGGCCGGGGAGTCCCGCCTGCGTCCTATACTGCTGACCACGGCCACAGCCACAGCCGGACTTTTGCCCATGACACTTTCCGGAGACCCTTTTTTCTACCCCATGGGAATGACCATTATTTCAGGGCTTATTTTTTCCACCATGCTGACGCTTATAGTGCTGCCTTCGGCCTATACAGCTCTGGCAGGATACAGGTATAAAAGAAAGGCCCGGAAAGGCCTGGTAATATGCGAAAAAATAAAGACTACATAATTTATTTAAGCTTTCGGAATCTCAGGAATCCGGGGCCTTTATATTTTTACAAACCCCTGCCCCTTTGCTGCAGGTAAGTCAGTGAAAAAGTGATAGTATAGGCAAGAAGCATTAGAATAACGCTCAATGCTATGGCAATATCAAAATTCCCCTTGGAGACCTCCATTACCGTGGCAGTGGTAAGTACCCTGGTATAGCCTGCTATATTTCCCCCCACCATCATGGAAGCCCCAACCTCAGATATGACCCCGCCGAAACCGGCAATAACAGCCGCCAGAAGCCCCATTCGCGCCTCCCTTACAAGAAGCCACAGCAGTTGAAAGCGGGATGCCCCCAGGGCCTGAATTTGCAGCTTTATTTTGGGATTAAGCTGACCGATGGCTGCCATTGTAAATCCTGTGACAATTGGCGATGCAATAATTGCCTGGGCCAGTATAATGGCGGCCGGAGTATATATCATGTCCAGAAAGCCAAGGGGACCAGACCTCCACAGGAAGATGGAAACCCACAGACCCACCACCACCGGGGGAAGACCCATCCCGAAATTTACCAGGCTTACTGCAAAATTTCGGCCGGGGAATACGGCAAGGGCCAAAAATACACCCAGCGGCACACCTATCAGTACACTTATAAAGGTGCCCATACCCGAGACCTTAAGGGTAAGGAGAGTTATTCCCAGCACTTCCCGGTCTCCCTTTAAAAGCAGCTCAAATGCTTTGACTAAACCTTCCCATATCAGTTCCATAAAACAACTCCATTTCAGCTTATACTGAAAAAAATTTTGTCAGGAGACAGGAGACAGAATACAGGAGACAGGAGTTTTTGAATGCCAGACTATTGAGTTGGTTAAAGCAGTCCCTCCGGTCTATCTAGCCACAAAGGTAACAGAAACAATATAATTACAAATACAGCTCTGTAGCCCGACACTGAATTCTGTAGTATTAATCAGCATATCAGGAATGCCCTATCCTCCTGTCTCCTGTCTCCTGTCTCCTGTCTCCTGTCTCCTGTCTCCTGTCTCCTGTCTCCAAAGCATATCAAAATTAGCATTTATTGATAATAGGTCTCAAATACCTTCTCAAAGCCGTCTGCGAAAAGTTCGGAAGCGCTTCCCCGGTATTTTATCGAACCCCCGGCCATAACCACCGTGCTGCCGGTCAGGTAAGGGATTTCGTTGTAGTCGTGGGTAACAAAAAAAACGGTAGTCCCTGACTCCTTCAAAATAACAGACATCTCTTTGAGAAGTGAAATTCTTGTGGGAAAATCAAGGGCTGTAAAGGGCTCATCCAAAAAAAGAACATCCGGGTCCAGCACCATTGCCCTGGCAATGTTAACTCTCTGGGCCTCTCCACCGGATAAAAAAGAAGGCATCCGCTGCGACAGGCGGGACACACCCAGTCTTTCCAGCCACATGTTGACCTTTTCCGGTATTTCCTCTCTGTTGAATCCCCTGAGCTTCAGCCCCTGGGCAACATTATTAAAAACAGTGGTGTTAAGGAGGAGCGCCTCCTGAAACACCACCGCCATCTTCCTCCTGAAAGAAAGGGCGTTACCACTGCTTACACTGCTGCCCCTGAATAAAACCTCCCCCGAGGTGGGCTGCTGTAAAAGGGCCAGTACCTGCAAAAGGGTGCTCTTACCGGCCCCGTTGGGGCCGATAATAGCAACGGTTTCACCCTCTTTTAAACCAAAGTGGGCAACATCGAGAATTTCCCTGCTGCCCTTTTTAATTTTTATATTCCTGGCTTCCAGTACAAACGGCATCACTTATTACCCAGTTCCTCCACTTTTTTTCCGGCATCGGCATAGAACAGCGGCTCCCCGTACTTGTCCCTGCCGAAATCACCTATCAGATTTTGCGCCTCGGGGCTAACCATATAGTCCACAAAGGCCTTGCCCCCTGCCCCGTTAACTTTGGGGAATTTTTCGGGGTTAACCTGCATTACGTGGTATATATTAAGCAGCCCCTTGTCTCCCTGGGCCACTATGGCAAGTTTAAGGTTTTTCTTCTGGGCCAGGTAGGTTGCCCTGTCGGTTAATGTATAACCCTCTTTTTGATTGGCCACATTCAATGTCTGGCCCATGCCGCTTCCGGTTTCCTGGTACCATTTCTGGCCCTTGGGCTCTACCCCTGCAGATTTCCATATGGATAATTCCTGCTTGTGGGTCCCGGAATCATCACCCCTGGATACAAACACCGCACCTTTTTCGGCAATCTTTTTAAAGACTTCGGCGCTGTCCTTTGCCTGCTTTACCCCTGCCGGGTCATTTTCAGGTCCTATAATAATAAAGTCATTATGCATCACCAACTGGTAATTGGTAACCACACCGGCATCCACCAGGGGCTTCTCCGATTTCATGGCGTGGGTCAGCAAAACATCGGCCTCACCTTTCTCACCCATCTTAAGCGCCTGGCCGGTTCCCACAGCAATGGGCTTTACCTTGTAGCCAGTCTTCTTTTCAAAATCGGGAATAAGAACATCCAGAAGTCCGCTGTCCTGGGTGCTGGTGGTGGTTGCAAGTATGACGTCCTTCACCTCGGGGGTTCCGGCCGCATTCTGGGAAGCTTTCTCACTCTTAGTACAACCTGTCAGTGCCAGAATAAGAACTACAATTATCGCCAATATATTTCTTCTTTTTATAATCGACATAAATTCACTCCTTAAATAGCTTTCCTTTATCTTTGTGAACTAAACACCATCACATATAACAAATAAAACGCCGGGCCAGGCTAGTAAAAAGGTTTACCCACGGCAACATCTCTCCTTTCCACAACGGGAGGCACACCAGTTTCCCGGCATACCCTGTCGGCCCGAATGCCATGACAATTTCGTTTTAGGCATAAAGGCTCGGAGTTTTTATTTAGTTTAATTGAAAAGCCCCGCATTGCGCAAAAAGGGCAATGCAGGGCTGTCTTACAAAGTCCGGCATATTCCCTCCTTTCCGCAATGGGAGGCATACCGGTTTCCCGGCACACCCTGACGGTCCGACAGCCGTAACATCATGTCCTAAGGCCGTCCGGACTCGGAGAGCTGAATTCAATTATATTATTAATTCTATATGTTAGAACATATTCCTTCTTTAAATTAAATAAACGCCCTGCGGGCGTTGCCGCTGTCCCAGCGGCATTGTTAAGCATTATTTATGGTTCCGGAATTGGGAATTGGGAATTGGGAATTGGTGAAAAATTAAATTACTACATTTCACCTATACAATCCCAATTTGGCTTCATAGACAAAGACCTATAGTTGCACTTTCAAAGGACCTTCATCGGGGCGGGGAATATCATCTCCGTGCGTTGATTTTTCGGAGGCTGTTACTGGCTCTTGGCGAAGGTGGCTACAGAAAGGCAAGCCGCCAACAGGACGTTGGCGGAAGTCCGAACCGGCGCATGGACGCGCCGTTGAGGACGGTCGGCTATCTGTTGACTCCAAGCATAGAGCCAGTTTCAGCCGGAGAGATCATCAACGCATGGGGGTGATATTCTAAGCCTGCCCTATAGCAGGCATTCAATTTATCCCCAGCAAAAAATTTATTTTTTCCTGGTGTATAAATAAACGCCCTGCGTTCCTAATTCCCAATTCCCAATTCCTAATTCCCACTTTCCCCCAGTGAGAATATTTCCCTGTACAGAGGGCGCAGACTGTTATACATTTTACGGTATACCTTGCGGTACAGGTTATCGTACAATTCAGCGTTTTCCGGATTTGGGTCAAAGGTCATACTGGTCCTGGTCATTTCACTGACTGCCGATTTTATATCCGGGTGCAGCCCTGCCCCCAAAGCCGCCAGCATTGCCGCCCCCAGCCCGGAGGCTTCATAAACAGCGGGGCGTGACGCGGGAAGCCTGAATACATCGGCGGTTATCTGCATCATCTGGTCACTTTTTGAACCTCCCCCGCAAACGAACAGTTCCCTGACAGGAACACCGGAACGTCTTTCAATGCGCTCCCGTCCCTCCCGTATGGCGTATGCAAGTCCCTCCAGAATAGCCCTGTATAAGTGAGCCCTGGTATGACCTCCACTGAAGCCTATTACCGCACCTCTTGCCTCCAGTCCGGGATGCCTAAGGCCCGGCGACCAGTATGGCTGCAGCATTAAACCCATGGACCCGGGGGGTATTTTTGCCACCAGGCGGTCCAAAAGCTCCTCCGCAGTTATTCCCTCCTGGCGGGCCAATGCCTGCTCCTGCCACGCAAATTCTTCCTTAAACCATGTAACCATCCAGAAGCCCCGGAAAATCTGCACCTCCATGTTGTAAGATCCAGGACAGGCGCTGGGATAGGGAGGTATAAGCCGAATGGGTTCGATATATTTTTTGGAATTAACATTGATGGTTGCCGTGGTTCCATAACCGATACAGGCCTGGTGTGAATCCAGGCAGCCCGACCCAAGCACCTCACAGGCCTTGTCGGAAGCGCCCGCAATGACCGGCAGCCCCTCGGGCAGCCCGGTCGCCCCAGCAGCCTGCCTTGTCACACTGCCCATCTGCTGGCCGGGGAAAGCCAGCTCCGGCAAAACTTCAGGGCGAATGGGAAGAGCCTTCCACTTCCAGTGGGAGTGGGGAGCCCAGGTCTGTTTCTTGTAGTCAAAGGGAATATATCCCACCATACAGCCCGTGGAATCCACAAAACGGCCGGTAAGTTTATATGCTATATACCCTGATATAAAAAGGTAATGAGCGGTTTTTTCCCATATATCCGGCTGGTTTTCCCTTATCCAGTTAATTTCCGCCTGGGACTGGAGGTAGTGCAGTGTACCTTTGAGGCCGGCCATTTTAAATATAATTTCCCACAGCCCGCCCAGGGGAGGCAGGTTCCCGGCCAGGCGCTGGTCCAGCCATACAATGGAAGGGCGCAGTGGGACTCCGTCCTTGTCAAGGTTAACAACGGTGGAACGCTGAGAAGTTACGGATAAAGCAGCCACCGAGCCGGGATCGACTTTCCCCCCCCTCCATAATTCCCGACAGGCTTCTTCCAGGCAACTCCAGTAATAATTGGGGTCCTGCTCCGCCCACCCTGGCTGGGGGGAATAATATGGTGACGTGTAAACAACCCGGGCATAGTCAATAAGCTTTCCCTTGAGGTCGAATGCCAGAGCTCTCAGGCTCTGGGTGCCCACATCAATGGCCAATACAGTTTCCTTTTTCATATACTCAGCTCCCCAAAAAAAACGCTTATACTGAGATTATCATTCTGTCGGAATCAGAATTCAGAAGCCAGAAGCCAGAATATTTTGTTTTGCATGCAGTACTCTGGAGGCAAGCCGAATGATCCTTACCCCCAAGACTACCGCTGTTTGATGATCTTGTGAGGAATACCCATGTAA
The DNA here is from genome assembly GCA_049323755.1 of Bacillota bacterium. Lineage (GTDB taxonomy): Bacteria > Bacillota > Desulfotomaculia > Desulfotomaculales > Desulfocucumaceae > BRHc4a. The sequence goes on from JBMOPE010000006.1 coordinate 228,726, forward strand.
TTCTGGCTTCTGGCTCCTGACTCCTGAATTCCGACCGGGAAGTAGTGCATTTAAGCAATCTCTGTTAGTTAATTAGATAGGGACTGTAAGACTCCTGCCAAAGGCTGACATAACGGGTCACCTCATCCTCCCACCTCTGGTTATCCCACCCAAGAACAGGCTGTACTACAGAGCGAATCCTGTCCAGGCTCTCAATACAGCCGCCGGGAGCCAGTAATCCAATGCGGGTCCGGCGCAGAAGGAGGTCATCCAGGTGTACCACAGCCTCATGCCTGGCGGCCCACCGGATTTCAGCCAATAATGTCCCGGTTCCGTGGATGGCCTTAAAATCTCCCCTTTCCGCTTCACCGGCCAGGAGTACAGCCTCAAATCCGTAACGCCCAAACAGCCTCTGGCGGTGCAAAGCCTCCAAATCGCCGGGTAATTCTATTCTCTCTTTTTCAGGGGGTTTTACAAAACTGCCTTTATCTTTCCCAATAGTTGAGGACAGCCACTTGCCTGCCTCGGCCAAAGTCTCCCTGGCCAAAAGGTTAAAGGTGGTCAGCTTTCCCCCGGTCACGGTCACCAGGCCATTCTCATTCCAAACCACGTGGTCCCTCGACTCCTTTGAGGGGTCCTTCTGGCCGGTGTTTACAACGGGGCGAATGCCGGAAAAGGTTGAAATAACATCCCTGGAGGTTAAAGCAAGGGAGGGGAAAAACTCCTGCACCAGTGACAAAAGATATTTTCCTTCCCGCTGGCTGATGCGGGGCTCGGTGTCCAGAGAAAACTCATGGTCCAAGTCAGTGGTTCCCACCAGGGTATTGCCCTCCCAGGGAAAAACATATAGTGAGCGGCCGTCCTCCGGGTGCGTCAGCCCCAGAGCAACTGATATTGGAAACCTCCAGTAAGGAAATACAAGGTGACTTCCCCTTAATGGGCGCAGCCCCGGCCTTTTTCCCGGACTCCCCAGGAATGAGTGCACCCTGTCCGCCCATACCCCGGTGGAGTTGATAACCACCTTTCCCTGTACCTCGATGGTATTTCCGTTAATGGTATCCCTGACAAATACACCCTTTACCCTGCCGGCACGGTCCTTAATCAAATCCTCAACCCTGGCATAATTAATGGCGGTACCGCCAAGCCGGACCCCCTCCCTGATTACCCTTAACACAAGCCTGGCATCATCTGTTCTGGCATCCAGAAACCAGAAGCCGCAATCCAGCCCGTACTTCTTCAGTGTTGGGGCCAACTGCCCGGCTTGTAAGCCGCCATATCGGCACCGGCTTTTTCTCATGGCAATCAGGTCGTAAATTGTCAGTCCTGTATGATACATAGCTTTAGATACGCGGGAATTGCCGTATGCAGGCACCAAAAAGCCAAGGGGCTCAACCAGGCCGCTATATTCCCGCAGAAGTTTTTCCCTCTCCCGCACTGAGTGCCAGGTGGTTTTAATCTGCCCCTGCTTCAGGTAGCGCAGGCCCCCATGAACCAGCTTGCCTGAGCGGCTTGATGTGCCCCAGCTAAAATCCCTCTGTTCCAGTAGAAGGCACTTAAGACCTCTTTGGGAAGCCTCTTTTAGTATCCCGGCTCCTGTAATTCCTCCGCCGATAACTATAACATCCCAGGGGGTTTTCAACCTGTCAAGAATAATATCCCTTGCTTCCATCACACCACCCCCACTACCGGTAAAGCTTTCCGGGGTTCATTATTCCCCCCGGGTCCAGGGTGCGGCCCAGGGTGCGCAGCATTTCCATTCCCAGGGAACCCTTTTCTGCCTCAAGGTAGGGCAAATGGTCCTCCCCTACCCCGTGCTGATGGCTTATGGTTCCCCGGCAGCGCACTATAGCCTCACTGGCCGCCCCCTTTAGAGCACGCCAGCGCTCCAGGGTTTCAGCGTGATCTGCAGTTAGCCTGAAAAGGTAAGTGGTGTATATACTTGATCCATGAGGATAAACATGGGACAGGTGGGTAAAAACATGTATTTTTTCCCCCTTGCCCTTCAGCGCATTGCGAAGACCCTCTTCTATCTCCCTTACGGTCTCCGAAACTCTGCTCCAGGTGGTGGCTGTCTCCAGCGTATCCACCGCATACCCGGTCTCCCACAGAGTATTCCTGAGATAGGGCGCCCGAAAGCGGTTTTTATACCATTCCCTTCCCGGCCTTGCTCCCACAGGAACCCCCCGGTGCCTCTTTATAATTTCCCTGGCCCGCTGCATTGTCCAATTTACCTTTTTACTGCTTCCGGTAGCCCCGTATATAAGCATGCACATGTTATCACCCACGCCCCGGAAGGCAAGCCATTTCTTTAAAAGGCCTATGGCTTTACTTTCCCCTGCCAGGGTAAGGTTTGTTATAGTCTCCTGGTTAAGGCTTAAGCGTATCATGGTAAGCGGCAGAACCGCCTGGGCCAGCTCTCTTACAGCCGAAATGCCCGCATCCTCACTGGGGAAAAAGGCCCCGTGGAAGCTCTCCTCCTCCGGGAGGGGAGTAATTTTTACCGTGGCATGGGTAACAATGCCATACCTGCCCTCCGATCCCATTATAAATTCCCTCAGGTCCGGCCCCGCAGCCGATGACGGGAAACTGGGAAGATCAATCCTGCCCGCCGGAGATTCCACCGTCCCTCCTACAAAAAGCCTTTCAATTCTTCCATATCCCAGGGAAAACTGTCCTGACGACCTGGAGGCCACCCAGCCGCCCAGGGTGGACAGCTCAAAAGACTGCGGGTAATGTCCCAGTGTAAAGCCTGCAGCCCTTAGGGCCGCCTCCAGGTCCGGACCCTTTACCCCGGCCCCGAAAGTGGCCAGACAGCCCTTGCCATCCATGTGAACCAGACCGTTCATGCGTCCCATATCCACTGTAATAACAGGACGATCACCGGCGGTGGCATTCAGATGTCCCACAACGCTAGTCCCACCGCCATAGGGGATCACAGTGGCGCCAATCCTTTTTGAGTAACTGATTATCTCCCGCACATCTTCACCGGTAAGCGGGAAGGCAACACCGTCGGGAAAAGCCGGAACGGTGCCGCACCTTATATTTACCCAGTCCGGAAAGCTCTGTCCGGTGCTGTGCTTTAACCTCTCCAGAGGATCGGTGCTCACCAGAGGGTGATCCGGCAGGCGGGAGGAAGGCACCCTTGCTGCCGACTCCTCCAGCGACACATCCCTGAGCTTGATACCGGGACCCAATTTCCCCTTTAAAAAGGCCCCGGCCGATTCAGGCAGGGGAAAATCAACAGTTTCCTCACCCCAGCCGTTCCATCGCCTCATATGATAACCTCCATTCTTTACTCATACTGTATAAATCTCCGGTCGGGAGGAGCCGAAGATGTATTTCCGATTTTATAGCCCCTCCACAGGGCAATACTCTCTTCCATGGCCTCCCTGGTCACCCTGGCAGCCTCTTCGGAATTGGATGACATGGAGGCAGCCAGAAGCAACCTGTAAAAGCCCTGGGATGCCCGGCGGCACTCTTCCCGGTCAAAGTACTGTCTGGCCAGTTGTATGTAGATTGCATTATAGCTGTTCAAAATAAGCAGGTATATTGGATTCCCCGAAAGCCCCGCCAGGGTTTTCAGCAAAGCCCAGTCAAACTCGGCATAGGACTCGGAGCTGTCCTCCAGGTCCCCGGCATCGGCAAGGGCAGCCACCACCTTGGCCGGACTCCGGGAAACCGCATCCCTGACAAAAGAAGGAGCCAGTGCCGCCCTTATCTCCAGCGAGTATATAATAAAGTCACCTGAAAAAATATCGGTATTCCGAACTATGTTTACAAGGGTATTAAGGTTTCCCTGCTGCCAGAAATCATTTACCGCTGTTGGCTGTCCCTTGCGGACAGTAAACCAGCCGTCCCTTTCCAAACGCCGAAGTGCTTCCCGCAGTGTGGGCCGGGCTACCCCCAGCCTGGCAGCAAGCTCCCTCTCAGGCGGCAATGAGCTCCCCGGAGGATACTCGCCTTCCAGCACCAGTCTTATCAGGATGTTTTCCGCCGTCTCCGATGAGCTTGGGGAATAATTCTCTCCAGCTGTCATACTACCTCCATCATTTGGTCTTACATGTAATATTTTGTGGTCTTACCATGATCATATTCAGGGTTTCTTATAATGTCAATAGTCATAATGCGAACTCCCCTTTTTAATATTATTTAGAAGTCTTTAGTCATTTTATTTCATATTTGTGAATTTATCGTTGACCTGGTATATTATGGTGTTATATAATAATTATTGTCATTTTTTGGCAACTACTTCTACATCAAGCCCTTCATCTTAAAGGTATTATGGCTTACAAATACACAATAAGAAAAAATTGGTTTAAAAATGTATCTGATCGGCCCTGGTTTACGTCTAGGTAATGAAAAAAGTTTTAACAGTAACTATCGGAATCTTTTGATTCAATCAAACAAAAAGTTCGGAGGTAGATTTATGACAGTATACCTTGACAATGCAGCCACCTCTTTTCCAAAACCAGAAGTTGTATATTCCACTGTTAACCATTTCATGAGGGAAATTGGCGTAAGCATCGGCCGGGGCGCATACAGAAAAGCTTTTGAAGCCGACCAAATGATTTACTATGCCAGAAAATCACTGTCTGAACTTTTTAATATAAAGAATGAAGCAAGGATTGTATTTACTTCCAATATTACAGAATCATTGAATGTTGCCTTAAAAGGATTACTTGAACCTGGGGATCACGTTATTACAAGCAGCATGGAGCACAATGCAGTTTGGAGACCTCTAAAGGTTCTTGAGAAGGAAAGAGGCATCGTTATAACATCAGTTAGTTGCGATAGTGAAGGCCTGCTTGATCCTGGCAAAATTAAATCATCCATTACCGGCAGGACAAAGCTCATAGTTCTAATTCATGCCTCCAATGTTACCGGTACACTTACGCCTATTGCAGATGTTGGTGCGATTGCGCACGAATACAACATTCCACTTTTGGTTGATTCTGCCCAGTCAGCCGGTGTATATCCCATCGACGTGGAAGCGTTGAAAATTGACCTGCTGGCCTTTACAGGCCATAAAGGTTTAATGGGTCCCATGGGAACCGGAGGGCTTTTTATCAGGGAAGGAATTTCAATAAAACCATTTAAAGAAGGCGGCACCGGGGGAGATTCCATTCTGGAACACCAGCCGGACTCACTGCCGGACCGTTATGAAGCCGGAACGTTAAACGTTGCAGGAATTACAGGACTTGGAGCAGCTGTTAAATTCATTTTAAACGAGGGTGTTGAAAATATACACTACAAGGAAACAAAGCTCACCGAATATGCCTTAAAAAGATTATCGGAAGTAAAAGACATTATAATTTATGGCCTTAAAGACACAAATAATCGCTTAGGAGTGATTTCCCTTAATATATCCAGCTTAAATCCTCAAAAGGTGGGACATATGCTTGACCAGGAATACGGCATCATGGTACGTACAGGACTGCACTGCGCTCCTTGTGCACATATGACCATTGGCACTATCAAAAGAGGGACTATACGTTTAGGAATTGGTTACTTTAATACTGAAAGAGATATTGATTTATTTGTAGAGGCTGCTAAAGATATTTTAAGAATATCTAAAAAAATTCAGCTATAACAACAGAAAAGGGGAGGTTTTTTGATGCTTCTTAAGGACATTAATATTACTTTTATGGAACCATGTATAGCAGAGCAGGGTAAAATCAGGCTAAAGGCTGAAATGACTAATGATATTACTGAGGTGATGCCTTATTTAAACACAGTTATCAGCAACGCAATTTTTAACAGATATGCTCCTCTAATCTCCTTTACAAAGGATTTCCGGCTTATTGTGCTTTATTCCAATAATATGACAATGGCTAAAGCTATAAATCAGACCGACGCACTTCAGATTATAAGTTGGTTAAAAGATCTTATCAACATAACATGGGATAAAAGAGACACCATTGCACCAAACTTTGAAAAAAAGCAAAAACCAACTGTTCCTCAGTTTTATAGCTGGCTGCCAAAAACAAATTGCAAAAAATGCGGAGAAGTCAGCTGCTTTGCTTTTGCTACCATGATATTACAGGGAAAACAAAAAATTGAAAATTGCGAGCCACTTTTTACACCTGACTACAAAGAAAGCAGAGAAACAATTACAGAGGTTTTAAAGGCTATTCTGTGAACAATATTACAAATAATAAAAAAGGTGACAAATATCACCTTAGAATGTACCGCACAATACTTTGAGCTAATTAGCAGCTATTTCCGTTAAGTCCTATAACGCATTTACCATTTTCCCGCAAATCCAATCTTTGTTTATATAATTTCATGTCCAATTCTAAAAGTTTGTCATTAAAATCATTTCGTATTACAGCCAGTATATTGCCAACAAAACTTCCGGTGTCTGGCGACAGATAATAATATCTCCAGGTTCCTTCTCTCCTTTCCTTTACTATACTGGCTTTTTTTAAAATTGACAAATGACGTGAAACTGTATGCTGAGGCAAACGAAGTGAGTCTACCAGTTCGCAAACGCATGGTTCGCTTCCCAAAAGGAGTAATTTAACAATGCGAATCCTGGTATGATCTGCAAGAGCTCTTAATATGTCTTCTCCTAACAACAAAGTTACTTTACACATAAGTATATTTTATCGATTAGCCATAATATGTCAATACATAAAATAAATAACTGCAATAATTTTGCCAGTATTAAGTTAACTAATACTACATGGTATTTTATTGCCTTAATACTACTGTTCTCATATTACTGACGTTTTACATGCATAAATGCAAATATATCTCACTATATTGACAGCAACCTTGAAAATAAAATATCATTAACGCAATTCCTATATGTCCCATGCATTTCACTATATAACATATATGCCATTAATTAGCATTGGGGCAAATTTATAAAAAGCGAGGTGAACCAGTACTTATTATTTCTAACAGGAGGATGTGTTAATGAGAAAGTTTTTTTTAATCTCTGGTGTTCTACTTTTGGTATATGGCTTAGCGTGCACAACAGATGAAATATTGGGATGCATAAATATGCCTATCGTTGGTTTCCTATATATGTTAGGCACCACTTCCCATGATAGCTTTGTTATTCTTCGTGAATTGGGTAAGTACTTTATAATGGCCGGGATATTTATAACAGTAATCTCCCTGATTTTCTGTATACCGGAGAGAGAACAAATAAAACTCAGCATAGGGAGATTTAAGCTCAATAACTATGGCACATGGAAAAAAAGGAGATCGCTTTTCCAACTTTTCATATATGGATTAGTTATCTTCCATATATTAATGGTCTATGTGGATAAAACAAATTTGCCGTCTTTATGTCCATTATCATTGGCAGACCTGGCGGCAAAAGGCTCTTTTGGAATAACTGCTATTATTTGGGCCATTTTCTTTGCCTCTGTTTTTATCTTTGGAAGGGCTTTATGCGGCTGGTTGTGCATATATACCCCTGTTCAGGAACAGTCAAATAATCTTCTAACTGCATTAGGGCATAACCCCAAAAAGAAAAAGTATAAGAAGATAGGGCTAATATACATATTTACAGCAATTTTTTGGGGTAGTGTTATTTTTAGTTTATTAAAGAATATTGACAAACTAAATTTCAGTTTTAGTAACGGCTTATCTGTTGCCAGTTTTTGGACATTTGTTGGTGGAGTAGTAACCATGATTCCTTTAACCATGTTTTTATCGTATTACTTTGGGAGCAGATTTTACTGCAAATACTTATGTCCAATCGGTGGCACTTTTAGCCTGTATTCAAAATTGGGCCTATTAAAGATAGCTATAGATAAAAATAAATGTTCCAATTGCAATAATTGCGTCAGAAACTGTCAGATGGGAGTGGAAATCGATGAATACTTAACGGGAACAGACACATGCATTAAGGACGAAAAATGCATTGTATGTGGCGACTGTATTGATGCATGCGTCAGAGGTGCGTTAAGCTTTAAGTTTGGCTCACAAAAAGATGTTGTCATGGACAAAACTGATGACCTGGTGGCGATAGAGGAGATTAATGTGTAAAGGAGGATTAAATAAGTGCTATGAAATGTGAAAAAACTTGTCTTACAATGAAATTCGAATTTAGTGACTACTTATACTTTAAATTACTTACTTTAGTCCCCTTTTTTACAGCAATAATTGGAATATGGCAAAACGCCAGCAGCCCGTTGTGGATCCTGGCATACCTGGGTGTAATAACATGGCATACAAACATTACCTATATGCTTTTTTGCCCCCACTGTCCGTATTATCAGCAAAGTAAAAAAACAACAAAATGTATTATGATTTGGGGCATCCCCAAGATATATAAACACAAACCAGGGCCGGCAAGTAAAGCAGTATCCACTCTTATTATAACAGATATTTTATTAACCAGTGTTTTCCCCCTCTACTGGCTCTGGCAAACCTGGTATTTACTTGTTATCTATGTTTTATCGGTATCTATTTTACTTGTTTCCCTGATTAAAAATGAGTGTAGCCGCTGCATATGGTTTGACTGCACAAAAAACACCGTTCCGGAGGATATCAGAAAAGCGTATCTTGAATATCACAAGCCCGATGTCGCGATAACAGAACCCTCAAAACAAAAAATTAGTACCTAATTAAAATAAAAAAGAGGAGGATTAATATGTCTAACAGTGATTGCTCTCAAAAAACAGTATCGGAAGGCAGTGCCTGCTCGCTGCAAAGCCCGGTTAGTTCCTGCTGTCCGGGACCGGGGGGCTCAAGGATTTGCCCCGAAGGGGAAAGTTATGTAAAAAAAATTACTACACCCAAAATTGCTGTAATGGCCTGTGAAGGAGCTTGTATTAAGGGGGAAATAGCTCGTGTGGCAGCAAATATTCTGGCCTACCAGCTGGAAAGAAATTCTGCAGTAAGAATCTGCCTGGGTGATGCTGCCACCGGAAAATCCGGTTTCCTTGATTTAATGCAGCAAGCGCCTAAGATCCTGGCAATTGAAGGTTGTTTTTTGCGCTGCGGCAACGAAATCATGAAAATGAGGGTTCCTTCCTTTACAAGCACTATTATAGAGGCAAGCAGTCTCTACTCATACGACAAGGAAAGAATATTCGAGATATTTGATATGCCCAGAACGGAAATTGAGGAAATAGCCCAAAAAATAGCGGAAAACATTCAGCAAAAATTCTTTAACGATGAAAACCAGGGTAATACTTCTTGTTGCTCATCCCCAAAATAAATATTGAAAACGAAAGCAATGCTGGTATAAGCCCACTTTTTTAAAAATTAGAACGGGTTCAGGAAAATTCCTTCCTGAACCCTTTTTTACTGCTTGTACCACACGGGTACTATTTAACCAATCCTCACTTACGCCTTCTTATTTCATTTTCTGCGAGCAACAATAGCCTCTCCGGCTCTATGGCTTCGCCGTCTTCAAATACCGGCTCTTTGAAATAAGCGCATTCCAAGTAAAGTCTTATGTTTTCAGCCTTTAAGTTTATTCCGAAAACAAAACAATTATTATTAATCAAAAAACCGCAATTCTTACATCCTCTCAATATAACTCCTCCTTCATCCATAGGTTGCCTGTTAATAACACAAACCATCTCCTCTCTGAAGGATTATAGTCCACCGCTCATCAAATACCTGTTTGCCACTGCTGCATAGCCTTTTTAATAAGACGCACTTAAATAATAGAAAGATACACAAAAAAACCTGTTAACAAACAGGTTTTTTATCACTAAAGAGTTTCCTCTTTTATTTTCAACGCAGTGCTATTATAATAACAAAAATGGAGGAGGACAGACGATAATAAAAAATCATGGTGATATTATGAACGCATTAGATAATAACTTTGATGAAATATTTAAAAGTAATTATGATAAGGTATTTTCTTTCATTTATAGTGTATCGGCAAGTTGGACTTTGGCCGAAGATATTACCCAGGAAACGTTCATAAAGGCATTTAAAAATATTCATTCCTTTAGAAATGAATCTAAAATTTCCACATGGCTGAATAAAATAGCCTATAACATATTTATTGATTATAAAAGAGAAAATAAATCCCCATTATTATCTATTGACGACGATATGCTGCTGGCAAAGCTGGCGGATCTAAAAAAAAATTTACCCAAAGAGACAGAGCAAAGAATTATGTCTCAGTGCATCCAGGAAAAAATAATGAAGATACCGGAAAAAAACCGTATTCCCTTGCTTCTGGATATACAAGGATATACAAACCAGGAAAAGGCAATGATTCTTGGTTATTCTCTGGACAATACAAAAATTAGATTGCATAGGGCTAGAAAAAAATTAAGAGAAATATTAGGCGAAGATTGCCTATTGTACTATGATGAAAGAAATGTATTCTGCTGACTGCCTAAAAAATGAACCCCGGAGGGGTTCAAATTGCTTTAAAAACAAAAAAAAGAGCCCGTTCTAAACTGGCTCAGGGTGGTTAATAGTCAAACAAATTAGGCTTGTTATCAATAAAGCGTCGATAGCACAATCACTGCATAGCTTTTATATTTATCCCCGGGATATTAAAGCTATGCTTTCAGAAGGGCAGGTCGTTACACAAAGCCCGCACCCGTAACATAATTGCGAGTCATAGAACAAATGGCCGTTTATATTTTCACGCGCGCCGAAAACACACCTGTCCACGCATTGCTGGCAATCAATACATTTCTCCCTATTGTCCAGAGCAATCACATCTGCCTTCTGCACCCATTTTGAGCGGCCGTATTTTACCAGGGCCTGCAAATCGTGGCAGCAGCAACAGCAGCAGGAGCATAAAGCGTATTCCAATTGGCCGGGTGAGGAGATGGTTAAATGAACCAGTCCTTCCCTGTCTGCAATAGCCAGAATTTCCTGCCCCTCCTCCACTGTTATCTGCTGCCCCACACTGCGCTCCAACTGCTCCCTGGCCGATTCGTTGAGGATAATACAGGTGTTAACCGGCTTTTGGCAGTTTTGAAAGGTCAGGCGGCAGGAGCACGGGACCAGTACACGCAGATAGGATCGACTTAATATGTCAAATGCTTCGTCTGTGGTTACTATAAGAGACTTACCCGCGGCATGCAGGCGCTGGTGATGTTTCAGGGCTTCCCCCGTCGTCATTACCCTGGAAGAGGCCTTAAGCTGCCCCCGGGCTATATATTTGTCATATATCTGCAGCCTGGACTGGATATAATAATCCTCCGCCTTTTTACGCTCAACGGGGGATAACCCATTTAACTTTCCCTCTCCCAAAAGGGTGTTCAGAATACCATAGAAGCTTCTGGCTTTGTAGCAATATTCATTTCGCAGAACAAGTCCGTCTCTAAAAAGTTCGTGTATTGCCTTGCCAGTCACCTCAATGGGCTGCCCCAGCTTATCGCACACATCCTTTGGCTCCACCCACTCGTTTAAACTGAGGAGCAGCGGCACCTTATCCTCAGCCACCACAGATTTAAGGACATATATCAAGCCGGGTGGACATTTTAGCTGCACAGCAAGGCTTTCGTATAAACTCAGCATAAAAATCTCCCTCTCAAAACCAGCTTACAGTATCCGGCTTACCCCGGGCAAGTGGGGACGGTTCTTGCCTTGCCAGTCAAAATATGGAATCATACCAGATAGGCTTGCATCATGGTTTGCTGGTTTTCTACTTTTTCAAGGTGGTTTTTATAAAGAGGACTAGCCGTATAAGCAGTCCGGCGTAGGTTGTTTCATACCAATTCTCGGATTTTCTTAACTCAGGATTTGTTTTCCCGCTTTGAGGAAAGGAGCTTGCTTATGTTCTTTTCAAGGAAATCCTGAACTTCAAAAGCGTTTTCAAAATAATAATCCGCTCCTATTTCCCTGGCAAAATCATCGGTAACCGGAGCTCCTCCCACCATGATTTTAACATTATTGCGCAGGCCCTGGTTATTTAGCTCGTCAATAACATCTTTCAGCACTGACATGGTAGTTGTCAGCAAGCATGAGAGCATTAAAATATCAGGTTTTTCCTTGCGAACAGCACTGGCAAATTTCTTTGGAGTAACATCAACACCAAGATATATTACACGTACCCCTGTTGACATGGCCACGGATTTTACCAGACTGATTCCAATATCGTGCAAATCTCCCGCTACTGTTCCCGCCAGGATTTTACCATACCCCTTCGCAGGGGGTGTGGTCAAATAAGGCTCTATTATGGAGAGTCCTGCATGCATGGCCCGGGTGGCCATCAAAACTTCAGGCACATTGACTTTTTCAGTGCGGTATTTTTCTGCTACATTATTCATACCTGCGATAAGAGCTTTTTTAAGAATTGCATGGGAAGGATAGCCCTGTGCCAGTGCCTGCTTTGTTAATTCAAAAGTTTCTTCTGCCTCGCCTTCCGCAATGGAATTGATAATTTTGTCAAGTATCAACTTAACACCGCCCTTTAAAACAAACTGTTTTTATAGACTAATGGGGTAACCCCAATGTATTTCCGGAATATTTTGGAAAAATAACTCTGATTTTTGAAGCCAACAGCCTTTGCTACCTGACCCACGTTAAGCTCGGGCCTTTTCATCAGTTCTACCGCTTTTTCCACACGTACCCTGGTAAGGTAATCGTTAAATGTACAATCCAATTGTTGCCGGAATAAACGTGATAAATGAGAGGGGCTTATAAAAAGATAATCTGCTGTGTCCTTTATCGTAAGAGGTTTGTGGTAATTGTTCATAATAAAACCCCGGGCATTTTTAACAAGACTCAGATGTTTTTTATCGGCGAGGGCAAAAATCCCGTCCAGAAATCTCTCCACAATGCCATGAGTTTTATAAAAAAATTCCTCTACCCGGTGAATACCGTCCACTTCATCATTAAAATCCTTCAAAATTGACATAACCTGTTCCGCGTCAGCGCCGCCTTCGGCTGCTGCTCTCGATGTAAAAGACGCAAGTTCACGGATCCGCAATTTGATAGTATTTTTGTCGCTAACAGATTTTGTGTGAAGGTCGGTAATCAAACTCTCCAACAGTTTTTCCGCTCGTGTTTTATCCCCAAGGCGAATATAGCTCAAGAAACGACGTTCTTTTTTTAGATAAGTTTCATAATCCGCAACCTCGGTGTAATTTCTTTTCCTGTTCTCAAGGTCTGTTTTTATTTGAAGGCTTTGCAAACGGTAGGCTTGTTCCTTTTCCATGGCATAAATATTCTTTTTAACTAAATGATTGACAACAACATTGAGAAGCTCTGCCGCAGCCTGTGTTTGATCGGGTGAAATAACCGACAGACTGGCTATTTTTTCTTTAAGAAGGGCAAAATTAATATCGTCATTATTGTTCTTTTTTAATTCCTGTATAAAGAATTCGTCAGGTTCCCACAAAAGAGCCTGTCCACAGATAATGCTTCCTATGACCGCTTCTTCAATTACGATAGGGACAGCCCATATTACCAGACCGGCGTGACAGCGAAAAAAATAGGGTTCATTCCACTTAGAAGCCTCGATGGTGGCCCTCTTATATGATTCTAAGCATTTTTTTTCACCTTTGGGCTGACTCCGAATATATCTGCAAAACTCGCTTCTCTCTTTATTTCCCGGAATGGCAAATGTTTCTCCCTTTTTATTAACGGCCTCGATGCGCAAACCAGTGGCTTTGGAAAAGCTCCCGAGAATTTCCTCCAGGTATATCGGATCAATGATGTTAGCCATTGCATTTTTATTCATCAGTGGCCCCTTCTCGACTCAGTTCTATGGTTAATCCCAAATCATTTTATCACTAATGATTGAAATGTGTCAAAACAAGCATAAATATATCCAACCAAGGGACCAATATAGGTGTTACTATTTTTTAAAGATAACAATTTCAACTGATTAAGATATATTTGTCAATTAAATCCAATATTAGAAATATTAAAAATTGCTCAAATTGTCATTCATTGTTCACTGAGGGGTGATGTTATGGTTAAAAGAAATAACATCCTGACGGTGCTAACAGTTGTTCCAGCGCTGCTCTTTCTTTTGGGCGGCGCGATATTCCCCAGTCAGATGGGCCGGATGATGCAGGAAATACTTGACTTTATATCGGTGAAATTTGGCTGGCTGTACTTATTGGCTGTTTTGTGCTTTGTTTTCTTTTGTCTTTGGCTTGCCCTCAGCAAATATGGAGAAATAAAGCTGGGCAGCCCGGATGATAAACCTGAATACAGCTATATGTCATGGATTGCCATGCTTTTTAGCGCCGGAATGGGTATCGGGCTGGTATTCTGGAGTGTCGGTGAGCCTCTCTCCCATCTGGCAGCGCCGTTGAGGGGTGAGCCGTACACTGAACAGGCGGTATTGGATTCCATGAGGTATACATTTTTCCACTGGGGTATTCACCCCTGGGCAGTTTATGGTCTGACGGGACTGGCTCTGGCTTTCTTTGCCTTTAAAAAACAACTTCCTCTGTTAATCAGTTCTACTTTGGAACCTGTTTTAGGGAAAGGAATAAACGGCTGGCTGGGAAAATCGGCTGATGGACTGGCGGTTTTTGCCACAATATTCGGGGTGGCAACATCACTTGGACTTGGGACTTTACAAATTAACAGCGGCTTAAAATTTCTGTTTGGGGTTCCGGAAACAAAATGGGTTAGTGTGCTGATTATTATTGCAATCACCTTTCTGTTTACTCTTTCTGCCGTGACGGGAATAAAACGCGGGATCAAAGTTTTAAGCAATATGAACCTGTTTCTGGCGTTTCTGCTTCTAATTTTCATGTTTGTGGTGGGACCAGGGATTTTTAATATAAACCTCATCATAACCACAATTGGAAATTATATTCAGAGTTTCTTCAGCATGAGTCTGAACACCGACCCGGTTCGCCAGTCCGGCTGGATAAACTCCTGGACAGTATTTTACTGGGCGTGGTGGATTGCGTGGGCGCCTTTTGTTGGAGGCTTTATCGCCAGGATATCCAAAGGCAGAACCATAAGGGAGTTTGTTTTCGGAGTTTTATTAGCCCCAACAGTTTTAAGCTTCCTGTGGATGGGCACCTTCGGCGGCACCTCTCTTTATTTACAGCAAATGCTTGGTAAAAACATAGCCCCCCTTGTTGCTGAGAATGTTGCTTCCGGTTTATTCCTTGTTTTTCAGCACTATCCCCTTACAGATATTTTATCCGGCCTGGCGCTGCTGCTAGTTGCCATATTCTTCATTACTTCAGCTGACTCAGCTACGTTTGTCGTCAGCATGCTGATCTCCGGCGGAGGATTGGAGCCGGCAAATAATACAAAAGTTTTATGGGGGGTGATTCAGGGAGGCGTAGCCATTGTTCTTTTACTGGCAGGAGGCCTTAATGCCTTACAGGCAGCTTCCATTATTGCAGCCTTCCCTTTCATGTTAATCATGATTGCAATGGCGTATTGCCTTGTGCGTGAATTGAATAGGGGCTAAAAAGTTAAACCACGGTAAAGCAACAGGAGGACAAATAGTATGTTTAAATTTAAAGCAGAACAAAAGGTTTACGACATCAATGGAGTAAAATTGGGCGGGCAGCCCGGAGAATATCCTACAGTCTTAATCGGCAGCATTTTTTACAGGGGACATAATATTGTCAAGGATGAGATGAAGGGTATTTTTGACGAAGACGCTGCCAGAGATCTTATAGCCAGGGAGGAAGAGTTGAGCGCGGAAACCGGTAACCCTTTTATCCTTGATGTATTGGGAGAATCGGTTGAGTCGTTGACCAGGTATGTTGAATTTATTTTAAAAAACACCAACGCCCCTTTCCTTCTGGACAGTATCAGTCCGGCGGTGAGAATCGGCGCTTTGAAACAGCTTGGCAAAGACCCGGAAATAATAAAGAGGGTTATTTATAATTCGATAGATGAGCATTATACAGAAGAAGAATTGGAAGTAATTAAGGAACACGGGGTAAAAACCGCTGTTATCCTGGCTTTTAGCAAAAAAGCCCTTAAGCCCCAGGCTAGAATTAAACTTCTCACCGGAGACGGTGAAAAAGAGGGGTTAATTAATGCAGCCAGGAGAGCCGGGCTGGAACAATTCCTTATTGACCCGGGGGTCTTGGATGTGCCCAGCGCCAGCTGGACCACCGAGGCTATTAACGTGGTAAAAGAGGAATTCGGCTATCCCGGCGGCTGCGCGCCATCCAATGCAGTTTATCTCTGGAAAAAGATGCGCTCAAAAGGCACTCCATTCTTTGAGGTGGCAGGCGCCTCGGTCTTCACCTACCCGGTAACACAGGGCGCTGATTTTATCCTTTACGGCCCCATGAGAAATGCTCCCTGGGTATACCGGGCAATGGCCACCACCGACGCCATGATTGCCTATAACAACAAGTTGTCCGGTGTAAAGCTGGGCACAACAGAACATCCTCTGCTGAAGATCTTTTAGTGCAATACTATAAATGACAAAGGGGTGTTGAGTGTGATACCTGTGTATAACATTCTAACCGGAGAACAGGTCCAAATGATTCATGACCAGTCCATCAGAATACTGACAGAGATTGGTATGGAGTTTGAGTACAAACCGGCACTGGTGGTGTTTGAGAGAGAAGGGCAAAAGATTGAGGGCCGCCGGGTTTATTTCACCAGGGAATTCATTGAATCAAAGGTAAAGCTGGCTCCATCCCAATTCACATTACATGCCCGGAATCCAGAGCACAACCTGGTATGCGGGGGAAACAACATCATTTATATGCCCGGCTACGGCGCCCCTTTCATCTATGAGGCAGATGGAAGCCGCCGCAAGACCACAATTAAGGACTATGAAAATTTTGCAAAGCTTGCCGGAGCCAGTAAAAATCTGCACATGACCGGGGGAACAATGGCTGAGCCCCAGGATATACCCGATGAAATTCGTCACCTGAAAATGCTCTACAGCTCTATAAAAAATTCGGACAAGTGCTTTATGGGCAGCGCCGAAGGCCGGGAACGGGCCCTGGATTCCATTGAGATTGCTTCCATTCTTTTCGGCGGCAAAGATGTTATTAAGGAAAAGCCGGTTCTAATTTCTCTTATCAACTCCCTGACCCCTCTTAAATTTGACGAGCGAATGACCGGAGCATTAATGGCCTATGCTGAAGCGGGACAGGCCGTGGTTATTGCAGCCCTGGTTATGGCGGGATCTACCGGTCCGGCGGCATTAGCAGGCACGCTATCGCTGCAGAATGCTGAAGTGCTTGCCGGGATTGCCCTGGCCCAAAGTATCAACCCCGGTACACCGGTTGTCTATGGATCGGCCTCGGCTCTTAGCGATATGCACAGCGGCAGTCTCTCAATCGGCAGCCCTGAAACTGCGCTGTTTATTTCAGCCAGTGCCCAACTGGCCCGTTTCTACAATATACCCGGCCGCTCCGGCGGTGGTCTCAATGATTCAAAAACTGTCGATGCCCAGGCAGGCTATGAGTCCATGATGACATTAATGGCAGCATCCGTTACCGGTATCAACTTTGTTCTGCACACTGCCGGAATTCTTCAATATTATATGGCCATGTCATATGAAAAATTTATGATGGATGATGAAATGGCCGGTATGCTGCTCCACTACAGAAAGGGTTTCCATTTTGATGAGGATGGCCTGGCCTATGACGCTATAGCCAAAGTCGGCCCCGGCGGACATTTTCTTACCCAAAAGCACACCCGTAAAAATCACAGACGGGAATTCCGCACCCCTGTGCTAAGTGACCGCACAGCATACGACTCATGGGCCAAGTTAAAAATTGACACAAAACAAAGAGCGCATGCCAAATGGCAAGAAGTTCTGGCTAATTACGTGCCACCGGCCCTTGACGAAGCTGTTGACAAAAAGCTGCAGGACTTTATTGCCAAACGCACGGCAGAGCTACTGTAAAAGACAGGCAAATACCAAACAACACGGAGGTAAAAAAAGATGAGTGACATTTTCATGGAATTAAAGCAAGCTGTTATCGATGGTGATGAGGATATTGCTGCAGAGCTTTCTCAGAAAGTTGCCGATGAGGGAACAAATCCGGTGGATGCGGTCCAGCAAGGGCTTATCAAGGGTATTGAAGTGGTGGGAGAGGCCTGGAAGGCCGGAGAAATGTTTTTGCCGGATGTAATGATGTCGGCAGAAGCCATGAAGGCTGGCCTGGCCATCCTGGAGCCGGAAATTGCCAAGCAGGGAATGAGCCAGGGAGATGCAAAGGGTAAGATTGTTCTGGGGACCGTGGAAGGCGACATTCACGATATAGGTAAAAATATTACCGGAGCAATGTTTACCGCCGCAGGGTATAAAGTCTTTGATATTGGCACCGACATTAAAGCCGAGGCATTTGTGGCCAAAGCCTTGGAGGTAGAAGCTGATATCATTGGCGCCAGCGCCCTGCTGACAACGACAATGGTTGGCCAAAAGCAGGTTATTGATTATCTTAAAGAAAACAATCTGAGAGACAGATTTAAGGTGTTTATTGGCGGCGGCCCCACCAGCCAGTCCTGGGCTGATGAAATAGGGGCGGACGGATGGGCAGAAACTGCTGATGAGGCCGTTGATCTTGCCGGACGTATACTGGCTAAATAGTCATTACACTGGTTTCGTTTTATTTATAAGGAACTAGGCTGTTAACTCAAGCCGGGTGTAATCCCACGGCCGGACTTGGGAGGGTATCTTTTTGCCTTCCTGGCGGATATCCCGAGGCCTGTGCAGGTTTACCGGAGGAATGCGCCTGCTTGAGTTCAGCCATTAAATTACGAAAGGGGAATATCATTTATGTCTGGTGGCAGTAATCTGAAAAATCGCTCTGTTTTGTATATTTCTGCTGTCATAGTCCTTCTTTTCGTAGGGTTGGGAATGTTTCTTCCCTCCCAGATGGGTAAAGTGGTAAACGATGTTTTTGCATTTTTAACAACTGATTTCGGCTGGCTATATCTTTTGTCAGTGGCCATTTTTATAGTCTTTGCCTTTGGTATTGCATTAAGCCGCTATGGGCAGATAAAGCTGGGGAAAGAAGACGAAAAACCGGAGTTCAGCAATTTCCAGTGGTTTGCCATGCTGTTCGGCGGCGGTATGGGCATTGGCCTTGTGTTCTGGTCGATTGCGGAGCCAATCATGCACTACGTATCCCCGCCGGTTGGCACAGGCAATACCCCCGAAGCCATGCATACAGCCATGAGGATAGTGTTTTTCCACTGGGGTATTCATGCCTGGGTTATATTCGCAATATGCGGTCTTGCCCTTGCGTACTTCCAATTCCGCAAGGGACTGCCGTTCCTGGTAAGTTCCGCTTTCTATCCTCTGATTGGCGACAGGATTTATGGCCCTATCGGTAAAGCTATAGACATACTATCTGTTTTTGCCACCGTGTTTGGCGTGGCCACCAGCCTGGGCCTCGGATCCAGCCAGATTGCCACCGGGATTCAATATATCTGGGGAATCGAGGCGACTCCCTTTACCATCTCCATAATAATAGCGGTAATGACCGTGCTCTTTACACTGACCACCATTTCCGGACTTCATAAGGCTATGCAGGCTGCTGCCAACATCAAAGTCTGGCTTTCAATTGCATTCATGGTGTTTATCTTCCTTTTTGGCGGCATGGTTTTCATAATGAACGCATTTACTGATGCCATTGGCGCCTACTTCCAGAACTTCATCGGGCAGAGCCTGTGGATGGGCAACCTGCCCTGGTTAACCGGCTGGACTATATTCTACTGGGCATGGTGGATTGCCTGGGCCCCGTTTGTTGGCCAATTTGTAGCCCGGGTTTCAAAAGGACGCACCATCCGTGAATTCGTCCTGGCGGTTACCCTGCTGCCTGTTGGGTTTTCCTTCATCTGGCTTTCCATATACGGCGGAGCGGCCTTCAATCTGGATGCCATCTCCAATGGGGCAATTCAGGCCGCTGTTAACGCGGACTATACAACCGCCTTTTTTGCGACCCTACAGCAGCTGCCGCTATACGCGTTAACTGCTCCACTGGCTATTGTCCTTATCGTCGCCTCCTTTGTGGCGGCTGCAGACTCCGCAACCTATGTGCTGGCAATGCTGACTTCGGGCGGGGACATGGAACCTGACAAGAAGCTCCGCAGTTTCTGGGGCTTTATGCAGGGGGCCATTACCATTATACTGATACTGGTGGGAGGCAAAGCCGCGCTGACGGCTCTGCAGACAGCTTCCATTGCAGCGGCTTTCCCGTTTATGCTTATCATGCTGGCCATGTGCTTCAGCATTTACAAGGCCCTTAGAGAGGATCACGGCAGGTGAAGCCGGTATTTGTATAATGAATAGAACAGGTATAGACACCCAGGGCTTGAAAGCCTGGGTGTCTTTTGATAAAATTAATACTTTTTGTTAATGTATAAAAAGGGTGGCAATCAGTTTCCGGGAGATGATATCATGAAAATTAAGCTCATCGGCTGCCATTCAACCATGAATGAAGTGCGTTGGCTTGGAGCTGACAGTGAAGCGGACTGTGTATTCCTCGATTACAGTTTTCATGCAAGGCCTGATAAACTCCACAGGAAATTACAGGAGATAATTAATGAGAGCCAGGATTACGACCTCATTATACTTACATACAGCCGCTGTTCAAATTCTGTAATAGGTTTGGTTTCACCCAATGTGCCGCTCCTGTTTCCGGCTACCCATGATTGTATTGGCCTAATGCTGGGTTCTAATGCCAGACACATGAAAATGTTTAAAAAGAGCCCGGCTACTTATTATTTCAGCCAGGGCTGGCTGGATTATGGCCGTACCCCCTATGCTGAATTTCTGGAATACAGGGAAAGGTACGGAGAGAATAAAGCAAAAAAAATAATCAATGCCCTGTACGGACGGTATAAAAAAGCAGTGCTGATTATTACACCGGGGATGAAAGATATTGATAATTACCGGTTGCAGGTTAAGGAGATCGCAGACTTTTTTGGTTGGGAAGCAGGAGAAGTTGAAGGGGATTTAAACCTGCTAAAATCAGTACTTAATGGTTATGGAACATTGGAAACGGTATATGTTAAACCAGGAAAGCCCGTAACCGAGAAAATGTTTACGCCAGGAGGACGGGATGATAATCAAAATTAATTCCTGCAGCCTTGTAGAGACTGCCGGAGATGAAACCCTGATGTCTATTCTTATACGCAATCAGGCTCCTGTGCAAAACATTTGCAACGGCAAAGGGCTCTGCGGCAAATGCAGGGTCCGGATATTAAAGGGTATACCGGCACCCACTCAGGCAGACATAGATCATTTGAATAAGCTGGAAATTGCCCGGGGTTTTCGCCTTGCATGCATGGTAAAACCGCAGGAGGACATGGAAATCGAAATAGATACCACTGAGCCATATGACCGGAAAGAAGCAGCGCTTCTAAACATACAAAACGAAGATTTAAACCCTGGTGTGAGAAAAGTCTTTATGCAAATTCCCAAACCGAGCCTGGAAGATGAGCGGGGTGACTGGGACAGGCTGGCGGATGAGCTGTCAAAGGTTTGTGATGTTCGGCCAGAGCCAAATCTAAAAGTATTGGCAAAACTTCCTGGCGTTTTGCGTGCCCGGGATTTTTGGGTAACCTCGACATTATGGGGCAACCAGGTTATTGAGGTGGAACCGGGAGACAGGTCGCAGTTCACCTATGGGATAGCCGTAGACATTGGGACGACAAGTGTGGCGGCTGCTCTGGTGGATTTGCTGCAGGCTAGGGTGTTAAAAATTGAATCCGCAGAAAACGGTCAGACAGTATACGGCGCTGATGTCATATCCAGAATAGCCTATGCCGTTGAAAGTCATGATAATCACCGGCAGCTGCGGATAGCTGTAAGGGAAACGGTAAACCAATTAGTAGAAAATATTATTTCTGGCACTGGAATAGCTTGCGAAGATATTTATAAAATGACAGTTGCAGCCAATACCACCATGAGTCATTTATTTCTGGGCCTGGATGTTTCGCACCTGGCAAAAGCGCCATATGTCTCATCCTGCAACTGTTCTTTGGAATTGTCTGCCGATGAATTGGGGTTAAGAATAAATCCCCAGGCCAGAGTGTTAATATTCCCCAATATAGGCAGTTTTGTTGGTGGGGATACCATGGGCGCAGTTATTGGATCAAAGCTTTACCTGAAGGAAGGAAACATTTTATTAATTGATTTGGGGACAAATTGCGAGCTTTTTTTGAAAACCCCCACAAATATGATGGCCTGTTCCACAGCAGCAGGACCTGCCTTTGAGGGATCCGGCATTACCCATGGAATGAGGGCTAAACCGGGAGCCATTGAAGGAATAAAAATAACCGAAAATGATGTAAAGGTTAAAGTTATCGGTGACCGGAAGGCGGTTGGGATTTGCGGTTCAGGAATTATCGAGGGTATTGAACAAATGAGAAAGGCCGGGATTATAAGTAAACAGGGATCAATTATGGAGCCTGCCCAAAACAACAGTTTATCGGCTGAACTTAAATCCCGTATTCGGCCAGGAGGAAAAAACAGGCGGGAATTTATTCTTTCCTATGGCGGCCACACAGAAACCGATATTGTAATAAACCAAAAAGATATAGGCGAGCTGCAGCTGGCCAAAGGAGCAGTTTGCGCAGGAATAAAGACTATTACGGGAACGGCCGGTATTTCATTTCAGGATATTGATGAGGTCATCCTGGCAGGAACTTTTGCATCATATTTAAAGGCCGAAAGTATCCTTGAAATAGGCCTGGTACCCGTTATTGAACCGGGGAAAATAAGGACCGTGGGAAATGCCGCTCATGCCGGCGCTATACGCGCCCTGTTCAATCAGGAATTGTTTTATAAGGCGGGGCAACTTGCTGCCAGGGTAAGGCATATTGAGCTTGGGGGAAATAAAATATTTACCGATAACTACATGAAGAGTATGTATATAGACCCGTCATAACTTCACTAACTTTATCCACCCTGGGCATAACAGTGCCAAATAATATGTAAATGAAAGGGAGCCCGTTAAACCAAACGGGCTCTCAATTTAAGCACATTAAAAGCGGAAATTGGAAACATTAAAGAATATTCTATTGGCCGTGATTTACCCTCAATAAATGAGCTAATGACCAGGCTGTTAGACCGCTTCAATAACCATATATCCAAAAACAGAAAAAATGGCACCAGCTTCTCATTAGAAAGCTTAGTAGGCTCCAGCTCCAGCATTACCCAGGCAATTAGAAAAGCCCGAAAGGTGGCCTCAATTAAATCTACAGTGACGCTTATCGGCGAAACAGGTTCCGGCAAAGAACTCTTTGCCCAAGGAATTCATAATGCCAGTTCCTCTGCTTCGCAACCATTTATCGCTGTTAACTGCGCCGCTATACCGGAAACTTTAATGGAAAGTCTAATGATGGGTACCGTTAAAGGGGCTTTCTCCGGGGCAATTGATGCCCCGGGTTTTGTTGAACAAGCAGAAAACGGGACTTTGTTTCTGGACGAAATAAATTCACTGAGTCTGCAACTGCAGCCTAAATTGCTCAGATTGCTGCAGGATAAGACGGTGCGCCGCATTGGGGGTAAGATAGAGCGAAAAATCAACTGCCGTATAATTTGTGCTTCTAATGAAAACTTATTTGAATTATCGGAAAAGGGACAATTCCGCGAGGACCTTCTATACCGTTTGACAGCAGTGGTTCTTGACATTCCGCCCCTAAGAGAACGTCCTGAAGATATCCCATTACTAGCCCAAAAAATCATTAATGATTTTAATAAAGCTTTCGACTTAAATATTCGTGAAATAACACCGGAGCTATCGGAGTTTTTTAAGCAATATGATTGGCCGGGAAACGTCAGAGAGCTAGAAAATATTATCGAGAGCGCTATGAGTCTCTCTAATAAGAACGACACACTCTTAACCATAGAACATGTGCCGGCGATTATAAAAAGACGAATGGAAAAGACCACTTCCTTTAGACATCACATAAACACAGAACTATTTGACGGAGAAAATCTTAATGCTTTTTTACGTAAGTGTGAAAAAGAATTTATTGAATCGACATTAGCCAAATACAAAGGCAATGTGGCTGCAGCAGCAAAACAACTGGGCATTGCCCGCCAGAACCTGCATTATCGTTTACGCAAGCTCTCCATTGAACCCGACATATATAGGGGTTAATAAAAAGCTAAATTAAATCATATTCTTTTAATTTCCTGTACATGGTGGCCCTGCTAATCCCAAGGGCTTCAGAAATCTTTTCCTTATCATGGCTTTGCGAACCAAAGAACTCCAGCGCTTCAACCAGCACTTGTCGCTCAACCTCTTTTATCTTTTCACGCAACCTTGCTCCGAGGTAATCCGACTTCACTTTGCCGTACTGAAATTGCCTGATTCTGTATGGGAGACTTTCCAGGGAGATTAGTTCGCATGTCTCCAGGTTGCAGGCATATTCCACGGCATTTTGCAATTCCCGGATATTCCCCGGCCAATAATAATTCATTAATAATTCCATAGCTTCAGGAGTAAATCCGCTATACTCCTTATTCATCAAGCCGTTAAATTTTTTCAGAAAGAAGTCCAGCAGAAGGGGTATATCTCCTTTCCTCTCTCGAAGAGTAGGTAAAGTTAATGGTATTACATTCAACCGGTAATACAGGTCCTCCCTAAATTCGCCCCGGGCAACCATTTGATTCAGGTTCTTGTTGGTAGCGGCGATAACCCGGACATCCAAACTAACCTCCTGGATTCCGCCAACCCTTTCCAATTTCTTTTCCTGCAGCACCCGTAAAATTTTAGCTTGCAAATAAAGCGGCATTTCAGCAATTTCATCCAGAAAGATTGAACCACCCTGGGCCAATTCGAACTTCCCTGGTTTTCCTCCATGCTTGGCTCCGGTAAAAGCCCCATCTTCATAGCCGAACAGTTCACTTTCCAACAAGGCGTCAGGAATGGCACTGCAGTTAATAGCCACAAATGGTTTCGAGCCCCGCGGACTGGCTGTGTGAATGGCCCGGGCAAAAAGCTCTTTACCCGTACCGCTCTCTCCTTCAATCAACACCGTAGAGTCATTAGCCGCGACTTTATAAGCCTTATCTTTGGCCTGTTTAATCTGCACACTGTTCCCCAGGATTTCATCAAACCTGGTCTCAATTACCGACAGCGCAAAACGGGAAGCCACTCTTTGCACATCAGAGACCGGCCGAAAGGACTCCACCGCTCCTACCAATTGGCCATTAACTTCAATGGGAAAAGCGCTGCAAAGCAAGTTAACCCGCTTTTTGCCACGTTTGTGCGTAACTACCTGTTCAAGTACCTCCCGGTTATTCTTCAATACCCGGCAGACCAGCAACTCAGGAAAGAGATCTTTTACCCGTCGGTTCACTACTTTCTCCTGACTCACCCCAAAGATCCAGGCCGCCGCAGGATTGAAGTGGGTAATCAGACCTTGAACGTCCACTGCTACAATACCTTCTTGAATGGAATTAACAATGGTCCGGAGGTGATTGGAAGTGATCATCAAATTCTGTACCGTTGCTTCTTCTCTAACCTTCGTGGCCAACAAGTCAGCCATTTTGGCAACAAAGGACTGAAGTTGCTCGTCATTGGCCAGGAGGGTTTCCCTTTGCTCCCCCGTTAAACTTACCAGGCTGATCAGCCCAATACTTTCGCCGTCAACAATGATGGGACAGAATAGGCCGGCAGTATAAAAACAGTTCCCTTTCAAATCACAGTCGTTACAAAGTAAATGCTGGCCTGGATCAGTTACGATAAAAAGCTCACCCTTATTCAACACGAAACGGTTGACAAATCCCCGCTTTTGCCTTGAACCCACTTCCGTCCGCAACCTACCAGTTCCGGCCACTCTCATTAAGTTATTATCCACTATCTCTACTTCCAGTTTTAAAGCGGCAGCGATGGCTTCAGCCACACTCTGTACGAAGGGTTGAATCTTTTGCAATTTACCCATCCCATCACCTCATTCTCATTTATGAGACTTTTTGTTTTTCGACAATAACTCAAAAGATTCCTTTAAAAAAATTGGGGTTCGATCATGCAGTCATAGAGATAGGCTGGTCTCAAAAATGAGATCAGCCCTCATTTTATTTGCAACCTTCCTGCTAATATACAAATTTATAAGCTATCATAAAGCTCATATCTCAATTTTGAGATAAATATCATTATTGATACGGGCATTGGAATCTGGGATTTATCCTGATAATACTAATAAGCGTTTAGTGGTACCGGGCGCTCCGGTGGTATCGCTCCGCTCTCTCTTGCAATTTCACTTGTTGTGGTTGGAGCGGCTTATCTGCGCATGCAGCCATGAATGCGGAGCTATACGGTTATAGGCATTGTTTTTGCATAGATAATGTAAATCAGTTCTAAAATGCGCTCCGGCGCAAACAACTCTAGAAGATAGGTGGACGCTATGTTTGGTAAATTTCAACCCCTGTGGGGAAAAAAGCCCACTCTCAAATCCAGCTATGATGCTGTAATTATCGGAGGCGGGCTGCACGGTTTGGCCACCGCGTATTTTCTGGCCAAGGAGCATGGCATGAACAACATTGCCATCCTCGAAAAGCGCTACATCGGCTTTGGCGGCGCCGGCCGCAACACCGCCATCGTCCGCGCCAACCAGAGAACGCAGGAGAATGTGCCTCTATATAAAGAGGCTTTGGACCTGTGGCCGGTTCTTACCAAAGAGCTGGACTATAACCTGATGTTCAACAACTGCGGCAATTTGAATCTGATGCACAGCGAAGCGGCCATGAATGCGGCCCGCATGAATGTCTGCACAGCCCAGTTTCACGGGGTCGAGAGCCACCTGTTGGACGCCAGGCAGGTCAAGGATCTGGAGCCGGCGATCAACATTTCACCGGACATCACTTATCCGATTCACGGGGCCATGTTCCATCCGCCCGGCGGTGTGGTCCGGCACGACGCAGTGGTATGGGGCCTGGCTAAAGGCGCGGCCCGATATGGGGTACATATCCATCAGCAAATCGAAGCTACTGCGATCCACACAGAAAAAGGCAAAATAACAGGGGTGGATACCAGCGGCGGCCGTATCCATACCCAGCGGGTGCTGGTATCGGCAGGCGGCTACACAGCGGGTATCATCAATAAAATGCTCGGCATACGGCTGCCCATCAGTGTACTGACCATCCAGGCCATGGTCACCCAGCCGCTCAAACCGGTTCTTAATCACGTGGTTTCATCCGGCATGTATCACGCCTATGCCAACCAGACCCTCAAGGGTGAAATCGCCACCGGCGCGCACATGGACCCCTGGCCCAACTACACGACCCTGACCACGGCGCATTACATCAAACACCAGGCCGAGGCATTATCAGAGTTTCTGCCTTTCCTGCGGGGGGTGAAGTTCATGCGCCACTGGGCCGGACTGGCCGACATGACGCCGGACATGGCTCCCATTATGGATGGCAACGACCCCATCGACGGTTTCTACATGAATTGCGGCTGGGGATACTTTGGCTTTAAATCCTGTACCGCAACAGGTCGCTATATGGCCAAATTCATGGCCAGCGGCCAGTGTCCGGACATGCTCAAGCCGTTTAACATGCGCCGCTATGAAAAACACAAATTAATGGGCGAAACCGCCGCCCTGGTCAGCTACACAGCGGACAATTAAGATAGGTGCCAGGCCCTTAACTTATTAACTTACTCCAGGAATAAGTTAATAAGTTAAGGGCCTGGCACCAGAAAATAGGAGGTACAGCGATGGCACTGACGATTACTTGCCCCAATTGCGGTAAACGCAATGGCTACGAATTCCGATATGGCGGTGAAGACAAGGGGCCGCGGCCCGTGGAAGAAGGATTGACCCCGCAAAGCTGGTGCGACTATGTGCACATGAACAACTGTGTAGCCGGCATTCAAAAAGAGTGGTGGTGTCATAAGAGCGGATGCGGTGCCTGGTTTACCATTTATCGCAACACCCTGACCAACCTTGAAGTGGAAAAACCGGAGGAAAAATCATGAAAAGACTCACTCAACTGCCCACATTACGGATCGATCCCTCGGAAAACAGATCCTTGCAGTATCAAGGCAAAACTTACCAGGGAGTGGCCGGCGATACCATTGCCACAGCCCTGTATGCCAACGGTGTCCGGATCTTTGCCCGCAGCTTGAAATATCACCGCCCCCGGGGGCTATACAGCCTGGACGGGGAGTGCAGCAACACCTGCATGCAGGTGGATGGCATTCCCAACGTGCGGGCCGAAAATACCCTGCTGAAAAACGGGATGATGATCGAGGACCAAAATGTCAAAGGATCGGCCGAGTTTGACTGGATGGGCTTCATGGACAAACTCGATTGGCTGATGCCGGCTGGTTTCTACTACCAGTTTATGCACAAGCCGGCCTGGCTATGGCCCATCGCCATGAAACAGGTGCGCAAGGCCGCCGGACTGGGGGAAATTTCACCGGATTTCAGAATGAAGGGCAACTATGATGAAATCTTTCCCAAGGCCGATGTCTGTGTGATCGGCGGCGGCGCCGCAGGTATGACGGCGGCCCTGGCAGCGGCCGGGAGCGGCCTGCGGGTGGTATTGCTGGAAGCCCGGTCCTGGCTGGGCGGCTGCTTCGACTACCGGGTGGGCGACTATGATAAGGAAAAGGCGCTCTATCAGCGGGCTCGCCAGTTGGCCGAACAGGTGGAGTCCACAGCCAACATCCGTGTATTCAAACACACCGCGGTGGTGGGCGCGTACAATAACAACCTGATTACCGCCTTTCAGGTGGGCGGTGAATCCGACAGCTTCGATCAACGCTACCTTGAAATCCGCGCTGAAAGCGTGGTGGTGGCCACCGGCTGTATAGAAAGGCCTTTGCTTTTCGAAAACAACGAGCGCCCGGGCATCATGCAGGTCGGTTGCGCCCACCGTCTGGCCCGCACTTACGGGCTGCTGCCGGGCACCCGGGCGGTATTCAGCATTGGACATGACCTGGGGCTGGAGGCTGCGGCGGACCTGTTTGATCTGGGAATGAAGATTGCCTGCGTGGCCGATATCCGTGAAGACGGGCAAGACCCTAAGTTGCTGCAGGCACTAGCTGAACGAAACATTCCGGTCCTGCGCGGATGGGTGGCGTACGAGGCCCATGGCTCCAAACAGGTAGAAAAAGTCACCCTCGGAACCATCGACGGCCAAGAGAAACGCCAGTTCGAATGCGACCTGCTGGTCGCATCGGCCGGCTTTACACCGCTCACCGGTCCTTTGACTCTGGCCCAGGCCAAACTGAAGTACGACAAGCACACCGGCTACTTTCTGCCGGTTGACCTCCCGGCCAAAACCCACATGGCCGGCCGTATGATCGGCCTGCAGCATGCCCTGGCCATCGAGGCGTCCGGAAGGCTGGCCGGACTGAAAGCGGCAGCCGACTGCGGCGCCGACACCGGCAAGGCCGTTGCCGAGGCCAGCAAGCAGCTCAGCAAACTGCCCGGCCCCGAGTGCGGCACCAAGCTGGTGAGCGCCCCGGTCAAGGGCCGCAAGAGCTTCATCTGTTTTGACGAAGACACCACTGTAAAGAATATCAAACAGGCCATTGAGATGGGGTTTGATGTGCCCGAGTTGATCAAACGCTTTACCTCGGCCGGTACCGGCCCAGGCCAGGGCGGCATCCCCGGTCACAACCTGCCCCTGTTCGTGTCCGAATACCAGGCCCAGAGCGGCGCCAAGCCGATTCCCACGACGGTGCGGGCGCCCCTGGTGCCAACTTTCATCGCCACCTACGCCGGGGCCAACCACGATATGTGCAAACGCACGCCGCTGCACGATTTACAGAAAAAAGCCGGCGGTGTATTCCGGCGCATTGGTGTATGGCGCCGCGCCCGCTACTTTTCCGAAGACTTCAGCTGCCGCGAGGAAATACTCAATGTGCGCAACAACGTCGGCTTGCTGGATGCCTCGACACTGGGTAAATTCCGCATCCACGGGCCGGATGCTCTTAAAGCTCTGCAGCGCGTCTATGTGAGCAACATGGCCAAGGTGGCCGAGGGGAGGGTGAAATACTCGGCCATGTGCAACGATGACGGCTGTGTGATCGACGACGGTGTGGTGGTCAAACTGGCTGAAAACGACTATTACTTTACCACTTCCACCGCCCGCGCCGGTGAGACCGTGGAGTGGATCCGCTTTCACACCCGTTACGACGGCTGGGATTTCCACCTGGTCAACCTGACCGATGCCATGGGCGTGATTAACATTTCCGGACCAAACGCGCGTAAAGTCCTCGAAAAAGTTGCCGATACGGATCTCGCCGATGAGGCCTTTCCCTTCGGCAGTTATCGCCAGTTCACCATCCGGAAAACCATCCCGGTGCGCGCCATGCGGCTGGGGTTTGTCGGCGAACTCTCCTATGAGCTGCATGCGGACGCCTCCTATATGCCGGTCTTGTGGGAAATGCTGGAGGAAGCCGGCCAGGAGTTCGGCATCCGCAACTTTGGCGTGGAAGCCCAAAACGTCCTGCGCCTGGAAAAATGCCACATCATCCTCGGCCAGGAATCGGAGCAACGCACTAACCTGCTCGATCTGGGTTTGGGCTTTCTGTGGGACCGCAACAAACCGGACGCCAGGACAGTGGGCGCAGTGGCTTTACGCCAGGCAGAAAACGAACCGGGCCGTTTCCGGCTGGTGGGCATCAAGATGGAGGACCCCCAGCGCACGCCCAGAGATGGATCTATCATCGTCGACAATCGCATCCGAGGGTATGTCTGCACCGCCCGCAAGAGTTTTACCCTGAATGAATCGGTGGGCATGGCCCTGGTGGACGCCGAGTTGGCCGCCGAGGGCACCCGGCTGGAAATTTTCGAGGATGAATGCAACGGTAAACGACTGTATGCCCGGGTCGTGCCTATGCCGTTTTATGATCCCGAAGGCAAACGGATGAAAATGTGAGGTGACGACCATGACAGAGATACAAAGACGCTCGCCCGTTCAATTCAAGGCCGGTGCGCAAAAGATCGAAATGCGGGAAAACTGGCCCGTAGTGTTGGAATATAGCAACGAAGGCCGGGGCCCCTTTCTGGTGGATTTGACCCATAAGGCTAAATGGGACCTGCAGGATAAGAATCTGGACCAGCGAAAAACGCTGGGACTGGATATTCCGGCCTCGACCGGAGCCTGCGCCTTTCAGAAAGGCGTACTGATCAATCGCATGAATGGCACCCAGTCCGCCATCTGGCACCTGCTGGCCGATGCGCCCGAATTGCCGGGCGAGCCGGGGTACACCGATGTAACCGAGTGCACGGTATTTTTGGCACTGTTCGGTCCCAATGCCCTGGCCATCGCCGAAAAGCTGACCGCCCTGGATCTGATGGATCCCAAAAAACAGACGCCTTTTCTGCTTCAGGGACCTTTTTCGCACGTCCCCTGCCAGGTGGTCCTACTGGAAAGGGGCCGTGGATTTGACGGCGGATTGCTGCTTACCTGCTCGCGGGGTTATGCCCGGAGCATGGTGCATGCCATTCTGGATGCCGGCGCCGAATTCGGACTGCGTCCGGCAGGAGAGCAGCGCTTCAGCGCCTGGGCTTCCGGCCTGTCCGGAAAGCCGGGATCTGCTCAGGCGCCGGCATAAAAGCTCTGACTTTAACAAACCCTGAGCCCGTAAAAACGGGCTCAGGGTGCTTTATGAATTACCGGTTAAGCAGACTTCCCACGTACTTCATGAGCTCATTTGCGCAGTTGGGGCAGTAACCATACTCGTCAATAAGCTTTGCGCTCACCTCGTTAATACGTTTGAGCTGCTCGGCATCCGGTGTTTTGGTGGAAGTGGTGATCTTGACAACATCCTTGAGGTCTGCAAACAGTTTCTTTTCCACCGCTTCCCGCAGACGCTCGTGGGAGCGGTAATCGAATTTTTTATTTTTTCTCGCAAAGGAGGATAGTCTAATAAGTATTTCCTCACGGAAGCTCTTCTTGGCGTTCTCAGAAATACCTATCTGCTCCTCTATGGACCGCATGAGCTTTTCATCCGGGTCCATTTCCTCATCTGTAATGGGGTCTTTTATTTTAACCCCGTTGCAGTACGCCTCCACATTATCAAGGTAATTGTCAAACAATACCTTTGCAGACTCCTCGTATGAGTACACAAAGGCCTTTTGTATCTCTTTTTTTGCCAGCTCGTCGTACTCCTTGCGGGACATCGAAATAAAGTTCAGCAGGCGCTCCTTTTCCTCCTTGGTTATAGAGGCGTGCTGGTCCAGGCCGTCCTTCAGCCCCCTCAATACATCCAGCGGGTTGATGCACTTGGTGGACGTCCGGATGAGGGCCGAGGAGAGGCGGTTTATAACATAGCGGGGGTCTACGCCGCTCATGCCTTCGTCCACAAATTCATTTTTGAGCTCTGTCAGGTCCTTCTGCTTGAACCCCTCAACATCTTCTCCGTCATACAGCTTCAGTTTTTTCAACAGGTCCATTCCCTGTTTTTTACTTTCCTTAAAGCGGGAAAGAACAGAAAAGATACTGGCAACTTTAAGCGAATGCGGGGCAATGTGAATATCTTTAAGGTCACTCTGCTTTATAAGCTTCTCATAAATTTTTACCTCATCACTTACCCTTAGATTATAAGGTATCTTCATTACAATAATCCGGGACTGCAGGGCCTCGTTTTTCTTGTTGCTTATAAAGGACTTGTATTCATTTTCGTTGGTGTGGGCCACGATTAGCTCATAGATTGTTATCTCATTATACCATTGCTTGCAGTTTCTTTTGCTTGGGGATTATACATTCTCTTTTCTTCTTATCCTGATTAATTCCTTTCGTTATCAGGCAGTCAACCAATACATTATATAAGCGATTTTCATCTGCCTGTGTGGGTACCTTATCTGGTGGATGAATTGTTATAATCCCAAAGGGTCCTTCAATCTTTTTCATAAAAACCACCCCAAAACTATATATGCTGCAATGGCATGTCCTCGATTATGGAAAAATAAGCCTCCAACATTAAGGGGCTCGATATTCTATCCAGCCCCTTAGTCCAATTCCTTAATTTTTTTCAGGATTTGTCTTACCTCAGAAATAAAATCTTCCATTTCCTGTATAACTGCTTGACGTTCTGCTTTCCCCATATTTTTAAATTCCCCATCATGAAAGGAATTGAAAGACTTTTTCCAGCTCCCCGCCATCTTTGATATTTTCGTTTTTGCCGGAATTGCTGCCAGGTAACGATTAGCCCAATCCATAGCCTGCTGCCCGGTCAATTTTTTTATTTTAATCTCTTTAAACAGCTGTTTTTGCCCTTGGGGATGCTTTTTGAGAGCCATTAACCCCCGAGCGTGCATTTCGTTTAATCCGGACTCACAAAAAGCCTGTTTTATTTCCATTGGCAAGCTAAGTATACTCAACAACTGGCTTACCCTGGATTTCCCGTATCCTAGTCGCTTTCCCACTTCTTCCAGGGTTAGGGCCTTTCCTGTTGTTTTTATTGATTCCTCAATTAGGTCCTTGATTGCCATGGCCTTTTCAAAAGCCGTCAAGTCCCGGCGTTGAATATTTTCTATCAATGCATCCAGCATAACTTCTACTCTTGATAGTCCGTCTACAACAATGCAGGGAATAGTCCTTTTCCCTGCAATTCTGGATGCCCTCCACCTTCTTTCACCGGCAATTATGTCATAATGTCCAGGCCGTTCAGCAGGTTTTACTCTTATTGGCTGAATTACCCCTCTCTCTTTGATGGATTCAGCCAGTTCCTCAATGTCCTCGAATTCCTTCCTCGGCTGGTCACTACGGGGAGATATTCTATCCAGGTCTATTTCCTTTACCTTGTGATGAGATGATTGCAGGAAAAGATCAACAACCTTATCTGCTCCACTATACCCTTCATCTTGTAATAAATCTCGTCCAACCATTATACCGCCTCGCTTTTAATTCGGTGTTGGAGTTCCCTCGCCAAAGCATCATACTCAAGCGCACCTGTACTGCCAGCGTCATATTTCCTGGCTGCTATACCTGCTCGGGTGGCCTCAATTAATTTGCTGTTTACCCTTATTTCAGACTTAAATACTTTACCATGGTAATACTCCCGAACTTCCTTTATCATGCGTTTATCCTCATTGCGGCGGTAATCGATGACAGTAAAAAGCAATGTCCAATCATTAAGGTCAGGATTCAAACGGCGTTTGACCTTACTAATTATCTCCAAAAGCTTGCCAACACCAGCAATATCAAATGCCTGTGGCTTTAATGGAATAATTACTTCATCGGCGGCAGCTAGGGCATTTATAGATAGCACCCCAAGGTTTGGTGGAGTATCGATTATTATGTAGTCAAATTTCTCAAGCTGGTCCTTAAGTGCCCACTTCAGCAATCTATCCTGACCGATATCTCCGGCCATTTCGGCCTCCGCCGCAGCAAGCATTATGCTTGTAGGGATAAGGTACAGCCCTTGTATATCAGTTTCACGTATAAGCTCATCAGCTGTAGCCTTTTCCATCATTAACTCGTAGGCCCCCGGCTCATTCCCTTTCAGTTTCACACCAAGCCCAGCGCTAAGATTGGCCTGCGGGTCCAGGTCAACCACCAATACCCTTTCACCTAACCCAGCCAGGGAGGCCCCAAGGTTTATTGTTGTAGTAGTTTTGGCAGTACCGCCCTTCTGGTTTGCTATTGCTATTTTTATGGCCATATTACAGCACCTCCATAAATAAAACCGGTGGATTATTTCCCCCGGTTTATAGCTTTCTTAATTTGTACTTTTTTTTCCCAGTTTAAAGAGCACTTGCGATATGCCTTACACCCGGTAGGGGCATATCCGGCCTTTTCCATACTTCCTGATATAGCCTGATAGGGTTCACAGGTCGGCGCATGTCCATCACATAATAATTCCACTAAATCCCCTTTCCTGCAGGGAGGAGGGGGGCTTTTCCAGTTTGTCTCCTTGAAATCATCATGGATTATTATGACCGTTGACTGGTCAGCCAATGTTTTCACAACAAAGTTTTTCGTAGCAAAAGGATATTCAAATTCCTGCTGTCTCCTCTTAACTCTGGAAAGGTTTCTTAAAGCGTCCCTTTCTACGTTTATACCTTTGTCGGCCAAATCGAAACCTACTGATTTTTCATCATCAGACGCAAAAGCACCAAATGCTGGGTTTTTCATTATTATCACCACCTTATGCTACGATTAGGGCCTGTCTGCCCGGTCACTAATCCTCTACTGGCTTTTCCTGCCCCTGAATAACCTCATCTTTATAAACCACTGTTAATTCCTCTGGAGCATTGAAGAATGTACAATATACATTTCTTAGGTCTTCCTCAACATTCATTGGAGTGTATTCCCTCTTATCGGAAATCTCTTCTTGAATATATCTGTATTCCTCGCGTAAATCCCCTTCCAGTTCCTGCTTTTCATCAACAGTCATTTCAACATCGCTATATTTTTTTTCTAACCTTTCTAACTCAGACTTCACATATTCATCCTCAGAAACAAAGAACTCCTCGCCAAACTCATCCCGCAGCCGGCGCTCTACCTCTTTCTTAATGACTTCCTCAGTCTCTTCCTTGAAAATATCGTTAAAATACCACTCCATTTGGCCGCGCAATAAATCGCCATGATTCTTTTCCCATTTGTAATGAGCACTCATCATTACATCCCAGGCGTACCTTTCCAACTCATTCTCAAGGATAATCTTCATACCCCAGGCCTCCGTTCCCATTGGAATGAGACAATAGTCATAAATAAAAGTGCTGGAAGTATGCCCAGCACCTTTAACTCTTTACTTCTATTCTCTTTTTAGATATTATTTACTTGCATTGATGATTTTTTTATGCGCCCGGCCTTTAACCGGGTTTTTTTCTTTATTTGGGGCAAGTGCCTTTCTTGAATCAATCTTATTCAATTCAATTGGCCATATGTCCCCCGTCTTCCTGACAATCCGGTATGCCGTCTCTGTGAGGTAAGGTGCGTCATGCTCATTCTTAATCAATCCCTTCGACATTAACGCCTCTATCCTAGTACGAATTATGAGGTCACTGTCCCCTATTATTTTGCATTTGATGTGGCTTATACCCATTTCGGCCAGGGCTGTTGCCGTTTCTACAAACTCTCTTCCCCTCAGAGGCCTAAACCTGTTAGCATCATCTGTTTTTACTATGACTGGTCTGTATTCAAGCCCATTCTTTATTTTACTTTTTATTGTGGCAACTGCTCTTTTATTGATGGGCTCCATAACCATGCAGGGGATTAATGTTTTCATTGGCAGGCTATATTCCAGCAGTCGAACCATTCTTAACATTATTCTTTTTATCATGTAGCGCGAAACCATCGGGCTTTTAGATAGTACGTATATCATTCCAATTAATGATTGGTCAATCTCGTCAATTGAATACTTCTGCGGGCTAAAATATTCAACCTTCCCAAGTTCTCTGGCCGCAAGTTCGGCTATGTATTCTTCTCTTTTCCTATCAGGTCGTAGTTTATTGTATTTATTATTGTGCTCCTCAATCAGTTCCAGGGTCCTTTCCGCAAACTCGCCCTTAAGGGCATCCCCGTAAACTATTAAGCAATCTCCCTGGAAGTGTCTCTGGTAATCAAAGGTTACTTCTGAACCTTCAAATACATCAGTGTGCTGAATAGCATTCGGCCCCACCCACCTGGCACGGCCCTTCTTTACTGCGTTTTCCGCAGTGTTTTGCTTAACACGGCTTATTGAGACTCTGCCCTTCGCATCCAACACAAATACTCTTTCAAAAAGCCCGGTAACATCGGGAGGATGAACGCGGGCAACTCCTAAAAAGGACATATACTTTCCCCTCCCACAAAACAACCTAATTCCGACCAGTCTTGGTCAGTCTTGGTTTTCCCGCTCATTTCCGTTGCGCCCCGGTATCCTTATTATTGTGCTCCTCAATCAGTTTCAGGGTCCTTTCCGCAAACTCACCTGTTACTGCATCCCCGAAGACTATTATGCAATCTCCCGGGAAATGTCTCCGGTAATCAAAGGTTACTTTTGAACCTTCAAATACATCAATGTGTTGAATAGCATTTGGTCCCACCCATCTGGCACGGCCCTTCCTCACCGCGTTTTTCGCTGTAGTTTGATTAACACGATTTATTGAGACCCTGCCCTTCGCATCCAAGACAAATACTCTTTCAAAAAGCCCGGTAACATCGGGAGGATGAACGCGGGCAACTCCTGAAAAGGACATACTTTCCCCCTCCCCACAAATAACTTTTTGAAGAAAACCACAGGGCCGGGCCGCCCCAAATGATACACGGGTTGGGTGAGGTGCAGCACCTGTGGCCGGCGGGGTCTCTAGTCCCGGCAGTATCCAGTAATCAATCCTGACTGATTCCGACCAGTCATGGATCCCGGTGATTAATGACTTGCCGGGGACACGGATCTGTTCCGTTTCCCGCTCATTTCCGTCGCGCCCCGGTGGCGCTTTAACCGTCCGGATGCCGGTTCCGCATATACCCCTGCGGAAGAAGGGGTGTCGCCGGTTTACCCTGCCGGCGGGGCTGTGGTAAGCGCCCTCAGCTGCGGGAGGTATAACACCCTCCATTCGCCGCCCTTTTAACCCGGTGGCGGGGGCCGTCATCGCCCATCAGGGCCGGGAAAATCTCCCCGGGGAGAACACTATACGGGATAATGTCCTTTCCATGTTGTATTAGCTTCCCGCGACCTTCTTAGGGTTTCGCCCGGTGGCCATCCGGGCTCATCAGACGGGTTATGAAAATTATGGAGGAATTATATTTTTCCTGTCTAATTGTAAAATAAATGCATTTAACCGGGGAACTTAGGAGTTGATTTATATGTCTGGTGGTAGAAGATGTCCCCATTTTGGTGGTTGGAACGAGGACTGTCACTCCACCGGTAAGTGGGAAAAACAGGACAAAGCTATGGTCGAAGTATATTGTCTGAAATATCCTGATTATGCTAAATGCCCGCGTTTCCTCGATGCTGAACGCAGAAAAATGAATTCCACAAAATAAAGAATAAATATTTAGTTCCCCGGTTTTTTTTATTATCTCAGTTATCTATCACATTTCCAGTTATTTGCCATATTATAGTCCCCACATTTGGCATGGTTTTCAGAGGCGCAATAGGATTCTAATCTACACCCTGCCCCAGCCTTCGTAACAACACAAAATTCATTTTTATTTAAGAATGGGCAACTAGTATTTGTTGTCTTTTTGCTTTCATTTGCCTTCTTAAACATTAGACACATCTCCTTTTATAGCTTCCCGCGACCTTTTTCGAAGGTTTCGCCCGGTAGCCATCCGGGCTCATCAGGCGGGTAATTTTTTTTGATCACACAATCTGTCATAGTTTTCTAATTCTATATGTTAAAATATTGGGGGGTTTTTGGATTCTTTAAGGCAGCAGAAAAAAATATTATTAAGTTCCATCCAACTAACCTTCGGCTTCTGATACAATCTCCACTTTTATTTTAAGTCCCAACGGACGAGCCAGTTTATCCAAGGTATTCAAACTTGGATTAGCTTTTTCATTTTCAATATCACAAATTTGTTTCACGCTAACCGTACTAGCAACAGACAATTCTTTTAAAGTCATTTTTCGACGGAGACGCTCTATACGGATGGTTTCAATAATAGTTTTCAGCAAAGACTTCACCTCCTTATTAACATAATAAAGCTATAACTTAACCTTGTCAATAATATAATTGAGCTATAGGTTAATTTATTTTCCTATAAAAAGTAGCCACTCGCGATATAATTAACGTATAGGTTAACGAGTGGAGTGATGACCCTGATCAACATAGGTAGTCGTATTCGTGAATTACGCAAAGAACAAGGAATTAGCGCAAAAGAGATTGCTGTATCTCTGGGGGTAACTCCTAGTTTTATTTCCGGAATTGAAAAAGGTACCACCAAGTGCTCTCTTGATAACCTTGATAAAATCTGTGTAGTACTGGGTGTCTCCTTAGCCGAATTCTTTTCCGAAGAATCTGACCACTTCTCACCAGAAATCAACCGAGTAATAGAAAAGGTAAAAAGGTTGTCCACCCGGCAATTAAAAATACTTGAAGCCACACTTGATGAATGGAAAACAGACGAATATGATAAATCTTAGTATAATTCTTATGTGCTTCCATAATAATGATGTCCTGGCGAATGGATTAAACCAAAAGGAGAATAACTATGGAAGAACTGTTAAAACAAATACTTGGAAAACTTGAATCTGTATCGCAAAGCCAACAGGCAGCACAAAAAGAGATAACCGAAATTAACAGCCGAATCAATTCTCTTGAAGCCAGCCAAAAAAACATTCGTCAAAGCCAAGTTAAAATGGAGCATGAATTATCCGAAAAACTACGTGCCCTGTTTGATGACCGGGAAGTAAACAAGGATTACTTTGAAAGCCTTAAAGACGGCCTGGCAAGAACTGAAGAAGACATTGAAGCAATTTTAACTATCCTCAAAAAAATGGATGCCAGACAAACGTCTCAAGAACGGGAAATTCGCCTTTTACGCACCGGAAAAAACAGGTAAAACTGACGGTATTATTTTTGAAACTTTTTGGTAAAATATTCTTGTGATATAATATAATCTAGATCGAGATTGTCTGTCAATTTAATTCTTCTTTTTTTGACCATTTTTTAATCTAAATTTATATTAAAGTAAAGGTGATACATATGTTGAATTGCTTTTCCAAATGGCCAGAGCTCCATGATGCGAATTCGGCTATTTTACCTGTAGGTTCCGTAGAGCAACACGGCTTACATCTGCCATTATTCACTGATAGCATTATCGCCCAGGAACTGGCTAAAGCCCTGGCTTCACAGATTAGTAAATCATATCTTTTACCCCTATTGCCCTTTTCATCTTCATATGAACACCAGGAGTTTCCGGGAACCATTTCTATAAAGATAAACACTTTATGCAATTTAATAAGCGATATTATTGACTCTTTGAATAATAACGGCATTCATAAGTGTGTAATAGTTAACGGGCACCAGGGAAATTTCTTTTTGACAAATCTGGTCCAGGAACTTAACCGGTCAGGGCCTGGCGTATTACTTGTTCCCTCAAGGTCTCAATGGGATCGGGCCTATATAGACGCCGGCATATCTGCCAACCTCAGCGCTGATATGCACGCCGGCGAAGCTGAAACTTCTATCATTTCATACCTTGCACCAGAGACAATTAATTGTAGCGCAATAAAAGATGTTGACTGCAAATATCGCCCTCTCTTTACTGTTCACGGTATGAAGAAATACTCTTACACAGGAGCGATTGGCTTTCCATCCCGTGCGACCGTAGATAAAGGGAAACTTGTTTTTAATTCATTAGTTACTACTTCTATCAAAATCATTGAGGAGTTTCTATATAATGAGTAAGTATCAAAAAAAATGGGAACAGATTGCAAATGTTCTACGTACCCAAATCCAGACAGGAACACTAAAGCCAGGTCAAGAATTTCCTACAAATATAGATTTAATGAAGACTTTTGACGTACACGCCGGCACAATCCAACAGGCAGTTAATGCCTTGATTTCAGAAGGATTGGTAATTACTTATGGCGGCAGCGCCCGGCGTACAGTATATAATCCTCCCTCCCGGTCCACCCGTTGTTGCGGCTTTCTTTCGGATGCAGGTAAAAGTGGCCGCCAGGAAATAATAGAGATAAAGTTTATAGAAAAAGAAGACCTGTTGCCTGAGTCTGCTAGAAATCATGTCGAAACTCCAGCTCTTTTATATAAAACTCTTCAGTGGAAAGACAATATCCCTGTAGCCATTTCAAGCTCTTTTTTGCCCCAAATATTGCCTTTGGATTTTATGAAAAAGGAACTATCCACCGGCTCTGTTGAACTATATGAACTCATGAAGGATAACGGTTTTGTTCCAACAACTTGCCGGGAAAGTCTTATTGCTGCTTTACCTACCGTAGAGGAACAAGAAATATTGCAATTACCAAACTCAACAATGCCAGTTGTCAAAATTAAAAGGCTGGTTTTTGATGCCCGAGGTAATCTGCTTGAATATTGCCTTCTAATAGACCGCAGTGATTGTTATGAATTTCAATATGAATTTCCCATGAAATCTTAGGCCCAACCCGATTCCATTCCTGACCCTTTAGTCAGCTTAAGGAAACCACGTATACTTCAAACCCTTTATAAAAATTCACTTCAAGATTCTTTTTATGATTTAGCAATATTTTTATTGCTAATATACTAGAAAATTTTACCTAAATCAAGAGGTTTTTGGTCTTTTTTGCAGAATTTTATGTTACAAGAAAATCTATTGAAAATAGGAGAAATTGGTTATGGCTATTCCCGTTTTCTTAACAGTCTCTATGATAAGAAATTCTATTGGCATGAAATCATTGGATGCCGCTGAAGAGTTTAATACAAGCCATAGCCTGCTCGGCATATGGGAAGATTTTGAAAGGGTACCGGATCCTAATTTCCTTGTCTCAAGAAATGTATTTATACATACAAAAATAACAGAGTACATTAAAAAATATGGAGTATCAAATCCAAATCCTGTTATTAGTAGAATATCTGAAAAAATATTAGACGAAGGTATATATTATTGTTTGATGAGAGATAGAATTTTCCACTCGCTGATACCTTTTTTAAGGGCAAGCGTATTGTATGGGACAAGCTATGGACCAATATTTTATCTTATGCAAAAGTATTTTGAAGCTGAAAAAGATGACATTTTTCTCAAAAAAACATCTGATCCTTATACGGATCAACTTCTTTTATTCGCTATGCAAAGGCGATGGGGCGAATATTCTGTAAGAAGAAAAATAAAAAAGTTTAATCCAGATATTAGTTTTGAAAAGATCGATAATAACAATTATATAGGTGTAGTCAAGTCAGTTCTAGGCGATACTAGAAGAATTTTTTGGGACGGA
The DNA here is from genome assembly GCA_049323755.1 of Bacillota bacterium. Lineage (GTDB taxonomy): Bacteria > Bacillota > Desulfotomaculia > Desulfotomaculales > Desulfocucumaceae > BRHc4a. The sequence goes on from JBMOPE010000006.1 coordinate 270,341, forward strand.
GATTCATATAACTCCAAAAAGCAGTACTTTACTTATTTGTTTCTATATGTACTATTAAAATCTTGCCATTTAAAATTTATTTTAATGGACAATATCAACACACCAAAAGATTTTCTTTTAAAAATGCCACTTGCTGAAATAGATGCAAGTATCCACAATTTAGAAGCAGCAAAAAACAACTATTTTATAAAAGGGCTGCATCATCATAAACCATGTTTTTTACGTTGTGGTGATTCTAGTTGTGATTACTTTTCTCTATACGGACCCCGACCCATCAGGGAACTATATATAGCATTTGAATCTTTTTTAGACGGCACATTTTCCAATTATTGCATACGACAACTTTTGTAATCCAGATTAGTATTTAATGAATCGCTGTTCATTTAATTTATTTTAAATAAAAGAAAAAACCATTGCTAATCATTTATTGACAGCAATGGTATATAATGCTATAAATTTGCGCGAAACCCCCTTCGGAGGTGCGTGAAAGGTTCTATACGGTGTCTAACTCGGGAGTATGAATGCTTCTGTTAATCCTATTGATTACATAGTTTTTCCAATTCCTTTATTTTATCCCATGTTATAAATGCTCGCTTCTGAGCATCTTTCATAATTACATAATATGTACTTTTTCCGCAAGGGACTAATTCACTTACTTTTTGAATATTAATCAAAAATCCTTTGTGCGACCTGAAAAACTTTGAGTCTCTTAATTGCTCCTCCAAACTTGTCAAACTCTCATCAATGTAAATATCGCCCCCAGTATAATGGGTCAAGGTTTTTCTGTTTTCCTTTGTAAAAAAGAATATGTCATCCAAATTCAACATCACAAATTTTTCACCGATTTTTAAAAGTTTTGATCCTTGAACAATATTTTTATTTGTGCGTGTTAAACTAATGTTTTCTTGAAAACTACGACTATCTGAGATATTTTGCTCTAGGGCAACGATCCTGTTCATAGTCTTCTTGATCCGATCCGGTTTAAACGGTTTTGTCATGTAATCAAACGCATAAATTTCATCTGCTTCTTCCCGATGGCCAGATAATCCTGTGCAAAATACTATGTACACCCAGGGATCGATATCAAATATTTCTTTGGCAACTTCCATCCCATTTCTTCGGGGCATGTTTATATCTAGTATTACGCATTTGGGATGATACTTTTCAAAGAGTTCAAGCGCTTCGATACCATCCCCGGCTTCGGCAATAACATCTATACCAGGCACCGCCGAAATAAAACCCTTTAACACCTGCCTCAACACTGGATCATCTTCCGCTATCAACACTGTTATCATCCGACCCACCCCCGTTTATTATGTAAACCAATAGGAATTATAGTCTGAAACGGGCTGTTTCGGTAGCCAAAAGGTTCTATGGTATGCCTGAAAATTCTGTTATCTTAATTATAATATTTTGTCACTATTGTGCAATGCAACAAATGCCAATAAAGTCAAAGCCTTCAATCCCAAACTTTCTCCACCACCCAGTTGGCCCCATCTTTAACCAACTCATATACTCCGCCATTCTGGACCTTTACCCTATAGGTTTCCATTCCATAGAAGGGATCATTTGTATAACGTCTCTGGTATATAGGAGTGCAACTCACGACCTTAACCCATTTTCCATGCCACAGGAAGGCAGCCAGGGTTCCGCCGGCCATACGCACATCTACAGGAATATTATATAGTTTAGACATAATCTTTCAGTACCTTCAATACTCGCCTTTTTGGAGGTTCGATCTTTATATATCCATCACTAATTAATTGCTTTAGATGCTTGTGTACGGTTTCAACGGCAACTTTTTCTATCTTTGCAAGCTCCCGAATTGTCGGGGAATATCCGTGCTCATCATTATATCGTTTTATTGTTTCCAAAAGAGTTTTGTCATTAAGTTTTATTATAGGATGGACCAATTTATTCACCACCTGAAAGTGGTTGAAAGTATTCTGATGAATACCTTTTCCCGGTGTAATTCCTTATATACAGTGCATGTATAAACATTGTTTCAATATTTTCTTAAAAGCCCCACGACCTTTCCAGCCAGCGTTACATTTCTTGAAATAATGGGCTCATACGCACTGTTTTCAGGTTGTAATCTTATATACCCTTTTTCCCGGTAAAATCTTTTAACCGTGGCCTCCCCTTCTATTATAGCCACCACAATATCTCCATTATTAGCAACTAACTGCTGCCGAACTACAACTCTATCGCCTTCATTTATACCAGCCTCTATCATGCTGTCACCCTTAACAGTCAAAGAGAATAGTTCCCCATCACCAAACAATGTCACCGGCAAAGATAAAGTATCTTCGTAAATCTCAGTTGCAAGTATAGGCTCGCCGGCAGCTACCTTACCTAAAACAGGAACTTTCTTTATACTATTGTTTTCAGCATATACATCAAACTGATAACCGACTACTTCCATTGCTCTAGGCTTATCCGGATCAGTTCTTAAAATCCCTTTGTTCTCTAACTTTTTCACGTAACCATATGCTGTAGAACTAGATTTAAGCCCAACGGCCTCCCCAATTTCACGAACGGTTGGCGGATAACCCTTTTCTTTTATATGCCTAATAATAAAGCTCAGTATTTGCTGTTCTCTTGAGGTAAGGTCATCGTTAATAATTCTCATACAACCTCTCCTTTGAGATAATTTCCTCGGTGTATTATAGCAAACATATGTTCCATTGGTCAACAACAAAAAGACCTGTTACGTTCAATCCTTAAAAATAGACGAATAGACATATTGAAGGCTTCTAAAGCCCCTGGTATATATTGGCATTTGTCACTATATAGAGAACACTAATTAAAACTAATTGCCTGCAATTTTAAAATGTTAATCTTAACACTTTTAAGTTCAGCGTTGAATTTAATTAGCCGTTCTTCTGCAATAATTTCATTCTGTAAATATTTCTTGATTTCATCATATAATTTATGCTCCCTTTTGGCAACTTTACTAAGCAAATCTGGGTTTTCCATATAATTATACTTTTCCGTATCAAAACTATAACGCAATGGGTGGTCAGATAATTCAATAATTATCTGACTTTTGATATATTTTACTATCGATAAATCATTGTTATTCTTTTGCTTTATCAAATTTATTAGCACTTCAATTGATGATGTTAGTTTATCTATATGTCTAGCAGTTGTCTGCTTATCATTTGTAAATTCATATAACCAAATATTATAATTTCTTTGAATTTCTTCATTCCTAATTCTTTTTATCTCAATTTTTTAAGTGTTCTATCAATTAAAGCAACTGTAATTCCAACAGTAGCCAAATTGGATATTAAACCTATAAATATGGTTTGTGGAAGGCTACCTGTCTTGAAGATATCGACTGCTAAGAGCCAAGAAACAATGATTCCCATGACAAGATAAAATACTATTTGTGCCATACATTCTACCTACTTTCACATCTGCCAAATATTTATAGCTTCAAACTATTCCTGGCCGCAGCGATACCATCAAGCCCGCCCCTGGGTTCTTCCGAAATGGGCGTGACGAAACTGTGTTAAAATAAAGGCATGGTACGGATTTTTCCGGACGGTACCCTTATAGGGGTCACTGGATAATTCGGGGTAACCTTACAAGAAAATTTAGTTCCCGATAATGGGTATTATGTCTCCCTGCCGTTTTAAAGCAAAATTGACCATTTGAGGCGGTTTTAAAACTTTCTGCTATACGACTATTACGCAAACATATTATAAATAAGTAAAGCAAATATTTTGGAATTCCTTTATCTATAGGGAGTTCCCTATATTTTGACTATGGTACGTACCCCTGCATGGCCATCACCGGCGCCAGATACCGGACCGGGTATCTCAGCGAAATTTGACATCCTATTTACTCCAGCTATCTTAATATTCCACATAGAATTGATCAAAGGGCACCGACAAAAAATAACGTAATTTCACATGGTCTTACTTTTTAATAATTCGGTTTTTTTTCACTTCTATAACCTTTGGTGTTTCAAACAAATAAGGTAAAGCGTTACGGAGAACTCTTTTGAGGTCTTCCCAATCAACATGTTTTCCATCCTGAAATTCTTCAATTGAAATTAATGAATAAATACAAGCATGTTCCTGGGCCTGCCCCATATTATAGCTGCCAGTAATAGATAAGTTAATGCAATTGGTCATTGGATCATGGTTACAGTGTTTTTTCATCTCACACCAGTTGTCACAGTCTTCCTTACTACAAGACGCACATTCACACCTGAAGCATTTATCCATTTCTAACTTTTGAACCATATTCAATACCACCTTAAATCTTTATTTTGTGCACTAATTAATGGATTCAATTTCGTCTAATGCTTCAATTTTTTCAATTACAGCATTACTGCAATCAGAAAGCCATTTCCAATCTCTAATCTTGTCTTGGGCTTCTATTATGTCTTGCGCCGCAACCTTTATAAATTTTCCATATTCCACGTTTCTATCTGGGATTTTTCGGTCCACCTAATAAAAACCAGGAAAGCCTTACCCTGTTTCTTGCCGTTCTCTGAGGCGGCTTTTGCATGTAGCCCTCCTGATAAAGCTCCCTCTAAATCCATCTTGACACTCCTTTCTTACTGCACAACATTACTCAGTGGGCGAAATTAATTTTATTCATAAAATCTAGTCCACTCAAAATCCCATATTAACCAATCTTTTTAAATGATTTATCAATTAAAGCCACTGTAATTCATTTCTTACTGAAATATAGAGGTTCAATAGGAACTTTTCTCAGATTTGTGTTTAACCATGTTTTAAAAGTAGAATATGGCTTAGTTATAGCATTTTCCTTTGGAATGTCAAATCCCGTCATACTAAGAAGACTCTTGGGGGTGCTCTGGTTTTCTATTGGTTCTGATTTATCTACATAGGTATGCAGCCATAGTTGCCTTCCTGAAACATCCTGTATGATGATATTATATATAATTTCGCCGTATAAGCCAGGAACAACATATCCATGTTTTTTTGCTAAATCATACGAAGGGAATATTGTAAATTCAGTTGGATTAGGTAAAAATGCCATATATCTTTCCAGGATTTTTAAAGGATCAGTCCTAAACGTATGGCTGGTCTGAATCAAAATTAACCTATTTTCAAAAAAATAGAGATGCGCATTATTGGAGCCGTAATCAGTCCTAAAATCAAAAGGACTATTTCTTGTGTAAATTTCAAAGTTATTGTTTTCGTCCTTAATAAACTTAACTATTCTATATTTGAAAACATTATCAGTATGCTTTTCATCAAATCCCAATTGCTTTAATATATATTCACTACCATGAGGCCCTTCTCCGCCATAACCGCAATTGCACCCGCCCAACCACATCTCCTTTCCTGTGGTGTCTTTAAGTATCAAACCCGGAGTTTCTACATGATGCAAGTTTCCATATCTTGAACTACTAGATGGCAAAAAGAAATTATCCAATGCTGCATCTATTTCGTCAAAATAAACATATATTGCACATATATCACCCATAAGACTCCTATTATTCTCAAAGAACTCTTTACTTTTTCGAGTTGATCCGGATTCGTCATAAAGAAAGGGGGGTGAAATACTGGGCTTTAGAAAAATTTTTCCTTTTTTTCTCAGATAGCCCTCAACGTCAGCTAAGAAAAACAAAGATACTTGTGATGTCTGTTTTACAGGTTTTAATTCTCCTGTTTTTACAAGGGCGTTAACACGTTGTCGGCTAACTTCTAGTCTTTCAGCAACTTCCGATGAGGTTAAAATATTATATTTGCAAAATGCTCTCAGATTTTCTATAGTCATACGACACCTCCATAATAACATATTACAAGTATTTATTTACAGGTGTCAATATTTTAATTATGTATGACTAAAAAGCTCTCAAGTATAGATCTTTTTAAATAATTCTCTCCTTCGCTTTAATTCTCCATCATCTCTGGATGCTAACTCCCTGGTTTTATCCTCATCAACTATTGTTTTACATATGCTCTCTAAAAGGCCTATGAAACTGCTCTTAACCTTTCCCTGTAATTCCAGATCGTTAGCCCTTTTTAAGGCCCTCTGCATTTGCTCTGATGATACGCCTGTGCGGATTTTAATATCATGAATAATTTCTTCAGGTGTTTTTCCCACGTATTTCTGACAATGAGCCTTTTCGGACTCAGTGCAATCCATCAATCCATCTCTTTCTAATTTCTCAATATCATCATCCGGATAGATAGATAGATTTATATTTAGATCACAGTTATTATTTGGATATAGATTAGGGTTCAAATTTTGAGTAACCCCTACCTCAGAATTTAAGCAACCCCCTTGTTCAGAAATTGAAGGGGGTTGCTCAGAATTTGAGTAACCCCCTTGTTCAATCTTTGAAGTACCCCCATGTGCAGAATTTGAGCGACCCCCCTTATTCAAGTTTTGAGGTACCCCCTTATTGTAACAATGGTTTTGAGATGTTTCCTGTGCGTTATAAACTTTTTCCGTTTTCTGATCCACTAAATTTGCCGGTTTTTTGATTCTTTGTAAATATTCTTTATGTGCCTGTTGAAGATGAACCGGTAAATCAACAAGAAAATCTTCAGGAATTAAATGAATATCTTTACGGATTTTAATTAAACTTGAAAAATGCTGCTTTGTATTTATATCTTTTACAGTGAATCGGGCCACAAATCCGTATTTTTCCAAGGTTTTAAGCCTGGCCCGGACTGTATTGGGGCTCATATCAAAATCCAAAGCAATCCTGCCGGCACTGGGGAAACAAAAATCCTTATCCTCGCCATATACATACCAGTCAATCAATTTAAGATAGAACAATGCTACCTCATCACCCAAAAGGACAGACCAAAAACTAAGGAAATAATGGCTTACAAACATACCATGGCTGGAAGGAAACTGTATTTCAGCCGGGTTAAAGAAAAACTCTTCCACTTCTTGCAAAGTCATAACCCTATTTTTACTATCGAAAAACCGAACAGAAGGTTGAGATATCATTTCAAACCAGTTACTCATACTAGGTACCTCCCCTTAGTTGAATAATATAATTCGAAAGTTTACGCACGTAAACTTTTGTATCTTAAAAAATAAAAACTCCCTTTTGGGGAGCTTGAAATTAGCTATATATAATACCTATAGCTGTTATTTTTAAATCTTATTCAACCTTTAAATTCTCACGCAATAACCTTATATTTTCAAAAAACCAAGCGTCATAATCCTTGTCTCCTAAAGCTTTCTGCCGATCAATAAGCCGCCCCTTCCTGGACAATAAAAATGGCTGCGTAGTTAAAAAAACCACTCTCTGAGGGATTCTGCTTTTAATAGCCTTCATTTTTTCAACAGAACCGGCCCCAACAATAATAATAACTGTTTCCAAGGATAATTTACTACTCAGGTGCTGTATACCTTTCAAATACACCCTCCAATAGTTCCCTGCGTTTTGACGAACAGTTTGAATACTGGTACTGATAACAGGAATGTTGTATGTGTTAATATATTTCGCCCACCTATTCAAATCCTTATAAGTAGCCCATGACACATCCGGAATAGCCCTGATACCTAAATGTAGCATTTCCGAATAAACCAGGGCACTGCGTTTAATATTGATTAAATGTTCAAATCGTGGACTATCTTCGTAAAGACTAAAATTCGGCGCAATTACTAAATCAAACTCCCGAAGGGATGGATATATTTCTCGCCGAGTCCGCCAGAATGCCTCCAACGGTGGATCCGGAATGTACATGTGCATGACCATACTGGTATCAAGGTGAATCCTGGCAAATTCACGAATACTTCCGTTTTTACGCCTCAATCCACCAGTCTTGAAATTTCGACTGATTACCATACGGGCTGCATTTATTGCCACCCAAGGAAGAGAGCCCGGAGTTGGTTCAGTTGAAAACCTGGCAGCAACTGCCGGCAGCAAATCTGGAGTATCACCGGGCCAAGGTGTTGGTGGTTTATTCAATGCTGGGAAACCAGGTCCTCCTATAGCATTTAAAACATTATGTACTCCCGGCCTGTTTCGGCAGAGATAACCACATTTAGTACAATTATTCCTACATATACCAGGGGCAGAACAACCATTATTGCACCCATAGCATAGATCTTTTAAATAAAAATGGCAGGGTGTACATTCCCTGCCACAATGGGAGAACAATTGTTGCTCAATCATTGTTTATACCACCTTCCCTTTGAGTTGACTATATATGTCGGTGCGATAAACGAATTCACCATCCTTGAAAACATGAACTCTATCCTCATCTAACGGCTTCCATCCCTTCTGCCTGGTCAAGGGCTGGGTGCAAAACATTACTCCATGACTGTTTATTATCCAATAAAGACTACCCTTTAGATTAGTATGAACGAACATATATTCACCATCGGTAAGGAGAATATTAAGTTTACCATAAATCCCGGTTTCTAAAGCTTTATATGCCAAAAAATGAGCAATAATATAGGGGTCATTTTCATCGTTATTCTGTAACCAACTTATTAAGCGTTGAAAAAAAGCCTCAGAATCAGTCTGTCCCAGTTGGTCAAAGGCCATGTTATATCCGGATAGGTGACCATTATGTACCATAGCCCAGTCGCGGCCTCCTGCTCGAGCAAAGAAGGGATGAGTATTAACGAGTGCAGGTTCTCCCCGGGTGGCTAAACGTATATGGCCAATCATCACCGGGGCAGGCAATGACACTATTCCCAAAGCTGCAGCTAAAGGAGACCTATCAGCCCGATCCGGCTGTTTAATCACGGCCAGGCCATAAATATCACCATAAGCAACTCCCCAGCCGTCCGGGTTCCCAGCAGCTCTTAAACGAAATTTATCCCAGGTTTTGTTCCATGAATAAGGTTTTGAATAAGAAATACCAATGATTTGGCACATACGCATTGCCCCCCTTCACCAGTTATTTTGTCTATATTTAATCCCACCAACGAGAACAATCAACAAGGCCATCTAAACGCTTTATCCCCTTAAGCTGCCATTCTGCCCGGGCCACCGGCACCGTGTTATCGATTCCAATATACCTGGACTTTATTGCGGCAGCCGTTTTTAGAGTTTTAAATGGCGAAAAAGCAGGACATTGTGTACCACTTTCTAAAGTACACTTACTTTCATAAACGCTACATTTACCTTCCTTTAGGTACTGACATAACCCACAGTTTTGGGCAGTCAAATCCTCCCAAGGAGGTCCATACCGAATGATATAACTGTCAGGGTGCTCACCTACCTGTATAACACCAGCTTCGAGGAGAGAAATAATGAAAGCTCTTTCCGGATGAGCCCATATTACTAACGGCTCTTTTTTCTGCCACTGTATTTCACCTATCTCACCCACTTCATCAGGTGGACATAAACGGTTATTTGCCAATAAACAAGTATGATCCCTTACGATGGCCGGTATCCCTTGTGCTCCCAAAATGGCTGCTATTTGGCGTGCTGAATCTACTCTAATGCTCCAGGCCGCGTCAGCAGTGCGCACATCCATATATTCTTTCCCTACAACTGCGGCCACCAGTCCAGGGAGACAATCGGTTTCAAAAATATTTTCCCCAACCTTTATCACCAAGGGTAAGGTTGGGGGAGCTTTTTGATAAGGACTTATTAATTTAAGTTGCAAACTAATTTCCCCTTTCCCCAGGGTTGAAGCTCTTTCGGCACCTTACAACCTTTCACCCGTCTCATCCATATATATACCCATGCAGTAACACATTGTTTCCCTTCAAGAATTACAGGGAACTTTTCCCGCTTATATAAAAATCCGTTAGACTCAAGCCTGTCAAGGGCGGTCATCGTTTTAAAATTTACTTCATATACCTCTCCGAGCAACGTGCAACGTTTTTCCCGAACAGCTCCGGGGAAACATGAAGTAACATCATATAAAGCCAACCCATGAACCTCGCCATTCCCGAGAAAACGAGAGTTATGTAGATAAAAATGGTTTCCGTGACCACTCATCAGAGTGCCATAAACAAATACATAATCACGGCCTCTATTCCGATCATGACCCATTAAAGCATCCCCCCTTAGCGGGCTCATTTTCTTTTGCTCTGATACCAAGAGTTTTAAGAACATCGCTTAATTTTATTTCGGTCGGTAACTTTTGCATAGGGAAATCTATTCCATCATTTATTTCCGCTGAAAAGGTCTCCTTTGCGAGTAGCTTGAATGCTGCCAAAGTAGCCTTCTCCCTTGTTTCGCCACGAGAATTTGCTATTATTGACAATGCAGATATTTCCTCATCGTTGAGTCGTACAAAAAAACCCTTTTTAGCTGCCATTATATAATGCCCCTTTTATATATAATGATATCACTGATATCATTATAACATAGAGTACCTATTTGTCAATAATGCCTATATCAGCGTTGCCATTGCGAAGAAGCATATAACCACAGGGCCGCAGCTTTGTCTTTTGACCTGACAAATAAAATATCTAACAGTCTTTTAATCTCTGTATGATCATCAGGGTCTTTACCAGTCCTGGCAGCATCACCATAGGGCATAGTTTGGCTCACAGGAATCATTTCCCCCCTTTCTCGTGTGGATTCTTCAGTTCTTCTTACTAATTCGGAAGCATGTATAATTGCCATGGATGTTTTTATGTTTGCCTGTATTTGTTTTGGGTTCAGACTACCATTCCAAAGTCTAAATTCTACTGTGTTTTTAGATGTACCAGGATTGGCATTTAGAAAATTAAGCCCCTGGTATCGATTACCGGCATGTCTTCTTATTTCAGTTTCATCGGTCTGCCGGTCCCTTAAAAACATTGCTGGGAGAGTAGAGGCTATGGGACCTGCATATGTTCTACCCCTGAACTGGCCATTACTTTGTCCTCCTGAGGCCATACGATAAAGCACATCTTCATAACCTCCCCATATTTTCATTAAACGGTTCCAACGAAAAGATCGAGCATCCAAAGGATCCGCACATATGTGTATATGACCACCACATTTTGAATTAATTCTTCCCCCATACCTTTTTATTACCTCGCATACCTTCTCCAATTGCTTCCACGTTTCCGGGCAATCCTTTAATACAGGTGATATAACCTCGCCGCCTCGATAACCTATAGATACAGAACTATCTGTTTCTACCGTCCATTTCCCCGGCTGCCGCTGCGAATGATAACTATGGATTTGACCATCTCCAAGGCCCAAGCCATGCAATGAATGCGCTATTTTATGTAAGTTTCCACTTACAAACTCAATTTCAATGCCAAAGGTGTTTTCGCTTCCAGCCAATACATTTTCATATTCATACTGAACGGCGTTTCCTGATTTTACAGCTTTATGGAGCCTGTTAAAGGCCTCGTCATTACGGGTAAGCATGATGTCATCACCATATTTCTTTTGCCATGCTTCTAAACGTGTACGTCTTTGCCGGCGCTCTTTTTCAGCCTCCCGTGCCCGTGCGTTGTTTATCCGGGGGGTATCTGGCGATATGTTATTTACAGTTACTGTTTCCTCTGTCTCAGGGCCGGTGGAACCAGTATGGACAAGTTCGACAGCCTGAACATGAATACAGGTGCCGTTAATCTGATAATCCGGACAGGAACACCCTCCATTTTCAACCGTGTGTATATTACCTGTATTGGTCGATACGTAATTTCGAGATTCTGAAATATCCACCTGCAGGACTGCCCCGTTATCAGAAACTACCTCGAACGGACCTGACGTCAAGGTGGCAGCATCCAAAGCCTCCCTGGATGAAGACCGATTTTGGGCTGCCAGGCGGCGCAATCTTGAAATAAGGTCTTCTCGCAGGACAGGCATTAATCCACCTCCCGGCCTCTCCGGTACTCAGCCAGAAGTTGATTAATCTCCGAACGCTGTCGCTGGATTTCCTCAGAATCCAAGCTCTCCAATGACGTCTCCCACTCTCTTAAAGCCTCGGCAAGCTCATCATCAGAAAGATCAAGTATTTCTTCTGACAGATTAATTATTTCTTCCCCGGCTGCCATTCTACCAATAGTAACCGCTGCACGCCTGGTTCTTGATTTTGGCATATGAATCACTCACCCTCTTGATGAAAAGTTTTATGAAAAAGAAAAGACCAGTAAAATTAACGGTCTTTAAACAATCTACGTACCCAATTTAGGGGATTGAATTTTGTTTTATTAATTCCATGAATCATTCCTGATTTTGGATCAATCACCATACGTCTTCGTTTTTCCTGAGATTTCTTAATTCTTTCCTGAATATAAGGCGGCAAGCTTGACCGAATCTCGTTTCCCGGAGCCCTTTTAGGTGAACTGTTCACCGCCTTATTATCGGTTCCGGAAGAAAGGTTATTATTGCCCATATAATCACCGATCCTTTAGTTAGTTTTAAAAAAATTTATTGTTTTCTCCAAAATACCATCCAGAATACCTTCCGTTCTTTCAACTCTTGGGGTTCTTTCTTTACTACGAAAGATACTCCTGACAGCCCCACTCACTGCAGCTGCAGCTTTAGACTCATTGCTGGACATCTTTGTTGTAATCTTCGGAGAGCCTATTGCAGATGTTTTATCTATCATTAATGACTCCTGGGACTGTTTTAAAGTAGGTTTTTCAATGACATTATCCTCCTGCAACTGGTGTTTACCGATTATCTTTTCCGTTTTTGACTTGTCACTGTTCTGAAGCTGGAGTTCTCCTTTAACAGTAACCACGATGTCCATGGTAAGTTTTATAATCCCTTTTATCCAGTCTTCAGCCTTAGATTCACCTTGCTCGATTTTTAATAGATCTGATTCCCATTCCGCTGTAGTTTCAACATTCTTTAATACATCCGGTACGAGATCTATCAGGGTTTCACCCTTAGGCGCAGGAACCAGAGATTTATTAACACGTTGGACGTAACCGACCTTTATAAGCCTTTCAATTATGGCTGCCCGAGTAGCAGGTGTACCAATTCCCCCGGACCTTTTCAGTGTTTCCGATAGTTCTTTATCATCAACAAGACGTCCAGCATTCTCCATTACTGACAGCAGTGTGGCATCATTATACCTGGCCGGGGGCCTTGTTTCCTTCTTTAATAACTCTGTATCAACCACCGCTACCGCCTCTCCCTCTCTGAGGACAGGCAATCCAGCCTCATTAACTTCCTCCTCCCCGTCATCAACTAATTTATAAACCAATCGCCAACCAGGGTTTATAATAGTACTGCCTTTGGAAAAAAAACATACTCCAGCATTAGTTGTGACTTCCATTACCCGGTAAATGGCCGGTTGTAGAAAAATGGACAGGTACCTTCGGCATATCAAATCATAAATCTTTGATTGCTCTGGAAGTAGTCGGCCTGACAAATGAATTTCTGTTGGAATAATAGCATGGTGATCGGTTATTTTGCTGTCATCAATATACCTCTTCCCGGGTTTAGAATATGATTCCGGGAAGGAACAAAAAGAAATAGCCGCAAGGGCTGCAGCAATCCGTTTATCCAGTGTATTTACCATTGATTCCGAAAGGTGGCGGCTGACAGTTCGAGGGTATGTAATGAGTTTTCTTTCATAAAGTGATTGGGCTATGTCAAGAGCCCGAGCTGCTGTCATGCCGAATAGCCTATTGGCTTCTTTTTGCAAATCGTTAAGGTTAAATAGCATTGGTGGCTGCTCAGTTTTTTCATTATAGGACACCCTTGCAATAATCCCATCTTTTTTAACTTTTTCGGAATACATCTTTGCCGTAACCTCATCCTTAAACCGAACAATGCTGCCGTCCTGCATTCCCATGCCCGTATATCTTTCTCCATTTATAGTCTTAAAAGCAGCTGCTACTTGCCAATACCTCTCCGGAACGAAGTCTCTAATTTCCCGTTCTCTCTGAACGATAAGGGCAAGGGTAGGTGTCTGCACCCGTCCAATTGAAAGTAGTTCCCCATGTTTTAGGGTAAATGCCCTGGTGGCATTGATACCTATTAGCCAGTCGCTTTTTGCCCGGGCCTCTGCAGCAAAATAAAGATTATCGTACTGAGACCCTGGTTTAATATTTTGTAATGCTTTTTCGATGGCGGCAGGTGTAGTTTCTGAAAGCCACAGTCGCTTAATAGGCAGTTTTGATTTTGAAGCCCTATAAATCCATCGAAAAATAAGCTCCCCCTCTCGACCAGCATCACAGGCGTTTACCACTGTTGATATATCATCTCTTTTTAAAAGCTTCTTTAGAATGGAAAACTGTTTTTTTTCTGTTATGGAGAGCTTAAAAGAACTGGGAATTATAGGGAGAGTATTAAAACTCCATTTCTCAAATTCAGGTTGATATGCGTGGGGTTCCGCCAGAGTAACTATATGGCCAAAAGCCCATGAAACAACATAATTGCCGTTTTCAAGGTATCCGTCTTTCTTTCCGAATGTACCGAGGACATGAGCAATTTCCCTGGCAACAGATGGCTTTTCGGCAATAATTAATGTTTTCATATACTACTAATTAACCCCTTTCACACCGCCTATAAAAATGAAAAAGTTTACGCACGTAAACCTTTTCTTGAATAATTATTTGGACGGTCCCGAGTGGGAGGTCCCGTGACCTGTCCGGCTGTATTTTTCTAATATAAAAAACACTCGGACCTTAGAGCCGGGACTGCTCAAAATGGACCTCTCATGCCAGGAGATCTTGACAATAAAATTTTTAAAACAAAAATTCTTTTATAATCTCTCTGCTTCTATTAGAATCCTTCTACGGTTTGCTTTTCCAATGCGTTCTACAGGGCTTATCCAACCATCAGCCTCAAGTGAAGGAAGCAAAACATCCAGTTTCGATCTTCTTACTCCCAATTCCCTGGCAATTGTCGCTATTGGCGGAAGAAAAACATCACCATCCTCTTCCTCCATCACATCAACAACAAGTTGTTGAATATAGCGTTTTAATCTCTCTTCAAGATTGTTTCCGTTGGGTGCTTCTTCTGTGGGCTCAATAGCTATGTCGGGATCAAGATTTATATCCATATCGTCATCTATATAATCTTCAGTATCCTGGCTTGTCGTTGTAGTCCCCATAAAACCAGGCAATTCAGCTGGCTGGACCTTTTGATCCTTCCAGTATTTTTTAAGTTTTTCAATGGTGGTGTCAAATTGTTCATCAGATACTCCAACACCCGGCGACTGAAAGCGTATAAGACCAAATTCACCTTCAATGGCGGCAAGCCCGTCACCCTTACCGGTAAGTGTTACCCTTGGATCATCATCCAGTATTGTCATATAGTCGTGGCTTTTGGCAAGCCTGAAACAAATCCTGCTTGGCAAGTTAGCCTTAACAACTCCAGTAATTACATCCACCGAAGGCCTCTGAGTTGCCACAATCATATGAATTCCACATGCACGAGCCAGCTGGGCAAGACGTTGTATCAACGGCTCAACATTTTGCTTTCCGGCTACAATCATTAAATCAGCCAACTCATCTATGACACAAGCTATATAAGGCAAGTTCTTACCTGTTTTTTTGCGGTACCCGGAAATATTTCTTACACCGGCTGCTGTAAACAGTGTATATCTGTAATCCATTTCAGAAACCAACTTTTTCAAATAAAAAACAGCTTCCTTCGGTTCCTGTACTACTTTGACAACGTGCGGGAAATCACTGTACTGGCTCAGTTCGACACGTTTTGGGTCAATTAAAAGAAGTCTTAACCTGTCTGGGCCTAAAAACATAATCCAGGTTATTAAAACTGCGTTTATCCACCAGGACTTCCCTGCCCCAGTAGCTCCAGCCACTAAAAGATGGGCAATGCGGGTCAAATCCGTTAGCACCGGTTCACCAACTTCATTTACCCCTACAGGCACAGGAAGGCCGCCCGAACGTAGCAGCCTTTTGAATTGCTCCGTGACCAGTACTTGTATTAAAACAACCGGATTCTTCTTCCGATGAGTTACAATTATTGCAGCAGTGTTTGCTGACGGCCCTGCCTGTATCTGAAGACTGGGAGCACCAATAGCGGCCTGAATATCCCTGGTTGCATTTTCAATCCTTGAAAGCCTCAGGCCGCTTGGCAAGGAGATCACTATCCTTGCTGCAGCCGGCCCATCCACCACCTCTTTTACAACAACCCTCTGGCCTGGATGAGTCAGCCCGACATGTTCAAGAGCTGCAGGGATCTGCCGCCCATAGCCCTGGCCACTCCGGTCGCACTCTGTTTTTGGCGGGGCAGGCAATAGCCTAAGTATCCCCTCTGTTACATTTGAGGAACTACTCTTAGGAGATTCTTTTTGGATCCTGTCAATTATCCCAAGCCATATAAGCCGATGTTTACGAATCAAAATCCAACCAATAACGTAAATAGTGGGGATTCCTAATCCATATTTAAAACCGGCCAAAACCCACTCACGAGGTAAGTAGTTAAAGAACTGTTGAATGTTTTTATCAAAAAGCCAGGCTCCGCAAAAGACCCCAATTATTGCCGACATAATCAACCCATTTTGAAGAATTTCTTTAGACGTTAATTCATCCGTTTTATTCAATTTTCTTTGTGAAGAATCGATTGCCGAAGAACGACTGTTTTTTGTCATTTTTTCACCGCCCCGGAAATTCCATGAAGAAAACTAAAAAATCCGTCTGTACCACGTTCCGTCCCGGACATTATAATTGGCCAGAAGCGGTGGGCAGTTCTTGTCAACCATCCAATTACGTCTCCTGGATGAGTTACGGCACCAATAATGCCAAAAATTATAAAGCCGGTCACTACCATTCTAAGAACTTTTCTATGTATGAACCTTTGTGTTGCATAGATAATTAGAATAAGCAAACCAATGGTAACTGCTGTTTTTTCCGGCATGGTCTATTATCCTCCCTCCGCTACCTGTTTTAGTTGATTATAAAAATACGAAACTCCACGCCACCACTCGGCATGTCCCGCATAACCCCATCCGGGGTTGGATCTTCTTCCAGAGCTATCAAATCCATTAACCCACTGGATTACACTTGTTCCCTCCGGACATCCCCGGGACAATCTTGCCACCGTTGCGGCAGCCCATTGCGCCGACAAACTAAAGCCACCGGACCAATACTCCCAGGAACCAAAAACATTCCACGGATTTTTTTCAACAGCCCGCCAGTTGCCTCTTTTAGGAACAAAAGATTGTTCCTGTCCGGTAATCGCAAGAAGCAATAGGGGGTCCACATTCCACTTTTGACCAGCTGCCTCAATAGCAGCCAGGTGCTCGCTATCAGCCAAAGCACTGTTACGACTATTTAGCCAGGCTATAAGGAAAGGATATGCAGACGATCGAGACTGATACTGGATTTCTGCCGGTACAAAGAGTGGAACAGGACCTTCCGGGAGGCCCCCAGGACCTCCCCCACCAGGGGCAGGCAATACGCCGGGAGCAAACAAGGCCGGCATAAACGTCCCTAACATCAGCAGCGGACTGGATACACACAATAAAAAAAAGACTGTTATCAGTACCAGTCCTTTGCCATGACTCTTCTTCTGTTCGACCACTATCTCAGACATCTGTTTTTAACCCCCTTGTTTTATATAATGCAAGCTCTTCAGGGGGAAGATAGACTTTACATTTATCCCAACCTTTTTCAGTGCGGATTAAGAATTGTTTTGTTTGATACATAGTTTTAAGCATATCGATTATTTCTTTTGGTATTTCAGCGTTCTTCTCCACTGCTTTGATTTCTGAATTCTCAAGCCAGAAGAACACCTTGTACTTTGAATTGGCCCATATTCCGGTTCCACCCTCACCGCCGGTTTTGTTCACCCAGAAGACGTGTGGTTTGTTTGTTGCTACAACAATAAGTCCGTTCATATGCCTGATCATTGTTGCGAACTGGTTGATATAAATAGACATTTCCGGATCCAGAAGAATCCTTTGGGCCTCATCAAAGAATACGGCAGTGTATCTTTTTCCCAAGCGCTTTTCTTTTCTTAAAACATCACGCACAAAGCTCATTGTCATAGACATTTTTGCTGCGCCTACCTGACCATCCACGCCTTCAATACTTGTTCCCACTTGAAACACCACTAAGTTGCAACCGGGAGGAATGGTAATTTTCTCGCTGTACTCAAATAATTGTTGCTTTGAGCCGGTAAAATAGATATCAAGTTTTTCGGAAAGGGATACAGCACCTTGTGCTCCTTTCTTTGCATCCTCGGCTAAACAGTTCCACCAATCCTTGATGTTAAATGGTTGTTCTTCAAACTCCCAAGTCTCAGGCTTCCTTAAATCAATTTTATACTTTTTATATAACTGCATAAGAGCCCTGTCTGCAGCATTACGCTCTTCTGGAATTATCCCGTTAGCAAGGATTGAAACAGTGGTCAGTAAAGTGTCTGAAACGGATAACAATCGGGTATTATCTTCTTCCGGAATTCCTATTTTATCCGGGATAGTCAAAGGGTCAATATATTTCCCTGTCCCTAAAGTGTGGTCAATATATAGGCCGCCGGTCTTTTCGCATTTTTCTTTATACTCTCCATTCATATCAAAGACAATTACCAAAAAACCTTCTAACCTTAAGCTCTCAATGAAGGCCTTTTGGAATGTTGACTTCCCTTCTCCACCGGCACCTACCACAACAATATTTTTATTTTCCTCACCAATTTTCAAATTCAAATGGTTTGCAGATCGGGTGCTAACACTATGTCCGACATATGCACCCTGGCCATCACTAATTGACCCGGCAAGGAATGGGTACAAAGCCGCTAATGCGGATGCTTGCACAATTCGTCCCGGATGTGACTTTTTATATTTTTCGTTTGCCCTGCCCAGGACGAATACTTCCCTGAAAGCCTCTTGCTGTTCGTGAGTTAACAGGGAAACCTTTATACCAACATCCTTTAAGTTACTGGTAATACGGCGGCAGACAGTATCAAGAGATCCAGGATCACCTATAGACCGGACAATCACGTATTTCCAAATGTCAATAATGTCAGCTCCACCGTATAAATTAGCGCTTTTTAACTTTTCCATTGCCTCCAGGGCGTTTACTTCAGTAGGGTCAGGTGTCTGTTCACTTTTTATCTTCTGGTATAACCGGTTATATTTCCAATTTGTTTTTAAGCCCCACTCCATGATCGCCTTCCTATAACAGCCGTGAACCTCGACCACAACATTAGGGGGCAATCCTGGAAATTTCATATTGTGAAGTGCTTCTAAAAAGCCTGGCTCAACAGGATCTTTTGGCCAATCGACAATCAATAGTACCCTGGTATATACTTTGTCTCCTACAATTGTGTGTTGGGGGTGTTTTTTTATTGAGTCAGCAACTGCCGCCATATACGAACCATAACTATACCCTGAATTCAAAATAATTACCTCCTCTCAGGCTGTTAATGGCAGCAATGTATGGCCTCGTTTCAATGAAATATCCACTTTGCAGCCATAAAGCTTTGCCGTAGAGTTAATTAGTTTTGCAAGTTCCGACAGGTCATCTTTTTGCCATTTATCAGAGTTAGGTACAACAAAAAAAACATATCGGCTGGTAAGGGCTCTTTCAACATCCTCGTCCAAAACACTGTCACCCGGGTGGTAAACCATAGGGGCCGTATATACCATTTCAAAGCCCGCATACAGTTCGTTAATAATCAATTCCAGCCCCGGAGTGTCTTCTTTTTCATTGAGCAACACCGGCACAATGTAAATTGAGTCATAACTTCCAGGCCAGAGATTACGAAGTGGCCGTGTAGTTCTATATATAAAAGGTAAAAACCTAAGTGGCTGTTTTTCCCTAACAGGTACTCTTTCGGGGACAGGCATACCCCCACCATGGCCGGATTTAACCCAATCATCTCCATATGTTGTTGAACCTTCTCGGTAAACTTGCGGCATTAACTGGCGGGCAGCCACATCTCGCAGAATTTCCCCAGAAATAATAACAGTCTGAACACCGGTTGATTGAAGCTTTTGGCATACATCCCTTGTCACTTCGGTTAGTATCTGTTTTGCTTTTTCAAAACGCTCACCCTTGCTTTTAGGTTTTGTATCAAATCTAAGCTCAAATGGATCGGTGGAAATACGAATATAATGTAAAGGTGAACGGGAAAATCCCGTATTCTCAAGATGGGTCCAATATTCCCGTCTTTTTCGTCCAATCTCTTTTAATTTTTCCGGTAGTTGGGCCTGTTCTTTTTCCTGCCTTTCCATCTCTGAACGCAACACTTCCACATCATTTATTACCCATGTGTCTATATAACACCCCTGGGATATCGCCCTAACGTTAATCTGTACCCAAACAAGCCCAGCCAGTTCTTGTTCCGATTCAGGTTTAGTTATCCATGGTCCGGGTGTGGCTGATAAAAATATTTGCACATGCCCGTCGTCGGTAATCACAAAGGGGCCGTCAACCTCCCGAACAGTAACGATTTCCTGGATGTTGCGGGTATTTTCCGCTGATGTACGTATTTCAGGCTCCTTTTTATAACCCCTCCTCCGGCGAAGGATAGAAGGTATTTCGAGGAATAGCCACAAAAATGTCCCGGTAGGTATAGCAAAAAGAAATAAAAACCGTAAACCCATCGGAAAAGGCAAAAGAAAGAAAACTATTCCCAACACGCACGAAGGAAGAAAGTAAACTATCAGGTCCCATAGCTGCAGCCCCATAACATGGATATCCTCCCGGACATCCGCGGGGAAATCAACACGCATTCAAGTCACCGTTCCTTTTTAAAAAAGATAAAGTTAACTTTGCCACTCTCCCTGGTATTGTCCACCTTCCGGCGGGGCAGGGATTTCCCGTGGAAGACCTGTTGCCGAATCCCGTATTACGTATTTGCCGTTCCATGTCCAGTATTTTTTACTCATATTCTTGTCTTCGGCCTTTCGCCCGGCTTGGTGCTTTTCATATCTTTGTTCAATTTGCCGGATAAAACTGTCACTTATTTGGCGCCCCGGTTCTGTAGGAGCTTCTTTTGACAAATCAAAGCTGTCACCGATCGTACCACCTCCATGCATACCCCGGCTCCTGTCAGATACACCTTTACCCACACCACTAACAGCTGCACCAGCTGCTACAATTTCGGGTTGAAGTGTAGCCATGCCCACAAACTCAATCACTCTGCCTATTTTTTCTCCTACATTGCCTAGTTTCTCTATTACAACACCCCCGGCAAGAGTAACAGGCTTAGCTATCTGTGCAGCTGTTGGCTTGAACCAGAACCTATAGGTAACAAATATAAGGACCGCCAAAACAGCTATATTTATCGCTGTAGCGGATGCCCCCAGTAGACTTGATAAGTTTTTCGCACTATATTGCGTCTGTATAAACACCATTGAAGTCCACCCAAAAGACCATATTACTTGCAAAAAAACAGTCCTAAACATTAAAGCCACCCAACCAACCGCAGGTTCAATACGTGTAAACCATACTGTCATGTTTATATATACGGGGGCTAAAATAGTGCCCGAGCATATTATGATTATACGAGCAGCCACAAAAAATGTTGTTACAATCCACTCGGCAGCAGCTAAAAGCAAGGCTATAAAACCACCATTGGCCTGGGAATCCATCCCTATAACCGGATCTAAAAACAGTGAATGAAAAGAAACCTGGGTGCCAAAACTGGAAGGGTCTTGAAAGGGTATTGATATAACCTGCTGGGCTGTAACTTTAGCAAGGTCCAAGTTCATAGTACCTTCTGTATATGTATCCAACGCTCCTTGGGCTAAGCTTGATGAGGCAGTGTTAGCTACCCAGACTATAACATTAACTATTTGTACTGAAAAAACGGAGAAAACAACCCCAATAAAAAAAGTAGCCAATACCGGCTTAAAGTGTTTCTTTCCACTAAGAACATGCTTAATATTTATTGTTAAAAAAAGGATTGCTATTACTAAACAAATTACCCATAGCATCACATTACCTTTATTTACCCAGTCAATGGAGCCTGGGTATACTGTATGGGTAAAAGCAGTACCAAGAATTCCACAGAAGGTATTAAGAAAACTGTCTATCATCACTCCCCAAAGGTTCAAAGCCGCATCAAATAAAGCATTTGCAATTTTTGTCGGGAGTTCGGCTATGCCTTTCGCTACTTCTGCCATACTTTCAGTAGCCTTCTGAAACCATTCTTTTATTGAGGCAAGCATACCACTATCGCCACCACCACCACCTCCTCCACCGTCACCACCTCCACCTCCACCTTGTGGGCTATCCACAGGATCATGGAAATCCCATCCCCCCGGGGGGCAATCACTGTTTAAACTACTACCTACATCGGCATAAACAAGTTGAGGTCCGGAAATTATGCATTGTCCATAAAAAGAAGAGGCGCTGAAAAACAGCGCCGCTAATGTTATTATAAGAAGAGTTTTCCTCACCACTTCATTCCTCCCAAATTCTAAAAGATTATTTAAACGCTCCGGTAAAACCGTTAATAACGTTTATCTTGAACCAATTTATCAGTTCGTACCAATTACCGGTTATGCTTATAGAAAGCACAACAATTGATATACCTATGGCTCCAAAATCCTCTAACATGGCCTTCCAATGCCTTTTTCCGGATATCAAATCTTTCGTTTTCCACCCAAGATGATAAACCGCATAACCCATTAGAACTGCAGCAACTACCCCTGTTATAAAATTGATGATTTTTATAAAGGGACTGACTGCTTTTCCACCCCCAAAAGAGGCATCATTCAAACCTCCCTGTTTAAGAATGTCTACAGGTATTCCTTCTCCATCTGCAAATGCCGGCAAAACTATGGATAATGAGAGAATTATAAGCATGGCGATTATAATGGACTTCTTCATAATAAATTTCCTCCTTCAATCAATATCAAGATATCCCGAAATATCTGGCTATAAAAAAAACTGCTATCATGTAGCAGGCAGGCATTATAAGGTATCTTTCAACCAGGTGGCCAGTAGTTACCAGTGGAATGCTAACCTTGATCTTAACTGGCCAAATCCACGGTACTCCCTGGGGATTTAGACTATCAAGAATTAAATGTGACAATAGCCCGGCAGCTGCAGCCCAAACATAAACTCCGGAAACATTAAACGCGAGCAGACCCAAGACTAATCCGGCCGCAGCCAATAAGCTATGCGTTGCTGATCTGTGTGCGATAACCGTTGATATCACCTTACCCCCGATACCCATGAGTTTGTTTGGCAAAGACCCGCCATGATCAATGTCCGGCAATAAACTGGCCAGGCCGGCTACTAACAGGACAGGCAATACCTCTGAAGTAGGTGAATGGGTGTAAAGCATTAAAAATGCTCCTGCTGCCAGACCACCGGCAAAATGTGTTTGGTAAGTCATAAAAAACCCCCTTTAATTAATAAACCCGGCAGTTTTTACACTCCGGGTTGTTTCACTTTTTAATATAAATCTCTGATTATTTCAATGAACCTTTCTACTAAATATGGGTCAAATTGTTTTGCCGCACATTTTAAGATTTCCTGACAGGCTTCTTCTGTGGACATCCTCTTTCTATATGGCCTATCGGTTGTCATTGCGTCAAATGCGTCCGTTATGGCAATTATCCTGGAACCCAGAGGTATGTTCTCTCCCTTCAGACCATAGGGGTAGCCTTCTCCGTCCCACCTTTCATGGTGGTGCAAAATTACCCTGACAACAGAACTAAAATCCGGATTATCTTTGTGCTTTTCCAAATGAAATATTTCAGCACCCGTTATCGGGTGCTGCTTCATAATTACCCATTCTCTATCTGTCAAGTCTGTGGGCTTAAACAAAATACTGTTGGGAATGTTTATTTTCCCTATATCATGGAAAAGAGCCGATGTTTGAACAATATTTTTAAGCTCATTGTTAAGGCCTATATACTCTGCCGTCAAAACACTTATGCGGCTTACATTTTTCTGGTGGTTGGCAAGGTAATTGTCTTTTACTGCAGAAATATTGTGAAGCAACTCAAAAGCATGTATGGCCACCCATTTATCACTCCTTTCTCTTTATTTGACTTGTCTGTCGGTTTGAGGTACTAAGGGCGGTTGCTCCCGACTTCAGGTGTGGTATTCATGACCGCCTCACCTGATAATAATAATCTACTGTAGACGTAAAATGGCAAATTATACAAGAAAAACGACGCGATTAGAACAACCTCCAAGGACAGCAAATACCAGGGCCAGGGACCCATAAGGTCAAATATTGATGGCATATTGGGCTTTTGGCATAAAAACAGGTAATTGCTTCTTGTGAATATATTAAAAGCAGCTATGGCCAGGGCATAGGCATTGGTAAACATAAAAACACGCTTCAGCGCACCTGGCTGGGGGCGGCACCCTTCTACGAAAACCATAAAAGATATCACCACAATTACTATTCCGTGAGCTATAAAAAACTTGAAAAACATAAAATGCGGAAACGAATAAAACAAGTCGGGGGTCAAGAGCGCCTGGAAAGCTCCTCCCATACCCCAGATATATACTACTTCAAATACATTGTTATTTTTGTTTATCATCATGACGGCAGATAGAATTAACGCCATGTCACAAAGCTGCAGAGGCAATGAGTAATTTAAAGACCATGTACTCACCCCAATAGTCCAAGCTTGGAAAGATACTAAAGGTAATATGCTAAAACAGACCCAAATATAACGAAATGTTTTATTTTCCTTTTCTTTCTTAAGTCTTTGTCTACAAATAAATATTAAAATGCATACTATAATAATTATCGCTAACGCCAAGATATGTTCCATGGAAAATATTTTTAACTCATTAATACTATTTACTGATAAGAATTTATCCATTAATTCACTCCTTCATAATTAAACTTACATCTCTCAAAAAGAAAGAGATCACTTGAAACTGATCTCTTTCTTTATTACCTATTAATTTTGCGTTAATTTCTTAAGTTTCTGGCCGCCCAGTTATAATGAGCAGTGACTTTTCCATTACCCGTGTTTAAAAAGCTTTGCACACTGTCAGACAGACCATACCCTGACACCGCAGGCACATAACCAACCTTTTCACTATAGCCTCCATTTGTGCCACCAGAATTTTGTGCATTATTAACCATGTCCAGTAGTTCTTCAGAGGTCATAATGGTATTACCATAACCTATATAGGCACTGTCTAATCCAGGGCTATAGTTATTAGACCAGTTATACCTTTTAAAATCCAATGCTGGACCGTTTGTATGCCCCCCATCCCAGCAATATATATATCCCATTGGTATGGCTACACAATTCCCTTTCAGATCAACTTGGTTAGAGGCTATCCAAAGACTTAAATCAGTCAGATTAAATGGTCTACCTCCTTGTGTTGATCCAATAATCGTAAATGTAGTTGTAAATATATCCGATGTGCCTCCTGCTGGCGCAGTACCTACTGCCGAAACGCTATGAGTATTCACAACAGCACTACCGTATGTACTACACCAGAATCTACTATGAATTTGGTCTATGTTAAAACTTACTGGTACATTCAGGGGGTTAGAAAACCTATATTTAACTTCATAAGTTCTGGTGTGTTCTGTATACCATCCTTCTTCATGATATACCGAATTTGAATAAGTTAATTTTTGAGACTCTACAGATAAATAAGTTGGTGGGCTCCACTGACTAAAGTTCCAAGCCCAAGCCGGAACAGTAGTAGTAACCATTCTCCCCCATCTAGCATCAGGACTTGTTGCTTGCCAATTTGGTACCTCCTTAAAACAAGGAGAAAGAGTATACACAAAGCAACGGTCATCTTGTCCCGCGAACACGCTATTTCTTTTGCTTGCCGCACCACTTACCACAACACCATTATGGACATCTATCATTTTAGCGTTAGACGTACCGGGAAGACCTTTATACATATCCGGAGCGAGAGGATCGTAATTATTCACAACACCTGTATTAGCATTAAGAGTGGTAGCTGAAGTGCCGGTCATGTTTAATAACAATTCCTTTGTTTCATTAGCCTCAAAATACACATTCCCTGAATATCCATCAACAACTCCTTGGGTAACTGATATATTGGCGTTAACAGGCCAAGAATTTGGATTGAAAAATGTTAGAGTAATCCATTTCCAATTATTCCTAAGAGTGCTATATGGATTTATCATCTCTTTTGGATCACTGATATTTATTACTGGTGTAGTGCTGATTACATTTCCGTTAGAGTCTGTTGTTACCTGCGTTCCGGAAAATATCTGAAGCGGCAACATAATAGTCCCATTTCCACCCCAATAACGCGCTACTCCGTCAACACGAACAGGTTTTAGAACCCGGGGAGGGCCGCTGGTGTCCTGTACAGTTTTGGTTTCTGTGTGATCGTATACGTTTTGAGTTTCGTAATGGTTCTTATCAATATAACCCTTTATGGGCTGATTGGTATTGGGATCGACTTCCATGAATATATTCAGGTTACCAACTGTCTGCCAGTAACCATATACCTCCCTGTCTTCTCTATGCCCCCCCACGTTGATATTTTTTAGGTATAGCCACTGATACTGCGAGGCAAAAGCTATGGCTGGCAGTACAAACAACAATGCTATAACCAGAGCAATTTTTTTCATTCTAAATCCTCCTCTCTGCTTTTGACGTAAAAAACCCCCGGACAGTTCGGGAGCACAACACTAGATTATTCAGCTATATACACTTTTATCTTCGGGGGAGGCTGTGCATTTATTGTAATCTGGTCATATTCAGGAACTAGAACTTGTTCCTCTCTAAATATATCTACCTGAACTTGCTTTAGGGGATAATACGAAACCGTACCCTCTTGGTTTAAGTTATTAACTTCCGTTATATTAGTAGTTGTCGATGTCGTAAAGACGTTTATCGTAGCGTTGCCCTGTAGTAGTCCAAAATTAGGGTCGTTATATTTCGCTATTACCTGGGTACTGCCCTGGGTCACACCAGTAACCGACCCTCCGCTGGCTGCTGTGGCAATGGTTGTGTCGGCAGTTGACCAGGCAGACGTGGAAGTGACATTAAGGCTTGTCCCGTTACTATATAATACTGTGGCTGTATAGCTGGTGCTTTTGCCGACCTCAACTGATTTTATAGACGGTTCTACAACAAGCCGGGCGTTACCGGGCTGTACGGCTAAATTAGCCGGATCAATGAGTGCGGTACATATATTGTCGTCATAGGTTGTTTCCCGCTGAGGCCCGGCAAAAACTATACTATTTTGCAAAGTACCCCCGGCCCATGATTTCAGGTAAAGGTCCTCATCAATCCACCTGCCGCCCTCATATCTTTTATTTATAGTAAAGATTACCGTACTTTTTGTGTTTGGAGTGGGTATACTGACATTCCAGGTATTCATTATCTGATCTTTGTTGAGTGCGCCGATCTCGTAGTTATTTAAGCTTGAGCTCAGTACAACTTGCTTCACTAATTGCGGAGTGCCACCACTAACATGCTGTAGATAGGCCCTCAGAGTGGTTTTTGCATGATCCGGCACATAGGGCATTTGGGGCCTGGCATACATCACACTATACAGCAAGTCGCTCCCGTATTGATTCCTTAATGTTGGACTCCATATGGTGAGGTTTTTAGTAAACTGTATACGTATGTCACCATAACCGCCCTTGTTACCGGACGCACCATATCCGTCAACGATTGATTGGACGGCAGGGCCGGTTCCTTTGGGTAATGTTTCTAATCCCTTCCAGCCCCTTAATGCACCGTCAACAGTACCCATGACATAATAAAAATACTGACCATCAGATACAATATCCGATGGATCATTTATGTCATATAGATTAGCCTCATATACACGGATTGGGTTATTGTAACTTGCTCTTAAGTCATGGTACGCCCTGCCGTTTGTATAACTATCGCCAGTAGTCCTAACGTAGGGAAGTGTCTTTATATAAGCACCTTGCGTCAAATAGTTTACCTTCTGTCCCCAATCCTGACCTGATATAAGGTAATAAGTGGTAAGACCTGTCTGTTTTTTAGGCCAATCGACAAGGCCGAAGAAGTCCCTTTTAAGCTGTTCGGTTAACTGGCTTGCATCAACGGCAGCATAGCCGGTGTCCGATACTACCTTACCGTCAGCCCCTATAATGCCAAAAGTCGGGCAATACAGCTCCCCGACTTTGCGATCACAGGTTCCATCGTTTATGTAAAAGACATTGTAAGTAAGGAGATTATATGTTCGCCCGTCATAAGGTGATTCTTCATACATTGCATATGCCAGGCCAGCCACTGCAAAGACCATTACTACCAGAATGCTGAAAATGATTTTTTTCTTCAAATTAGATTCGCTCCTTTAATCAAAAAGAACGCCTGTATAAAGCGTTCCTTTCTAAAAAAATATAGCTTTGGGTTTTATCATGTTAGAGTGAGCTTGAGTCAAAGTGGAGTTCTGTACCTATTATAATTTTTCCATTATTGATTGGCCGATAACTGCCCTTATTAAAAACATGGTCTTTATATCCTAACATTGCTCCTATTTCCATAAACTCCCCATTCGGCCCCCTGAATGGCTTTTCAATACCCTGGTTCGATCCAAAATATATATTGAAAGGATCGCTCCATATTCCAGCACGGTACTGCTTATCATCTCCTATTGCCATCTGCACCTTCATGGGCCCAAACCACCCTGTTCCGTACAGGGTCATCACATCCCCGCCATTGCTATAATCCACGTTATATTTTACTGGAAACCCCGTATAGCGGAGAACCTGTTCAACAGGGAGACTAGTTGCGCCTTTACCATTGCGTTGATATTTACCATTGACATATACACTATAAGGCATACTTATTCCGTTTTCCAAAACATGCTGTCCGGCAGCAGTATCAACTTCAACTCTTTCACTGTCATAAAAAAATCTTATTCGGAGGATCGCCGGGCGCAAATTCTCCGGCGGAACCCGCCACTTACCATCAACCTTCACCAAAGGCCAGACCTGCACCATTTGAAGCCCGTCCATCCAGTCAACCCCGTAATCCCCTGCGTTCTCGGCAACCCATCTCGCCGGCAGCATTGTCCTCCCGTTTCTGATCACAGGGGCCACATCCATCTGTACCTGCTGACCATTGACGGTCATAGCTTTTTGCCCTATAACCAGCTTTATCTCTTTTTGGGGCAGCGGTATTTCAACCTTCTGAGCCTTCATATCCCAATTAGGATTAAGATTTGTCACTCTCTCTAAATCCTTTAAAGGCACCTCGGCAGACTCAATTATCTTCTTTTGGGTTGTAAGAGTTACCGTCTGGCTTTTTTCATCCCAAGCCGCATCCATATCCAGGGCCTCGGCCAGGTACCTCACCGGCACGAAAGTTCTGTCATTCTCTACATAGGGGGCGGCGTCGAGAGTCCTTATGTTGCCGTTTATCAGATATGTTGTCTTGCCAACCCAAAACACCACATCATTTCTGTCAGTGTAAAATGTTGTTTTATCTGTCCCGGGTATCGTAACCGTCATTGCACTTTTGACAATCAATTCACCATTTCGGTAGGTTCCCGGGCTCCCGCCACCAACAGAGGGTATCATTTCTGCGTGGGCCGGAATAATATTTACTGTTACCATGGCTAAGACCAGTATAAAGAAAAAGAACATAACAAATCTTTTGGACATATTAACTACCTCCTTTTAAGCTAAACCAACTCCTTACCCATGTATTGACAGCTATTTACAAAGGATATATTATTTAAGGGAATACCGGAATTTAATTGCGGCTGGGTGCCTCACCATACCGAGGTTTTCATCTTAGGCCCTTGAAACTGCTGGAACAGTTTCAAGGGTTTTCAATTACTGGCGACGGTTAGTGATATTTACAACCAGGGTGAGCAAGAGAACTACGGCTATTACGATTTGTATTGCGTCGGATACTTGTATCATTTCCGCCTCACCCCCTTTCTGGATGTTTCCACCCCGGCAGGTGAGGCCCGCTCTTAAACCCGGTACTCCCAAAATTATCAAAAATAAACATATTAATTAACGAACTAATACATTTTTAAAGACGTAAAGCCTTTAAGTCTCCCCGGCCCACCGGGCGGAGAGACATAGATTAACCCCCTTGAGAAACTTGACATTACATTCATGTTTATGGATAATATAAGGGAATACACTAACAAAATGGCTTGGGTGCCTCATACTTACCAAGAGGTTTTAGAATAACCGGGTTGGTTGCAACAACCCGGTTATTGCTATTTTACCACAAGGCCTATAATCGACACTACAAGGGTTAAACCAAGAAGTAAGGCGATTACGAGTTGCAGTACATCAGACGTTTTCAAACCGCCTCACCCCCCTTCGATCCTCCGGTAAGTGAGGCCCATTATGTTAGTTATGTATTCCCATATCTTATTTTACTACAAATTTCCACTTATTCACCATAAATTTTCCAGTTGACCTTGAATAACCTCACCTTAATGAAAACTCTAAAACCACACGTTCCCATATGCAGCTCCAAAAATCACCTGTTTTATTTCATCACGGCTGGAGCAATGCGAGAGTCTTAATACATAGGGGTAATGCTTTTTTCGATCAAGAAGATTTAAAAAAAGCTCGATCCGATCTATCAACCAGGGTGACAATGTATGACAGAAAACTAATTATCCTTCCTCAGCCATATAAGGATTAATAGAAACCAGTCCTTCAATATACCTGAAATGCTTGGTGTTTAAAGTAAATAACACTGCATCACCAATTAAAGCTGTCGCAGCAATAATCGCATCCATCGGGTTAAGTCCGTGTGAAGCACGGTATTTGGATAAAAGATTTCCGGCAATAGCAGCTAATTGACCGTCTACAGGCACATGGTCGAATATTCCAAGTAATATTTTAATGGCTTCAATCCGCTGCTGGTTTAGTCTGGGGGCAGCCAGAAGTTCCATAACAGTAATAGTAGATATTATTCCTTCAAAATTGCCATTCTCAATTTCTTTTATCTGTTGGGTGGCTTTAGGTACATTCCGTAGGTGATCAATTATTATGTTGGTATCAATAACTACCTTCAATATCATCCAACCTCCTGTCGGAACCACTGCGGATACCCTCCACATAGTCTTTTCCGCAAACTTCCATTTCCGAAAGCAAACCTGCTGTCTGGTCAACAATTCCCTTCTGCTTCTTATTTTTGCGGATCATCTTCATTACAATTCTGCCGCCATCTTCAACATGGACATGGAGTATATCACCTTCTTTTATGCCAAGCTCTTTTCTGGCCTCAACAGGAATGACAATCTGACCTCTCGATGATACAATAACAGTATACATAAACTTACCTCACTTACTATTCTTACTAAACTTATTATACCGTTAATACCATTAAATGTCAAGAGAGGTACGTAATAATTGTTCCAACTCAGCACAATTGGAACACCATTCCTTGGCCATAGCTGAACTGATAATTTTTTGGGTGCAAAGCTCTACCAAGGCTTGGTCAAAGGTAGACATTCCAATGTCGCTGCTGGATTGCATTATATTGTAAAGCTGCTGCTCTTTACCATCCTTAATCAAGTTCTTTACCTCGGGGGTACACAATAATAGTTCCACCGCAACCACCTTCCCCTTGCCGTCAAAGCGCGGAATTAACTGCTGTGAAACTATTCCCAGTAATGAATCCGCCAACTGTTTCCTCACATTTTCCCGCAATTGATTAGGATACATGCTGAGAATACATTGAATTCCCGAAATAGTTGTCCTACTGTGAAGTGTAGAAAAAACAAGACGTCCTGTCTCAACTGCATTAAGTGCCGCAGAAGCTGTTTCTGCACTCCTTATCTCCCCGATTAGTATTACGTCCGGGTCATGAAGCAACATACTTCTTAATGCATCTGTAAGAGAACGAGTATCACTGCCCACCTCCCGCTGGTTTATTATCGACTTATAATGGCTGTGTAGAAACTCAATCGGATTTTCGATCGTAACAATATTTAGGCTCCGTTCCTTATTAATTAACCCCAACATGCCTGCTAAAGTAGTAGATTTTCCACTGCCAGCGGGACCAGTAACAAGCACCAGTCCACGGGAATGCCTGCATAAATCCTTCACCGCTGCAGGGAGTTTCAGGTCATCCAGACTGGGTACCTTTGTAGCCACAACCCGGAAATTTGCCGCCATAGACCCTCGTTGGTGTATAATATTAACCCGGAAACGAGCCAGCCCCGGCATTGAATATGAAAAGCTTAACTCCATATTTTCCTCAAGCATTTCCTTCTGATGCGGTTGGAGAATAGAAGTAACCATGTCTTTAATATCCTGCGAAGACAACCGATCCATGTCTGTGAATGTTAGTTTTCCGTTGATACGCACCATGGGTGAAGCACCTGCCGTAACGTGCAGATCCGACCCACCCAGGTTAAGCATGTTTTCAAGTAACTGTTTGATTTGCATTGTAAAGTGCCCCCTATACTCCCTTATAATGGAGTCCCACCTTATTCACTGTTCCTGTTTTGACGGCTGCATAGTCTGTGGCTGTGCTTGCTCAGGGGCAAGCCAGTGTATTGCTATAGCTTTTCCGTCCCGGGCAAGAACATCCACATGCATTCCGGCCTTAATGTACAGTGTCAAATCTTCAGATTGCCCAGGTTTACTTAACACATTATTCCCTTCCTGAAGGGTAGTCATATTATCTACTGTAAGGGATAAATCAGATTGCAGCTGTACCTCCGGATCACCGCTTTGTTCAACAGTCATTATAATTTCATTAGCTTTTACTTCTTTAATGATTCCGGATCGCACCATTTTATTTAAACGACTCTGTTGCTCTCTTATGGTCTCCATCATCCTTACTTTCGGCAGGTGGTCTGCAAAATACCAGTGACCAACAACTCCAATTAATACTCCGGGTAGAATTCCCAGGAGCACAATGATTGCAGCTGCTTTGTTTTTCATATAAGCATTAATCCTCCAGTCTTTAAAAATTATTTATTTACACTGACATCAAGGCTCGTATTCCTTTTGGAATACCGCTTGCGCGGTCACAGAAGCCCATTTATCCCAAGGTGAAGCGTTCTTGTTTAAAAACCGTGGAAAGCCTGGCACCGGACAACGGACATGATATGAAACACTGGCATAGACAAACATAGAATCCTCCGTTATTTGCACATCCGGCACCGTTGGATTTGGTCTATCCGGATCAAAAGGCTGGTGGGGTTCTCCGGCTTCGCCACCGGTACCTGTTGGCGAATACAGTTGAGATTTTACCATGTCGATGGCTTTTTG
Organism: Bacillota bacterium; assembly: GCA_049323755.1. GTDB lineage: Bacteria > Bacillota > Desulfotomaculia > Desulfotomaculales > Desulfocucumaceae > BRHc4a. Next base: position 303,300 of record JBMOPE010000006.1, read on the forward strand.
CTTTGCAAGAGAGAGATCATGGTGAACAGCAGCAGTACGGCTCGCTTCCCTGGCTGCCTGCAGAGTAACACCCTTGGCGTGACCTACAATGCCCAAGTATAATCCGGAGATTATACAAAGCATCAAAAAGGGAAAAGTAATACTGAAGATAGTGACCTTACTTACTCCCCTTTCATCCTTCCATATTTTTTGAACAAACTGTAAAATCATTAAAGTCACCCCTTCACCACATTTTAACTATTTCGGCAATGAAGAGGCCGAAAAACAGGTACAGACCAAAACATACTTCCTCTCCGGACCTCCTGTCTTTTTGAGATATCTTTAAAAAGGATAGTGCAACGAGTATGTTCTGAACTAGAAACCAACGGGACGATCCCTGGATATAATGCTTGACCAGATAAACAAAGAAAACGATAATCCAGGCAAAAAGGAACGCAAAAACGCCTACTTCGGCACCCACAAGCGCCCCCAGGGCCAGGGATATTTTAAAGTCGCCCCCGCCGATTTTCCCAGCCAGCCAGAAAATGAAGGGAATTAAACCGGTAACCAATGCCGAATATATGGTATATAAAAAATTGCCCTGCAGGTATCCCAACAAACACCCGAAGAGCAACCCTGCAATCGTATGTACATTGTAAATCTTCCCGGTCTCTATGTCAGTTCTGGCGGCGACTGCCGCCATGGCAGCCGCCAACGTCATTCCTACCATAACCTCATCCATTATAATCCCGTATTCACATCCGTTAGAGTGTTCGACGCGTTGGTAAAGGCTGTCTGGATTTTTGAATACAGTTGTGGAGTACCGAAGAGACCGAAAGCAAGAAGTGCAAGACCGGCGCACATCATTACAGTCTCGACACTGATAGCCTTAACACCGTCCTCGTCATTCCACAAGCTTTTTAGAAACCTAAACATTGAAATCACCTCCTTTCACTGCTCTTTTACAACAGCACGGGCTGTACCTGTTGCAGAAACAGGAATATTTACAAAAGATGAATTCCCGACAAGCAGCCCCACAGCCCCGGCAAAAATAGTCCTCACCCTGGCCCGGGCCGAAACCTTGTAAGAATCATCCCCTACAACCTCAGAACGCCAGTCACCAGAAGTGTCAAAGGATACCCCCCTTATAGACGTCAAATCGGTTGCATTCACCAGAAAAGAAGAAAGGGCCGAATTTTCGGCCACTTCCGGGGATGTAATCTTTGCTTTCCATTCATCTATTTCCTGTAGTCCGATAAGGTTGCCGTTATTATCATACATCGGAATAATTTGAATTGAATCTTTAACCGGCTCAGCTGTCAAGGCTCCTGATAGTGATGCTGAATCGCAAGCCACAACGAGATTTCCCTGAACCAGTCTAAGCCTGGTCATGTCTATAGATAAACCGCAGATTAACAGCATAAAATATATAGCCAGAACAAAAGTGGTAACCTGTGAAAACCCGGTTTCGTCTTTCCAAAAAACACTTACATTAGAAAACACTTCTTGCACCTCCGTACATCATAATTACAAATGGTGCCGCAATAGAGGTAATGGCTGCAACCATGGCCGACAACACCAGGGGTACCGTAACGATGTTTTCCAATCTTTTTATCTTACCTGAAATCATGTACTCCCGGCGGGCTTCCATGTCCCTCAAAACGTTTTCAAGCGTTACAGAAATACCCCCGGCACCATGCTTATGAGCCAGGCTAATATTTTCACAGGCAGCTGCCAGCTCTCCGGCTTCCATTATTTCCGCCCGTGACGTAAGTTTTCCCAGCGCCTCCTGAAGTGTCATTCCCCCCTTGATATCCTTTATGACTCTTTGTATTTCTGAAAAAAGATGGTCATCTATTTTGGCCGCCCAGGCCATGGCTTCTTCTATTGACTGGCCACTTTTTATACCAGCAACAAAGAGGCCTAAAAATAAAGGTGTTGACTGCTGAAGTTTAAACCCTATTGTATTGACCTTTTTCGCCAATAGGCTGACCGGAAGAATGTATCCTATGAAAGCCCCTATTCCCCCACCCAACCACCAGGCATGTCCAAAGGGAATTGCAAACAGCATTGCCATGGTTACGGATGACATTACTCTGATTCCCAGAAACTCTTCACTGCCGATTCTCCATCCTGCTATCTTCAAAGTCTCGTTCAGGTTCGGCATAGAGATCAGGTTTTTAATCATGGGGGGAAAAGCCGAAACAAAGGAACCAAACAGGTCGGTAAGATTGTCCACCAGTCCTTTATCCTCCTCTGCCTCTCCGGCAGAGCTTTGAAAGGCTTCTTCAAGTGGATTCCTGATGAAAAATGCATAAATCCCCAAGAATAAGGAGGCAGCGGAGCAAAAAATTAAAACAGAGAATATCAATTACATCAACTCCTCCTCTGTTTTTCGGCACTTCCAGCGCACCCATATTTGTACTAAAGCCGCCTGTATTATACCCCCGAAAACAACCGCCCTCCCAGTAGGTTCCGTAAAAATATTTGTGTAAATATCCGGAGCAAAAAGGTATCCTATTGCGAAAAAACCCAGAGCTGTGAACATAGATATAGTAGCATCACCCAGTATATCCGACATGCCTGATTTTACGGCTTCCCTTACAATATCCCTGTTCCTTAGCATTGCCTGAACCTTTTCCAGCAGCGCAAGGGCATCCACCCCACCACCAAGTCGAATATACCGGGCCAGAACGATTCCCAGAACCTTTCCTTCTCTGACCGAAAGACGCCGGCCAAAATTCTCTGCCGCATCTTCCTCATTCACTCCTGATCTTATTTCCTGGGCCATTTTGAGAAATTCTCCCGCAATAGGCTGGCTTGAAGTGCTGGCGGCAGTGACAAGTGCATTTAATATGGAGGGCTCCCCACTACGCAACACTACAAGTAGTGAAAAGGTTCCACTGGGAAGACTCCTGAGAACGGATACTGACCGCATCACCGCACGGTATTTACCATATGCCCGTGGAACTAATATGAAAGCAAATAAAGCGGCCAAAACTGCAAATGTAATTCTACCACTCAACAACCATCCGGTCACTCCGAAGGCAACAGCCGCCAAAAACCCTGCAGTTAAAGCTTCACTTCTGTCGTAGAAACTATCCTCACAATTCCAGAAACTATATAATATCGGTAAACGTATATTTTGCTTTTCCCTGGCAAGACCGGAGGATGAATAGATTCCACTGTCCAGAGGATTGTGTTTAACCGCCGCATATATACCAGTGCATAGAAAAAAGGCAGCGAAAAAAGCTAAAAAGTAAGAATATACTATGCTGTCCGCCTCCCTTCCTTCAACAACTCTGACTCTGCGATCTGAATAAGGGGAGTCCCGCTGAAAATTGTTTTGACATCAGGAATAAGTAAGCCGTTGGACCATTTTGGAGCCACTTCGGAAATCTCCAGCACGCGGCGCTCGATTCGGCCATCCTCGTGCTTGATAAGTCCTGAATAAACCAGAATATCCACAGATGAGGCCACCAGCCCCAGAAGGTAATTCATCCCCATACTCTGGCCTTCTGCGCTCATACTGGCTAGAACGGGCAGTCTGAACATGGCAGCATCATAGCAATTTAAGGAGTGAACGGTTGTAATGGAATGGGTTCCGGTGTTCATTCCCGACAGCACATAAAAAGTGTTGTAGTCCCGGCATTCACCAAACAGGAGGAGGCCGGGCCTTGTCCGAAGCAGTACCGTCTGAACGATATACGAAAGTTTTACCCCACCCTTATCCTCAATATTGGGTAGTATCGGCTCGAACTGCCTCACCCGGTCGTTTAACGGCCTAGTCTCAATGGGATCTTCTATTGTCAAAACATCAGTGTCAATCTCGCCGGTAAAGCTGTTGGCACACGTTGTCTTGCCGCTTCCCATTGGTCCGCAGACAACTATGTTTCGCTTGTTTTTTAGGGCCGCCTTTATATAAGCCCTTGCCTCTTCAACGAGATAGCCCATATCGACTAACTCATCCAATGTAAAGAACTTAGGAAATCTCCTAACCATCAGCGTGGTACCATGCAATGAAATACCTTTTAGCACAGCGCTCACCCTGGAGCCATCCGGCAGACGGGCATCAACTATGGGAGAAGCATCGTCAAGGCGACGGGAAGCTGATTGGGCTATCTTAACCGCCGTCCGGCGCATATGTTCTTCTGAAATGAATAACAGATTGTTATCAGTGATTTTATAAAGCCGCCCATTTTTTTCGTATTCTCCGGAGTTGTATTTGTAGTACCTTAGTTCGTTGACATCATTATCATCGAGTAGCCTCTGCATGGGGCCAAAGCCGAGAATATCGTTGGAAATGGCATCCACAACCCTGTTAATATCCGGTGCACAGGCTTCAAGAGCAATTTTTCTGACGGAAGCTCTTAGATAATCCCTGTAATGTGAAGGTGCCGAAAAAGCTTCAGGCCTTTCATCACGCACATGATTTATGGCTTTTATTCTCACTTCCTCGGCTATCTGAGAAAATCTTTCCTCGTCAATGCTCGATACACATCTCTCATGATCGCCTTTAAGTATTGTATATCGAGAAGAGTCCCTGGTCAGCATAGTCTGTTACCTCCCCCTTCTTACGAAAAAGACCGGCAAGGCGGGCTGCCAGGGAAGTCCTTTTTTCTTTTCCGGCAGGCCATCCCGGCCCCATTACCTTGGCCATGTACTGGCTTACCGCATCATAGTATGGAGAACCCGGACCTGCAACATCACCTCTGGCAGCGTTCAGAGCTTTTAAAACAGTTGGATCGTCCGGTAATATACCTGAAAATTTTCTTCCCAAGACACCTTCTATATGCTTTTTAGCAAGTCCACCGGGCTTATTGAATTCATTTAGCAAGGTGCGTATTTTCCTGGTCTCAATGTCATTAGAGGGTCCTGTGTCCCTGAAAAAAGATACTGCCCCTTTAACCTTGGCCTTGTCCGGTGTTAAGAAGAAAAAGATGTCCGGAACAAAACGCAGGACCGAGAAAAGTGTGTCTGCCACACCATACCCGAGGTCTATCAAAACTGCGTCAAAATGCCTGGCAAGAGCTTTAATGATTCGCTCCACTTTCTCCGGGGTAAAAATCAACAACTCACTGGTATTCTGTGGGGCAGGCAATACCCACAGCCCACTTTTATGTTTAACCAGCAGGCTTTTGGCATCTTCCCATTTAAGGCGGGCCGAATCCACATCAACCCAGGCAGAAACGGTAGTCCGTGCCGGCACACACAGTATTTCAGCCAGTGACCCCTGCTCCTTTTCAAGGTCAAGATCCACCGCAACAACTTTATACTCCGAGGAAAAATACTCGGCAGCCTCTGCCATATATACTCCAGCCGTAGCAACGAAAGTACTTTTACCAACACCTCCATCACGGCTGTAGGTAGCCGCAATAAGCTGTTTGACCGGATGTACCTGGCGTGACGCTACCTCTTCCACTGATCTGACTATCTCATCGTCTTCAAGTCTTTCAGCATTTTTATTTTCCTTTTTAGCAGCATGGGATGATAGCTGGGACATACGAGCAGTCAGATCTGAATAAGTGGTAACATCTACTCCGGATGCAATTGTTTTACGATAAAGTGCAGGGGAATATTGTTCTTGATCGACAACAAGAAAAATGGTGAGGTCGCGGTATAGATCTGCAGCGTTTGCAGCCAACTCAAGGTCTTTTTCCCCGTTGTATGCGAATATACCGGCAACTACCCCTTCAACCGCCAGTTCAGAGAGAGCCTGGGCGGGAGAACGCGCCACTTTTTCTTCAAATCCAGTGTCCACAGTATCCAATCCATACAGTACTACTCTGCTCACTCGGCCACCCCTCTCACCGTTACTATAAATTCAGCGCCTGAAGACCGAGCTAATAGGTAGTTTTGCTTTTCTTCCTGATTGATTGCTATAACAACGGACTGCTTTGACTGATTACTACCCTGACCGCCTGAATAGAGAACAGGGGCTCCGGATATTACTGTTTTCTTCTCTCCGCCTGCTTCTTTCTTTGTAATTGTGTCAACATCCACCAATGCTCCGGGACGGACTACGTATCCTGCCGTTGTGTCCACTTTATAGTCAAGGCCCAATAATACCCTGCCCGGATATCTGGATAGATCCTCCAGAGGATTGCCACTTACGCCGGTTCCGATCATGGAGGCCCGAAGGGGGGTATTTGCGGGAATGTACCCTTTTGAATACTTACCAGCAGCCTCATTGATATTTTTCAAAACATCACCATTTACTCCGCCCTTTGGAAGCATTTCTACCTTTAATCTTTCATCTGTAAGTGCGGTCCCGGCCTGTACGTCTTCTTTAACCATGACCACCGGTCTCAACCCAACCTTGTCGCTAAGATAACTGTGGCATAAATAAACAGCTAATAGCCCAAACATTGTGGCAACTAGAATTATAAGTTTATAGTTCTTTAAATATCCGTTTCTTTTAAATTCCAAATTTTATACCTCCTATCCTAACAACTTAAGAGTTGAGGCAAGTTTCCCGATGGCCTGCGCCATTTGAGCGCTTCTTGTAAGGGCTGGCTTACCGTCAGCAAGCGCCCTGATGCAACCTGCCGTATCTGTTCCCGCAGTTATAACTTTGTATCCCTTTTGCTCAAAAATACACGCTGCGTCAGGTCTGCTTTTTTCCGATGAACGGTTAACAAATATTACTGGTTTATTCTTATATTTTTCAATTTTTATAGATGTAATTTCCAACACCTTAATATCGCGGTCCAACACAACCACTTCTTTGGCCTCCTCAATTTGCATAAGGCGATTCGGAGAAGCTAACACTGTAACATCATGTTTTGATACTATGTCCTCAAAAATAGTTTCCGCGTCATCGCCAGGCACTACCAAGGTCCCCCATTTTGTTTCGTATACTGCAGGCTCAGTTATAACAGTAGGTTCAGGTATTCCTAAATGAAAACCTGCGCAAGGCGGTTCTCCCAGGTCAATGTATGCCACTTTAAGCCCTGCTTCAGCGGCATGTGCAGCAAGAGATGTTGCAACAGTATCGCAGCCACAACCTCTTTTTGAAGAACTTATACAAATTATTTGATTTTCTTTATCCCCTGACTCCTCCGGTTTATCTTCCATGTGGTGATCCGGGGTGTCAGCAAATACTGGGGGATCCAGTTCCTCTGTTTCCTCAGCAACTCTCCTTAAGATTTGCAATAGCTCAGAAGCACGGATTGTTTTTCCAGGACGGGGTGACACAATCCATCCCTCAGAGAGACCGATAGACATTAATCGCTTTTTCATATCATTGGATTCTTCATTTAAAAGAAAAATTACCGGAATCGTACTCCCGGTTTCTTTTAACAGATTATGAACCTTCTCCAGTTGGTCTTCAATGCTGCTTCCGGAACCTGACCCACAAACTACAATATCAAAATGTTTTCCTTCCTCAATATTTCCCTGTACAATCTCGTGATCTATAAGCCTCTTTTTTAACCAATTAACTGTAGATGAATTATTGAGCGTTAACAATATCCTCAGGTTGATCAACCCCTTTTTTTCTAAAAATCCTTGAAATAGTGCTGCTCATTTTACTAAACAGTCCTGTCGGAACAGACCTTCTTACCATCAAGTCCGGATTAATACCTTCTGCAAGAGCAGTTATCGCGGCTCCTAAAGGCGATTCTTTGAGGTTGATAGGCAGAATGTGTCTTCTGACGGCTTCTACCATAGACTTTTCATCTTCAGGCAGAACAAAATCCAGTTTTAAACCGGCGCTTTTGGCTACCTCAGATGGTTTTTTGGGTGGCCGGGGACGATTACGATTAACCACAAACTTTAATCTCTCTGGGCGAATTAGTTTTCCCTGGCCAACATGGTTTAAGAATCGAACTGCCCCTGAAACTGAAACATCGTCGGGCCTGGCCACCATCAATACCGTATCAGCCATTGAAAGGGCCTTTTTTGCCCCGAACTGCCGCATATCAGTGCCCATATCCACAATAACGTAATCGAAATGATCCAAAAGAACATCCAGGACTGTTCCGGGCAGAACGTCAGAAACCAGAGATGAAAGCATAACGTCTTTCGGCGCTGGTAACATATAAAAACCGGAAGGTGTTTTCGCAAGATGTTTTTCCACCGTTTCTCTCGACTCTCTCCTATCAACGGGAAAATCCTCCCAAAGGAGGATTGACGTCGGGGCAGGCATTGAACCAGGCCAAAAATAAACTGTTGAGCCGGCAGAATTTAAGTCGAAGTCAACCAGACATGAATCTTTTCCACAATACCTCAGAAGCTCGGCTAGATTCAGAGAGATTGTTGTTTTTCCAACACCACCAATCAATGAGTATACACAGATTAACCTGCCACGCCTTTTAAAAGCTGTTGTATTATATAATCCTTCCGTTTCTACGGGAAAATTACTCTTTAAAGGTTCATTTAGAAGTATTCCAACAGGTTGTTCCTCCACATAATCTTCATCGGGTTCTTCTGATTGTGTATACTCTGCTGAAATACAACCGATTGGTTCTTCAAGGTTTTCACTCTCCGGTGTTGCATCGTTTTGGGGTTTTAATAATGTCCTTAGGACAGTCCTTTTTGACCGCCGTGACCAAACATTTGGGTAAATCTTATCCGCTACAGCTTCAATACTGCTTAATACTGTAACCCCGGATTCCGTGGCAGCCCGCCAGACTTCCAGAGAAGGAGTACTGATAACATACACCCTGGCAGGCAGATATTTTTTTGATTCTTGGAAAATGTCCACTCCTTCAGTTGCAGGATGTTCTAACAAAACTATGTCATTAGTTCCAGGTTCCCCCTCTGTTTCTACCTCATTTAAAACAGACTTGCAGTTTTGTATAAAAATATTACTTCCAAAAGCAAAGATATTAATAGTCAATACCCCCTTTCAGTATTCTGTGTGACAAACTTGAAAAAGCCCCAGCAAGTTCAGGAGAAAGCATCAGTGCTGGAACACGCCTCTGGCGGGCCTTGTTTATCATGTTAGACAAATGTGCTAAAGATATTATTAAAGGCTCTTCAGAATCAGCTTTAACCACAATACTGCTGTTATGTGTTTTGTTGGCGACCAAAACTTTTGCACCAATATTACTTATCAATGTTGCATGGTTATCTTCAGCATGGATTATAATGTAGTCCGCTACTATATCCTCGTGAATATCAAGGATTGGTATTTCAGATGTACCGGATAATAAGAGTAAGCCAGGAAGCTCCTTAGGCCTCCCACCTTTTTTCCATACCCCATTGGGGTCTTTAGATACAATTTTTAGCTCCTGGGGCTCGGCATTAAAAGCTCCTACAGCCCTGCGATTATTGGATAGGTCTATGAGGCATACCGTGTTCCCTTGCCAGGTCAGCGAAGCAGCCATATTTGCCGCGATAAAAGCACCTTCCGGACCTAAAACACCAACCACCTTGGAAGAACTCTTTTTTAGGTGTGCATTTATAACTCTATTTCGACCGGTTTCTTTAGCCCTGTAAAGGGCCTTATCAGCTTCCTTTACAAGGCTGACCACATCCTGTGCATCCTTTCCCATAACGGCTAACCCGGCTGAAAATGTAGAACCTATTTCTCTTCCCCCAGGTAAAATAATGTTTTTACGTTCCCAACAACTGCATATTCTTTCTGCGGTATGTCTGGCATCCTTTACACCAGGGAATACAACCATAAATTCTTCGCCACCGTATCGGGCAACGATGTCCGACTGTCGAACTTCTGAGGTAAGATATGAAGCGAATTCATGGAGTACAAAATCCCCAGCCTGGTGGCCATGATTATCATTTATCCGTTTAAAGTAATCCAGGTCAGCTAACATTATACTAAAACACACCCCGGATTCCCGGTAACGACGCTCTTGTTCCCTCAAATATTCTTCGAGAAATTGCCGTTTATACAGGCCGGTAAGATCATCCCTATGGACTCTTGCCCATAACGCCTTCATCCTTTCTGATTGCGCCAGAGCTTTTTCAATTGCCCTCTCATTTATTGATTCGATACAATCATCTGCTCCAGCCTCTATATAACGGCGATCATAACCTGATACAACATATATTGGGATAGACAAAGCCATAGATTTTCTTTTAATTTCTTTTAAAAGGGCTATGTTTGGAGGAATGAATATTGCCTCGATTTCTCGGTCAACCTTGGTAAGTAAGTATTCCGCAGATACCTCCTTAACTTTTCCTCTAACCAGTACCGCTGAATTAAACTGAGGCAGTTTGTTTGTAGTTTCTTTAGACGAAAGGCAGCAAAGCAGATCTTCCGGCATAATTGGAAGAGTTAAAATATCCTTAACACCCAAGGACTTTGCATATGCTTCCAATGAACTACCCGACTCAACAGCCAGGATTATCTTTTTTCCTGCTACATGCAGGGATTTAATAGCTTCTTCATGAGGTACCGCAGCCTGAACATTTGAAAAGTATGCTACAACATCACAGCCGATTTCTTTAACTGCCTTTGGAATAAAACTATTCACATAGAAAGAACTTACTTCATGGCCGGCATTAATCAAATGCTCGGCTATTGTATCACTATTACTAGCTAATATGACTCTCATATATCCCACCCATTCTATAAAGGACCTTCTATGAACAATTAATCTACAAATGGTTACTACATGCGCGGATTATCTTCTATTTTTTAGGCATTAACCAGGTTCTTTTCTTCCGGGGGCAGGCATTTCCACCTTTACAAGAACTTCTTTTAAGCCGCTCTTGGTTAAGTAAGAATAATGATGTAATATTTTTTGATACAGTTCATCTTGGGGGCCGTGATCCATATGTAGACGATCCAAAATTTCATCCCAGTTGAAAATTAGCTGCCCACCGGTGTGTTTACCCGTTATACCTTTCTCGCGTAGTCGTTTAATAATATTTTCGAGGGAAATGCTATCCATCGGCCTAATAGGGTTTAAATACAAATTCCGCAGACACATGAAAGTAATATATACTGCCAGGCAAGAAACAAAAGGGGCTAAAAACCAAGTTATATTCTTTATAAAAGAACTTGCCGCAGTCAAACTAAAGGCTCCGATCATGACGGTCTTATTGAGGTTAGCTGCTATACTATCATCAATTTTTCCTAACTCTCGAAGGGCATTAATACTATTAATATATGAGTCAACGGTATATGTTCCAACCCTTTCCCAATATCCTCCGATGAACGCCAGGAAATAAAGAATGATTATTAGTTTTATTGCGGGCCTGACATTTTTTACAACTTGGATAATGGTCCTACATGTGTGACCAATATAAAAAGGTAATATTTCGGCTATGTATACCGTCCTTTCTAAGGTCAAAATACCTTTTTTATATAGCAAAAATCCCACACAAAATATAATGGAAAATGCTAAAGGTGGGAATATGCTTAACGGAAAAGGTGTAAGGGTTGTTGAAAGGAAACTTAATATAAACATACATACACCACTAAGGAAGGCATTAATTAATCTTCGTTTTGCTTCTGGCTTCAGATTAAACAAATATATCGCCTCACTTTCCTTTACAAAAACAATTTTGGTTGAATGTGACCCTCCAGATTATCAATAGGATTTTTTATTTTAATTTCTGAATCTGAATTTGTAACCTTCCTATAGTACTCTGGGCTTATAAGTTCATATTCACACTCACTACAAGCCCAAAACTGCTGCCCTAAGATACTTATTTTTCCATCCTTCAATTCAACAAATTTGCTGCATGAGGTGTATTTTCCGCAAACACCGCAGTAGTCCTTACGACCATTTGAACGCAGTATAATCCTTTCAACATCCGTTTTCCTATAGCGTTTAGAAACGCCTGTGGATTTGAAGGTAAGCAAGTTGATTGTGTTTATTCCCAATTCCCTTAATGTGTTTGTTCCCTTAATAAGATCAACATTTATCCTGCAATCATCAAGCGAACATTTTAAGGGCACGTTACAACAAATTGTAGCCAGTTTTAAACTCAACTTAACGTTCTCTACCGAGGCACGGAGTTTATCACCTGTTCTCCCTGGGATTTTATCTACAATATTTATAATGTTATCCACATAACCATAACTCATAAGTAATTGTTTTGCGGTAACCCGACCTATCCCAGATGCCCCCGGTATATTGTCGCTATTATCGCCAGCCAAAGCTTTAAATGATGTTACCTGGGCAGGCATAATTCCAGTATGATATTCAGTGGTTACCGGAGTACATTCCAGCAACTCCGAAACCCCTTTTTTACTGAGTAATAGAGTAATGTTCTCACTTACCAACTGAATTAAATCACCATCTCCGGATAGTATAATTACTTTAAAACCTTCATTTTCTGCTCGTGTGGCTAACGTGCCTATTACATCATCAGCCTCATACTCAGGTTCCGAAAGACACCTTATATTTAAAGAATCTAAGACCTCAGGCAGCATCGAAAGCTGAACAACAAGCCTGGGGTCCTTTGGCTTTCTGTTCGCCTTATATTCAGGGTATATCTCTTTTCGAAAAATCGTCCCTTGACCATCCAAGGCCACAGCGAGATGAGTGGGTTTTCTTCCGACCACCAAGTTACTTATCATTTTTATAGTCCCATAGATTGCTCCAGACGGTGATCCACAGGGAGAGATCAATTCCGGAGTAACGTGAAAAGCCCGGTGCATCACCGAATTCCCGTCAATAAGAAGTAAAAGCCTCTTACCCTCCGGTATAGAAGCTTTTATATCTTTTACTGTGTGATTCTCTCTCTTATATCTGGTAGCAACCGAGCATGAGGATCTCCATTCTGTTGCTGGGATTTCTTCTGTACCCGGGTGCGTACATTGATTTGCTTTTTGGCACTCTTCCAATCTTGAGCAACATGAAAACTGCTCCACTTATATCACCCTCTTAGGAATGCTTCCATAAGGAACCACATCTGCCCGTTTTTCAGAGGCTAATCTGATAAACATTTCTCTAATTTGCAGATGCCATACCCGATGCCCAACCGATAATGGCGTTAACCCGTCTCGAGCTGAATTCATACGATACTCCTTTAATTCGCCACTTATCCATGCTCGGAATATATAGAACCACCATAGCTCAAATTTAACAGAATACTTATCGGCCCAACACAATCTAGAGGGTTCCCTTCCTGCCATTTTTGCATAATGTCGGGAGTGGTATAAACACAATTCGTAGTATTCCTTTCCAAACCAGCGCCCGGCCAATTTTGCCCCAAACTCTGGATGCTTAGCCCCCTCCGGACCGTCCATATTGGGGGAAAACCAGTAACCCCAGTCATGGATAATTATACAAATTACTTCCCTCCAGCTGGGGCGACCATACAGAGCCAACCAGGCTAAAAGGACCGTTATAGGATGCCAGATAAACTGATGGACCCCGATTAAAAGGCTACGTTTACCAAGTTTCATTGTTATCACTCTCAATCACTATGTCTTCCAGCTTTGGCAATTGCATTTCTGGCGAAGTCTCGCATATCAGCCATTTGAATATCCGTCTGACACCGAAGATTAAAAATATGGTCATACATTTTGATGCAAGCCTCCAGTAGTTCCGGTGCAGCAGAAAACAAATGCGCATTAGCTAAAGCCTGCTGCCTACCTTCCTCACCATAAGCCATGTGCAACTCGGCTAAGTGTCCACCTTCGCAAGAGCCAAAAACATTTTCCATGTGCTTTGTGGTGGAACAAATAGTTATGCGTCTTTCAATATCTGTCTGTGACTCTATGGCATCGTGCCCCTCTTTAGCCTTAACCCATTTTGCGCTTTCACAGTTCGGTATAATTTCAAGAATTCTATAAGGTCCCGGAGTATGTTTCATTTTCACCCTCGCTTTCTGCAGCAGCATTGCTGCACAACAGTACTAAAATGTATGCTAAAGGTTCTTTTGATATTGGTCTACCTCGCATTTTTTAGGCCGTACCCAGACCCCGGTAGCCCCCAGTGTCCACCCGTCCTCCTCACTAACCAACAGTGCAAATAATATTTCAGTTGCCGCCGCCTCGGCAGCACCAGGAGGAACGAGATTTCCGATCCGCTCTCTCCATCTTGCATCACTTTTTCCGGCAAGTTTTAACGGTCTACCGTCAGGCATAATACTCTTTAAATCCTGTAATACGGCAAGCTCCAAGGTAGTCAGTGGCCTGTGCCACGTTCCGTCCAATGCGATTATCACCGGAGGTGGATCCGGGCGGTCATTGTCACCGGGCATCCTCGGGTCGGCCACGGCTGCAGCACCAGCGTGAATATCGCCTGCCCCGATTACTGTCTTCCCGGGCTCGTCCCAAACCTGAACGCCCATGGTACCATTTCTTGCTTTACAACTCATACGAGGGTCAGCTACCGAAATTGCCCCACTAGCTGGCCGGGTAGCTCCAATCACTGTATTAGCTGGTTCTTTCCAATCATTTATCTGGCAAATGGCATGATGAGCATTTTTGTTTAGACCCATCCTTGGATCTGCTACTGACTGAGCACCCGCCTGTATATCTGCTATACCTGTCACAGTGGCCGCATTCGGTAATCTTGGATCCGAAACACAAGCCGAACCATTTGATGTATTTACCCGAGCCGCACCCGTAACGGTGGTACTAGGCTCGTCCCACTTCTGAACCCGATAAACCCCTTCCCGGGGAATATGATTTATCCGTGGGTCTGCAACTGCTGCAGGAGTACTACCTTTAATATAAGGGTTACCAATGACTGTTACTCCTGGCTTTTCCCAATTCTGAACGCCATAAGAGCCCGCACCCCGTGGTATATATTCGAGCCAGTATTGCTCAGGGGCTAATTTCTCAAGGTCCCGCCAATCTCCCCCGGCCGGAATCAACGCTAAGCGAACCCATGTTAACCATTTTAGGCGTGGTAGTCTGTGCATAGGCCCTGCAGCCGGATCATCCGGCATGGGCATCTGACCAACTACTTCCCCGATGGACCTAACCCGGTACTTCGTAGGTTTATATATAAACGCCGTCATCTTCTCCGGTAGCCGAGCTATCAGTAAATACCGTTTCCGGTGCTGACCCAGGCCTCCCAACTCACCGCAGTCGTGTGTACCTTCGTGAAATACATAGCCGTGGGAGCCCAGTAGACGCTTAACCTGCTTTAACAGCCATTCCCCCCGTGAGGTTATCCGGGGTACGTTTTCCAGCATGATAACCGCAGGCAGGTTACCCGCAAAGGCCTGAAGTGTAAGTTTCAACCCCCTGACAACAAGGTTATTGAGGGCCTGGTATTTATCACTGGCCGCTTTAGCTGAAGGGAGTAGTCCCGAAAAACCTTTACATGGTGGCGAAAGAAATACCACATCGGGGCACTCCCCGCCGGTAGCTGCAAGAAGTTCCTCCGGGGTAACTTCTTGCCATTCCTTCGGGGGCTCATGACCATGGAAAGCTATATAATCCTCACGGGTAAAAAGGTCCATCTGGGTAGCCGGCGCCCCGACGAGGTTCCTGAAATCTTCACAGGCTTCTGCATCTACATCAACTCCACCTATACACCTAAACTTACCAACCATTCCCTTGTATTCAGACACAGCCTGTTTAAATCCCAAGGCCGCACCGCCTATCCCGCAAAACAGATGGAAATCTTTGTATTCAATCATGATCTCACCTTCTTAAATACTCATTTTGTACTAGCCGTCATCTTTTGTTGTTCATTAATAGCAACTAAAAAACCGGCCCGGATCTTCTTCGGCCTCTTTCTTGATTCTCTCAATTTCTTCAGGAATGGTATCGGGACTAACACAGTAATGGCCTATCTCTCCAATTGGGATCTGAATTTTTGCACAAACACTGCAGTTATAAGGGGCAGATCCGCTATGGACATGTTCACAGCAGCCACATTCCTGCTCCTGGTTACAGTCTTTACATTGTTCCTTATTAACCAATTGACCTTGTTCACCACACCACCACAGGCCAGCCATTTTTACAGGGCATTCATCCAGGTCATCATATCCGGGGCAATCTTCACCAATAACATGATGGCAGTACCCTTCTTGAAGGAGATTACAAATGTGCTTACCTTCGGAGGTCTTTTTCTCCTCATAAAGTGAATCCAGCAACTGATCAATTGGATTAGCCCCGATTTCGGAGTTTTCGTATATATCGATGAGTTTTTCAAGGCGTGTTATGAGGTTCATATTTAACCCTCCCATGCTCTATATGTTATTCATTAACGGTTTTTGTTAGCGTGGTACAAAAACACTTCTTCAATAAGCAATATATTATCTTCAACATCTCCTTCAGCATTAGACACAAAAGCAAGCGCTTCTGTATATTTATCATCACACCGACAAGCAGACAAGTAGTCAGGGTCTACACCGTAGCTTTTTATTATCTCGGAAACTTCAATCTCTAATAGTGCTGCTTTTTTAAGAGCATTCTGTAATTGACGAATTTTATTTTTTAATACCGCTGGCATTGTTTTCAACTACTTTCACCTCCTTGAGTTAGTGAACAACATTACCATACCGCCGTTTGAAGGCGGCCGTCGCTGGATATTATAGTTAAATGTTTCTGCTCATTGAGATTTTCCTATAAAGGCTTATAGCAGCAGGATTTTTCTTTTCAAAATCTATGTTTCTAAGCATAGGGATTTGAAACTCTTTTTCCATAATGGTCATCAATTGACCGTATTTCATTGATTTTTCGTAATTATTTAAATCAGAGTGTAAAATCTTTTCATACTCTCTGTTATGTTCGGCTAGCCTATTTTTCATTAAAATTAAAACCCCCTGCTAGTGAACAGTTTTACCTTTACCTGTATGTAAATATTTTGGCAAAGGCCGGAATTTTCCCACTCAACCCCCACCGATGGGCCTGGGCCACCAGCGCTACAAATTGCAGTATTGATCCCATACTGTAACCCCTAGATACAATGTCTACTATAGGTACCCCTGGTTGCTTATCACTTGTGAGATAATCAAATGCTTGTTCCGGTGTCATATTTGCTAAAATGGCCAGTGTCAAGGCATAGTACGGAATTTCATAGCATAATCTAAAAGATTTTTTCATTACGATTCACCATCTTAAGCTCAGTAACTGAGATTTAACGGTGCTCGTATCCTCTGCCTACTAGTAATCTCGCCTTTACCTGGCCAAAACGCCTGACATTCAGCCATCATGATTTCCTTATTGCTCATTATCGGACACCCCCGCATTTACTAATTATTCCAATGACCATTGTTTCCGTTTATTACATAAAAAGCCCCCTTTTTAGGGGGTTTTAAAAACAGTTAATTTTTTTATTTGTATAAGGATGTATATGTGTATACCTATAAATCTGCAAGGAGTTTTTTGGTATGTAGAGAATATTGTTATATATACCAAAAGAAGAGGTGGCTACAAATTGGAAAACATCTATAACCTTATAAATTACATCATTTGCTATTTACGTCGCTCCAGACAAGATATTGAACGGGAAAAACGTACCGGTGAAGATACATTAGGAACTCAAAAAAAGATTATGGTTAAGGTTTTAGATGACCTTAAAATACCTTACGATACAGAAGAGGAAATCGGTTCTGGGGATAAAATTGAGACGCGCCCAGTTTTTCAACAGGTATTATTCAATCTGGAGCAAGGAAAATATAATGCCGTTGCGGTTAAAGAAATACCCCGCCTTGGCCGTGGCGACTATTCCGATATGGGACAGATTTATGAACTGATAAGAGATAAAAGAATTTTTATTATTACCCCATATAAAATATATGATCCGCAAAACCCAGCCGATTTACGTCAAATTAGATTCGAATTGTTTTTTGCACGAGAAGAATTCGAAATGATAAAAGAGCGTCTGATCAGTGCCAGATATAGTCTTGCTCATGAAGGGAAGTGGGTAGCTGGTGCCACTCCATTTGGATACACTCTAAATAGAAATACCACAAGATTAGAAATTATAGAGGAAGAAGCCCAAATAGTAAGACTAATTTTTACAATATATGCCTACGGCCTTGAAACTGAAGATAGCATTTCGCAAGATGTGTCCTTCCGTGCCATTGCCACCTACCTAACCAGAATTGGCATACCAACGCCTAGAGGCGCATCAAGTTGGAATTTCATGTCTGTCAGGCGAATTCTCGAAAACGTGGCATATATAGGAACTGTAAAATTTCGTTCCAGAAAAAGAGTTGTGAATCGATATTATGATAGACCTCAGTCTGAGTGGATCGTTGTAGAATTCGCGCATGAACCGATTATTGATATGGAAACATGGAATATTACCCAGGCTAAACTTAAAAAATCCAGAATTCAACCACAT
The DNA here is from genome assembly GCA_049323755.1 of Bacillota bacterium. Taxonomy (GTDB): domain Bacteria; phylum Bacillota; class Desulfotomaculia; order Desulfotomaculales; family Desulfocucumaceae; genus BRHc4a. The sequence continues at coordinate 321,458 of JBMOPE010000006.1, forward strand.
GTTAAACTTGATTTCTCTCCCTGTGAATTGGCAGGGATTGTAGTTTGCGCAAAATGCGGTTATAGAATGGTGCGCCAATGTTCCACTCAGCATTATAAGAAAAAAACAGGTGGAACAAGTATTTATCATAAAGAGTTCCTATGGTGCCCAACTCCTGGATGTACTTGTGTTAAATACAGAGATGTAGAAACATCGATATTAACTTATTTGAAAACACTTCGGGATTTTGATGTTGAAAGATTAAAGCAGTCTTTTGAGAACATCTATAGAAAGCAACGAGAAACAATTATAGATTTAAATACTAATGAAATTGTTGAAAAGAGGAAAGCAGAATTAAAAAGACGATTAAAATTTGTTTGTGACAGGTATGAATCCGGGATTTATGATGATCAACTCTTTCTAGAGAGAAAAAGTGAAATAGAAAAGGAGCTGTTAATGCTCCAATCAGTAACTCCTATTCAGCAGTCTGAGGATTTTATTGATAAAGAAATGTATCATTTAAAAGCGAACATAAAAACATTCCTGGAAACATACCAACAACTCGAAAACAAAACACTTAAGAATAAGTTGCTTTCCGAATTAATAAATGTTGTTTATTTAGAGAAAACAGGCAAAGGACAGTTTAACCTGGCGATTCACCCCAGGTTTAGCTTTGAGTATAAACAGGATCAAAATACCGCTAAAGGCTAATTATAAGGGCACTGACAAACCCCTGCTTCAAAAAAGGAGCAGGGGTCTATCAGTATAATTATGCAATCAAGAGGGTCGAAAAAGAAAGATGAAGTTTGTGGCAGCGGCCAAAAACAAAAAAATAGCCTTATTAGGCCACCTTTCTTTCGGTTAATTTCACAATTCTCTTTATATTTACCGTAAAAGCGGTAAAAAACGTCTGGAGCCGCATGGCGGCAAGACCCGTGGAATTAGCTTTGCCGAGCCCATGAGCCTGTTTTAGTTCCCCGTTTTTCTCTTCTATTCGGTATCGGACTCCCAGCCGCCTACCGAATTCCTCTGTCTGCTCGAATTCCAAACGCGCCTTGTTCTGTTCATTTAAAACTGTAATGCTGTAAGTGTTTTCAGATTTATGAATCGCTGGACAGGAATCTTTTAATGGGCAGTTTTTGCATTTCCTTTTACTGAAAACATATCTGTAAAAAGTATTTCCGCTTTCAAGTTCCCTTTTTTCTACACGCATGGCCAATTCGCCTGCCGGGCATTGCATAGTTCCGGCATCCTTGTTGTACTCAAATCCATCATTTTTCGGAGCCGCCAGTCCCGCAATCACAGGATTGGATTTAGCGATTAATGTGATCTTATCCCCACAATATTCAAGATTATCCTTGCTGACATATGCCATATCGCCTACGACTTCTTTAACTTCAATACCGTTTTTCTTCGATTTTTCTACCAACGTTTCCAACTGCTTGCCGTCAGGTGCTTCTCCGCTTGTGACTTCAATTCCCGTGATAATTCTTTCTTCCGTCATTGCAATGTGATTTTTATATCCAAAAAATATGCTGGTGGGCGTCTTATGACCGAAGCGTGCATCTTCGTCATCCTTTGAACGTATTTCACGGATCCTGTCAGTGTCTAATAATTCTTTGAGCCTATCATAAATATCCTTGATTTTTTGGTTCGCACACTCGGTAACTTCTTTTTCGGTACATTCAAGTAATCTGCGCGTATATTCGATTTCCTCCGAAAGCTCTGCGGTTTCGCTTGGCTTTTCCGGGAATTTCTCCGATAAATCGTACATGGTTTTATAGATTTCTTTCCTTAGCTGCTTGCTTAAATTCCTCAAAACCTGCGTTACTGTCTTTGGCCGTACGGCGGCCTCCGTATGTGTGGAATCAACGATTATTGTATTTGACTTGATTATGCCTTTGTCTATTGCCTGACGGATGGTTTCTTTTAGCATTTCCTCCAAAATGTCCTCAGTAATACGTGTTTTGCGAAATTTCGTCATTAAACTGGAGTCAATCATGCCGTCTTCGGGGTCTAAATCCAGAAAATATTTATATGCCATATTCACATACGCATTTTGTACAAGTTGTTCGTCCGACAAATCATACAGCTTTTTCAAAAACATCAGTTTGAACATCATTTCCGGTTCTGTGGCGGGGCGTCCAAAGTTCTTACAGTATTGTTCCCGAAGCATAGGGTTCACAAAGCTGAAATCTATGTTTTCCTTGATTTTCCGCAGTAAATTGTCTTTCGGCACGATAACATCATACAGGCTCCTGTACTGCGACAGTTTCATTTGCGTAGTTTCTCTCAGCATTTTAACCCAGCCTTTTTTCGCTGTTTTCTTGTATAATTATACCATTTTTACACTGAAAAAGTTCACTCATTTGAAGTGAGTGGACTTTTTCAGTGCCTTTAATTATAAGGCTTTGGTGTCTTGGTATAATGTGTATACAATCTACTCGTCAGCATAGATGAGAGCAAAGCGTCCCGCCTTGAAGTTCCCCTCCTGGGAAAGGGATAGAAGGTTCCAGAGGAACTTCTCGTCGCACTTCAGCATCTCCTGAGATGCTTAACTCCAAACCAAAAAGCTTACCACCAGGAATCCATGACAGGGAAAACGGCACCACGGAGGAATTAAAAATTATTATTGCAAGCCACTATTTAAACCACAGAGCACACAGAGGACACAGCGGTTTTTAAGACCTGCTTGAATGCTTTTAAGAGTTTTATTAAATGGATTGTAGAAAATAAAATCTCTAATTTCTTACATATGTTTCAGATCTGAGAGTAGTGCCTAAGAGCAAATTCTCTGTGTCCTCTGAGGTTCATAAAAAAGACAGTAAGTTTGTTCTACTATTGGGGCTAATGGCCGGAACCCCGACAAATCCGCCCCGCACCAGAAGCAGCGGATAAAATAGTGCTCATTTTTGGTACCGCAGTTTGGGCAGTATTTACTATCCATTCCGGGGCACCCCCAGGGCTTCATTTAATAGGTTTAAACATTGCCGGATGGCCTTCTCCCCCATCTGACCTGTTTTCATCCCCACTTCCAGGGTATCCTTCACCCTTTGCATAACAGCCAGAAGGTATTCTTTTTCCCGGTGGAGTCTTTTCAAATTGTCGTAGACCTGCTGGGCCTCCTGAAGTGACATTTTAATGGCCATATATAACCACCCTTATTATTTAACATTAAATCTTTATTCAATGGCTCTATTCCCTATTTTCTCCTTGCTATTGTTTCTGTTCATTTTTTTAATTAGTATTGACTTTCTGCAAACCTTATAAGCTCTTAAAACCTCATTAAGACTTACTCCATAAACCTCCCCAAGTTTTTCGGCTATATCCAGGGACATTCTTCTTTTTCCTTTTTCAAGTAATGAGAGATAGCTTTTTGATATTCCAAGCATTTTAGCCGCTTTATTCTGGGGAATTTCACCTCGTAAATCTTCGAGGGTTTTCACCACTGAACACCGCCTCTTTTAAAAATATGTCAATAATTTACAACAATTATAGTTTACACCATGTCAACTGTCAATAATTTTAAAGTGGATTTATTGACATAATGCAAACATTGTTGTGTTTACAAATGGTCAACAATATAATGTGTTTGAGGTGCAATTTATGAATATTTTTCCTAAAAGGCTAAAGGAATTAAGAACAAAAAATGATATTTCCCAGGAGGAACTTGGTTTAATTGTAAATCTAAGCAAATCAACTATTTCTTTATATGAATCGGGCAAAAGAGAACCAGATTACGAGACATTAAAAAAACTGGCGGATTATTTTGGATGCAGTACTGATTATCTTTTGGGAAAAACAAATATTAAGAATGCAATTAACCAAAGCCCCACAGTAGAAGAACAAATAATGGCCATACTATATATGGATGAGGATTTTACGGAGGAAGAAAAAAAGCTCCTGGCGGAAGATATTGCAGATTATCTTGAGTATCGGAAAGCAAAACTAAGAGGAACCCGTAATTAGCACGATTGCAATTTGCCTTATAAGTCACTCATCAATTTAAGCATTGCTGGACAGCATTCTCACCTACCAGCCCCGATTTCAATTCCACTTCCAGGATGTCCTTCACTCTTGCATTGCAGCCCGGAGGTATTCGTTTTCCCGGTGGATTTTTCTTAAATTGTTTTAGAGCTGTTAGGCCTCTTGAAGGGACATTTTAACGGTCATGTAAACCACCCTTTATTCTTATAAAATAAGCTATTTCGATCGAATTATTTACACGTTACTCTCTGAACTGATGCCGATGGTTATTTTATCTAGTTCCAACTAATGTGTCATATTGTTACCCATACTATGGAATTAGAGAACCTTTTTTTAAATCCGGTGAAGGTGATTTGATAAATATTACATATCAAAGCATTTTGGGTAAAAGTTTTTTCCAACAGTGGAGATATGAAAGATGGGAAGACCCTGAAAATAAAGTAAAGCCTGGTAGATTTGTGTTAATAGATATATCTGAAAAATAATAAAAAATAGGAAAAGTTAGGTACCCGATACCTGACTTTTTATTTTTCTTTAAATTGATTATACTAAATTATTCCAAATCAAAAGGAAAACCATGATAAACGTCGAAAATTTGTAAACAAAGGGGGCTTTTTTTACAGGAGGTGTATTCTTGGATTATACTAATTACTTTCAAATTATAGGATTAATTTTTTATATGAACATAGCTCTTGGATTTCTGGCAATTGTAGGATTCATTACTAGCATTATATTTTTATTCAAAAAGAAACGGAATTGGGAAACAGCGGGAGGATCGATGTTTATCTTCTACTTTTTTACTACTGGATTAGCCAGATTGTCACAATTTATTTACCCTTATTGAGTAAGTAGTGTTTCACTGCACAATTTATGCCGGGGGAGGTTCTTTGACTCAAAGAGGGAAATTAGTGGCGTTGTAAATATGTTAAGCTGTTCCGACCGCCAATATGTTTTATAGGAGGTTTTATCATGTCAGTGATACAAGTGAAGGCTTTTTTTGAAAAAGTGGAAGAGGACAAGGCACTGCAGGAGAAGCTGAAGGCGTTAGACAAGAAGGCAAAGAAAGCACTCGATACTGCGATAGATGAACTGGTGGAAATCGCCAGGATGGAAGGATTTATTTTCACACCGCAGGATCTGGTAGACGCTAGAAACCAGAAGCCTGAGACGTCAGAGCAGCTCCAGCCGTGGGCGCGTGCTAATTGCGAGCAGTTCACAGGGGTAGGCTGTATGCCCGGGATGGGGTTATATGTTTCTGTTCCCGTTCCCCCGCCCAACTCTCCAGACCCGCCACAGGAGCCAGGCTGTGTGTCAACATATATGCTGGAATGCGTTGGGCATATTTTCAGATAAGACAAAGAATGAGGAAAACATGCCAGGAAGATATGCAAAGCTGAAAAAAGACTGGCTCCTGCGTGGCTGGACCGACAAACCAATGACGGTGTCGAATTGGGCTAATGGCGATATACGGCAGCTAAATAACAAGGGCTTTTACACTGCAGAGTCCTGTGATGGGGAAACAGACTTCAACTCGCTGGCCTTCCTCCCCGATCACCACGCCCTTCTTGATGTGCTAATCAAGGAAGGGATTGTTGAAGAGTGCCGGGAGGGAGATTCTATCGAGCCTATCCAGCGATACAGAAAAGCGAACAACCCATGCCTGACTGGAATACACTGGTGTGTAACAGGCCTGTGCAACCTCAAATGCCTGCACTGCTACATGGAATCACCTTCCGGGCGATACGGCGAACTCCCATTTGACGATTTGGCGCAACTGATTGAACAGTTCGAGCAGGCCAATGTACTCCGGGTCTCACTGACGGGTGGCGAACCGTTCATGAGAAAGGACATTTTGGACATCATCACCCTGCTGGCCAGGAAGAAGATTTGGCTCGGCCAGATTTACTCAAACGGCCTGCTGATTACCCGGGATCATTTGGAGGGCATTAAAAGAATCGGCTTTTCGCCAAGCTTCCAGATCAGCTTTGACGGCATTGGCGCCCATGACCATATGCGAGGAACCAGGGGGATCGAGCCTGGTGTGATCGATGGCATTCTAAGAGTACTCTCGGCAGGCTTTCAAGTGGTTGTCGCCACCTCGATTGACAGGATGAACATTAACCGCCTTGTCGAAACCTACGAGTTGATGAAGAGTTTGGGTGTTCAGGCCTGGCGCATAGTACGTCCGCAGGAGTCTGGGAACTGGGCGGGGACTGCCACCGCTTTGTCACTGAATGAAGAGGCGGAGGGGTTTATGCCCTTGCTGGATCGCTGGCTGAAGGATGGCAAGCCGTTGTATATCCAAATGGGCGGCTTATACAGGGGCGGCCAGGCACAAAAGGAGAAAATGTCCGGCCTTGACCCACGACAGTTTCAAGACACTTTTTACTTCACATCGGAGAGCTACGACTGCGGCTCCTGCCGGGAGCAGCCCAACCTTCTGCCGGATGGAACCCTTGTCCCATGCCCCGGGTACGTGGACTCCATCATACAGGAACAGATGCCGAACCTCTTTCGGGAGGATCTCTCCATGGTATGGACAAACTCACTCCTGCGCGAAATCGGGGACATAAAGAAAAAAGACCTGCTCGCGAAGAATCCGGAGTGTGCCGCTTGCGAGCTGTTCAAGAAGTGCGGTTGTGGGTGTAGAGCCCTGGCTCTGAGAGAGACGGGTAATCTTATGGCGAAGGATCCTGTAACCTGTGAACTATGGAAAATGGGGTATAAAAAACGGTTTGAAGACCTGGCCAGAATCTCAAATGGTTAATCTCCGATGTCATAATAGAAATAAACCCTGAAGGAAGCGTTGTTATGTGCGCCAGTTGTGATGGATTTACTGAAACCATTATTATAAAACAGCCATATGAATATTTCCATTATGTTAACGAAGTTAGAG
>JBMOPE010000007.1:0-97638 GCA_049323755.1 Bacillota bacterium
AGACAAAGATTTTTATACCGACAAATTCAAATATGACAAAGATAAAAAAGTATATATGTGCCCTGCAGGCAAGGAGTTGCATTATGCTAAAGACAGAAAAAAGCAGGGCAATATAATTGGTCACGAACAGACACGGGGACGGTTCTTCTGTCTTGATGTAAAAATTAGTTTATGATATATTTAACCGGGTGAGTAAAAATGCCAAGACACAGGAGAGAAAAAAGCAAAAGTGGATATTACCATGTAATGATAAGAGGGAATGAACGTAGAAATATATTTCTTCAAGAGGAAGATAAGCTGCGGTTTTTAGAAACAGTCAAAGAAAAACAAGGAGATAGGTTCTTTCTTCTGGCATATTGCCTAATGGACAATCATGTTCACTTGTTGTTGAGAGAAGGTAAAGAAGACGTAGCCAGGGTAATGAAACGTATTACTGTTAGCTACGTCTATTATTTTAATAAAAAATACAAAAGAGTAGGACATTTGTTTCAGGACCGATATAGAAGTGAAGTAGTAGAACAGGACAGATATATACTGGCATTGGTGAGATACATACATCAGAACCCAGTAAAGGCGGGAATGGTAAAAAGGGCAGGAGAATACAAATGGAGCAGCTATCAAAGTTATCTAAAAGAAGATGAGCCCATTGCCGGAATACTAGAAAAGGAAACAGTACTGGGGCTCTTTTCGGCAGATAAAAGTACCGCTATAAAAATGTACAAGGAGTATATGGACCAGGAAGGACAAGAGGAATTTATAGACATAACGGAAGAAGCAGAAATAATGGATGAAGAAGAAGCCCAGAAGCTTTATGAAAGTATGCTGCGGGATCGGGGGCTTAAAAGTAAACGGCATGTAACCGATGAAATCATAAGACAATTTAAAGCGGTCACCGGTCTATCGATAAGAAAGATAGCAGGCATAGTTGGACTGAATAAGGATAAGGTAAACAAGATTTTGAAAGCGTAGACAAAAGAACCGTCCCCGTGTCTGCAGACCCTTGACGGCATTAAAATGCAGTACGACCCTGAGCCGGGGGACCTAAAGGCCTGTGAGGCCTTCGGAGAGGCCTTTGCAGAAAAGGTGTGATTAGGGCTGCTGGTGATCCGGCACCAGTGACAGCCCATTAGCCTCGACCAGCTTTCGAAGAGCTGCATAGGCTGCCTCATCCACCTGGTATTCATTTCCCTCCAGCAAAATGGTGGGGCAGCCGTCTCCGGCAACAATGCCGTGAATTATCCTGTCCCGGCTGTATAGCTCAAGTTGATTGGTGTCAAAGGGGCACTTTGAGGGACTAATATAACCGGCCTTACGAAGCCCACTGACAACAGCCTCTATCTGAGAGGCGTCTTCGGTGGTGAAAGACCCCTTTTTATTCTTAAAAGATATTTTGCTTACTTCGGGTATACCGGCCGCGCTAAAAAAGCTCCAGCCCGCCAGCCTGTTTATTGTTCCGGCCAGTTCGGGGGACTTTACCTGCAGAGTGTCCTCATTTATCCACTCATATCCTCCGAAGTGGACCTCAACTGTCTGGCCGTCCACGGTGGAGTAAACTGTGACTGACCTGTCTTCATCATACACCAGCTGAAATGACACTCCCGAGTATTTATAGGGTGTGAACCCCTTTAAAACCTCGCCCTTTTCCAGGAGAGATATTATTCCCCTTACTAAATCAGGCTCTTTCACTGGGCTGGAAGAGCGAGAGCCAAAAGAGGTCCAGCCTGCCTCATGAATTGGTCCGGCAGGAAGGAGCAGGCGGCTTCCTGCAACCTGCGGCCTGCCTATTCTTTCCTTGCCTTCAATGGTCAGTAAAGGGGCGTTGGGCTTTTCCTGAGTGCCCGGCTTATCCCCGGTGGCTGCGCACCCGGTCATTACAATAATAAAAATAAAAGCCAACAGGGGGAGTTTTATCTGCATAGCTAGCCATTCCTTCTGCTTAAAGCTTACAGTCAAATTATACAATAATCAGATAACCGGGGAAAAAAATTATTACTATTAACATTAACTGGCAGTAGACTTGAAAAAAGGAGGAAAAACATGACAAAACAAGAAATATTGTTTAAATAAGCAAAGCTTAGGGGGGTTCTTGTTTGAGATTGAGAAAGATAACTTCCACATTAATGCTGACTATAATATTTTTATTAATGATGAAGGGCTTTTCAGCAGGACAGCCCCCGGATCTGGCCGGGCACTGGGCCGGTGGAAAGATAGGAGAGTGGATAAACAGGGGATTAATCAGTGGCTATCCCGACGGAACCTTCAGGCCTGACGGAACCATCACCAGGGCTGAGTTTGTCACTATGGTAAACAGGGCTTTCCGGTTCAGCCCGGCTGCCGGGGAAAACTATACAGATGTCAGGCCAACTGACTGGTACGCAGGAGAAACATCTGCAGCCAGGGCCGGGGGGTATTGCTCCGGATACCAGGACGGAACCTTCAGGCCGGGCAGCCCTATTTCACGCCAGGAGGTTGCTTCCATTATCTCCAGGATTCTTAAGCTGGAGAGCGGCAGGTCTTTCTTCAGGGACGGGGGGGCCATACAGGACTGGGCCAGGGGCGCGGTGGGCTCTGTTTCCTCCGGGGGGATAATGAGCGGCTATCCGGATGGCGCATTTTTGCCGGAGCGCTCAATTACAAGGGCTGAGGCTGTAGTGGTGCTGGACAGTGCCGCCAGGTGGAAAGCGGCTGTTGTCTATGACAGGTCATCGAAGTACGGCCCGGATAGCGGGAGGGAGACAATTAACGGCGATGTGAGAATAACTTCAACCGGAGTTCTTCTCCAAAATACTGTTATTAACGGGAATTTGCTTCTGGCGGAAGAAATAGGAGAGGGTGGCGTTATACTAAAGGGTGTGTCGGTGTCCGGGCTCACCCATATCAGGGGCGGGGGCTCTTACAGCGTGATGTTGCAGGACTGCTCGTTCCGGGAGATAAACATTGCAAAGGACAGGGTAAGGGTTGTTGCCCAGGGCAGCACCTCGGTTGACACCGTAAAGCTTGACTCAGGCGCAACCCTGGTAGAGGAAGATGTTTCAAAAACAGGATATAAAACCATTAATATTTCCGGCGCGGTTCCACCGGATGCCGTGATTAATTTATCGGGCTATTTTGACTTAGTTAATATGGCCGCGCCTGCCAGTGTAAAAGTTGACACCGGCGCGATAGGTGTTTTGACTATCGACGCTGCGGCAAGAGTTTACGGAAGCGGAAAAATAATTTCTGCCAATATAAATGCCCCGGGGTCGTATGTGGCTCAAAATCCTGCCAACCAGCTTGTTTTAGCACCGGGTATTACCGCGGCTGTGGGAGGCAGGGAAGTGGCCGGACCGCCGAAGGAGAAAAGAAAACCCGGTCCTCTTCCGAGGGTGGCTAAGCCTGTGCTTTCAGAAAAGGGAATTGTAAGCTGGGAAGATGTTAGCGGTGAGTCCGGCTACAATCTGCAGCTGTATAAAAATGGGGTGCCCTGGGGATCGTTTATGCGGCTGGGGTCCGGTGTAACCAGCTATAACCTTATCATTGACATGAGGGCGGCAGGGCCAGGCGAATATTCCGCTGCCGTCATAGCCAGGGGAGACGGGGCTGACAGTCCGGACGGGGAACAGTCTGAGAGGTCAAATACCCGCACCGTGGTAAAGCTGCCCAGGTTAGACCGGCCTGTGCTGTCCGACCGGGGAGTGGCATCGTGGAGCCCGGTGACAAATGCTGCAGACTATGACATTTACCTGTATTACAAAGGCAAAGAAATAATGCTGTGCTCCTGGCAGGAAAACTCCTTCGATTTGCTGTCCAAAATGAGAGAATTCGGTGAGGGTGAATACAGGGTAAAGGTAATGGCCAAGGGGGCGGACCTGTTTCTTGACGGCGACCCCTCCGATCTCTCGGAGTCCCGGTCTGTAGTGAGGCTGCAAAGGCCCGGGGAGCCTTCGTGGCAGGGAAACACCCTGGTGTGGAGAGATGTGCCCAACGCCGGCAGCTACGAGATAATACTAACAAACTTTGGCAAAGAAGTGGAAAGAAGAAAAGTTGGACAGGGTGTTCAGAGATGCGACTTTTCAGACACTATTTCTGCCCAGGGAGGAGCATATAAAATAGGGATGTGGGCTAAGGGTGAAAATCTTTATCTCGATAGTGAAATGGCCACCTCAGGAGGCAATGTAAATAAAATCACCCTTAAGAGAGTGACAATGCCTATTCTTACCCCCTTCGGAAATGTTCAGTGGACAGGCGTTGAATGTGAGCAGGGCTACATTGTTAAGCTATACAGGGACGGAACCGTGGTGGAGCAGCTCGATATATGGACAGGTGGAGTTACCTGTGACTTTATGATGCCAAGCCTTTACGGAGCGGGCAGCTATACCGCCACGGTCCGGGCCAAGGGAAGCCAGCTGTATAGCGACAGCCCCGAGTCGGAGCCTTCCAATGTAATTATGGTTAAGCCACTGGAACAGGTGGGGCAGCCATACTGGAACGGGAATTACGTTGAGTGGGGGGACATTTCCGGCGAGACAGGCTATTTACTGTCTCTGCGCAAAAACGGATCTGAGATTTATTCTTTGTTGGCCCCTCCAAACTCAGCAGCCTGGGACTGCAGTGGACAAACAGGGCAATTCGGCCCGGGAGCATACACAGTTATTGTGCAGGCCCAGGGGAACGAGTTTTACGCCAGGGGGCCTGTATCTCCAGAATCCGGGCCGTTAGTAATAGAATAAGTATTTAATTAATCAGCAATTTTAAAATAAAGTAAGTTAGTTACCCGGTACCCTGTACCCATCCATCGGTAAAGCCGATTAGTACTATCCGAATAATCGACTTAACAAAAGTTAAACTATCATGATAGGATGTAATCAGCATCTATGCAAGCATTTTTTTGTTGGCGACCAGAGGTGAAAGTATGTGCAACGGCAGGTCAAACTACGAAAAAGTATTACCTGGATCCAGGGGGCGTCGTTAACGATAGGTGCAGTACTATGATCTGGAATGGTGCTTCGCTAGATGTATTTGTAGATAGAATAGGAGGCTTAATGAAAAATGGCATTGGATTTAAAGAAAGTTGAATACTACAACATAACAGTTGATGGTCATGCCGGGGAAGGATCTAAACTACTTTCTGTGTTTGCCGGCTTTGGTGTTAACTTGCTTGCCTTCAAAGCAGTCCCTGTGGAGCCTATGCGTACTCAGTTCTCTCTTTTTCCTGACGACAGTATTAAGATGAACGATGGAGCGAAAAAAGCAGGACTGAATTTAGATGGTCCTCACTTTGCTCTGTTAATTAAGGGTTATGATGATGAGTCAGGAGCATTGGCTGATATCTATGAGAAGCTTTCTCAGGCAGATATTAATGTTTATGAATCTAGTGGAATAGCCAATATAAAGGGAAGTTATGGCGTCGTTTTCTACTTAAAGCAAGAAGAATGCGAAAAAGCTATGGAGGCTTTGAAGAGCTGAGCTCCTCCAAGTAGCGTCTTCCGGTGCCGCATAAGTACCCGCATAAACCAGCTATTGCTGCATATTCTTTTTTAAAAAGAGTGGGAGGCATACGGGGCATGAGAATTATTGACGCTCACAGTCATCTTGGCGACATACTTGAAGGAAAGGGTATCATTTACAAGCTGAACGTGGCAAAGGAGCCTGTGTTTGATCCGATAGACTTTTTTGAAACCATTCTCTATGACACCTCCAGCATAGAAGGGGGTGTGCCCGAGGAGACCCCCGAAATAGTAATGGCTGAGAGGGCCAGGAACTTCACGGCCACGCTTCAAAACATGCAGCGATCTCTGGAAGAGTCAAGTGTTGACTATACCGTGTGCCTGCCCATTTTGCCTTACGTAAGTTTTGAAGACCTCCTGGCAGCCAGCCGGATAGACCCAAGAATAATACCTTTTACATGCATTGACTACAATTTGGGGGAAGAGGCGGGCAAAAAACTGGTGGAGGATGTTGAAAAAGGCGCCATGGGCCTGAAGATACACCCAATAATCCAGCAAAGATCACTGGCGGATAAGCTGACACTGAGTGCAGTACAGCACTTTTCCAAAACCGGGAGGCCCGTGCTTGTACATACCGGCGTATCGCAGTATTATGCGGAAACGGAAGCTTACAGAAATACTCCCGACTACGGGAAAATCAAGTATTTCGAGGCTCTGGTCAGGGAGTTTCCACAGGTAAAATTTATTGCCGGCCATGCCGGGCTCTTCCAGAGAGAAGAGCTTATGGAAAGAATGAAGGGGCTGCCTAACGTTTGGGTGGACACCAGCTTTCAAAGCCCCGATTTTGTACATAAGCTATTGGAAACCTTCGGCACCGAAAAGGTAATGTATGGATCGGACTGGCCCTTCGGAAACCGTCCTCCCAGTATTGAGTCAGTAAAGATCGCCTGCCGGAACGACAGGGTGCTTGAAAATATGCTGCTGTTCGAAAATGCCGCTAACCTGCTCCAGCTGAATATTTAATTGCAAACTATACAGCGTGGGAATATCCGGGGATTTTTATTTTCGTTATCCATAAAATGGTAAGTAATGCATTGAAAATATGTATTACCAGTGGTACAATGTTACTACAATGTATCACCTGGAGGAGATTTTATGATTAAAACCCTGACCTCACACGGAAATAGTGCAGCGTTGGTAATTGACAAGGCTATCCTTGAGCTGTTAGGGATATCAATGTCTACACCACTGAAAATAACTACTGACGGTAAAAGTCTTATCGTTTCGCCACTTCCACATGCCAATCGAAACGATAGTTTCAATGCTGCACTGAAAAAAGTGAATAAAAATCACGGTGCAACCCTTAAAAAACTTAGTGAGTGATATTGTGGATAATATAACATTTCTTACGCTGGCGGAAGTAATTGAGATTCACAAAGACCAGGTGGATCGTTATGGCGGACATGTGGGCCTGCGGGATTATGATCTTCTTTGTTCAGCTGTAGCAATGCCGCAGTCCACTTTTGGCGGTGTCTATCTACATAATGATTTGTTTGAGATGGCAGCCGCATATCTCTATCATATCTGTAAGAACCATCCTTTTATTGATGGAAACAAAAGGACTGGCCTTGCCTGTAGCCTTGTTTTTCTTGAATTGAACGGGATCACAATATTGGATAATACCGGAATTTTATACGATACTGTAATATCAGTTTTATCAGGGAAATTGGAAAAGTCAGGAATAGCTAATATTCTCCGGGAATTGTATCAGCTTACGATAAGTAACGGAGAATAAAAGGTGCCGGGAACCAATGAAATATCAGGGGCCTTCCGGTACCCGGCACTAAGGATATTGGTGTTGATGGCACCTTCTGGTAAATGAAAGCAGGAGGTGTCTTTTTTATGGGGTACAGGCCGGGGGAGGAAGAAGAGGGTGGATATAGACAAAATTGGCAGGGAATTTTTAATTGGCGAAATTTTTATGGATTCAAAAGCAGTGAAAAGGACTTTTTGCTTATTGTATTGAAATAATATTTATTGGAAAATTTATCTAGGTTATAATAATAATTCCCTCAAACATGAAACTGCGAAGGGGTGTGGTAGCCGGAAAAACATATGCTTATGATTTGATTTATATTCTAAAGGAGGGGAAATATTTGAAAAGGGCAGGTATCTTGACTTTAGTTATCCTGTTGATGTTATTATCTGCCATTCCTTCGTGGGCAGCCAAGGAAACGCTGCGGGGAGCCGCAGCTGTGGTACCGCTGGAAGAAGCCGGGTTTCTGATGGAGGTTCAGCCCAAGACCAGTGACCTGGAAGTTTATTGTACGGCACAGGCTACAGAAGCCAAGGAACTGGTAGCGGTTGAAGATTATTATGTTACCAGGGCCGTTGACATTGATATGTCCAACTCTTTAAAAACAACTGTGCAGCTGACAAAGCCAATTCGTATGGTTTTTTCCTTTAATGAAATAGACTTTAAGCGGGCCAGCCGGATGAATACAAAGCTGTCGGTGGGCCACTTTAGAGTTGGCTATTGGAACAAAGCCAGCAAGATATGGGAAGAGATTCCTTCCCAGGTTTTCTGGAATGGCACCCGAGGAGAGGTTGAGGGTGAGGCGCTGCAGGGTGCGGGCAGGTATGCCCTGCTGTGGTCCTATAAGGGGGGAACCAGTCTCAGCCCTGTAAACGGGCAAGGTATCCGTGTTATGATAGATTTTAAAACCGTTAAGTCGGAAGTGTCTCCCTATACCAAGGATGGAAGGACAATGGTTCCATTGAGGGTAATCGCTGAGAATATGGGGGCTCTTGTAGAGTGGAATGCCAAAGAGAGCCGTGTTGACCTTGTAAGAAAAAGTGACAAGATAAAACTTTGGGTTGGGAAAAAAGAAGCTATAAAAAATAATGAGACAATGGCAATTGATGTGGCTCCTGAAATAGTTGACGGAAGGACATTTGTTCCACTTCGCTTTGTAGCGGAGGCCTTCGGGTCAAAAGTGGACTGGAATGATCTTGCTCAAACAGCCAAGGTGTTTTGTAATTAATGCTATGCACCGGTTCGGGCTTTACTTATATGGCTATAAGGGGGTTCCAAGGGTGTCCCCCCTTGCATGGTGCGGGGTAAAGGGCCGAAACTCCGGAGGTGAAAATGTTTAAAATAGCCAGCTTCAACGCCAACTCAATAAGGTCAAGGCTGGGCATAGTGCTTGACTGGCTGGAAAGTGAGAGGCCTGACGCACTGTGCCTGCAGGAAACCAAGGTGGAGGATGAAAGGTTTCCGGCAGAGGACTTTAAAGAGGCAGGCTTCAACGTTGTTTTTAAAGGGCAGAAGTCTTACAACGGGGTTGCCATAGTCAGCACCCATCAAATAAACAGGCTTCCCACAGAGGACTTTCTCTCGCTGCCGGGGGAGGCCAGGATTATTACAGCGGAAATAAAAGGGATTAATATTGTAAACACCTATATCCCACAGGGGCAGTCACCCTCAAGTGAAAAGTTTGCCTATAAAATAGGGTGGATAAGGGGCATGAGGGATTTATTTGACCGCAATTTCAGGGTGGACATGCCCCTGATATGGGCGGGGGACTTTAATGTGGCCCCGGAGCCAATTGACGTGCACGACCCTAAAAGGCTATACGGGCAGGTGGGCTTTCACCCTGATGAGCAGGAGGCCCTAATGTTCGTAAAGGACTGGGGATTTGAGGATATATTCCGCCTTCATGTTAAAGAGGGAGGGCACTATTCCTTCTGGGACTACAGGGTTCCCGGCCTTCTTAAGGCAAATAAGGGCTGGAGGGTTGACCACATATGGGCCACCCCGGTGCTGGCCGGGCTTTCCCTTAGGGCCTGGATAGACAGGGAGCCAAGGATGCGGGAAAAGCCCTCCGACCACACATTTATAGCGGCGGAATTTGACTTTTAAGTTTTGTTGGCAAAAATTAACACATTGACAGAACATAGCCGGTGTGCTATGGTAAATAATCATAATATGTTTCGATGAAGAGACGACATTGGCGAGGCAGCCTGCCGGACGATTAACCGGCGGGCTTTTTATTTTAACAAAGAAAAAAGGGTATTGACAAATCTATTTCCAGGGTATATACTTTGATACATAAATAAATATATAAACCAGTGTTGGTTAATTTTGCGAAGGCGCTTTTTGAAAGATCAAAAAGCGTTTTCCTGTTCAATTCGTTGTAGAATAAAACGGGCGAGGGCGCTTTGGGAAAGGTTTAAGTCTTTCTCAGGCGCCCTTATCTTTTTAACCGGATATTAGTGTGTAAAGCGAGGGGGCTTGGTTTAAGGAGGGCGGTGCTGCCCTTCTCAGGCCCCTTTCGCCTTTTCAGGATTAGGGATTAGGGACTGGAATTGGGAATTGGGAATTGGGAATTGGGAATTGGGAATTGGGAATTGGGAATTGGGAATTGGGAATTGGGCTTCCAGAAAATGTTTATGGTTGGCTACACCGGAACAAAAACCAGGCGCCGGTTTTTGTTAAAGGTGATTGGTTTAATTAAATTAACAGGGGGGACTCACAAAATGAAATCTTTAAGAAGATATTTATCCGTAATATTTACAATGGCCCTGCTGGCCGCTCCCAGCCTTGCCTGGGCAGGTGAAGAGGGGCCTGCGATAGACACAGGTGACACGACGTTCATACTTATCTGCACCGCCATGGTAATGCTGATGGCTCCCGGACTGGCGCTGTTTTACGGCGGCATGGTCAGAAAGAAAAATGTACTCAGCACAATAATGCAGAGCTTTATAGCAATATGCGTGGTATCGGTGGTGTGGGTGCTATGGGGCTACTCACTGGCCTTTGGCACGGACCATGGACACCTTGTGGGATCACTGGAATGGCTGGGTCTTAACGGCGTGGGGCAGGAGCCCAACGCAGACTATTCAGAAACAATACCGCACTTTTTATTCATGGCCTTCCAGCTAATGTTTGCAATAATAACCGCAGCTATTATATCAGGTTCCGTAGCGGAAAGAATGCGCTTCCCGGCCTTTTTAGGATTCCTGGTTCTGTGGAGCACACTGGTATATTCCCCCCTGGCCCACTGGGTATGGGGAGTTGACGGCTGGCTGAGAAACCTGGGTGCCCTTGACTTTGCTGGAGGCACCGTGGTGCATATAAGCTCCGGTGTATCCGGCCTGGTGGCAGCCATAGTGCTGGGTAAGAGAAAAGGGTATGGAAGCGAGGCAATGATACCCCACCAGCTGCCCTTTACAGTATTGGGAGCAGGCCTATTATGGTTTGGCTGGTTCGGCTTCAACGGAGGCAGCGCGCTGGCGGCCAATGGCCTTGCAGCCAGCGCCTTCGTGGTAACCAATACATCAGCGGCCATGGCAGCACTGTCCTGGGTGCTGGCGGAGTGGGCGCACCACGGCAGGCCCACCCTGCTGGGAGCAGCCAGCGGCGCGGTGGCGGGCCTTGTGGCAATAACACCGGCGGCAGGATTTGTGACACCGATGTCGTCACTGGCCATAGGCCTGGTGGCCGGAGTGATTTGCTACCTGGCGGTCAGCGTGGTTAAAAGAAAGCTTGGCTATGATGACTCACTGGATGCCTTCGGAGTGCATGGCATAGGCGGTATATGGGGAGCCCTGGCCACCGGCATATTTGCCACCACGGCCGTAAACGATGCCGGAGCAGACGGGCTTTTATACGGAAACGCTGCCCAGATGGGCACCCAGGTCATAGGAGTGCTTGCCACTGTAGCCTTCGCCGGCATAGCTACCTTTATAATACTTAAGCTGATAAGTGTAGTTACAAGCCTCAGGGTCACCCCCGAGGAGGAGGACATTGGACTGGATATTACACTGCACGGCGAGGATGCTTACCCTGATATAACAAGCGGCTCTCTTGCAGGAAGATCTGCAGGCCCCGCTGTGATGTGACGGCAATAAAAACTTCAAAAAGTCACTAAGATGTGAAAATGGGCATTGGCGCTCCGGTTTTAGTGGACCTCTCCCCCTAAAACTGGGGCGCCATTTTTTATTACTAAAAGCAAACATATTTAGACAAATAAGGAGGTAAATACCATGAGGCAGGTAGCTATTTATGGCAAGGGCGGTATCGGAAAATCCACTACAACACAGAACACCGTGGCCGCCCTGGCAGAGTCAGGGAAAAAAATTATGGTGGTGGGGTGCGACCCCAAGGCGGATTCAACCAGGCTTTTGCTCCACGGCCTTAACCAGAAGACGGTTCTGGATACCCTGAGGGACGAGGGCGAGGATATTGATCTTGAGGATATCCTGCTGGGTGGATTCGGGGACACCAAATGCGTGGAGTCCGGGGGGCCGGAGCCCGGTGTGGGCTGCGCCGGCAGGGGGATCATTACCTCAATAAATCTTTTGGAGTCCCTGGGGGCCTATGAGGATGAACTGGATTACGTATTTTACGATGTTCTGGGTGACGTTGTCTGTGGTGGCTTCGCCATGCCAATCCGTGAGGGTAAGGCCAAGGAAATATACATTGTGGCCTCGGGAGAGCTGATGGCTCTATATGCGGCAAACAACATATGCAAGGGTATACAGAAGTTCGCCAATACCGGGGATGTGAGGCTGGGAGGAATTATATGCAACAGCCGCAAGGTGGATAACGAGTATGAGCTTATGAAGGCCTTTGCTGAGGAGCTGGGGTCCCAGCTAATCCACTTCCTGCCCAGGGACAATATTGTCCAGAGGGCGGAGATAAACAAGAAAACGGTTATTGACTATGATCCCCAGGACGGCCAGGCGGACGAATACAGGACGCTGGCCAGAAACATAGACGGCAACAAAATGTTTGTGGTTCCCAAACCCATGGTGCAGGAGCGTCTGGAAGAACTGATGATGGAGTTCGGGATATTAAATTAATAACAGGGAGTGAAAGGCATGCTTATGATCAGAGCCATAGTGAGGCCGGAAAAAACAGGAGTAATACTTGCCGAGCTGAACAGCGCGGGCTTCCCGGCGGTGACCAAGATTGACGTTGTGGGCCGGGGAAAACAAAGAGGTGTTAAGGTTGGAGAAGTGGTATATGACGAGATTCCCAAGGAACTCCTTATGATGGTGGTTAGGGATGAGGATAAGGAGGACGTCATAAGCGTTATTTCCAAGTATGCCAGGACAGGCGAAAAGGGCGCCTTTGGAGACGGCAAAATATTCGTTACACCGGTGGAAGAGGCCTATACGATAAGCAGCGGGTCCATGGGGCTCTAGGAGGGACATATATGAAGGAAGTAATAGCCATTATCCGCATGAATAAGGTTAATGAGACCAAAAAGGCCCTGGCTGACATGGGGATATGCGGAATGCACGCCATGAAGGTGATGGGCAGGGGAAAAATGAAGGTGGACTTTTCCATGCTGGATGAGGTTGGCCCGGGGGAAGAAATAGGGGGTATACTGGCAGACGGGCTGGCCACGGGGACCAGGCTGATTCCCAAGAGGCTCCTGACCATACTATGCCAGGACCAGGATGTTAAAAAGGTGGTTGACACCATAATAAAGGTCAACAGGCAGGGCAACAAGGGAGACGGAAAAATATTTGTGGCGCCTCTCATAGATGCTGCCAGGGTAAGAACCGGCGACAGGGGAGAAGAGGCCATATAATTATTACCTAGACCGTTCAAAAAGCTTCAGGTGCAATGCGCGGCAAGGCGTTGAGCGGAGGCGTACTCATTGTACGTTGGAGCGAAAAGGCTGCTGCCGCAACGCAGCAGATGGACTTTTTTAACGGTCTCATAGGAAGGAGGCATTACCGTGGCAGTAAACGAGAAGAACTTGGAGGTCATGCTTGACCAGTACCCGGCCAAGGTTAAAAGAAACCGTAAAAAACACATCATTATAAAGGGTTCTTCGGCTGCAGTACAGGAAATTGAAGCAAATACCAGGACCATTCCGGGTATAATGACAAACCGCGGCTGTGCCTTTGCAGGGTGCAAGGGCGTAGTACTGGGACCGATTAAAGATATGATTCATATTGTTCATGGCCCCATAGGTTGCGCCTACTATAGCTGGCTCACCCGCAGAAATAAGGCCAGGTCTGATGATCCGGGGAAAAACTTTTTGACCTACTGTATCTCAACAGACATGCAGGAAAGCGATATTGTTTTCGGTGGGGAGAAAAAGCTGGCCAGGGCCATAGACGAGGTTATGGAGATTTTCAAGCCCGAGGCCATTACCATCTCGGCCACCTGCCCGGTGGGACTTATAGGTGACGACATACAGGCCGTGGCCAGGGAAGCCGGGAAAAAACACGGCATCAATATAATGGCCTTCAGCTGCGAGGGCTATAAGGGTGTCAGCCAGTCCGCCGGCCACCACATAGCCAATAACGGCCTTATGGAATGGGTCATCGGACAGAGTGAAACCGAGGAGCCCCCGGGAAAATACACAATAAATATGCTGGGTGAATACAACATAGGCGGCGACAGCTGGGAAGTGGAAAGGATACTGGAGGATATAGGCTATACTATGGGTGCGGTAATGACCGGGGACGGCTCCTATGAGGAGATTAAAAATGCCCATCTGGCCCAGCTTAACCTGGTACAGTGCCACCGGTCAATAAACTATATCGCCGAGATGCTGGAGAAAAAATACGGAACACCCTGGCTTAAGGTTAATTTCATAGGTATCCGCGCTACCATAGAGTCCCTTCGCAACATGGCCCTTTATTTCGGTGATGAAAAGCTGATGGCCAGAACCGAGGAGGTTATCACCAGGGAACTCTCCAGGATAGATCCGGTTATGGAACAATATAAAAAGATTTGCGCCGGAAAAACCGCCTTCTGCTTCGTGGGTGGATCGCGGGGCCACCATTACCAGGGGCTCTACGAGGAGCTTGGCATTGAGACCGTTCTGGCGGGCTATGAATTCGCGCACAGGGATGACTATGAGGGAAGAGATGTTATCCCGAGTATAAAGCCCGATGCCGACAGCAAAAATATACCGGACCTGCATGTGGTTCCCGATGAGAAGCGCTTCAAAATGAAGATCCCGCCAGAGAGGATGGCCGAACTTAAGGAAAAAATCCCCTTAAGCCATTACAGTGGGATGATTGCAGAAATGAAAGACGGAAGCATTGTAGTGGATGACCTAAACCATTTTGAGACTGAGGAATTTGTGAGACTGTTAAAGCCCGATATATTCTCGTCCGGAATAAAGGACAAGTACGTAATTCAAAAGATGGGCATTCCCTCAAAGCAACTGCACAATTATGATTACAGCGGGCCCTACGCCGGGTTCAGAGGAGCGGTCAATTTCGCCCGGGACATTGCCATGAGCTTTGCTTCCCCAACCTGGAATTTTATCGAACCGCCATGGAAGAACATACCGCTGCTGGAGGGCACTATTGGGGAAGGGGAGTAATAGCATGTTGGATTGCACGCCCAAAGAAATACTGAAGCGGTCCGGAGGGATGATAAATCCGGCCAAGACCTGCCAGCCAATTGGAGCCATGTATGCGGCCCTGGGTATACACAGGTGCCTGCCCCACAGCCATGGCTCCCAGGGTTGCTGCTCCTATCACAGGATGCACCTTACAAGACATTTCAGGGACCCGGTTTTTGCCACTACCAGTTCCTTTACCGAGGGAGCGTCGGTATTCGGCGGCAGCGCCAACCTTAAAACGGCTATAAAGAATGTGTTCACCATCTATAACCCGGATGTAATGGCGGTGCATACAACCTGCCTTTCAGAAACAATAGGTGACGACATTCCTACCATTATAAAAGGCGCCGAGGTTCCCGAAGGAAAGCTGGTTATTCATGCCAATACCCCCAGCTACCAGGGCTCACACATAACAGGTTTCTCCAACATGGTAAAGGGGATGGTAAATTACCTGTGCAAGGCCTCCGCCGAGGACAAAAAGGAGCAGGTAAATATTATACCGGGGTTTGTCAATCCCGGGGATATGAGGGAGATAAAAAGGCTGGCCGGGGCCATGGGGGTAAATTTCATAATGTTTCCTGATACCTCGGGGGTGATGGACTCTCCCATGACCGGAGATTTGGAGATGTTCCCCAGGGGGGGCGCCAGGGTGGAGGATATTGAGGACGCCGGGAATTCGAAGATTACGCTGGCCCTTGGCAGCTACGCCTCCAGCGACTCGGCCCGGACCCTGGAGAGAAAGTGCCGGGTTCCCGAAATTGTTATGAAGACTCCCATAGGGATAAAGGCTACAGACCAATTCCTTATGGCACTGAGGCAGAATTTCGTTAAAAAAATACCATATTCCCTGGAGGAGGAACGTGGTCAGCTGGTTGATTTGATGACTGACACTCACTACCACTTCCATGGCAAAAGTGTTTCCCTTTTCGGTGACCCTGATATAGTTATCGGCATGACCGAGTTCCTGCTGAGCCTGGGAATGAAGCCCGTACATGTGCTAACCGGCACTCCGGGAGGAGTGATTGGCGCATCTGTAGGGGACTTTGAAAAGGAAATTTCCGGGATGCTGGAAGCGTCCGGTGTTAAGGGCAGGGTTAAGGCCGGCGGCGACCTCTTTGAACTGCACCAGTGGATTAAAAATGAGCCGGTTGACCTGCTTATAGGCAACACTTACGGAAAATACATTGCCAGGGCGGAAGACATACCCTTTGTCAGGGTTGGATTCCCTATACTGGACAGGGGCTGCCACCCGTACTTCCCCATAGTGGGCTACAGGGGGGCCATGCGGCTAATTGAAATGATAAGCGGGGCACTGCTTGACAGGGCGGACAGAGACGCAGCAGAAGAAGATTTTGAGCTGGTGATGTAAGAATCAATTAGAAAAGGAAGGCTGGGATAATGGTGCAACCGGAAAAAAGGCCCGACCTGGTATTCGAGGAGCGGGAAGACTTTATAATTACCAAGGGAAAACACAAAAGGCAGCTAAAGTGCGAGGCCGACAGCCTGGCGGGCTGTGTCAGCCAGAGGGCCTGCGTGTACTGCGGGGCCAGGGTGGTCTTAAACCCCATAACCGACGCTGTTCATCTTGTTCACGGGCCTATCGGGTGCGCCAGCTATACCTGGGATATAAGGGGCAGCCTCAGCAGCGGCCCGGAATTATACAGGTTCAGCTTCTCAACCGACCTGAAGGAAGAAGATGTAATATTTGGAGGCGAGAAAAAGCTTGCCCGTGCTATAGACGAACTGGTTTCCAAATACCACCCAGGGCTGGTGCTGGTATACTCCACCTGCATAGTTGGCGTTATTGGTGACGATCTGGAGGCCGTTTGCAAGGCTGCGTCAAAAAGGCACGGCATTGAAGTGATACCTGTGCAGTCCAGCGGTTTTATAGGTAACAAGTCGGCGGGATACCGGGCCGCCTGCGATGCTCTGCTTCGCATTATGAAGCCTCCGAAGGACAAAAGCCTGCACAGGACAAAAAGCATCAATTACCTGGGGGACTTTAACCTGGCCGGTGAGGTGTGGATTATAAAAGGTTACCTCAGGCAGATGGGCATTGATGTGAACGTATCCTTTACAGGGGACTCAAGGCATGAAACTCTTAAAGAGGCGCCCAGGGCCTCACTGAACATAGTCCAGTGCGCGGGATCAATGATATATCTGGCCCGGAAGATGGAAGAAGTATATGGCATACCCTTCCTTAACGTATCGTTCCTGGGCCTGGAGGACACTGCCAGCTCCCTGCGGAAAGTAGCCGCCTGGTTTAACGACAGCAATATTTCCGGCAGGGCCGAGGACCTTATAAAGAGGGAGTCCGAGGGCGTTAAAAAGACCCTGGAGTGGTACAGGTCAAGGCTGGAGGGGAAAAAGGCCGCCGTATACGTTGGCGGTGGGTTTAAGGCCATATCACTTATCAAGCAGTTCAGGGAGATAGGCATAGAAGTGGTTATGATAGGGACCCAGACAGGCAGACAGGAAGAATACGATACCATAAACGAGCTGGTTGACGAGGGAACAGTGGTGCTGGATGATGCCAACCCGTCCGAGCTTGAAAAGTTTATGCTCGAAAAAGGGGCCCACCTGCTGGTGGGAGGGGTGAAGGAAAGGCCGCTGGCCTATAAGCTGGGTGTGGCCTTCATAGACCATAACCATGACCGCAAACACCCTTTAAGCGGCTTTGTGGGAGCAGTTAATTTTGCCGGTGAGGTTTATTCCACCCTATGCTCACCGGTATGGAAATACGTGTGATGTTTAAAACATTTAGGGAAGGAGGGGGGAACATGAGCGACAAAACCGTCAACTGCCGGAATCACAATGAAAACCCATGCAATATGTGCATGCCCATGGGGGCCATTCTCCCCTTCAAAGGCATTGAGAAGTCAATGGTTATTATTCACGGGTCTCAGGGCTGCAGCACTTACATGCGCAGGCATATAGCCGAGCACTTCAACGAGCCCATAGATGTGGCCTCCTCTTCACTAAACGAGAAGGGCACCATTTATGGAGGGGAAAAGAACCTTAAGCAGGGCCTGGATAATCTAATCAAGGCTTACAATCCGAATGTAATAGGGGTGCTGACCACCTGCCTGGCGGAAACCATTGGCGAGGACATTCAGCGGGTGGTGGCTGAATACCGCCTGGAAAGAAATCTGGACGGTAGCTGCCCAATAATAACAGTTCCTACCCCGGGGTACGGGGGAACCCAATTTGAGGGCTACTGGCAGGCCATCAAAAATATAGTGGCCAAACTGGCCCGCAGGGTTGCCGATCACTCTCGCATTAATGTTATTGTTCCACACCTGAGTCCCGCTGATTTAAGGGAAATCAAGAGAATTATGGACCTGATGGGGGTCAGCTATATACTCCTGCCAGATTTTTCAGATACTCTTGACCGGCCCTTTGAAAGGCCTTATAAAAAGGTGCCTGAAGGGGGAACCAGGTTGGCCGATATTGAGGCAATGGGAGGTTCCCTGGCCACTATTCAGATGGGGGTGACGGTTGACGAAAGTCTTTCACCCGGCAAATACCTGGAAAAGTCGTTCGGGATTCCCCTTTATAACATACCGGTGCCCATGGGTATAGAGAATACTGATTTATTTATTAGTATACTGAGGCAGATTACAGGAAACCCGGTTCCTGATGCCCTGGCCCTGGAGAGGGGCCGCCTCCTGGACTGTATGATTGACTCCCACAAGTACAATTTTCAGGGCAGAAGCGTTATATTCGGTGAGCCCGAGCTGGTGCACTCAATTGCCGTAACGTGTATGGAAAACGGTGTGTTCCCGGTGGTGCTGGCCACTGGAAGCAAGACTGCCAGACTGACCGAGCTGCTTGGCGAACGGCTGGGAGGGCAGCATGTGAAATGCCTTATTATGAGTGAAACCGATTTTATCAACATACGGGAACAAAGTGTGAAAATGAAAGCCAACATAGCAATAGGACATTCCGACGGCAGGTACCTTACCGAAAGGGAGGGGATTCCCCTGGTAAGGACGGGATTTCCCATCCATGACCGTGTCGGCGGACAGAGGATTCTGTCGGTAGGCTATGCGGGAACCACCATGTTCCTGGACCGGGTAACCAATACCCTGCTTGAGAATAAGTACAGAAACTACCGTTCGTCTATGTACCGGAAGTTTTACAGGGGTAGCGAAACTAAACCCGTGCTTTATGGAAAGTCAAGGTGAGAAGAGTATGAAATGCCTGTGTAAGATTGACCAGGATGTTAACGTAAACGATATCAACGTGAAATTAACGGATAAAACATTAAAACACCCCTGCTTTTCATTGGAAGCCCACAGGAAATACGCCCGCATGCACCTTCCGGTGGCCCCCCGGTGTAATATAAGCTGCAATTACTGCAACAGGAAGTTCGACTGTGTAAATGAAAGCCGGCCGGGTGTAACCAGTGAAATATTAACGCCTGCCCAGGCGCTGAAAAAGTTTATGCTTGTTAGGGAAAAGGTAGAAAACCTGAGCGTGGTGGGAATAGCCGGGCCGGGAGATGCGCTGGCCAACTGGGATAAAACCCGAAAAACCCTGGAGCTTATCAGGAGCTATGACCCTGAAGTGGTTTTCTGTCTTTCGACAAACGGCCTGATGCTGCCTGATTATGCCGGGGAGCTGGTTAGCCTGGGAGTCAGTCATGTGACAGTTACCGTCAATTGCCTTGATCCCGTGATTGGACAGAAGATATACAGGCAAGTGGATTACAGGGGACATAGGTATGATGGCCTGGCAGGGGCCGGGCTGCTGATAGGCAGCCAGATGGAAGGTATAAAATACCTGGTTGGCAGGGGCGTTCTGGTGAAGGTTAACATTGTAATGATAAAAGGCATAAATGATTTCCATATTCCCGACATTGTAAAGAAAATGAGGACCCTGGGGGTATTTATAAGCAATATAATGCCTCTTATACCTGCCCGGGGCAGCCTTTTTGAAGACCTTCCCCGGGCCGATGTGAAGGAACTGAATGATATGAGAGTCGCCTGCCAGGCTGACCTTCGGCAAATGTTCCACTGCAGGCAGTGCAGGGCTGACGCCATTGGCATGCTGGATCAGGACAGGTCGGCCGAATTCAGGATAACCGGCGGGGGCGGGGAAGCAGCATTAAATGAAAATTCCTGCCGCAAGGCAAGGGCAGTATAGGCAAGGGGGTGCGGAAGTGAATAAACCCAAATATCATATTTTTGTTTGCACCAGCTCCAGGGTTAATGGGCAGCAAAAAGGATTCTGCCATTCAAAGGAGTCCGTGGAGATAGTTAATGCTTTCATGGAGGAAATAGAAGACAGGGGGCTGGGCGGTGAGGTAATGGTATCCAATACAGGCTGCTTTTCCCTTTGTGAGAGAGGCCCCGTGGTGGTGGTATACCCCGATAATGTCTGGTACGGGGGGGTCTCGCCGGAGGATGTTGTGGAAATAATGGATGATCACATAGAGGGCGGCAGCCCTGTAAAACGCCTGGAAATATAAACGCCCATGCATGTCCAAATAAGCCACAGAGGACACAGAGTGCACAGAGTTTTAAGACCTGCTTGAATGCAATATTTAAGAGTAAAATGGGGGTGTTTTGTATGCGCCCGGAAATAGCGGTTCATCTGGGGGAGGACGGTAAAACGGCCTCCCTGTACGTAAAAGGTAAAGTAACGGTGTTCAGAAAGAAAAAGGGTAAATGGACTTCCTGGAAAGAAATGGAATTTATGCTGGACCGCGGTATGGGCATGAGTGATACAAGGGAGAGGATGAAAGATGTCTCCTCCTTTATTGAGGGGTGTACTGTTTTTGTGGGACTCAACGTGTCGGGAGTGCCGTATTTTGAACTGGAGAAATCAAATTTAAGCATATGGGAGTACTGGGGAAAGCCTGAGGATTTTCTCGACCAGATACTTGAAAAAGAGGAGGAGGAGCGGCTTCTGCTGGAAAGCCGGGAGAAAATTGAGGTTCCCGTTCCCGAGGAAATATCCGGTGGGTGCTACCGGGTTTCTATAAAAAGAATCCAGGAAGGCAACACCGGAATAACATCAAAGCAGGTTCTACTCCCTTTTATCCGCAAGGGTGGGTTTTATTCGCTGGAAATTCTCTGCAGCCATGCGCCCCCCTGGCTGGAGGCCGAAATCAAAAGCGGATCGCTTCCGGGTGATATAAGGATGGTCAGCGGTGATGAAGTGGTTGTCACCATAAAAAACAGGTGTTGCCTCTAAAAGGTTTTATTTTGGGCGGGCCGGCTGCTGGAGCTCTGTTTTTAGGGCTCCGGGCGCCCGGCCGGCCTGCCCTCGTTAATTAAAGGCGTTTTCGTGGAGGGGGCGGGCTCTTGAGATGGGAATGAAGCTGAGAAAATTATTTCCGCTGATTCTCCTGCTGGTTATTATCCTGATTCCTGCCGGGTGCGGTTCCGGTACAGGAAAGCCTGTAAGCGGGGCAGGCAGCATTAACCTCACGGTTGCTGCAGCGGCAAGCTTAAAGGATGTGTCTCTTGAGATAAAAAGCCTGTATAAGAGTGTTCACCCGGGAGTCAACATCACATACATATTTGCTTCCTCCGGAACCCTGCAGAAGCAGATCGAAGAAGGAGCGCCGGTGGATGTTTTTATATCGGCCGGAATTCCGCAGATGGACGCCCTTTCTGCAAAAGGGCTGATTTCTGAAGCTTCCCGCAGGGATGTTGCGGGAAATGAAATAGTATTAATCGCCGGTGAAAGCAGCTCATTAACAGGGTTTGAGGGACTTGCCGGAGCCGGTGTCAGGAAAATAGCTATAGGCTCCCCGGATATCGTTCCTGCCGGAAGATATGCCAGGGAAACTCTGTCCGCCCTGAATCTCTGGGACAGAGTGCAGTCAAAATTTGTTTATGCAAAGGATGTCCGGCAGGTATTGCCTTACGTTGCAACAGGCAACGCGGATGCCGGACTGGTTTTTTACTCCGATGCCAAAGCCGGTCAAAAAATAGCTATTATCGCCAGTGCCCCGGCCGGAACACATGACACGGTGGTTTACCCCGCTGCGGCCATTAAGTCCGGCAACTACCAGAAGGAGGCTTATGATTTCCTGGAATTTCTGTCCGGCAGGGAGTCTGCGGAGATTTTTAAAAAATATGGTTTCAGGCTAAACTCATAGGCTGGTGCTGTTATGTTAGAACAGAATTTTGAGTGGCACCCGGTTTTTCTTTCTGTCCGGGTTGCTGTTATTTCGGTAATAATTGTGTGCATTATCGGGCTTCCCCTGGCCCGGCTGATGGCCAGAAAGGAGTTTTACGGCAAGGGTGTTCTGGAGTCGGCCATAACACTGCCTATGGTCCTTCCTCCATCAGTTATCGGTTATGCGTTACTTAAGCTTATTGGGAAAAACGGCATCCTTGGCCAGGCCATGGCCGGAATGGGACTGTCAATTGTATTTACCTGGTGGGCAGCTGTTCTGGCTTCGACAGTGGTAGCCTTTCCGCTTATGTACCAGAGCTCCAGTGCCGCCTTTAAAAGCGTTGATGTTAATTATGAAAAGGCAGCCAGGACCCTTGGGGCAGGAGAGGTAAGGATATTTTTTACAGTTAGCCTTCCACTGGCCATGCCGGGGATAATGGCCGGGCTGGTATTGTCCTTTGCCAGGGCGCTTGGAGAATTTGGGGCAACCCTGATGGTGGCTGGGAATATTCCGGGTCAGACCCAGACAATTCCTCTGGCCATTTACTTTGCCGTTGAAAGCGGTGACAGCGCAACCGCCGGATGGCTGGTGGGAATAATTACCGTTTTTAGTTTTCTGGTTATTTATTATGTCAGCCGCTGGTCCGGAAGACAGAAAGAATAATAAAAATGGGACGGGGCCTTGCAGGCTGTTAGAGATATAAAGGTGGTGGCTTTCCATGCTGGAAGTGAACATAGGAAAAAAACTATGGCATTTTAACCTTGAAATCAGCTTCAGGGTAAAGGGCCAGATTCTTGTTATACAGGGTCCGTCGGGGTCCGGTAAAACCACCTTGCTTCGCTGCCTCTCGGGCCTCGAAAAGCCCTCCTGGGGGTTAATAAAACTTGATGAAAGAATACTATTTTCTTCCGATAAGGGTGTAGATGTTCCTGTCAGGGAAAGGAAGGTGGGTTATCTTTTTCAGGATTATGCCCTCTTTCCCCACATGACTGTAGAGCAGAACGTTTTATTTGGACTAAAGTGCAATGGGCTTAAAAAAGGAGGTTCAGGGAGAGTTAATTCATTATTAAACTCTTTTGGGGTAGGCCACTTGACAGAACGGTATCCACACCAGCTTTCGGGCGGGGAAAAGCAGAGGGTTGCACTGGCCAGGGCGCTGGCTGTGGAGCCTGAACTGCTCCTTTTGGATGAGCCCTTCAGCGCGCTGGACAGGAATACAAGAGAGGTGTTAAGAGAAGAGCTTAAAAGATTGCACAGCCGGTGGAAAATACCCTTTGTGCTGGTTACTCACGACGAGGAGGATGCCAGTATTCTGGGTGATGTGGTCATTTCATCGGAAGATGGAATCGAGCCCCGGTTAAATACACCGCCTTTAGAGGTTCTAACAAGGCGCTTTTCAGGCTGTATCGCTAATTAGGTAATTAATTCAGCAGGGAATAAGGCCGCAGCTCTCCAGAATTATCTCCCCCTGGCCGCTTGTAAGGATTTTTATAAAAGAAGAGGCCATGTCCTTGTTCGAGCTGTTTTTGGGCACGGCAACGGCAAACTCAATTGGCGCACCCTTAACAATTGAAACCTGGCTATTCTTTCCGGCCACTTCCACCGCAGACCTTGAATAGTAATCAGCGTGGGCGGGGTTGGAAAGATTTATCCTGTCGGGGAAATTTATGTAGCGGAATCCAAATTGCTCAGCCACTGACGAATATGAAAAAGCATAATCAACTCTTCCCTCCATGAGGGCCGAGCTGAGGTCTATAGACTTGGGATAAATGAGTTCCCCGCCGCAATTGCTGTTAAGCCGGTTAAATAGCCCAGGGACACTATAAAACTCTTCTGCCAGCTTCCATAACATTAGCGCCCTATACCCGCAGGGATCCAGGTTTTCATCGGACCGGGCAAAAAGCACACCTTCCCGTGTCAAAATGTCAAACCAGTTGCCGGCCTCTATTGCATTGCTGTACCTGGAGAATTCATCGTAGGCCAATACCATTCGGTCGGTGGCGAAAACAAAGAAAATATCAACATGTTCCGGCACCAGCAGGTCTTCAAATACATGGGGGTCTGCCAGGGCGATAACATCCGCATCCTGGCCTTCCAGCAGCGCCCTGGCGCAGGACCTGGAGCCGGCGTAGTCCAGCCTCACTTCAATATCGGAAAAATGGTTTTTAAATAGCTGAGCGCACTGTTTTAAAGGTTTTCTAAGCGCTCCGGCGTGGAGTATTTTCAGGGTTCTCATGCTGTTCATCGAAAACCTCCCGGCTATCTACTTATTGTTTTTATGGTTCTTTATATTTTTATAGCTTAATATAAAGGATTCTAATTTTTTCATCCTGTCCTCCAGCTTTTGAGCCCACTCATCCAGAAGTTTCAGACCACTGTCTGTCAGCCGGTAATGCCTTCTGGCAGGACCGGATTCTCCGTGCTGCCATTGGGACACAACCAGCCCGTCCTGTTCCATGCGCCTGAGATTTCTGTATACCGTGGCCGTGTCAGGCTCACCTTCCATAAAATCTAATTGGCTCAGCCGCTGTATCAAATCATACCCGTGGGCTTCACTCTGAGCTAGCAGAAGTAAAATAGCCGGCTGGGTCAGTTTTTCCACCCCTAAATCCATTCAATCACCTCGTATATACTGTTAACGTGATGTTATTTATAAAAAAACTCGATAATGTATCTGAGTGAAAGGAACAGCACAAGGGCGGACATGATCCCTTTTACAATACGCTCCTTCAGGAATTTCTGGACATAGGCCCCGCAATATGTTCCCAGCAGGCCTCCAATCCCGAAAAGGGCCCCAAGTGCCCAGTCCGGCGCTACATTGGTGGAAGCGCCAACGGCAGTCACTGCCAGAAAAGAGTAAAAGGCCACTCCCGCTATTGAGGTAATGAATGTTCCTGCCAGGGCTGCGCCAGCCACTGTGTAAACAGGGAGGTTCAGTATGGATACGCAGAAGGGTGCAATAATGGCCCCTCCTCCTATACCATATATTCCCCCTATGAGACCTACTGCCAACGCCAGCGTGAAGATGGTTACGGTGCCGAAGCTATATGTATCTCCCCAAAATTCATACTCAATTTTTTGGAGTGAAAAACTTTTTGTTTTAACAATAGCATCAGCAGGAATACCGGCGGCAACTTTCCTGCTTGTTTCGCTCTTTAGCTGTTCAACCCGCTCTTTAAACTTTTGCTCAAGGGCTTTGTTCCGCGCTTTTTTGTCATTTGGCCGTCCAATAAACTCGAAAAGAAGCCGGATTCCCAGGTATAACAGCACCATCGCCACAAACATTTTAAAGGCCCTGGGGTCAGGGAGATATTGTATTCTTACCCAGGATCCCAGGAAAACCCCGGGAAGGGTGCCTACTACCACAACCCATGTCAGGGGCCACGCCATCCGCCCTTCTTTTATGTATCTGTAAAGGCCTCCCGGAATGGCTACAATGTTATAAATCAAATTGGTAGGGCTTACTGAAGGACTTGTATAATTAAGAACGCTCATCTGAAAGGGAAGTAGTAAAAAAGCTCCGGAAACCCCTGCGGGAGCCGTAATTGAAGATATTAGAAATGCCACCAGAGGAGGTATGATAGGGTTGATCTCCACGCCGGAAACAGGAAAAATCATATATTGTTCCCCCAGTCTCAAAAAAAATTTCTTAGTATATGCACTGTGCATATAGATGTTTTACTTAATATTACCATGGATGTACATTTAATCACAATATTTTTTCACTATAAAAAAATAAAAAAAACAAAAAATAAAACAATGTATTCATTAAAATTTGAGGTGAGGTAAATATATATTGCAGTATTATTAATAAAAATCCCGAATGATGCAAGAATACCTCTAAAAATATAAAATATAAGGAATATTCAGTAAAGGATATTGGGGATGAAGTCCCAGGTGTTTTTGAATATTTAGACAAAAAACTGACAACTCAAAATTAAAATTTGATGTGTTGGGGTATTAATAAAAAATCACTAAAAAATTCTGGACTGAGAGGGAAGTAAGTGGTAATATATATTTTGTAAGTCTGGAGGCAAGTAAGTATTGGAATTGTTGGACGAGAAAGAGTATTTGCAAGCATTAAAAAGGTTTAGCAGAAGGAATGTTATTAGTCCCTATGGAATAAGCTTCTAAAAAGAGGACAAACTATTGAAAATAATATTTTAAAGAAAGGGGTTATGCTTTGGAAGGCTTGATATTTTATACTCTTACGGCTATTGTTACCGTATCCGAAGCGGTAATCCTTCTGGTGTTGCTGTACTATTACTTTGTATCTATTTTTGGCTGGAAAAAGCACGAAGAAGAAAAAGATTACACGCCGGAAAAACGGTTTGCCCTTATAACTGCGGCTCATAACGAAGAGGCTGTTATTCGCTACCACATTGAGAGCGTTAAAAAGCTGAATTACCCAGCGGAGCTCTTCGATATATACATAATTGCCGATAACTGCACCGATAGTACTGCCGAAGTAGCCCGTGCGGAAGGGGTAAACGTATTCGAGCGCTTTTCCAACCAGAGAGGTAAAGGATTCGCCCTGGAGTGGATGTTTAACGAATTATTTAAGATGGAAGACAAGAATTATGATGCAGTGTGCGTTTTTGATGCCGATAACGTAATTTCGTCCAACTTCCTTCTGGAAATGAATGCAAAACTTAAACAGGGATACCGTTCCATTCAGGGTTATCTTGATACAAAAAACCCCAACGATTCCTGGGTTACAGCATGCTACGCCACCGCATACTGGTCCATGAACAGGATGTGGCAGCTTGCCCGCTATAACCTTGGTTTATCAAATGCTCTTGGTGGAACAGGCCTTTGCCTTGAGTACGGTTTAATCAAAGAATACGGGTGGGGAGCCACCTGTTTGACCGAAGACCTGGAATTTACCATGAAGCTCCTGCAAAATGGCATTAAAACGGCCTGGGCCCATGATTGCAAGGTGTATGATGAAAAGCCTGTGCATTTTTCCCAAACCTGGAGACAGCGCACCCGCTGGCTGCAGGGGCACTGGGATGTGGCCCTTAGGTACATGCTTCCCCTTATTAAAAAGGGTATCAGGGAAAAAAAGTGGTATCCAATTGATGGCGCAATATACCTGTTTCAGCCGTTTGTTATTACGGCAATGTTCCTGAATATGCTGCTTACAGGTATTGCCGCCTTATTCGATCAGCCAATTTATATGTCACCGATAACCTCTTTGATGCCGGGCTGGTTCTGGGTGACGTTCGGGATACTGGGGTACTGCTATCCGATGCTTGGACTTTATCTAGAGAAGGCCCCGCGCTCTGCATATTACTATTACGTTACATATCCCATATATGGACTTACATGGTTCCCGGTAACCCTGGTGGGGCTGTTCAAGCACGGCAACCAGACAGAATGGGCACATACTCTTCACACAAGGGGTATTTCCATAACATCCCTGGAGTGATTAGGTATAAAAATCAATACCGTATCAAAAGCAACGATACAGAAATGTACCGGTGCTTTTTTGTTTAGGGGGATATTAAATTCAGTTAGCAGGAGGATTTGTTTATGGAAAAAATATTCCATATTGTGGATGTGTTTGCCGAGGAAAAGTATTCAGGCAACCAGTTGGCGGTATTCGTTAACGGAGACCTCTATTCAGACGGGGAAATGCAGCGGCTGGCAAGGGAAACTAATTTTTCTGAAACAACGTTTATAATGCCTCTGGCCAGTTCCGGTGATACGTACAGGGTAAGGATATTTACCCCCCATGAGGAAATCCCCTTTGCCGGGCACCCTACACTGGGGACTGTGTACATTATAATAAAAGAAATACTAATAAGTCGTCCGGGCAGTATAGTGCTGGATCTAAATGCCGGCAAAATTCCTGTTTCGGCTTCATATGACAGTGAAGGGAATATCGAAAGGCTGGTTATGAGTCAGCTTGAGCCCTCTTTCGGACCTGTTATGGAAAAAACCCAGGCGGCTAAAATACTGGGCCTTACAGAAGAAGAGATAGAGGATAGTTTACCTGTTCAGGAGGTTTCCACCGGTCTGCCTGTAATAATAGCTCCCCTTAAAAGTCTGGACTCTGTCAGGAGGGTACGGCTGGACAGCGGGCTCCTGTCAGGGCATTTTGAAAAATTTAACGCCAGGGGTATGCTGGTTTTTTGCCCCGAAACCTATGAGAAACAAAACAGGCTAAATGTGAGGGCTTTTTTTCACCATTACGGGGTTCCCGAAGACCCTGCAACCGGAAGTGCAAACGGATGCCTGGCCGGTTATCTTTTAAAGCACCGTTATTTTGGAGCGGACAGCTTCGAAATAAGTGTCGAACAGGGCTATGAGATTGAGAGAAAATCAGTGCTGTACCTGTCTGCTTCCTCCGATGGCGGCAAATTTAACATCCGAGTGGGGGGAAAAGTAAAACACATAGCCTGCTGTAGATTAGTATGATAGAAATGTTAGATCGGAATTGGGAATTGGGAATGATTCTTAAAAGTCTAATAAAGGTTTGAAAAGTTTCGTAGCTGTTTTCCCCTGGGATTGATGTTGATATTCTGCGGCTTTATTTCCCCAGTGTCGATGTTAACTATATAACGGGTAGCGTCATTACGGCTGCCGTGAAGCGGCGCGGATAAAAATGACAACTCATTGCCGGGCATTGCCAGTAGTTCATTGTTGGTAAAATGACCATTGGTGGAGTGAACAATGGTTTTGATATGCTTTAAGGACATATCCAGGTAATCAATTCTTTCCTCCTCTTTTCCCGGCACCCTGTGCTGAAGGAAGGCCAGTGTATTTCCGCCTGTCCAGACCGTTTTCCCCAGAGAGTATGAAGGGTCGGGGTTTGAGTATATCCGGCGGGGCTGCCCACTGTTAACGTCTGCCAGCCAAATACCTGAAGCCATAGGTATATTGGGGCCATCCCCCGGGGCACTTTTAACAAGTATAGCGCTATATGATATTTTTTCACCATCAGGTGAGGCTGAAGGTTTTGTGAATTCCACCCATAATTTTCGGCCTATACCTTCCACAGGGGTTTCCCGCCCGCCATATTTTGAGGTCAGGTCATTAAGCTCGCTTTGAGTTATATAGCTAACCCAGGATTCCTGACCGCCGGCTATTTCCCGGGAACGACCGTTCCATATTCCACCCCTGTCGATGGCGGTATATTTTTCCGACTTAACATCAAATATGCCAACTTCCTCGTAAGGAAAGGCCTCTGTAACATCCTTCTTTACAAAAAGAAGGCGCTTGCTGTCAGGAAACCATGAAAGGTATACTACTTCCTGCATTCCGGAGACATTTTTAAAATACTCACTGGTCTTCCTGATTCCGGTTAGTTTGCTGACGGTAAGAAACCTAACGGTTCCGGTTTCGTTCCACTGAGTGTAAGCGGCGTACCTTCCGTCGGGGCTGACGGCACCGAAATTGTCAGGCGCAACTTCCGGCAGTCTTAGAATTGTTTTTACTTTTTCATTAAAAGGGTCCAAAACAGCCAGTGAGCTTCCTGTTTCTTCGGGGACAAGTCCGGTGAGACAGCCGCTGTAATCATCAGCCAGCTGTAAAAAAAACCATGGGACGCCTCCGGCTAATAGCAGAAGGATCACACCTATGAGTAATAACTTTAATTTTGCTGGATTTCCTGCTTTAAGAAAAAGTTTTGGCTTTTGTGATTGCATTTTTTTCTCCCTGTAAGGAAATGGCTAAAGCATATAATCTGATTTTACCATAAAAATAGCCCGGGACAACCCCGGGCCCGATCCCCATTATTTACCTGACCACCTGGGCTCTCTTTTTTCCAGGAATGCCCTGATGCCCTCCCGTGCATCTTCGGTTGTGGTGTTAAGGGATATTACCTCGGTTGCGTAGTTAAGGGCCATAAAATCCTCCATATTAATCTGCTGATAGAAGGCGCGCTTGCCTGTGCCTATGGCGGATAAACTGTAGCCGGCTATGGTATTGGCAAGCTTTTTGGTGGACTCATCAAGTTTTTCCGGCGGGACTACCTTGTTTACAAGGCCGTGCAGCAATGCTTCCTGAGCTGATATAAATTCTCCGGTAAAAAGCATTTCCAGGGCTTTTTTTCTGCCAATGTTGCGGCTTAAGAATACGGCGGGAGTAGTGCAGAAAAGGCCTATTTTGGCACCGGGTGTGGCAAAAAGCGCATCTTCGGCCGCCACTGCAAGGTCGCATGCGGCCACCAGCTGGCAGCCCGCAGCCGTTGCAATGCCATGCACCTGTGCAATAACCGGCTGTGGCATATCTCTTATTGCCTGCATGGTTTCAAAGCAGGAGCGAAAAATACTGAGTACATCCTGAGGTTCTCCCCCTGCCACCTCTTTAAGGTCGTGGCCACCGGAAAAAATTTTTCCGGCCCCTTTGATTATCACTGCATTGGTGGTTCTTGCCTTTCCTACCTCTCTCAGCAGGGAAGTCAATTCCTCCAGGAGATCTTTGGAAAGTGCGTTACGTTTTTCAGGCCGGTTAAGGGTTATGTGAGCTACTTTTCCGTCTGGTTCGAACAGAATATTTTGATATTTCACAATATTAACCTCCCGATTTTTTGTCTATTCTTATTCGTTAAAAGGAAGGTTGTTTCCTTTTTTTGATTGTCTATTAACTGGATTATGATGTCTTTTATAAAACTGTAATGTGAATACTAAAAAAGGAATTGAGCCAATAGTGTTGAATTGTAAGACAATCCCAAAAGCGTAAGGAGGAATAACATGGATCCTAATACTGCGGCTTACTTTATCCGGGGGTGGCTTGGTGGGTTTATAGCAGTTTATGCCGTCTATTACATATTGAACAGGTTCGTTTTTAAAAAGCTGGAGGCAGTTAAGGCATTCAGATTGTCCCTTGCGCTAAGCTTTGTCCTCCTCTTAAGCGTAACTGATTACCCGGTAAAAGAGGCTTTGATTTTTTATACCCCCGGAATTATAAACGTATATATCATTGAGAATTTCCTGCTTACCAGAAGAACCTGCCCGGTCTGCAGCGGAAGGGTCAAGAAGGATTTACAGCTTTGTAATTATTGCGGATCGCCATTGCCAAAGGAAAAAAAGGCTTAAATTTATTGTGTTGCGTTAAAAATATAACGCTCCAGGTGAAAGCCGCTGTCAAGATTTTTAACCGTAATGGTGTCTGCGGCCTTTAATACCATTTTCCCGTTTTCCGGGGCATAATATTGCAGGACTACAGAGTAAGGCGTCTTGTCGCCCTGTAATCTCCTAAGCCCGGCACCTCCGGAACTTCCGGCGTCTATCATGATGCTGCCGCCTTCTTCCTCCACCGAGATCTTATGGTCGTGCCCGAAAAGGATGACCGGCGCCTTACCAGCCATCAGCCTGGCTATGCGGTGGTTGTGAATGGCCAGTATGTCAGGCCTGTTTGTCTGTTTTGAAAGTGACTCTTCAAATTCCCCGGCATGCTGGGGAATCATGTCTAAGGGAGGGGGCTCTATGTCGCTGCTCTGAGATGAAGGATCAGCAAAGCCCGTTATTTTGAGATTCTTTACAGACACAGTGTTTCCATTTAAAATTGTAACTTCCGGAATGGACTTCATTTTTTTAATGGTTTCACTTGAGTCGTGGTTTCCCGGAACATAAAGATATGGCACCTTAAGGCCGGACAGCCTTTCCAGCAAGAGATTTTCCAGGGGTGTGCCATAATCAGTAATATCTCCCGTGTCAATAATCATATCCACTTTAAAAAGGCTGGCGATCCGCTGGATATATGACATGGCTGCAGGGTTGTTGTGTATGTCGGAAACGTGAAGTACTTTTACTACGCCCTCCTGGGAGTCCCCGTATACCTGAAGCTGATCTATCTGGCTGTATAGTTGATGAACGTTGTCCGCCAGTATTTCCATTTTGTCGTTGAGGGTATCGATTTTGTCTAAGGTCTCACTGGCCAGCCCAATTATCCATGGCGCTGTTTTAAGGGCGCCGTGGTATTCGGGGTTTTTAAACTTGCTGATGTCATAGCTGGAATATGTCCCAAGAAGCAGCAGCCCTGCTGCAAGAGTGGCTGTTCCGGCCCCCCGCAGGTAATTAATGCCAGGTGTTCGCTGTATTAAAAAAACTCCCAGGGCGCCTCCTGCGGCCGACAGTAAAAGTATTTTCAGTGCAAACAATATGGCCGCTTCGCGAAGGCCATCCGTTACCGAACTAACCATGCTGGCGCTGGCATCTTTTTTGTCCAGCATTTTTTGTATATATTGAAAGTTAATGCTTTCTATATTTAATGTTATCTTAACCGGGGTTTTATGTGTTTTGGCCTGGACAGTTGCCAGGGGCGGGATTTCCACGGCTGTTTGGCCAATCAATGCGGGTTTAACACCAATGCGGACTTCAAGGGCTTCTATCCTGAAAGTGTGCTGCCCCAGGATGCTGACAAAAATAAAAGAAAAAACCAGGGCTGATATATAAACTGCCAGGATCCTGATTTTAACAGGTGAAAAGGTTTTTTTTATCAGTTCAACCATTATGATAGGCCCCCTAATAAATAAGTTCGGTCTAAATAATGATATACTCAGATCTATATCAAAGCCACTGAAAAATAATGGTATACAGTATGTATGTTGATGTATGAAAATCAATTATCAATATAATCCAAAATTAGATGAAAGGTTTTTCATGCCATCTGAAGAAATGAATTAAAGAATTAATGTACCGTCTATTGCAATAGGTTGGCTTTTAGGAAAGGGGCATGTTTGTGTTTAGCGCGGCGGTTAATCTGGAGAAAATAATAGATTCTGTAAGCAATGCTGTGATTTCAATTGATGTAAAAGGAAAAATAACTTATTGCAATCAGCAGGTAGAGAAGTTCCTGGGCCTTCCGGTAGCTCATATCGTTGGCCGCAATGTAAAGGACTTTTTTCCCACAACCGGCCTGGTTGAAGTAGTAAAAGACGGTATACCGCAGATCGGGCGCAGGCTTGTACTTAACAACGGCACCTTTATTACCAATCGTACTCCTATAATCAGTGATGGAAAAATTGTAGGGGCTGTGGCTGTTTTTCAGGATGTAACAGAAGTTCAAAATATAATTGACGAATTAAGTACCCAAAATGAGAATATCAGAGAGCTTAAGGAGACTCTGACCACCATTCTGGAATTGTCCAGCGACGGTATAGTTGCGGTTGACCGGGACTATAAAATAACTATGACTAATCAGGCTTTTGCCAGCTTCTTTAATAAAAAAGTGGAAGATATAATTGGCAAACATGTAAAGCAGGTCTACGGCAACCCTATTTTCCCCCAGGCCATGGAAACCGGTAAGGCGGAATACGGTTACGTTACAAGTCTAAACGGTCACGAGATTATCGCCAACCGTGTGCCTATCAGAAAAAACGGCGAGATAGTGGGGGCTTTGGGCACGGTGGTTTTTAAAAATATTTCAGACCTGTACAAGCTCAATGAAAAGATAACAAATCTCCGCAGCCAGCTTGATTTTTACCGGGATGAGCTAGTCCGGGTCAACCGCGCCAAGTTCACCTTTGACCATATAATGGGAAACGATTCTGCCTTTATGAATTTAAAGGAAATTGCCAGGCGGGTAGCACGGACAAATTCTACTGTCCTTATTCGGGGGGAAAGCGGGACAGGGAAAGAGCTGTTTGCACATGCCATGTACACTGAGAGTGGTCGTAAAGGGGGCCCGTTTATAAAGGTCAATTGTGCGGCGGTGCCTGAAAACCTTTTGGAATCAGAGCTTTTCGGATACAGGGAAGGAGCCTTTACCGGAGCTAAAAAGGGTGGCCAGATAGGAAAATTCGAGCTTGCTCACAAAGGGGTAATTTTTCTGGATGAGATAGGGGATATGTCCCTGAATATGCAGGCAAAGCTGCTCCGTGTGCTCCAGGAAAAGGAGATAGAGAGACTGGGGGATAATAAGCCCCGGCAGGTGGATGTGCGGGTTATCGCCGCCACCAACAGGAACCTGGAGGAAATGATTACCCGTAACGAGTTTCGCAGTGATTTATATTATCGTATAAATGTTGTTACATTGACTATACCGCCTCTCAGGGAAAGGGAGGGGGATCTGGATTTATTAACAGGGCATTTTTTAGATAAATTTAATAAACAGTTCGGAATGAGAGTGGATGGAGTGGATGACGCTTCAAGGCGACTCCTTTTGAATCACCGCTGGCCGGGAAATGTTCGGGAGCTGGAAAATGTTGTGGAGAGAGCTTTCAATATATTGGACGGCAATATAATCAAAAAGGAGCACCTGCCGCTGTATATACAGAATGCAAAGAAACACTGTAAGATATACCAGGGAGCCCTGCCCAGGCTAATTGAAGAAATTGAGAGAGAGGCTTTGCTTGAAGCCCTGGAAAGCTGTGGGGGAAATAAGGTGCAGGCAGCGGAGAGGCTGGGTATATCACGGGCGGGGCTTTATAAAAAAATGAACAGGTATGGTATCAAAGATTGACGAAATAATGTCGACTTTGTAGACATTATAAATAAAGTAGGCAGATTCCCTTTTTTAAAACCAGGAGGCCGTTCTCTATGAGCGGTCCTTTTTTTTGTCTACAATGTGTACATTAGAATTGTTCAATTTTAATGGTAAATCTCCATTTTATTGATTTTTGTTAACTGGTACGGCTTTTGCGATTTATTTGATGCAAATTATTCGAAATATATTGAGAAAGGGGAAATATAGAAAATGTCTGTAGATTTGTCCAGGGAAACAGCATTTAATCCCAATAATAGCAGAGTGGTAATGTACCCTGTGGACCGCAAAAGAATAAAAGAGATGTACAGGCAAAAG
Organism: Bacillota bacterium; assembly: GCA_049323755.1. GTDB lineage: Bacteria > Bacillota > Desulfotomaculia > Desulfotomaculales > Desulfocucumaceae > BRHc4a. Next base: position 34,695 of record JBMOPE010000007.1, read on the forward strand.
CTTGTGACGGCACACGGAGTAGTAAAGCTTATAGAATCAGGAGATAATGTTGTTTTGCCCCTGGGTTGCGGAGAGCCAACAGCGCTGGTAGACGCCATGGCAGAGCGGGAAGGTGAGGTCATGGATGTCAAAGTTCACCAGATGCTTCCACTAAGAAAAGCCTCATATCTTGAGCAGCCAATGTCTAAAAGCTTTCGCCATATTTCCTGGTTTGTCAGCGGGGCAAGCAGGAAGGGAGTAAACGAGGGCTGGGCAGATTTTATGCCTGCCCACTTCCACGACATACCGCGTCAGCTAAGGGATTTTATTAAGGTGGATGTTTTTATGGGCATGGTTTCTCCCATGGATGACCGGGGATATTTTAGTTTTGGTCTTTCAGTTGATTATACTACCACTGCCGCTGCCCAGGCGAAAATAGTCATATTGGAGGTCAACCCCAATATGCCGCGAACAAGGGGGCACAGCCTCATACATGTATCCGAGGTTGACTATATTGTGGAAAATAACACAGCCATTCCGGAGCTGGCAATACCGCCGGTGACTGTGGAGGACAACCTTATAGGCTGCTATATTGCAGAGATGATTGAGGACGGCTCCACTATCCAGCTGGGCATTGGCGGTATGCCCAACGCTGTGGCCCAGGCCCTTATTAACAAAAAAAATCTGGGCGTTCACACCGAAATGATAACCGACGGGATGGTGGACCTTGTAGAGGCCGGTGTAATCAACGGGCGTGCCAAGTCACTTCATCCTAACATGCTTATTGGCAGCTTTGCTGCCGGCACTAGGCGACTGTATGATTTTTTGAATGATAATCCCATGGTGGAAATGTACCCTGTCTCTTATGTCAATGATCCTTATTTGATAGGTCAGAACAATAAAATGGTGTCCATCAATGCCACCCTCGAACTGGATCTTTTCGGCCAGTGCGCGTCTGAAAGCATCGGTCCTGTTCAATACAGCGCCACAGGCGGGCAGTCTGATTTTGCCAGGGGGTGCCTCCGCTCTCCGGGTGGCAAGGGATTCATTGCCTTAAAGTCAACTGCAAAAAAGGGGGCAATTTCAAAAATAGTTCCGGTTTTAAAGCAGGGGTCAATTGTTACTTGCTCAAGAAATGATGTGGACCATATTGTTACCGAATACGGTGTGGCTAAGCTCCGTGGAAAATCGGGCAGGGAAAGGGCGCTCGAAATAATAGCAGTAGCCCACCCTGATTTCCGTCCCGGGTTAAGAGAGGCGGCACGTAAAATGCAGCTTTTATAAATAGAGGCAGACAGCTTTTAAGAGGGGGGATTAGGGATTGGGGATTGGGAATTGGGAAATGGGAATTGATTCCCATTTCCCAATTGGTACCCGTATTTCCGCAGCTGGACCAGCGGCACTATATATATATTATGTTTTCATCAAATAATGTCAGGGTTTCAAGGCCGTTGTCCCCTACCACGAAAGTATTTTCTATCCCTACCGCTCCGTCAGGGAAAACGAACTTGGGCTCCAGGGCTATAACCATTCCTGCTTCCAGTGGAGTTTTAAAGCCCTTTGCCAGCACCGGCAGCTCATCCAGCTCTATGCCCACCCCGTGTCCCACAAAGGGAGCGGGCTGGGGGTAGCCCATAAAATGATCCAGCAGGCCTTGGCTGGCAGCTATTTCGACCGCCAGGCTGTATAACTCCTGGCAGGGCACTCCGGGCTTTGCTTTTTGTTTAATTTCCTCCTGAATGTTTATAGCTATTTCATATGCCTTTTCGAATTTTGGCGATAGTTTTCCAATACAAAAGACCCTTGCCTGGTCAACCATATATCCGTCATATACGCCTACATAATCAAGCATTACCGGTTCATTCACGGCAATTGTTTTAAAGCCGGCCCCCTGTGGAAATGACGGGTTAAGCCCCGGGCCTCCTGTGGGGCTGTCAAGGAAGCTGGGAATGCCAAGATTTGATCCCGACATAAGGTGGCCGTATACAATTTCCTGGTTAAAGCCCCGCATCCTTATATAGCACTGGTGGCCGTTTCGCCGATACTCCGCTTCCAGCTTGCCGGCAAGCTCCACTTCAGTGATTCCTTCTACCAGAATATCCTTTGCCTTTGAAAAGATTTTATAATTAAGCTTTGCAGCGCCTCTTAAGACATCTATCTCGTATGGGGACTTACTCATCCTTACTGACCTTATATGTGCGCTTATGTCAACTATTCTTGCAGTTGAAAAAAGTTTTTGATATTTGAGATAGAGGTAGGCCGGGAGCACATCCAGCTCAAAGCCTATCTCTTTAATGTTTGTAAATCCGTATGAGCTGATAACTTCGGGCAAGTCCTTCGTGTTTTCCAGGGGTATTACTTCAGAAAGTGCAGACTCTTCCCTGGCTCTCCGGAAGTTTTTTCTGACCATTAAAACAGGCTTCCCCTCCGCCGGAATGAAAAGGTGAGACTGCTGAACCGTGCCTGCAAAATAAAACAGGTCTGCGTTTTGGACAATAATAGCCCCGTGGCAGCCTTCCTTTTGTAAGACACCTTGCAATTTTTCTATCCGGCTGGTTAATTCTTTTTGAGGTGTAAGTATCATATACAGCCCTCCCATCTGAAAAATTTAATGAGCAAAAATTATGCCAAAATGTTATTTGAGCGCTTTTTTTAAAAAGTAAATATATCTATAGGGATAACAACCGGCCTGTAAAGGTTTACTCTGGCTTTTATCCTATTAAAATGGTGTAACCGGACATATACATGGTCAATATTTATTAACATTTTTTTGTGGTTTGTCAGTTTTTCAAGGGCATATACAAATTTCCTCATGGTGATGGCGTTATGTCCGGCAGAGCCGGAATAGTCAAAAGCTGCAGCCCTTTCAATATACCCCAAAACGCCTTCCAGCGGAATGAGTTTTGGGGTTTAACCATTCTTTTATTGAATGGAAGTGACTCCTTATTAAAGTTATTAAGTGAAAATATTATAATGTAATGACTAAAAATAAACATTATTGCCGAAAAAACAAGTTTTATGTTAGAATTACATCGCATAGTCCCCTGAGTTCAGATAAGCCAACAGAGATATTGTTCATAACTTCTCCTGTATTTTTTTATGTTATTTGAAAAATAGCATTGATTAATCTGCTTTTTAGTATACAGACTAAATTTGGCCGAAAGGGAAGCGTAGCGGACTTGAAGGGTAATCTGAAAAACTGGCAGATAATTTTGTACAGCATGGGCGGGGAATCATACATGGTGGTCTTTGCCCTGACATCATGGATTATGTACGGCTATTGCCCTCCGGAAGGAAAGGGCATACAGCTCGTTTCCCTGGCGACTTTTTCAGCCATTGCCACCCTTGCCCGTATTCTTGAGGCGGTTTTAAACCCGGTGGTGGGGTACATCAGTGACAACACACGCACTCCATGGGGCAGAAGGATCCCTTTTATTTTTGTGGGAGCACTGTTTACAACGATATCAATGATTATGATTTCGAGACCTCCGGTTACAACCGGTATGGATTATTTAAATTCTGTTTATTTTACATTTTTCTTTATAATAATGACGGTTTCCAGTCTGGTGATGTACCAGCCTGTCCTTGCCCTCGGGCCGGAGATAACAGCTGACAGCAATGAAAGAGTCAAGGTAACAAGTATTGCTCTATTTATGGGAGTCGTTATTGGGATTTTTAACCTGACACAGGGACTTGTCTTTGAGAAATTTGGATTTGCTGATATGACCATGATCTTTGGGATTATGGTTTTTATACTGGCTATGGGCCCGGTTATATCGATTAATGAAAGAAGAGATGTAATTAGAAGGGATAACATTGAATTAGACGGAAAAATAGGCTTCTTTCAAGGAATAATAAGTATTCTAAATAACAAAATATTTATTCTGTTCGCACTTGCAAACAGCATTCAGATGCTTTCTTTTGTTACCCTCACTGCTGTTGCTCCTTACCTTCTTACAGAAGTTGCCGGGAAAAAGCCGGGTGACACCGCAGTTCTTGGTTTCTTTTTTCTTGCGGGGATGTTTGCGGGTATTCCGACGGCAAATTTTTTTACCAAAAAATACTGTAAAAAGAGTATTTTTGCCTGGAGCGTCCTGGCGGGTTCGGTTCTCTTTTTTATTATGACTTTTTTGATGCTGATGCCGGGTAAGCTTGTATATCCCGTTATACTAATCTTTGCCTTCGTATACGCTTTTTTCTTCATGTTTGTCAATACTGTCAAAAACCCAATGCTGGCAGACATTATTCTTTTTGACTTAAACCTGTCAGGCGAACGTAAGGAGGCCATGTATGTCGGGACACACGGTCTTATATTCAGGATAATAGATTCAGCCAACATACCTATTACAGCAGCCCTCTTCGCCTATTTCGGCTACAGTACAACAAATCCCCTGGGGATTTATCTGATATTTCCTGTGTGTGCGGTCATTAACTTTATAAGCTACCTGATAATTCGGCACTACCCCCTGGATGACCATGGCTGGTTCCTTGAAGGATACCAGGAAAAATACAATTGCCTGGTGGACAGGCTTAAAAAAAGAAAACTTTCGATTTTTAAAAGGGATCTAAGCCCTAAGGCTGACATTGTATAAGTTGTCGGCAAAAAGTGGAAAAATGATAATCTCACCAGACAGGTTATATGGTAATATATGGTAAACCTGACTGGGGGGGTTCATATGAGTGGGCTGGGGGAATATAAGGGCCTTCTTCTTTTAGGGATTGTTACATTTTGCGCGGTGTGTGTAATCCAGTTCATATCTACTTTGGTTTTTGGCCAGGGGGAATATAATGATCTTCTTTCAGCCGGTAAAATATACTTTTTCAGGAACAGTAAATAGTCTGAATATACACCAACAGAGAATGAAAATTTATTTACGGGGTAGTAATACCCTGAGAGCAAATCCTCTATGACGTCTGTGGCTCATAAAGAAGACATTCAATGTTTTCATGACAGAAGTTCGGGTATTCCTTTAGATTTAAAAACTGTGGTAAATTGAAGGGTAAACGGTTATTAGGCTTGCCTTCAGAGTACCGCATGCAAAAAAATTCTGGATTCTGAATTCTGAATTCTGGATTCCGCCGCTGGAACAGCGGCAACGCCCGTAGGGCGTTTATTTTTTGTAAAATTTTAATTGACTGAAAAAAAATTAAGTATAAAATTATATATAACACTGTACTGGTTATATTTAAGGAGGGGTGCTTTTTGAGACTGCTATTTACGCCCATTAAAGTAGGATCAATGGAATTGAGAAACCGTATTTCAATGCCGGCCATACACCATTGCTATAGCCCGGGAGGACATGTAAACGACAGATTGATAAAGTACTATGAAACAAGGGCCAAGGGCGGTGCGGCACTGATTATAGTGGGAGGGTGCACCATTGATAAAATAGGCGTGGGCCCCTTAATGATAGGCCTGCACGATGACGAGTACATAGAAGGTTTACAAAAACTTACAGGGGCAGTTAAAAGTGCCGGGGCAAAAATTGCAGCCCAGCTCTACCAGGCTGGAAGGTATACCCATTCTTTCTTTACGGGTCAGCAGGCACTAGCGCCTTCTCCCATCGCCTCGCAGCTTACCAGGGAAGTTCCCAGGGAAATGACCACAGATGATATAAAGATGGTTATTGAAAGTTTTGGGGAGGCAGCACTCAGGGCTAAAAAGTCAGGCTTTGACGCTGTTGAAATAATCGCCAGCGCAGGTTATTTGATTTGCCAGTTCCTATCCCCCATAACCAACCAGAGAACCGATAGCTATGGGGGGTCGTGGGCGAACAGGTGCCGCTTCGGTATTGAGGTTGTTAAAAAAGTCAGAGAAAAGGTAGGAAGCGATTTTACTATAATGGTGAGGCTGTCGGGCAATGATTTTATGCCGGGAAGCAACACAAACAAAGAGGCTGCCATGTTTGCCGCAGAGCTTGAAAAAGCAGGGGTGGATTGCTTCAACGTCACCGGGGGATGGCATGAAACCAGGGTTCCGCAGATTACCGGGGATCTCCCCAGTGGAGGATTTGCATACCTTGCCCAGGGCGTTAAGGCCGCTGTTACCGTTCCGGTAATAGCCAGCAACAGGATAAACGACCCCCTGCTGGCTGAAGAGATTTTGCGGAGCGGCCAGGCAGATATGGTCAATATAGGCAGGCCAATGATTGCAGATCCGGAGTTTGCCAATAAGGCCATGAGCGGAAATGTAAAGTCCATAAGAAAGTGCCTTGCCTGCAACCAGGGGTGCATGGATATGGTGTTTTCAGCCCAGGATGTTCATTGCGCGGTTAACCCCATGGCTGGGCGAGAGCATGAGATAAGTGTGGACCCGGCGCCAGCAGCCCGAAGAGTCCTTGTAATAGGCGGAGGGCCGGCCGGAATGGAAGCGGCTTTTACGGCTGCCTCAAGGGGGCATCATGTCACACTTTGGGAAAGAAGTTCCCGCCTGGGCGGCCAGATTCACTACGCCGCTGCGCCTCCGGGTAAACAGGAGTTTTTAACCCTTGTGGGCTATTATGAGCATGTACTGGCTGAAAAGGGGGTTAAAGTGCTACTTAACCAGGAAGCGACGGTGGATAATGTTACATCGGAAAATGCCGATGTGGTGATTATAGCCACCGGGGCCAAACCTGCAGGCGCTCCTTTTAGTGTGACAGCACCGGACAAGGTCTATTCTGCTATAGAAGTTTTAGGCGGAACTGCAGTACTTGGCAGGGAAGTTGTGGTTATAGGCGGTGGGGCCGTTGGCTGTGAGACTGCTTTAAGCATTGCCGAAATGGGAACAATAAACGCTGACACCCTTAAATTCCTTATGGAAAATGAGGCCGAGTCCTATGAGACTCTCTTGAAGCTTCTTAACCGTGGTAATAAAAATGTAACCATTGTTGAGCTGCTAAAGGGGATTGGCAGGGATATCGGCAAGAGCACCCGCTGGGTGGTTATGAAGAATATAAAAAGACTTGGCATCAATGTTATAGACCAGGCTGGCGTTAAAGAGGTCAATGAAGGCGGCGTAGTTATAGAAAGAGAAGGGCAGGAATCCCTTATCCCGGCTGACAGTGTGGTACTGGCAGTGGGAGCAAAGTCGGTAAATGAACTTTTCAGCCTGTTGGGTGGCAAGGTGCCCGAACTCCACTTGATTGGAGATGCTTCAAAACCCAGGAAGGTTACAGAGGCCATACGCGAGGGATTTGAGCTGGCCATTAAGATTTAAAGACAGCTGTGGAGTAACGGAATTAGGAATTAGGAATTAGGGGTTAGGGGTTAGGGGTTAGGATTGATTCCTGATTCCCATTCCCCAATTCCTATTCCGGACCATTGAGCAATGCTCAAATTAAATCTAATGCGACGGTGATGCTATGTCTTTGTCAAATGCCATTTTAGGCCTTTTAAGCTACCGCCCGATGACGGGATACAGCATGAAAGAGGTTTTTGACAATTCAATAAGCCATTTCTGGCATGCTCACTTAAGCCAGATATACCGTGAGCTGTCCAGGATGGAGGAGAACGGACTGGTTAAGTTCGAGGTCCAGAGAAGGGAAGGAAGGCCCGACAGAAAGGTTTATAACATAACTCCCCTGGGAGAGGAAAAATTTCAGTCCTGGCTTGAGTCTTTCCCGGAAAAGCTTGTTATGAGCTATAATGATGAGTTTCTTCTCCGTCTTTACTTTGGAGGAAGAATTAACAGGGAGGAAGTTCTTTTTCAGATTACAAAGTATAAAAAAGAAACGGAATCCCGGCTGAATCAATTCGAATCACTATACCGGGTAATAGAGGAGTATTCGAAAAAGGCGGGGGGCCCTGAAGACAAGTTGTACTGGGAGCTCACACTTGATCTCGGAGTCCGTATGCTGAAGGCAAATCTTGAGTGGATTGAACAGGCGGCCGAAAAAATAAAGAATCAATAGGTTGCCCTGCAGATATAAGCTATATAGTGCATTTAGCAAAAATAAAAAAAAGTACTTGATCTCCTTGAGGAAATATATTATAGTACTTCTATAAGCTTTATAATATTACTCATTGTTGAGTTATTTTGGGCATTGAAGCCCGGCATCGTTTAAAGCAGCGGTGCCGGGCTTAAATTTTATATTGGGTTTTAATGTTATGAGTTATTGCTGTTAGTCATCATTCTTAAAATTAAAATTTGGTTTTAATACAAGGATGTATTTTTGTGCAAGGGCGCTATTATGTCAATTAATAGCGCCCTTTTTGTTAGAATTATTTAGTATGCTGCTACATACCTTCCAGATGAGGCGCCGTTTGGTAGGGGATGTGGTGCAAAATAAACAGTTAGCTTATCCAAGGAGGAATTAATATGTCAGGTATTGCTTTTAAACTTAGATTATTTTTAACCCTATTAATTGTGAGTATACCCGGCCTTGCCTGGGCAGGTGAAGAGGGGCCTGCGATAGACACAGGTGACACGACGTTCATACTTATCTGCACCGCCATGGTAATGCTGATGGCTCCCGGACTGGCGCTGTTTTACGGCGGCATGGTCAGAAAGAAAAATGTACTCAGCACAATAATGCAGAGCTTTATAGCAATATGCGTGGTATCGGTGGTGTGGGTGCTATGGGGCTACTCACTGGCCTTTGGCACGGACCATGGACACCTTGTGGGATCACTGGAATGGCTGGGTCTTAACGGCGTGGGGCAGGAGCCCAACGCAGACTATTCAGAAACAATACCGCACTTTTTATTCATGGCCTTCCAGCTAATGTTTGCAATAATAACCGCAGCTATTATATCAGGTTCCGTAGCGGAAAGAATGCGCTTCCCGGCCTTTTTAGGATTCCTGGTTCTGTGGAGCACACTGGTATATTCCCCCCTGGCCCACTGGGTATGGGGAGTTGACGGCTGGCTGAGAAACCTGGGTGCCCTTGACTTTGCTGGAGGCACCGTGGTGCATATAAGCTCCGGTGTATCCGGCCTGGTGGCAGCCATAGTGCTGGGTAAGAGAAAAGGGTATGGAAGCGAGGCAATGATACCCCACCAGCTGCCCTTTACAGTATTGGGAGCAGGCCTATTATGGTTTGGCTGGTTCGGCTTCAACGGAGGCAGCGCGCTGGCGGCCAATGGCCTTGCAGCCAGCGCCTTCGTGGTAACCAATACATCAGCGGCCATGGCAGCACTGTCCTGGGTGCTGGCGGAGTGGGCGCACCACGGCAGGCCCACCCTGCTGGGAGCAGCCAGCGGCGCGGTGGCGGGCCTTGTGGCAATAACACCGGCGGCAGGATTTGTGACACCGATGTCGTCACTGGCCATAGGCCTGGTGGCCGGAGTGATTTGCTACCTGGCGGTCAGCGTGGTTAAAAGAAAGCTTGGCTATGATGACTCACTGGATGCCTTCGGAGTGCATGGCATAGGCGGTATATGGGGAGCCCTGGCCACCGGCATATTTGCCACCACGGCCGTAAACGATGCCGGAGCAGACGGGCTTTTATACGGAAACGCTGCCCAGATGGGCACCCAGGTTATAGGAGTGCTTGCCACTGTAGCCTTCGCCGGCATAGCCACCTTTATAATACTTAAGCTGATAAGTGTAGTTACCAGACTCAGGGTCACCACCGAGGAGGAGGAAATGGGACTCGACCTGTCCCTTCACGGGGAAGATGCTTATCCGGACATAGTTGTAGGCTCTGTATTCAGGAGTGAATATATCACGGGATCAGTTCCCGCCAGCTCGATAATGACGGCTGAAGTAAATATTAAGTAGGAAGGATTGGTGTTTATGAAGAAAATTGAATGCATATTGAGGCCAAGCAAGCTGGAAGAGGTAAAAGAGTCCCTTAACCAGTACGGGGTTCATGGTATGACTGTTATGCAGGTAATGGGGTGCGGCCTTCAAAAGGGCCGGAAGGAAGTATACAGGGGCACCGAGCTTACAATAAACCTGCTTCCAAAGGTAAAAATAGAAATTGTAGTAAAGGATAGCATTGTTGAAGATGTAATAGGCCTGTTGCGAAAGTCGGCAATGACCGGTCAGATAGGTGACGGAAAAATATTTGTGAGCACCGTTGATAATGTGGTGAGGATAAGGACCGGTGAGACAGGGGAATCAGCTATTTAAAACACAACAAAACAAAGCCCGGGGAAACCCGGGTTTTGTTTTGTTGTGTTTCTCACCAATTCCTGATTCCCATTTCCCAATTCCGGACCCGTGAATAATTCTTGAGAGATATTTTTGAAAACTCTGTAAAGTATATTGCCCAATTAGCATTCTATTCGTATAATTATATATAACAATGTACTTAACTGAAAGAAGGTATGGATTATGGGGCACCTGACTATGGCCAAGGGAGAGGTATACAGGGCGCTGGCGGAAAGGCTGGACAAGAACCCGATTGGAGCGGTCATTAATGATACCCTTATGGAAATATTGTACCGCATGTACTCAGAGCCTGAGGCAGCTATTGGAAGTAAATTCCCTATGCGCCCGACAACGTTAGAAAAGATTGCCGAACGTACCGGGATGAGTGAGGAAGATTTGAAAATCCACCTGGAAAACATGGCCCAAAAGGGGCTGGTGGCGGATTTTCCGAGAAAAGGGACAACATTTTATTATCTGTCACCCCTGGTGGTGGGCTGGTTCGAGTACACCTTTATGAGGGTTACCGATAAACTGCCCATGGCTGAGCTGGCCAGGCTGTTTAATGACTATCACCACGAGAAGGGTGTGGCCGAAGAGTTTTTTGGCGCAGAAACCAAAATGTTTAACGTTTTGCCATATGAAAGCGGCATCCCCGACAGTGTAAAGACAGAGGTTTTAACATACGAGAGGGCTTCGGAAATAATAAGGGAATCTGGAGGAGGCTCCCTTTCGATGTGCTATTGCCGGCATCAGGCAAGGCATATGGGAACAGCCTGTGACAACCCGGTGGAGGATGTTTGCACCAGCCTTGGAAAAGCTTCCGATTTTCTAATCAGAAGAGGGTTTGCCCGCCCGGCAACGGTGGATGAATTGCTCCAGGTACTTGAAAGAACTGAGCAATTGGGTTTGGTTCACATAGGTGACAATGTTCAGAACAACCCGGCTTTTATTTGTCACTGCTGCGGGTGCTGCTGTGGTGTTTTGAGGTCCATTAATGAAAAAGGTGTAATGTCGGTTCACCCCGGAAATTTTATACCGCTGGTTGATCTCGAAAAGTGCGTTGGTTGCGGAATATGTGCCAAAAGATGCCATATTAACGCCATTGAGATTATTGAAACAGTTCCGGGTGATAAAAAGAGTAAAAAGGCCTTTGTAAAGGAAGACCTGTGCATAGGTTGCGGGGTCTGCCTGGCCGGGTGTAAAAAAGAGTCCATTGGCTTTATACGAAGGAAAACTATACATGTGCCTCCCAAAAATATGAAGGAACAGATGATGCAAATTGCGATGCAGAAAGACAAAATAAAGCACTTTATGGAGTAAGAATAGAAAGCCGGGCAAAGAGCCCGGCTTTCTATTCTTACTCCACTTCAATCTACAATTCCCAATTCCGGACCCGCTGGCAAGCGGCAACGCCCTTTATCACTCGCCTGACCGAAGGCTAAGGGCAAGATTCTTACCTGTTACGGTCTTAAAATTGTTAAGCACCATTTTTTGGTACTTTGAAAAATCGGCTTTAAAGATAGGCATGTCGGGAAGATTTGTTATCAGGTCGGCCTCCCAAAGAATCTGAAAGTCTATGCCGTCTATTTTTGATTTCAGGTGATGATTCCCTATAATGTATAGGATCCGCCATTTAGTTTCTCCATCTATTCCGGTTTTATCAAGAATCTTTTTAGCCAGGGGAGGACCTTCCCTGTGCTGGTATACGGGGGCCGTAGATTTATATACGGCTTCCGCCTGCCTGATACCTATATCGTGCAGTATGGCAGTGTATGCTACAGTATTCCTTATTATGCTATTATCCTGGACTTCCCTGTCGCATATATATAGCGAGTGTTTAAGTACCTCCAAAGCGTGGTTTATTCTTTTACTGTCATCACCAAATATTGATTTCATCCCGGCTATTACCAAATCAAGCATCTTTGTTAACAATGCCCCCATTACCGGCTATTATTTTATTCCATTTTTCGGCTACCACTGTGCGATTGGGGGAAGTGGGACTTAAAAGTGTTGCCAGTTCCTCTCCGGAAACAAGATAACTGGGCTTACTGCCTCTTTCAATACCCTCGATTATCCCATGAAGCCGGTCTACATCGCAGCTTTGACAGTGTTTTCTTGTAAGAAGACACTGGTCGCAGGCTCTTTGAAGAAGTGTTTTGATTTGATCAAAGTCGCTATCCAAAAACATAAGAACCACATCCTTGAAGTATAATAAAAAAAGGGACCGTATCTTTTCGATGCGGCCCCTTTGCCGTTACCCGACAATATAAATATACTATTTTGAAAGGAAAAAAACAATTAATAAGGGCTAATGTATACTGTATAAATGATATGGTGGTATCAGCTTTTTGAATTTGAGTAAATAAATCTTATTATATTCAGGTAATCAATTGCTGAAAGTCCCTCAAATCGTATATTGGCCACATATTTCCGGTAACTCTGGCTTTTGGGAAGGTTAGGATTATTAACATAGTTTATGTCGGTTACCTTTTTTATTTTTAAAACACGGCCCCTTACAAGGATGTTTTTGCTGGCATAGCCATGGGGAACCAGGAACTGAAAAATCAGTACAGCCCCTTCTTTATGAAATCTCGAGGAATACATTTTCATACCCCCGGGGCCCATATTTATTGAATACGTCGTATACCACTCTTCAGGCCCCTGGTCCTCCATGTATTTTACTTTGATTTCGCAGGTAACACGGAAGTTGGCCCGTCTTTCGTTATAGTCCTCTCTTGAGATAATTCTTATTTCCAGAGAGTCAACAAACAGTTCGCTGACAATTCCACCAAATAAGAATAGTTCTCCTTGTTCGTCTCCCCCCAGTATTCTCAGTTCAATTTTACGGTTTGTATCGATGCCGGGATCTCTATATGTAGGGAGACTTAACACTATCCTGTTGTGGTCGGACAGCGAAAGAACAGTGCATGTGTAAAAAATGCTGGATCCTTTTGCTCTAATAGCCACGGTTATTTCAGGTTTTATTTCATCGATATTGACGGCTTCCATTTGCATCTCCCTGTTTATGCTATACACATTTTACAAAAGCTTAATAATTATGCATACTATTAACTTCAATTATATCCTATTTTGATATTAGAAGTTAATATTATTGTATTAATGAAGGAAAACGTGTCGTGTCAGCGAATAAAAAAATGATTCAAAAAGTTATATAATAAGGGGTGAGATAAAATGGAAAAAGATCTGAAAAAAATCACCTGCCCTGTATGTGGCATGGTCTTCTGGGTGGAAGACGGTGAGGAACCGAGGTATTGCCCTTTTTGCGGGGTAATAGTAAACCTCGGCTGATATATGCCGGCAATGAGAAATTAATGCTATTACCCGGGGCTGCCCGGGTTTTAATTTTTTATAGAGAACAAAACTTTAGAAATAATTAATAACCTGTTAAGTATTTTGTAATCTCTAATCTCTATGATTTATTTATAAACCGAACAATAATTTCAACCAGAGGGGGAAAGAAAATGGCGTGGAGCATTTTAACATTTACAGGTAAGGAAATCATTGAATTGGCCACCGAAATTGAAAAGGCAGGAAAAGCTTTTTATGAGGCGGCTTCAAGGAAGGTGGAAGACCCTGAAGTCAGCGCGCTGTTTAAGGCCCTGGGGAATGAGGAAGAAAAGCATATTGGCGATTTCAGGGCACTTGAAAAGTATTTGGACGGCGGTTTTGATCCGGAAGAAAGCTATCCCGGGGAATATAGGGACTATTTAAAGGCAATAATTGATAACCATGTGTTCAACATAAACAATGTCGAAAGTCTTGTTAAAAACGTTGTTGTGGCACGGGAGGCACTGGCGGTGGCTCTTCGTTTTGAAAAGGACTCAATACTGATATTTCAGGAGTTTTTAAAGGTAGTTGATGAGTCCGGCAGGGATATCGTTCAAAAGCTCATTGACCAGGAAAAAGAGCATATCGGTATGCTTTTCAGGCTAAATAAAATTAAATGGTAAGTATTAAGAAAAAACGCCCGCAGTAGGGGGCGTTTTTTTAAATAGTATACATTTTATCGGGAATTAGGAATTAGGAATTGGGAATTGGGGTTTGGGAATTGTATAGAAGGAAAGCTTTAAAATATATTTCGGGCAATGGAAGGAAATTGAAATATATTGTTGAAATGAACTGAAATAAAGTGGTAAAGCGGTTACATAAAGACAGTGAGGAATTATATATGAAACAAGCTATGACTGTGAAATTCTGGGGGGTTCGCGGATCCATTCCAAGCCCGGGTGAGTATACCAGTCGTTATGGAGGTAATACCGCTTGCGTAAGTATTCACCTCGACGAGAAAAAAACCCTGGTTCTTGATGCTGGAACAGGAATACGTGAGCTGGGAAAAACGCTTATGCCGGGTGATGCCGACATATTTGTTATAGTTACCCACATTCACTGGGACCATATCCAGGGCTTTCCGTTTTTTGCGCCCATATTTCAGAAGAACAGGGTAGTGTATGTTTTTCCATACCAAAAAGGAGACACTATGTTTAATTCCCTGTTCAGGCAAATGGATGGGGCGCATTTCCCGATAACAATGGATCATTTACCATCAAAATATCAGATTATTACCGACGATGTCTCATCTTATATGCGCCAACACGGGTTTAATATTTCCCGGATAGCTAATAATCACCCCGGCGGGGCTTATGGATACAGAATTGAAAATGGAGGAAGGTCGGTTATATATCTTACCGATAATGAACTTTACCCGCCAGCTGGAAAAGCTAATGACTTTGATGAGTTTGTCAAATTTTGCAAGGATTCGGACGTGCTAATTCATGATGCACAGTATGTGGAAGAAGATATGCCTCTCAAGCACGGCTGGGGACATAGCCTGGTGAGCCAGGTAATCGATCTGGCACTGGCGGCAAATGTAAAGCACCTGGTTCTTTTCCACCATGACCCCGACAGGACAGATAAAGAACTTGACATAATACAGGAAAAGGCACGGGAGTGGCTAAGAGATAATAACCATAAGATGGAGTGTACAGTTGCTTATGAGGGAATGGCCCTACACATATAACTATAGTTTAATATCCGGCATTGGCCGGTTTTTTTATTGCCAAAACATATTGACTGGCTATATATGTAAATATAAAATATTTTTGACATTAATAATAGATAAATGCAATAAAATACCAAAAAATGGGGCATAAAGGGGTATTGGAGCAATGATTATACCAATCAATTTGAAAAAGCAGGCAGGGCAGAAGAATAAAAAATTTGCCAGGCCAACAATATTGCTGGGTGTTGGCAATACCAAAATAGAAGAGTGGATAGGCGATTTTTTCCGTAATCAGGCCGATGTTATCTGTTGTTCGGACAATAGTGATGAACTGAAGCAAAGAATAACAGATTGTCACCCTGATATTCTCGTGATAATGAGGAAGAACTCGGTAGGTGGGATTCCGGAAGCGGGAAGTGTGGCTGAAATGGCTGCACCTCATGTTCCGGCAGTTCTATTTATAATAGGCGAGCTTGACGAAGAGGGCAGTGAAATGCTGGAAAAGGCCAGGGAGGCAGGAGTCAGGCATGTTATCACCTGTGAAAAGGGTGGACAAATATACGGTGACGAGCTGGTCTATAGTCTTAGCGGCATTTTAAGAGATCTGGAAGGCATTGTTCAGAAAGATAGCAAGGGTAATGAAGAAAAGGCTGAGGGAGGCGGCGTGCTTTCGCTGGAAGCGCAAAAAACACTTAATTCATTGTTTCTTGGTGCGGGTAGTATTGGGAAGGCAATAATACAATCTGCCGGGGCTGTGTCTGAAAAAGCGAGGGGAAGGGCTACCGTAATAAAAAGGGACAAACCAAGAATTAACAGAACCGAAGGCATTTCTATTAGCGAGAGTGGGGGGCATATCGAAAACTTTTTTCAGGGTAACCCCACTGCAATAGTTCAGGGTGGTTTGCTTGCCGTGGTTTCCCCTTGGAGGCCAGGCCTGGCAGGAAGACTTGCAGCCCAGGCTGTTAAGATGTTTAGTGAGGTCGAGGGCTGTGTTGTTTCTTATATTGGTGCTTCCGGAAACAGCACCGGGGCCCTTTGGCTTGAGGTGCCTGACAATGAACTGATAATGTCAGACTGGCGCATACCGGGATCAACTTACCCGATAACAAGAGACAATATAAGGATATTTGCAGTTGACCCGGTGAAGGACCTTCATCCCGGTAATGAGAATGATCTAATGCCTGTTTTGGGCCAGGCCCGGAAAGATAGCGACTATACAGTGGTGGACCTGGCCGGTAACATTGCCAGTGCCCGGAAAGTGGCCGCCCAGGGACGGTCTGTTTTGCTGGTGGTGATCCCCGGTGGTGATCCGGTGGAAACAAGGGTCTCATCGATTTGGCTTAAAAACATAATGGAAGGAAAGCAGAATATAGTTACCGGACTGGACATGAGAGGCGGATTTCATGAAACTATTCCCGAGGGTCTTAATCCCAGGCTGGTTATTAATAATAGCCCCGCGGATGCTCTTAGAATAGCTCTCAGAAAGCAGGGAGACAATGTTTTTATCTGGAATTGACTAGTATAAGAATAGAAAAATATGGAATTATCGATAAGGGAAATTTATGATATATCCTTATGGTATGAACTTATTTAGGTAAGTTCCTTTTTTTTATCTAAATGTGTAACAAAAACCCCCGCCACTAAGTCATAATTATAGAGTATAATGAAAACGGGAAACTCAATTTGGAGGAATATAGCAGTGCGGTCAAAGGTTATTATGTTACTTATGGTGATAGTTTTATTATTTACTGTGAGCGGCGGTTTAGCCTTTGCCGAGTCTTATTTTGATTTTCCTGATGTGGGAGACCACTGGGCACTGGAGCCAATAACACAGTGCAAAATTTATAATCTTGTGAAGGGCTATCCCGAAGGCCGGTTTTATCCGGAAAGGGCATTAAGCAGGGCCGAGGCGCTTATACTTATCTGTAAAGGGCTTGGTCTTGATAGCCAGGTGGGGAAAATATCAACTAAGGGGATTAGCTTTCCAGCAGACCTCCCTATGGAGTACAGGGGATATATTGCTCTTTCAGCAGATAAACAGTTAATCGGCAAAGAAATTATACAATATATGCAGTTTAACAGCCCGGCAACCCGCCTGGAGGTTGCTCTATGGATTGCCAGGGCGTTAAATGTCAAAGGAACAGGGGAGGGCAGCCTTGTTTTTACCGATACAAGAAATATATTATCAGCTGACAAGGATATGCTTTCAGGCATTGTGGAAGCAGGAATAATGAACGGATATCCTGATAATACTTTTCGGCCGTCAAAATCACTGACCAGGGCTGAAATGGCCTCTATTCTGGCCAGGATGCTTGACAAGGGAAATATTAAACCAATTTCGGGCAGCCATGTTATGGGGAAACTGGTTCAGGTGGACACTGTGGGCCAAAAGGTGACAGTGCAGTCTTCGGGGGTTACAAATACATATCAACTTGCACCGGGAATGAGCGTGGTTTTTAGAAATGGCGTAAAGTCAAGCCTTACAGATTTTAGGGAAGGGGAAAATGTAAAGCTGGCCCTGAATTCAAAAGGAAAGTGTATTTTTTTGGCGGCAATTGGCCGGAATGAGAAGCCCGGCGGACAGGCAGGGTCTGTGGCAACATACAAAGGAACGGTAACCTCAATTACAGGAACATATCTCGTATTTCAGCCGGATAATGGAAATGCTTTTTTAAAATATATTTCACCTCTTGTTAATGTCACAAAGTCGGGAAGTACCGTAAGTATAAAATCTGTTGCCGCTGGTTCCAAAGGCACCATCACCGTGAGCGGGGATATAGTTTCAAGGATAGATTTGTCTGGTGTGCAGACCTTTCCTGCCGCATCAGCCGGTAAAAAGGGACGTGTAATTAATAAGTACCTTGATCATTTCACCGTCCGCATGGATAGCAATTCAGTACGGGACGCAGTGTGGGTCAGTGGGGTTGCTTTTATTAAGGATGGAAATATAACCTCCTATGAAGCAGTAAAACAGGGAACATATGTTGAGCTTATAGAAAGAGGATCATGGGTTGAGACTGTTTATGTTCTTGGTGGAGTCCGAAAAATATTAGGGGTCGTGGAAGGAATTAATAGCCGGTCAGTGACTGTGGAGGATGGAGACGAAAGGTCAGTTTCCCTTGATATTTCCAGTGAGTGTAAAGTGCGTGATGCAAACAGCCGGTTAATAAATATAAATGATATAAAATCAGGAATGTATGTGGAGCTGTCATTAAATGATAACGATAGTGTCAGTGAGATCAAAAAGTTAAAAGACACTAAAGACCTTGAGGGGGAACTAACATATATTAAAACCGGTGATATAAAGAGAATTAAGATAGAGAGAAAAGATGATACTGTGGGAACATACTACCTGGCAGATAATGTTAAAATCAGGGAAAGAGGTGTTGATAAAAGCCTGTCGGAGCTTGAGGAAGGAATGTATGTACTGCTTAACCTGAATAGCAAAGATGAGGTTATAAGTATTTACATAACCGAGAGGCCCTCTTATTATAAATCTGCTATTGGAGAAGTTATTGAGTTACAATACTCGGGAACAAAGAAAATTGTTATACAAAAGAGTAGCGGTGTAATTGCAACCTACTACCTGGATGATTACGTTGTTATAAAGGAGGGCAGCACCACCAGGGGCCTGCCTTATATAGAAAAAGGCATGGATGTGGAACTGACAATAGAAAGTAATGACAAGGTTACCCTTATTAAAATAATTGACTCATCAACATCGTCAGGGGCTGTGAAGGGAAGAATTACTGCCGTCAACTTAACCAACGACTATATCAAGATAAACAAAAACGGCGATAGTATTATAACCTATTACTTCGCGGAAAATGTTACGGTAAAAGAGGGTAGCGCCACTAGGGGACTGTCTTATCTGGAAGAGGGTATGGATGTAGAGCTCACCCTTAACAGTGATGGAAAGGTTACAAAGATTGCAACCGGCCCTAAGCCTCCGAAGGTGGTAAAGGGTACGGTCACCTTTATAAAGGCTTTCGGCGCCGCCAGAATAACCATAAAAAACAGTGATAACTCTGAGACAGCCTATTACACGGTGGAAAATGTAAAAATAAAGGAAGGTGCCAGTGACAGAAGTCTTTACTATATAAAGGAGGGAATGTACGTCGAACTGACAGTTAACGGAGATGACGATGTAATTAGGATAGATATAATTAGATAGACATTGTTATGGGTAACGGCAAGGAAGAACTAAAAACCGTTGACCGCACGGGTCAACAGTTTTTTATTACCAGGTCGGCGTACTTAGGAATTTCTTCAGCAAAAACATCTCCACCGTGAATGTCATATGCCACTATGAGAGGAAAATCTTCTATTTCTAAGCGGCGTACTGCTTCTGTTCCCAAGTCCTCATAAGCAACTATTTCCACTTTTCTAACAGCCCTGGCCAGCAGTGCCGATGCACCCCCTATACCGGCCAGATAAACCCCCCTGTATTTGGAGCAGGCTTCTTTTACATAATCACGCCTCGGACCTTTGCCTATGGTCCCTTTTATTCCGTATTCAAACATTGCCGGCGTGAACGGGTCCATGCGGTATGCAGTTGTAGGCCCGGCGGACCCTATAACTTGTCCCGGCCTGGCGGGGCACGGCCCCACGTAATAAATTATCTGGCCCTTGAGGCTGATGGGCAGGTCTTCTCCCTTTTCCAATAATTCTGTCATGCGCTTGTGTGCCGCATCTCTGGCTGTAAAGATTGTTCCGGATAAAAGAACCTGGTCTCCGCTCCGGAGAGCATTAATATCGATTTCTGTTAGCGGGGTCTTTACTCGATGAAGGGTCATATAATGTCCTCCCTTATAGTATCCGGGTTTTTTTACGGGCGGCATGGCACTGTAGATTAACGGCCACCGGAAGTGCGGTTATGTGAGTTGCATAGCTCTCAACCGCCACCCAGAGTGCTGTGCTAATGCCTCCCAGACCCTGTGGGCCTATTCCTGTTCTGTTTATTATATCGAGGAGTTCTTTTTCCAACTGCGCCAGGTGGGGTTTAGAGTTTATTTCCCCAATATCTCTGAGAAGGGCCTTTTTGGCAAGGTAGGCTACGTGGTCAAAGGTTCCTCCTATTCCAACTCCCACAACCAGGGGAGGACACGCTTTTCCTCCGGCATCAGTAACGGTTTTAAGAACAAATTCTTTTACTCCGTCAACCCCCTCTCCAGGGAGAAGAAATTTCAGGGCGCTCATGTTTTCACTGCCGCCGCCCTTGGGTATAACAGTAATTTTAATATTCTCACCTTCAACAATTTCGGTATGAATTACAGCGGGGGTATTATCGCCTGTATTCATTCGTAAAAGAGGATCTCCCAAAACTGACTTTCGCAGGTAGCCCTCTTCATAACCCTTCCTTACGCCTTTTTGTACTGCCTCATGTAGGTACCCGCCTTTTAAGTATACATCCTGTCCTATTTCCAGAAAAACTACAGCCAAACCTGTATCATGGCAGTAAGGCATTTTTTCCGAAGAAGCAAGGGCCGAATTTTCAATAAGCTTGGAGAGTATATGTTTTCCAAGCGGGGACTTTTCGCTTTTTTCGGCCCCTTTTATTGCTTCAAGAACATCATGCGGCAGGTCATAGCAGGCTTCCTGGCAGAGCAGCGCTACTTCTTCTGTAACTTTGTCTAAGTATACTGTGCGCATGGACTCCTCCTCATTTCAGTCAAAACCAGGCTGGAAGGCCAGCCTGGCATGTTCAGATTTAAATTTTTTCATTCGGTGTCATTTTCCTAAACCCTTTTGTTAATTATTTCAGCGGCTTTGAGCTTAAACTGTCTTTCTATTGATTTTCAACGAGTTCATTGGCCAGTTTCTTCAAGTTTTCAGAAAACTGCTCAATTTCCTGGATAAGGGAGATTACACTCTGCGAAGTGGCGGCCTGTTCTTCTGCAACTGCTGATATTTCCGATATCTGAGCAGCAAGAGCTTCTATATGGCCTTTTTAAGGATGGGAGCTCCTTCCGAATGCAAATTCAATGTAGTTCTTTTAGTTTTTAAAGAATAAAACTTAGTTAAAGGGGTTTTATGTCAAGTTTCCGGGCCAGTTCATTTAATTCAGACAAAAGCTGCCCGGAGACAGGTATCCCTTCGGCAATCCTTTTGCTTGCAACGTTGGTGCGGCGCTCACCGGGTATAAATATTTCTTCAACTCCCTGTGCTTTTGGGGATTCTTTTATTTCTCCGATCATATGTTCCATCCTGGAGATGAAATCCTGAAAGGGTATTATCTTGCTGATGTCAATAACGATGAAAAAATGACCTATATCAACCGGTTCTGTGCTTTCATCATAAATCCAGCCTACCCTTGGGCCGTATGCCGACCCGCTAAGTATGCCGGAAAGTATCTCAACTGCCAGGGCCATGGCGTATCCCTTTGGCCCCGCCATAGGCAGAACAGCGCCGTCAAGGGCAGCCTTGGCATCTGTAGTTGGCCGTCCCTCATTGTCTATGGCCCAGCCTTCGGGAATAGGTTTGCCCTCCTTGGCAGCCAGAATAATATTACCACGGGCCACGGTGCTGGAAGACATATCAACAACCACAGGCTGTTCTTTTCCCGGGAAGGCGAAGGCTATGGGGTTGGTGCCGAAATAAGCTTTTTTGCCACCCCAGGGAGGTATGCCGGAGGGGGTGTTGGTAAAGGCGATGCCTGCCATTCCCTCAGAGCTGGCCATTTTGCAAAAATAAGAAGAGGCTCCGTAGTGATTGCTATGCCTGGTGGCAACAGCTCCTGTCCCTGTTTCTCTGGCCAAAGTGATGGCAGTCTGCATGGACCGGTATGCCACCAGCTGCCCAAGGCCGTTGTCTCCGTCAACAACAGCCAGGGAAGGTGCGGTGCGGTTTGTTTTTATTTCAGGCGCCGGGTTAATGCGGCCGTTTTGAATTCTTGTCAGGTAGATGGGGAGGCGGCTTATTCCGTGTGTATCCAGACCCTCCAGGCTTGTATCCACAAGCACATCGGCCACAATGGAGGCGTCTTCTTCCGGAACTCCTGCTCCCATTAGAAGCTCCCGGCAAAAAGCAAAAATATCCTGTGATGAGTATGTGGTCATTGTTTTTCACTCCGTCCAGTTTTGTATTTATAGCCTGTCCAATATTATTTTACTGTACAGCAGGATGCCTGGCCGCTCAGAACCTTAGCCACTTCTTTCGCAACCAGTACAGATGTCCGTACCTGGGCCTCTTCGGTAAGGCCGGCAATATGCGGGGTAAGTATTATGTTGTCCAGTTCCAGAAGGGGCGAGCCCGAGGGAGGCTCCTTGGATAGAACATCAAGGGCGGCTCCTCCGATTGTTTTTGCCCTTAAGGCCTCATACAGGTCTGCCTCGTTTATTATTCCTCCCCTGGCGGTGTTGATGATACAGGCTGTTGGCTTCATCAATGCCAGGGACTCTTTATTAATAATATTGCGGGTATTATCATTAAGGGGGATATGGAGGCTTATAAAATCTGAATTAGTCAGAAGGTTTTCCAGGCTTGTCATGGAAACACCAAATTCTGTGACAGCAATTTCATAGGGTGGGAGGAACGGGTCATGTCCCAGTATATCCATGCCAAAGGCCCTTGCCCTGGCCGCCAGGCGGGTGCCAATTTCACCAACCCCTATAAGTCCTAGGGTTTTGCCGTATAACTCAGCTAGAGTAAATTTCTTGCGGCTCCAGTTCCCTTTTTTCACATCTTCAGTTGCATTGACCGGTTGTCTGGAGAAGTTAAGCATAGCGGCAAATACATACTCCGCCACCGAAATGGCATTGGCGTTACGGGCATATACAATCGCCACGCCAGAATTCATACAGGCACCTATGTCTATATTATCCAGGCCAACGCCGAGCCTGCCCACAACTTTAAGTCGCGGGCAGGAGGCGACAAATTCTCCGTCTACTCTGGTCTGGTTTCTTATAATAATGGCGTCTGCATCGGCTATGCTTGGAATAAGATCATTGGACTTCCAGAGATCGGGATTGTATTCCACACGCCCAAACTGGCGAAGTATATCCAAACCTTCCTCCCAAATAAGCTCAGTAACTACGATCCTTTTCATGCATTTCCTCCTGATGTTAATTTTTTTTATAGTATCCTTAATTCTTTACTCATAATATGTATTGGCTATATTCGGGCCGTTTTTTTACTAACATTATTGCACTATGGGGTTTGACGGGTGTATAATTAACATGGTAAGAGGTACGGGGTAAGAGGTATGACCAATAATAGAACATAAAACCATTTTTAAAATTATAGTTTATTGGTTAAATATAAGCAATATATATTATTGAAAAATTGCTTTCATATGATAAAATTTGGGACAGGAATAATAGTTTTGGAGGGTATCCCCATGAATGACAGGTTTCAGCCGGTGGTAACAGAGAAGAGTAACAGGTCGGAGCGAATAGTTTCTCAAATAAAAAACCTGATGTATGAGGGAACGATAAGGCCCGGAGATAAGCTGCCTCCGGAAAGAGAACTGGCTGAGATTATGAATGTTAGCAGGACTTCAGTAAGAGAAGCTATAAAAACCCTTTCTGCCATGGGGCTTGTATCAATAAAAAAGGGGCATGGTGTTTTTGTAAGTGAGGCTAACCTTGGCTCTGTTATTAACAGAATGGGTGATGCGCTTATATTGAAAAGGGATGAAATAGACCAGCTTTTTGAAATTCGTAAAGTTCTTGAGACCCAGGCAGCCCAGTGGGCTGCAGAGAGGGCTACGTATGAGGAAATGCAGGCTCTTAAGGAATTGGTGGAGGAGGCAAAGGAAGCCTGCAACTCGGACACAAACCCTGAAATTGTAACCACTCATGACACGAGGTTTCATAATACTGTAGTTGAGGCTTCCCACAACAATGTTTTGGGTATGGTAATGAGTGGAATGCTGGAGGCCCTTGGGAAGGTTAGGCAAAAGACTATGCGGGTTCCGGGAAGGATTGTACAGTCGGTGCTTGACCATGAAGAAATAGTGAAGGCTATTATGAAAAGAGATGGGGAAGCTGCGAGAAGGGCAATGTATAATCATATAGAAAGTGTTGAAAGGTCGATTAAAAGTGATGAGGGCAAATAATTTAGCCAGTTGACTAATAAGATAAAACTAAAATATTAAAACCGCTGGTAGTGATTATACAGCGGTTTTTTTTGTTATCCAAGAAACTATATTCTGTAGATGCTTAAAGGTCAACTTAAGGGCAGGCCTGGAAAATCACCCCCATGTGCTAACGGGTTTTCCATCTGAAACGGCTATAAACTTGAGGCTAACGGAATACCAACCGCCCAGTAATGGAAGTCAGAAGCCGGAGGTTGGAGGTAAGAACTATTTGTTTAGTCGTTTATTTGCCAATTAATCTGACCTCTGACATCTTGCCTCCCACCTCTAAAATTACAGCCATCAAAAAGTTAGCACACAGGGCTGGCTTTTCCCTGCCTGCATAATGTCGCTTCTGGGTCGCCCGGAGGTATGATTTTGTTCTGTTACCTGGTTCCAAAATTTTTTGTAAAAAAAGCACCCGGTAAAAACCGGGTGCCGGCTTCCCGTTAAAATTACTAACGGGTTTTATAAGGGAAGAGGAGGTTTTTATAAAAAATCATATAACAGGAGTGAGTTTTACTTTCATCCTCCAAAAATAATACCTTCCGGCAGAGGTACCAGGAATACGTAATTAAATATCACGAAAAATCCTCCGCAGACCAGGGCTGCCAGAGCCATTGATTTTAGAAACGAAAGGCTTTTTTTGTTATCGCCCTGGGACAGGTGCCAGAAGAAAATACCGAGGAACAAAATCCCGGCGATAATGAATCCGAAAAAGACAATCAGGGCAACGTACAGCACAATTCCCAAAACCATGGTAAGCACACTCTTTACATCTATGTCGACAAAGGGACTCTCCTTCTTTTTTTGAATTATGCCGACAGCTATCTGGATCAGGGCAAAGGCTCCCATTATGACTGCAATTACCCGGGGGAAAAAACTTCCCATTTCAGTCATGTCTGAGGTTATCTGCCAGACTGCCACAGAAATTATTAGGAAAACAAAAGACGACACCATGGTGCTGTTAAGCACATTGGGTTCCTCCTTTCCGGCTCCTGATTGAAGATATAACCGGCAAGGCTATGGATATCACGCAAAGCAGTATCAATACAATGGATATCGGCCTGGTGAAAAAGACCTGGATCATGCTTCCACTGGCCTGTCCCATAAACATTGTCTGAACGAGCCCGTTTTCGGCTATGGGGCCAAGAATCAGGCCCAAAACAATGGGTCCCGGAGTAAAGCCGACCTTTTTGGTGATATAGCCGATAAGCCCGAAGAAAACCATAACCCCGACGTCCAGCATGTTATTGCGCAGTGCGTAGGAGCCAATTACGGTGAGGAATACCACCAGCGGGGCCAGCATGCTGATTGGCAGGTTGATTAGCCTGGCAACATGGCGTGAGCCGTAGAATCCCAGCACAAACATAACAATATTGGCCAAAATAAAGGAAAACAGGAAGGTGTAGGTAATGTCTCCATATACCGTATACAACTCCGGGCCGGGGCGCATGCCGTGTATCATCAGGGCGCCCAGCATAATCGCTGCAGGCGCTGCTCCGGGTATGCCAAGGGTAAGCAGCGGAACCAGCGAACCTCCTACCTCGGCATTATTGGAAGACTCGGACGCTGCCACCCCGTCGATTATTCCGGTTCCAAACTTTTCTTTTTCCTTGGAAAAGCGAACCGCCTCGTTGTAGGCCATCAGCGATGCTATATTTCCACCGGCGCCGGGGACTATGCCAACAAAAGTGCCTATTATAGCTGAACGAATCAAAAGCACCGGCTTTTTAATCAGCTCAAGTATAACTCCTTTGGCGACGCCCTTTTGCGGCTTGTAAGAGGTTATGCTGCTGCTGCCCATTTTCTTCTCGATCATCACCAGCACTTCGGGTATGCAGAAGAAACCTATAAGGACTACAATTAAATCAAGCCCAGCCTGGAGCTGGTGAAATCCGAAGGTAAAGCGCATGTCTCCGCCAATGGGCGATATACCCACAGTGCTAAGGAGAAGTCCGAAGGCTCCTCCTATCAGCCCTTTAAGCATGGAGCCCGTTGACAGGGTTGCTATTATTGTCAGGCCGAATACAGCAAGCCAGAAGTATTCCGGGGGCCCGAATTTAAGCGCTGCCGCAGCCAGTGGAGGGGAGAGAAAGAGTAGAATCAGCGCACCGATGACCCCTCCGACCCCGGAGCTAAACGCTGCTGTAACAAGGGCGTGCTCGGCCTTTCCTTTCTTGGTTAGGGGATAGCCGTCAAAGGTTGTGGCAATTGATGCCGGGGTGCCCGGAGTATTTACCAGTATGGCTGCTATACAGCCTCCATACATGGAGCCTACATACACACCGCCCAGAACCATCAAACTGGTGTTTGCATCCATCGCAAAGGTGAAGGGCACCAGCAGGGCAAGCGCCATGGTGGCGGTTAGTCCAGGAAGGGCGCCCACTATAATTCCCCCGGCTACCCCAAGGGTCATCAGCAGAAAACTGAGTGGATTAAATGCGTTTGCCAATGCTGTGAAAAAATGTTCTGCCAATTTATACCTCCCCTTTTCGGGACGCGGTGGAGAGATTCCGGTTATTCCCGGAAATCTCTCACCCGCCTAATTGTTGGTTTATTTCTTTGCATCAGCTTTTCCAAGAGTATTGTAGATCTCGGTAAATACCTTGGTTCTTTCCTCAATATATTTCTTTGAGTCCTCTGCGCCCAGAGCTACCGGCTCGAAGCCCTCTTTGAGCATCTGTGCCTTGATGTTCTCATCATTGGCAATCTTCATAAAGGCTTCTTCCAGCTTTTTAACAATTGCGGGATCTGTTCCCGGAGGGACCGCTACCCCGCGGTCAACACTGACCTGGATATCATAGCCCTGCTCCTTCATGGTGGGGATGTCAGGAAGAGCCTTGAAGCGGTCAGCCGACGCCATGCCGAGAATTTTTATTTTATCGGTGTGCTTCACCAGGTCATCAGAGTTTCCGGCCATTGCTATGGTATGGCCGCCCAGCAGGGCCTGTGTGGCCGGGGCTGCACCGGTAAAGGGAACATATTGCAGCTTAATTCCAGCCTGCTTTTCCAGCAGCAGTGTAAATAGATGGGGGCCGGTGTTTGTCCCGGAGCCGCCTATGGTTATGCTACCTGGCTTTTCCTTGGCAGCCTTGATGAAGTCTTCCAGTGTGTTATAGGGGCTGTTCTTGGGTACGGCAAGACCTATTATAGTCTTTTGAAAAATTGCCACAGGGTTTATTTGCTCGGTTTTATAGCCCGCTTCTTTTCTCTCAAGGGGCTGCAGTATTATATGAGGCACGTTGAAGCCCGCCATGTAATACCCGTCAGGCTTTTGGTTGACTAGTTCGGCCCAGGCCACGGCGCCGCCGCCGCCGGGCTTGTAGCTTACAGTTATTGACTGCCCCAGATATTTTTCAAGAAGCGGCTGCTGTCTTCTGGCCTCAATATCCGACTGGCCGCCTGCATCAAAGGCGATAACATAATTTATTGGCTTAGTGGGGTAATTGCCAGCTGATTTTTTTTCATCTTTTCCTGCTCCACACCCGGCTGCTATCAATGAAACCAGGGTAAGTATCAATACTGGAACCAGATACCTGGCCTTTTTCATTTCTGTTCCTCCTTTGAGTCTTTTAAATTTGGAAAGTTAGCAAGAGGGTAATATAAGTTGCAGCTACCTCCTTTCAAACTCTTTTACAACATCCATATTAAGTTTAATTCCAAGACCGGGCTTCTCATCAGCCAGGACAAAACTCCCGTCCTTAAAGGTATAGAAGGTCTCCTCAAGTAGATCGGTCAGCAGGGGGTTCGGGTTGGCATCGACTTCCATAAACAGTCCGTTTGGTGTTGAGGCCAGCAGGTGCAGTGACGCAGCCAGCCCTACTGCAGTTCCAAACATATGGGGGGCATATGGAACTCCCCAGGCCTGGGCCATCTGGCATATAATTCTGGATTCAGAGAGACCGCCGGTTTTTGTTATGTCCGGCTGCATGATGTCCAGTGCCTCCTTGAGCAGCGAGCCCTTAAACCCGTATCTGGAATAAATGTTTTCGCCTCCCGCTACGGGCATTATTCCATTATCTTTTATTTTTTTAAGGTCATTGAGAAGCTCTGCCGGAACAGGCTCTTCTATAAATTCCGGTTCATACTTTTTATAGAACCTTAGATGCTCAATAGCTTCTCTGGCGCTGCTCCATCCCTGGTTCGCGTCCAAATATAGCTTCCGTTCATACCCGATTAGCTCCCGCATGGTTTTAAGGTTCTGGAGGTCTAACTCCTTTCCAAACCCTACCTTGAGCTTAAAGGCACAGTATCCCCTCTCTAGACTGTTTTCAACATAGCCCTCGTATTCACGGGGACCCAGCCCGCTGGCATATGCAGTGACTCTGTTGCTTATCTTGCCTCCCAGTAATTGGTAGGCTGGAATGTTATATTTTTTACCCACAATGTCATACAGTGCTATGTCTACCCCGCTGATAGCCTGCATGAGAGGTCCCTTTGCGCCCCACTGAAGACCTGCCCCGGATTTCATCAGCGACCTGTACATCTTTTCCCATAGAAAAGATATATTAAGCGGGTTTTCATTCAGAAGAAGGGGCTTTATACCTTCTTCTACAGTGATTTTCCGCTCTTCCGGGGCCCAGTGGGGGAAATTTGTCCAAGTTTCGCCGATGCCACTTATCCCCTCATCAGTGTCAATTCTAATTAAAACATTGGTTCGGCTTTTCATGGAGCCGAAAGATGTTGTTACAGGTTTTGACAGAGGATAGGATAGTATAATGGTTTTTATGTCAGTAATTTTCATGATTATTTACCTGCGATTAGACAATAATTGTTTATATACAAAAGAATAAATTAATTGGTAATACCACAGTGGTATTACCACGATTATAGTTTTTGAGGAGGGCTTGTGTCAACTATATTCTTAGTTAATAAAAATCAAAATTCTGCAAGCTTTATGATTCGGCTGTAGATCTTTTCTATATTAGAGTTTTTAAAAGGGAGGCATTTAAAAAATGAAATATTCTCTGGATAATAGAATTTATATAGATAATAGAATTTATATAATTGACAATAAAAATAAATAAGAGTAGAATTGCGGTAGTACCACAGACCACAGACCACATACTTATAGATATCTTTTTTCTAATTAGCCAAATACCAATATTTAATCTACTCGGAGGTGGTAGATGGTTTTTTTCTCAATCGCTTACTCAACATAAATTAATCAACTAATTATGAAGTGAGAGGAGGATCCATTTAAATGAACAAACCACAGTTCATAGTTCACGAGTCAGTTGACAGCGTCGGTGTTGCCGTGCAGGAAATAAAGGCGGGAGAAACCGCAGAGGGATGGGTTATGTCGGATGACTCCACCATAACCATTGTTGCCAAAAACGATATTCCCCTGGGCCATAAAATAGCCCTCAAAGATATAGCTGTTGGTGAATCGGTTATCAAGTACGACGTACCCATCGGTAAAGTTGTCGCTCCGATAACCAAGGGTGACCATGTACACATTCATAATCTTAAGACTGCGAGGTGGTAAGAGATGACATTACCGACTTTTATGGGATACCGTCGTGAGAATGGTAGAGTGGGTGTTCGCAACCACGTTGTTATATTACCTCTGGATGACCTTTCAAACGCAGCCTGCGAAGCTGTAGCAAACAATATCAAGGGAACATTAGCCCTGCCCCATGCCTATGGACGTCTTCAGTTTGGCGAAGATCTGGATCTGTTTTTCCGCACAATCATCGGAACCGGCAGCAACCCCAACGTTGCCGCCGTGGTAGTTATCGGTATCGAGCCCGAGTGGACAAATATTATTGTCGAGGGCATTGCTAAAACCGGCAAGCCTGTAACAGGCTTCTCCATTGAGCGCAATGGAGATATTAAGACAATCGAAATGGCTTCCAGAAAAGCCAAGGAATATGTCCAGTGGGCATCAGAGCTTCAAAGAGTCCCCTGCACCATTGATGAGCTCTATGTATCAACCAAGTGCGGCGAGTCCGACACCACTTCCGGCCTGGCAGGGAACCCTACTGTGGGCAGGACCTTTGAAAGGCTCCTGGCAGCTGGTTGCACCTTGAGCTTTGGTGAGACATCCGAAATTACCGGCGGCGAGGATATCGTTAAGGCTCACGGTGCTACTCCTGAAGTGGGAGAGGCATTTTACCAGATTTGGAGTGAATACAACGAGTTCATTCTCAGTCAGGGTGTAGACCTTTCAGGCTCCCAGCCTACAAAGGGCAACATTGCCGGCGGACTGACCACCATTGAAGAAAAGGCTCTCGGAAACCTTACTAAAATAGGAAGGTGCAAGTATGTTGGCGTTCTGAAGCCTGCAGAGGCTCCTACCGGAAAGGGTCTTTGGTTCATGGATACTTCATCGGCTGCCGCCGAGGCGGTTACACTATGGGCAGCTTCCGGCGCGGTGGTTCACTTCTTCCCCACAGGCCAGGGTAACATCATTGGCAACCCCATTATTCCTGTTATTAAACTCTCCGCCAACCCCCGCACAGTCGTTGACATGGCCGAGCATATTGATGTCGACGTTAGCGGAATTCTCCGCCGTGAAATGAACCTGGATCAGGCTGCGGACGCTCTGATGGAAATGCTTATCCGTACTTGCAACGGCCGCATGACTGCAAATGAAGCTCTGGGACACAGGGAATTTGTTCTCACCAAGCTGTA
This sequence comes from Bacillota bacterium, assembly GCA_049323755.1. Taxonomy (GTDB): domain Bacteria; phylum Bacillota; class Desulfotomaculia; order Desulfotomaculales; family Desulfocucumaceae; genus BRHc4a. The sequence continues at coordinate 65,487 of JBMOPE010000007.1, forward strand.
CAGAAGTGCTTAATCAATATACAAATAAGTCCGGGTAATGTATTATTGATAGAACAGGAGGACCTTGGGTCCTCCTCAGGCTGCTGACAAAGTCATGTCAGCAGCTTTTTTATTTAAACAAAATTATTCAGCTGATGCCTAAAAAGTCAGCTTAAGGGTGGGCCTGGAATGCCAATCCCATTGCCAAACTGTCGCTAGTAAGGAAAGGGGACACACCTGCTGAAGGTGGGGCATTCCTTTGTTGACAGAAATGTCCCGAAGTTTTGCGGATGCCAAGCAACTGCACGGACTTCGCTATTGCCGCATGCGGGGATTGGCAAAAGTCAGAGAGCAAAGCCTTCTGACAGCGGCGGTACAGAATATGAAAAAGATAGCCATGGCACTGGCTAAGTCTTTTTTTGCCCGATTCATTATTAGGTATCATTAAATTGATTGATCCACACAAAGGGTAACCCCTGGCTCCGTTAAAAAAACCAGGGGTTTGTCATTAGTCTGACTGTTGACCTGTACGGAAAACAGTTTTTTATTACCAGGTTGGAGCAATTCTGTCATGCGCTTGTGCGCCGCATCATGGCTGTATAGATTGTTCCGGATAAAAGTGCCTGGCTCCGTTTTTCTATTGATTTTCAACCAGTTCATTGGCCAGTTTTTTGAGGGTTTCTGAAAACTGCTCTATTTCCTGGATAAAGGAGATTACACCCTGAGAAGTGGCGGCTTGTTCTTCCGCAACTGCTGATATTTCCGATATCTGAGCGGCAAGGGCTTCTATATGTCCCTTTACGAGATTTATTATATCCTTTATATCCTTGACAGAGGTATTTGTTCTTCCGGCAAGCTTGCGTATTTCTTCCGCCACCACGTTAAAGCCCCGCCCGTGGTCACCTGCCCTGGCTGCCTCAATGGCGGCATTTAAACCCAGCAAGTGTGTCTGGGATGATACCTCGTTTATTAGCTGCAAAATGCTGTCCGTATTGTGAACATCCTCCTGCATTTGCTGTGTGTTAACATTTATGGTCTGAACGGTTGACGCCAGTTCCTCGGCGGAAGCGGAAAGGTTTGTGATGTAAGAAAGTATGTTGCTTACGGCCCCATGCATTTTTTCTGACATTGAACTCATTGATTCAACCCTGGTGGTAGGCAGCCAGAAACCCAGTGTTCCTGCAATTCTATTGTTTTCGTCACGAATACACACCACTTTGCCCATGTACGGAAACCCGAACGCCTTGCTGTCCGCCATGGTCACAATACGTCTCCCCTCATGCAGGCAGCGATAAGTTACTGTTCCCGGAGTGACAGGAGCTCCGGCCTTTAACTTATGGTCAAGTTCGGCCCCGGGAATATAACATACAAAACTCTCGGTATCACTTATTGTAATCGCATAATCTGTCCCAAGTACTTCTTTAAGAATGGGAGCAACTTCTATATATTTCTGCATATATGAATTTGAAGACATATAGCGACCCCCTTTATAGATAAAGTAATTTTCTTAAAGATTAAACAATTATTTTCAAATTCCTTCTGAATGCTCGTTCATGTTTGGTTTTTTATTGTTTTTTATAAAATTTATGATGAAAAGGCACAGCTGCCTGTGTTAATGTATTATAAATATAATCCAGATATTGAAAGCCGGTGACATTCATTGCTGGGTTATTACCACTATGTAAGTATAGGTGCCACTCTTTTTATAATTAGCCTTGCCGGTTTATACTCAACAAGGATGGTAAAGTCCTCAGGTGATTTTATTGTAGGTGGCAGAAAACTGGGTACTATGATGGTGTTTGCCGGAATAGTGGGGGCCTTTGCGGGGGGAACCGTTACCATAGGCACGGCCCAGATGGCTTATCTGTATGGAATAAGCGGTATCTGGTTTACACTGGGAGCAGGCATTGCATGCCTCATACTGGCTGTTTTTATAGCAGGCCCGCTGAGGGCAAAAAGGGTTGACACAATTGCTCAATTCCTGTCCGGCTTTTATGGGACTGGAGCTAAAACCTGTATAGCCCTGTTTATAGGGCTGGGCATGTTTATCCAGATGACTGTACAGATGCTGGCCTCCGCTCCTCTGCTGGTTTCAATGTTTCCTGTGACACCAGCAGGCGCCATAGTTTTGTTTGCATTTATTTCACTGGTGCTGGTTATTGGGGGGGGATTTATCAGCGCAACAGTGGTGGGCATATTAAAGCTGGTACTTCTAACCGTTACTCTTTTCTTTTCCGGAGCTACCGGCTGGACCCTCCTGGAGGGAGCAGGGGGTATAGAGCGGCTGTCATCTGTTTATGCGTGCCTTGACCTGTTTCCAAGGGGATTTTTTACCGAGCTGGCGGGGGGGCTTTCGGTTATTGTTGGCTTTATTTCAACGCAGTCTTTCCTTCAGCCTGTTTTTGCAGGCAAAGATATCCGCTCCTCAAGGCTGGGATCAATGCTGGCGGCTCTGGCGCTGCCTGTTTTTGGGGCAGCCGGTGTTATTGTGGGCCTGTACATGCGCTCCTCCTACCCGGGAATTGACCCGGCGGCTGCTCTTCCGCTTTTTATGCTGCATCATTTGCCTCAGTGGATTGGAGGCCTCGGAGTGGCTACCTTGCTGGTTTCGCTGCTAATGACTGCCGGTGCCCTCGCTTTAGGAATTGCCACACTGTTCAGCAGGGACATATTACCTCTTTTCAGGCCAGGCTCAGGGGACAGGGAACAACTGAGGGTGGCAAGGTCTGTTGTGCTGATATCTGTATCACTGTCATGTATATTCGGGTACAACATACTTGGAGATTTGATACTTGACTGGAGTTACCTTTCCAACGCCCTTAGGGGAGTAACAGTTTTCATACCGCTTTTGGTAGTTGTTTTTATGGATAGAAGGGTTTACAGGGCTATTGCCATATGGGCCTTTATCATTCCTCCGGCATCTTCAGTATTATGGGTTTTGTTATTCCCTGGCTTTGTCCATCCACTATATGTGGGTTTGGGGATTAGTTTTTGTATAATAATAATTGGACTGCTTTACCCCGGTTCACACAGAGATTCAAATACGGCAAAAATGTAGCCAAAAAGCAAAAAAGGCCAGGGTCGGAGTGGCCTTTTTGCCATGCAGGTGGATTCCTGCAAGGTATCGGGAAGTGGATAGATACGTTTTAACCTGCCTAAATATTATTATACCTGATATCCATTAATAAACAACCTGACTCAGACATCAATTGGAGCCAGTTAGACACTATTTTAAGGTTTTTGGGATTATGAGCAAAAGTCATAAATAACACAAAAATAAATTCACTTATGTCACACTTTCTGTTCACTAAAAAATTCCATATCAAAGCCGTCATCTTTTTTATAGCGGCTGAATAGGTAATGTCTGTATGCAATATAAGCGTTCATATGGCATTCTATTCCTTCTTCCTTAAGCCCGCTTATAAAGTCATCCAATTTAGGGGGGCAGCCCTTTATCTGAATGGCTTTTTTTATGTTAGTATTGTCCTTGTTCATGGAACAGGAGCATTTTCCAAACAGAACAGTCTTGTCAAAGCCCGGTGAAGCGGTTTGCTTTTTGCCGCTTAATATTTCAATGTTTGGGAATGGCTCACCTTTAAAGGCAGACATTAAAAGAATAAGCATGGGATTATACAGCATTGAGCAGCCTGTGCAGAGCGTGCTGTCATATTTTCTGACGGCAAGACCGGAAATGCCCCGTTTTTCAAAACCTTCGGGCATGGTATCATCTTTGGTCCACTCCCAGTCAAAATCAACAAACTGGCGGTGATCTGAAATCTTTTCACCCAATACTTCTATATCATCGATTTTAAGACTTCTTCCATGCCTGGCTGCGTAGTAACTCAGGTGCTCGATATCCGGGGCATTGTAGCCCATTATTTCAGCTCCCGCAACATCGCAGGCAAGGGGGTCTTTAGACGAAATTATAAGGTCTTTTCGGTATGCCTTTCCGGTATTGCTGGGCCCCTTTTCAAGGGTAAATATTCCGTCAGTAACTGTAAGGGCTACCGGGATCTTTTCAAGTATTACCGGGAACATGTGGTCAAGATCTCTATCCTTGCCGTGGCAGAATATTTTGGATTTTTTATTAAGAACTCCCTTCATATTCTTTATGCCCAGTGAGATCTTGCACTGGTTGTGGGTTTTCAGAACAGGGACATTTATAACCTTGTCTGACTCCATTACCTTACCGGCAATATCCAGCTTAAAATCTCCGAAATCAACTTCTTCAAATTTTTCCTCGTTAAAGTCAACCAGCTCAACACCGTACTTTTGCTTTAGCGTTTCATACCCCAGCACCTTATACATGGCCTGTCCTATGGTTTTGGGAATCATAAGCGGCCCTTCGCCAATGGTTATTCTGGTAAAACCCTCCTCGGCCAGAATTCTTACCAGTGCAAACATAACTGCGCTGGTGGTTACCACTCCATAGGGAGTAAATGGCAGGTCAAAGTCCCAGGCAACCAGGTTTGGCTTTATAAGAATTTTATCCTGCTTTCCAAAGTCCTTTAGCCCTTCACACAGTTCCAGCGCCTTTCTGACCGAGTCGTAGGCATTATCATATTTTATAACTGACACTACAGGTTTTGACACAGTAAACCCTTCCTTTCGTGAAAATAGCTTTATCCAATTATATAAAAAACCAACCAGTCAAAAATAGAAAAAATAGCTATATAAAGAACCAAGGGGACCGGCACCGGGCCAGTCCCATTCAAATGTTATCTCTTTGGCTTAAAAGTATCACATTTTGTTTCGTCTGAGGATGACGAGGCCTCGGTACCATTATGGTTCACCTGGATCATCGGTGCGTCACACATAACATCTGAATTATACTGGCACTCAGTAACAGTGCATTTGATTGACTGCGGCATAGTTTTTCACCTCCTTGACGGAGGTTATTATTAACAAAAAAATGCACTTGTATTCATTATTTTCAGCAAGGAATGGTTTAAAAGATATTATTAAAGGCTATTTCTTCGCCCAGTTTTAGTTGTGCAGGAAAGTCCATATACTTTCCGTCACGGGAAAGAGACTGGGCCAGGGCACTATATACCTGCCCGGCAAGACTAATGAGATTATAGTGGCGGGATGAAAGGACCCAGCATGTGGCCACTTCGTCCATGCTTCCGAAAATAACCTTGCGTGCAATTTTGGGATCCAGGTCGGGTCTGAAATAACCTTTTTTAATACCGTTCTGTACAATTCCTTCGATAAGAGCGTAGTATTCCCTTATTACTTCTGCAATACCTTTTCTTATGGATTTATCAGATTGCCGCAGTTCGATTTGAAGTACATGGGCCAGCTTAGGGTTATTCTGCAGCCTGTAAAAATGTAAATAAATCAGACCTGCAAGCTGCTCATAAGAATTTTCAATGTCCTTAATTTTTTGGGGGGCCAGGGAAATGAATTCCCCCAGCTTGTTTCTGAAAATTGATATAAGTATATCTTCTTTATTTTCAAAATACAGGTATATTGTACCTTCAGCCACACCGGCCTCTTTAGCTATCTTTGATACCTGGGAGCCGTGATAGCCGTTGTCGGCGATTATCCTTATTGCCGCTTCTATAATTACCTCGTATTTTTCCCCTGTTCTTTTTGCCACAGGCGGCCTCCTTATTGGCCCAGTAAGGCAGTAGTGGTGGTTATCCGGGGTAAAAAAATGAACGCCTGCCCGGGGCACGGCATAAATATACACCGTAGGCCCCGGGCAACAGACCTGTTCAATGGTCGGCGTCCGGGTAATGCTAAAGTGTGAAAACTAGCAAACGTAGTCTTCCTGTTCAATTATTTGAGCGGCAATCTTGCGGCGCAGGCTTACCAGGTCAATGGGGATGTACCTGGTCATGCGCTTGGCAATGCCAATCTGGGTAGCCAGCATATCGCCGGACTCCATGTAGCAGAGAGCTTCCTTGGCCAGATTTTCAAGTGCCGGCCAATTTTCGTAGATGTAGGCCAGAGACAGGTCGATTTTCATTTGAGCGGCGGCGGGGTCTTTTTCCCAAGCCTTGAGAGCGCGGAGAATGGCTGATTCCATTGTGTAAACCTGAATTGCCATATCGGCCATAATCTCAATCAGTTCCTGCTCATCGGCCAGCTTTTGCATGTATTTCTGTGCGGCAGATCCGGCAACCATTATAATGAGCTTCTTCGCCAGGTGCAGCATGCAGCGCTCGGCGTAGAGAGGCTTGTCATCGTCAGCGGGCATGGTTGCGCCCAGGTTCATAATTTCTTTTTGCAGTCCCATTGCAGCCTGCAGGAAGGGCAGTTCGCCTTTCATGGCCTTCCTCATGAGGGTGGCCGGGATGATCAGGCGATTGACCTCGTTGGTGCCCTCAAATATTCTGTTGATCCGGGAGTCGCGGTAGAAGCGCTCTGCCGGGTATTCCTGGGTGTAGCCGTATCCGCCGTGTATTTGGACGCACTCGTCTACACAGTAGTCAAGGCACTCGGATCCTATAATCTTGCTTATGGAGCACTCAATGGCGTATTCCTCAATGGCCTTGCCCATTTCCGGGCCGGCAGGCACGCCATGGAGAGCGTCTTCAATCAGTCCGGCCAGCCTGTACTGCATTGATTCGGAAGCGTAGGCATAAGCGTTCATTTTGGCAAGCTTGGTCTGGATCATTCCAAAGCTGGAGATGGGCTTCTTGAACTGTACACGCTGGTTAGCGTATTTAACTGCAGCCTTGATAGCCTTTTTGGCGGAGCCGGTGGTGCCGGCGCCCAGCTTAAAGCGGCCAATGTTCAGTATGTTGAAGGCGATAACGTGGCCCTTGCCAATTTCACCCAGCACATTCTCCACGGGAACCTTTGCATCTTCAAAAATAAGGCTGCGGGTGGAGGAGCCCTTGATGCCCAGTTTCTTTTCTTCCGCGCCGGTGCTGAAGCCAGGGGTGTCCTTGTCAACTATGAAGGCGGTGAACTTTTCCCCGTCTATTTTTGCATAGGTAACAAATACATCGGCAAATCCGGCGTTGGTGATAAATATTTTTTCACCGTTGAGGATGTAGTATTTTCCGTCATCAGAAAGAACAGCTTTTGTTTTGGCTGACAGGGCGTCGGAACCTGCGCCGGGCTCGGTGAGGGCGTATGCAGCTATAAATTCACCGGTAGCCAGCTTGGGAAGGTATTTTTGCTTCTGCTCTTCATTACCGAACATAACGATGGGGAGTGAGCCTATGCCGGTGTGTGCCAGCAGGCCGGTGGCAAAGGAGCCGCCAACGCAAACATTTTCGGTAATAATGATAGAGGCAATTTTACCAAGGTCTGCGCCGTCATATTTCTCCTCGACGTCGGCAGAAAGCAGGCCCAGTTCTCCGGCTTTTTCCAGAAGGCTCCTCATGAGGCCTTCTTTTTGATGGTCAATGTCTTCTATAACAGGAAGAACGTCTTTTTCAATAAAGTCCGCGCATGTGTCGGCAATCATCTTGTGCTCGTCGGAAAAATCCTCCGGAGTGAAAACATCTGCAGGGTTGCAACCCTCAAGCAGAAACATTCCGCCTTTTTGTGGCATTGTAGATATCTCCTTTCATTTGGTTGTGTTTTATTATCGGTTAGCCGGGGCTCGGCTGCCCCGGCACTTTTTCAGTTAGTCAGGGTTAAACCATTTCAAAAACGCCGGCTGCTCCCATTCCGCCGCCGATGCACATGCTCACAATGCCGTAGCGGGCGCTGGAGCGCTTCATTTCATGCAGCAGGGTGGCGGTCAGCTTAGAGCCGGTGCAGCCCAGCGGGTGTCCCAGGGCAACTGCTCCACCATTTCTGTTAACCTTGTTGATATCGATGCCGAGGGTTTTGATGCAGGCCAGGGCCTGGGCTGCAAAGGCCTCGTTCAGCTCAAACACATCAACCTGGTCCAGGGTGATACCGGCCACTTTAATGGCCTTGGGAATGGCATAGATGGGGCCAATGCCCATCAGCTCGGGCTCGCATCCTCCCACGGCATATCCACGGAAAACCGCCAGAGGCTTGATGCCAAGGGACTCAGCTTTCTTGCGGCTCATGAGCACCACGCAGGCAGCCCCGTCACTGGTCTGGGACGAGTTTCCGGCAGTAACGCTTCCGCCAGCCCTGAAGACGGGCTTCAGCTTGGCCAGGCCCTCAATGGTGGTACCGGGGCGGGGACCCTCGTCGGTATCGAATACAAAGCTCTTTTCCTTTATCCTGTTTCCTGCCCACTGTTTTTCGGTAACAGTGATGGGAACAATTTCTTCCTTGAATTTGCCTTCTTCAATAGCCTTAAGAGCTTTTGCATGGCTATTCACGGCAAATTGGTCCTGCTCTTCCCTGGTGATGTTGTATTTATCTGCAACATTTTCGGCAGTGAGGCCCATGCCCATGTATGCCTCGGGGCAAATTCTGAGCAGCTCGAGGTCCGGAGCCAGCTTGTTACCACCCATGGGAACAATGCTCATGCTCTCCACGCCGCCTGCCACGAAGACGTCCACGAATCCGGACATAATCCTGGTGGCGCCCACTGCGATGGACTCAATGCCGGAGGAGCAGAAGCGGTTTATGGTTGCCCCTGAAACGCTTTGGGGCAGCCCGGCCAGAAGGTTGATCATCCGGCCAACGTTCATTCCCTGCTCTCCTTCGGGGAAGGAGCAGCCAAAAAGAACGTCATCTATTTCTGCCGGGTCCAGCTGGGGAACCCGGGCAAGGGCTTCTTTCAATGCGGCTGCGGCCATGTGCTCCGGGCGGGTGTTTTTTAATTTTCCCTTGGGAGCCTTGCCCACCGCGGTGCGCACCGCACTGACAATTACGGCTTCTTGCATTTTTCTTAAAACCCCCTAGTTCATAGTGGTTTAGTATTATTCTCAGTAATATATACCTTTTCGCTGCTTAGTTTCTAAGCGGCTTGTTGGTGGTCAGCATATGGCGGATGCGGTCGATGGTCTTTTGCTCGCCCAGGAGGCTCAAGAATGCCTCGCGCTCCAGGTCCAGCAGGTTTTGCTCGGTCAGGTTGGTGCCCGGGGTTACTCCGCCACCGGTCAGGATGCCGGCCACTTTTTTGGCTATCTTGGCGTCGTGCTTGCTGATGTACTTGCCCCAGACCATTGTTTCGATGGCTACGCCAATGGCAGCCTCTCCTGGTGCGCCCAGAGCCTTGATGGTTTTGGGAACGGGGGGCATGAAGTCCGGTGCGGCCTTCAGTACCATCTTCTTTGCTTCGCCAATAAGACGGTCGCGGTTGGTGACAATCTTGGTGTCTGTCGCCCTCAGAATTCCCATGGAAACTGCTTCCGGTGCGCTGGTGGCAACCTTGGCCATTGCTATGTTTTCAAAGGCCCTGTTTATCATGGGCTGGTAGCTATTGGTTCCACCAGTTTTGATTGCGGCTGATTTAGGAGGATCAAGTTCAGCAGCCCTGAAGGCAAGTTCCTTCACGCCGCCGCCGCCGGGCACAAGGCCTACGCCGACTTCCACCAGTCCTATGTAGGACTCGGCGCATGCGGCAACCTGGTGGCCGTGCATAACTATTTCGCAGCCTCCGCCAAGAGCCATGCCGTGGGGTGCTACCACAACCGGCTTCTTGCAGTACTTCATCCTCATGTTGGCATCCTGGAACTCCCTTATCATGAAGTCCAGCTCAACCCACTCCTGGGCTTCAGCATACATCATAACCAGCATGATGTTTGCGCCCACCGAGAAGTGCTGGCCATAGTTGGCCACAACCATGCCCTCGTAATTTTTCTGAATTTCTTTTACTGCGTAATTCATCATGTTGACAATGTCGCTGCCGATGGAGTTGGACTTGCTGTGGAACTCCAGGCATACCACACCGTCGCCTATATCGATAAGGCTTGCGCCGTCGTTTTTCGCGATAACCTTGTTTTGCTCCTTAAGGGGAGCCAGGAAGATGACGTCCTCACCGAATTTTTCGGGGGCGCTTTCCTTGGTGTTCTGATTGAATACGTAGCGGATGCCTTCCTTCTTCTCATAGAAGCTGGTCTTGCCGCTGGCAAGAAGGTCCTCAACAACCTTGGGTATCTTGTCTCCCTCTGCCTTGAGGCGCTCAACAACAGCGGGAACACCGAGAATATCCCACATTTCGAAGGGGCCGAAGTCCCAGTTGAAGCCCCACTTCATTGCCTGGTCAATTGACTGGATGTCATCGGCAATGATGCCAAGAAGGTTTGCCGCGTATAGAAGCTGCTGCTTGGTTATTTTCCACGCAAACTCAGCAGCCTTGTCCCTGCCGTTTACAAGGACTTTGAGCATTCTTTCGGGCTTCTTCTTTGACTTGGCGTCGGAAAGGGAGCCGAAGCTGGCCTTTTGCTTGGGACGGTATTCCATGGTGTTGTAGTCAAGAACAAGAACTTCTCTGCCTTTTTCGGTTTTGACTTTCTTGTAGAAGCCCTGGCCGGTTTTGTCGCCCAGCCACTTGTTGGCCAGCATTTTCTGGAGGAATTCGACTTCTGCAAATATTGCTTTTTCTTCTGGATCTTCGGCTATGTCATAAACGGTTTTGGCGACGTGAAGCATAACATCCAGCCCCACCATGTCAAGGGTGCGGAAGGAGGCGCTCTTGGGGTGGCCCATAACGCGGCCGGTCAGCTCGTCAACTTCGTCCACTGCAAGGCCGAACTCAGCCATGGCCTTAACGGTGGCACACATCCCGAAAACACCTATGCGGTTTGCCACGAAGTTGGGGGTGTCTTTACAAACAACAACACCTTTGCCCAGTATCCTTTCACCGAAGTCCACCGAGAAATCAATAATTTCCTGAGAGGTCTCGTTGGCCGGAATTATTTCCAAAAGGCGCATGTATCTGGGGGGGTTGAAGAAGTGCCAGCCAAGGAAGTTTTGTTTGAACTCCTTGGAACGTCCTTCTATCATTTTGTTGATTGAAAGGCCGGAGGTGTTGGAAGCCACGATGGAACCGGGTTTCCAGTGTTTTTCCACCTTTTCAAAAATGCTTTGTTTGATGTCCATTCTTTCCAGTACAACTTCGATAACTAGATCGCACTCGGAAAGCCATTTCATATTGTCCTCGAAGTTACCGGGGGTAAGCAGTTTTGCATTTTCCGGAACATAGAGGGCGGCCGGTTTTGCCTTCAGCAGATTTGCGATACCATTTACTGCAAACCTGTTGCGCACCTGGGGAGACTCCAGGGTTAGGCCTTTCTTTTCCTCATCCGGATTCAATGTCCCTGGCACGATGTCCAGGAGGTAGGTCGGGATACCCACGTTTGCCAGGTGTGCGGCAATAGTCGCACCCATAACCCCTGCTCCCAGCACGGCAGCTTTTTGTATGCTGCGCTTCATCTTTTGCGTTTCCTCCTTTACCTTTATTATTTTACATAATTTAACTGAAAGGAAAAAGTGACTGAATCCTCACTCATTTTATTTAATTATAACTTATTTTATTTTTCAACAAAGGTCAATAGGCAATAGGTCTTTTTTTGGGCCAATATATGTTCTTAAAGTTCTCTTTCCACTAATTATACCGTTTAACACAGTTTTCATAAATAATAATATTTATTTTTATTAAAATACTTGAAAAATGTTTTATAAAGGAAATAATTAACCCAGCAGAGAATTTTACTTAAAGGTGATTTTTTTGAGAAAACTGACAGCGGTAATTATTGGCGCGGTGGCCGTAATACTTTTTACCTCGAGTCTGTGGCTATCTGCATTCGGAAGGTATCTGGTGATTGATGAACAGCCAGCAAAGAGCGATGCCATTGTAATTCTGGGAGGAGAAACAGTTCCCAGGGTGGCCAAGGGTGTCGAACTGTATAAAGACGGCTATGGAGGCCTCATTATTATGTCAGGTGGCGGGCGGCTTACATCAAGGATTACTGAGGCCGACCTAATGCGTATTGAGGCGGTGGATCTCGGAGTCAGCCCGGATGTGGTTGTGCTTGAAAACAAATCGGAGAGCACGTACGAAAATGCAGTATATGTAAAAGAGATTGTGCTTAACCGGGGTATTAAAAGTGTTATTGTTGTTACATCAAATTATCACACCAGGCGTTCCAGAGACATATTCCGCAAGGTATTCAACAATACAGGCGTTCAGATAGCAACCGTTTCCGCCCCTGATCCCAAATTTGATCCCGGTTCATGGTGGACGAATAGTGAGGGACAGCAAAAGGCCCTTACCGAACTGGCCAATACTGTAGTGTACACCATAAAGTACTGAAATGCCTATGCTCAGAGTAACTTTTGCCGGAATGCATTATTATAATTATTTCTAGTTGCTGGGAGGATTAACAGGCGGAGTTCAGGCGCATAATAGTTCACGAGGTGATTATTTATGCGGCTGGTTGCACTTATGCCCAATGAGGGGCAGGTGGGATTTCTTGTTGATAGCCTTAGAAACGCGGGCTTTAACAGGAAAGACCTGATTATTTCTGACCTGGCAAAGGCCAGGGATGAGAGAATCAGGGACCCGGAGGAGTACGCTGATGAAATAGCCTACATAAAGACTGAGCGGGATGAACTCTGGGAGACCGCTCCCTTCGCCGATGGTGTAAAAGGTCTTAATGCCACCAGGGGGATACTGGTGGCAGTCGAGTGCCCCAAGCACTCGGCCTCACGGGTAAGGGACATAATGGAGCAGAATGGGGCATCAAAAATCTATCAGGACTGATACTAAAACCACCCATGGAGGGTGGTTTTGTATTTGGAAAATACTATTTCGCTTTAACAGATTCCGACTGAGCGGTCATTCGCTCCGCAAAAAGTAAGGGGTTATACCGGCCCTTGATAAGAACTTCATAGGGCTAAGAGTTGTGGGTAAGATAATTCCTGTTTTACGGCTATATATGTAAAGCTGATTTTCGGTAGTAAGTGGGGGTTACCCCTACTTTTCTTTTAAATGCCGTGGTAAAGTGACTTATACTGTTAAATCCGCACTCGTAACATATTTCGGTTATGGTATGATTCCTTTGTTTAAGCATTTCTCTGGCCTTTTCCATTTTTATGTCCAGAAGGTACTCGTAGGGCGTCTTTCCCATTTGAGCTTTGAAGACTCTGATAAAATAATAAGAGCTTAAGTTTGCCACCCGGGAAACATCGTGGAATTAAAAGATTAATGTTGTCACTTTTATATTGGTTCATTAAATCATCTATTTGCGTAGCTGTAAACGGAAAGGGCTGCTCTCCCATTATCTTCTTAATGTTTATCCCCATACATCATCCCACCGGAATAAAAGTTATACAGCGCTTACTAAAGGACTAAAGGAGCTTTCTACTAAGAGAGTAAAAAACCCTTTTTGAAAAGGATCATTATGACAATCCCTGCCGAACTATCAGTAAATGCCACGTAATCAGCATAGCTCATGGCTTGCTGTCGGATACCTCCAGGCCAAAATCCTTTAATTTCTTCCACAGTGTGGACCGGCTTATGCCAAGAAGTTTTGCTATATCACCCTTATTACCCCGGATTAGTTTGCTGGCATGGAGCAATATTTGTTTTTCCATGTCCATCATGTTGCCCAACTCGATGGTCACCTGATTAATTCCTGACTTCTTCCTTATCGAAAGCTCCCCGGAGTTAAGTTTGTAAAGCAGGCTGTGGAAAACAGTGTGCGTTTTTGTGTTTTCCTCCTCCAGGGCCACGTATCTTTCCACAAAGGCTTCCAATTCCCTCACATTACCGGGCCACATATATTTTTTCAGTGCCGAGGTAAGATTTTCATTAATGTTCAAAGACTCTATAATGCCAGGCCCTGCCAGTTTCTGGATGAAATATACAAAAAGCTCAGGAACGTCATCAAGCCTTGCTCGGAGGGGAGGGATTTGAAGGTTGAGAACATCCAGCCTGAAAAACAGGTCCTTTCTAAAACGTCCTTCTCTGACCGCCGTGGACAGATTTTGGTTGGTGGCGCTTATCACCCTTACATTTACAGGCAAAACTTTTTGCCCTCCCACCGGCATTACTTCCTTTTCCTGCAGCACTCTTAAAAGCCTTGCCTGGAGATTGGGGCTCAGTTCGCCAATCTCATCAAGAAAGATTGTCCCGCCGTGGGCCAGACTGAATAACCCAAGCTTTCCTCCCCTGCGGGCCCCGGTAAAAGCCCCATCCTCGTAGCCGAACAGCTCGCTTTCCAGCAGGTTCTCCGGCAGGGCAGCGCAGTTTACCACCACAAAAGGCTCCTCACGGCGGTTGCTTTCATTATGTATGCTCTGGGCAAATAACTCCTTACCGGTTCCACTCTCCCCGGTGATCAGTACCGAGGCCTCCGAACGGGCATATTTTCTTGCCTCCCGCACCGTTCCCCTAAGCATTGCGCTGCTGCCGACAATGTCACTGAATCTGAATTTTGCCGTCAGGCCCCGGCTGTGCAGTTCCCGCCTGATTTTGGCCTCCATGTACCGGATTTTGTCTGCGGCCTGAAAGGTTGTAATTACTGCCATATTGTTTTGTGCCAGGGGTACCAGATTACGGTTTAATATAACGGTTAAATCTCCCAGGTTGAGAATTTCACCTGAGGTGGCCTTGCCGTTGCCATACAGCGCCCGGCAGATGGGATTTTCACTGCAAACCTCCTCTATGGGCCTGCCCAGCACATCTTTTGCCTTAATGCCTGTTATTCTTTCCACCACCGGATTAAAGATGGTCACCTCTTTTTCAGCAGCAAATATTCCGTCATAGGTATGATCCAGTACAGTTTTAAAGGATCTGCACACCCGCATGTCCCTTCTGCGTGCCCTGGAGATGTCCCGGGCCTTTTTAATTGCGTCGTAAATACACTCCCGGCTGCTGTGTACCATAAGTGACTCAAATCCCAGTGCCAGTGCCTTGTTGACCACGTATACCGAGGTGCCCACAATGACGTTGTTTTCTCTTAATAGTTTGCCTAATATATTTAATAGCTGGACATCCGACAGGAAAAAATTCATCCTGAAATCTATTTCGGAAACTTCCATTATCCTCTTGTATTCAATCCGGTTAGGAAGTTGTTCGTAATCAATAAAGTTTATGATCTTGTTCATTGACTTTGCCCGGGTAAGTGTGTCTGCTATATCAAAACTGGAGATTTCGGCTACTATCACCGGTACCCCTAATTGTTTTTTCAGTGTTACTGCGGTAAATCCTCTGGCAACCAGCGCCTCTATTTGATTATGGTTTATCCACTCCTGGATTTCGCTTTCGGAGCTGCTCTCGCTTTCACTGCGTATAATTACATCTATTGTAAGCTCGGCAGACACCTGCTTCGCAGTTTCTGCAAACCCGGGGTAGGGTGAAATAACGCCAATTTTTGCCTTCATAAGAACACTCCCCCGCATTTCTATAGGATGTATATTGTAAAAAAATTCTGAATTTAATATTTGCACCTATGCATGAGACATGCCAATCAAAGGCCCGCATGTCATTCCTGACTTTTAACCACCTTGTAAATTAATCTGACGACGTTTTTAAGGACCGGTATCTGTTTGAAAATGAAACATCAGTTTAAAAGTTAAACACATTCTGTCATTTTGGTATGCGCCGGTATTCCGGTATAATAACAAAGATATAAGATTATTATATCAAATATCAACGTACATAAATAGGCGGCCCCTAGAAATCCCTGAGGCCCCCTGTCAGCTTTATTAAATATAATATGTTCAATTACTTAACGGGCTGTTTGTAATTACTTTCCTGATTATTCTCTTATCAATTTACCGCCCCCGATGGGCTTTTAAGTTTGCGCCAGAGGGTTGTCCGGCTTATACCCAGGGCCTTGGCCAGATTCTGCCTGGTGTAAGGTGATGCCTTGGCCAGCTGATCCAGTATGCTGTTTTCGATCTCTTCAAAGGTACCTATTTCCACTGTAATTTGCTTTTTGCTGGGGCCTTTATCCAGGCTGTTTAACATACGGTTTATAAGATCCTGCAGGGTGATGAAATTAACTGGGTCTTCTTCCCCTAAAGCTATATACCTCTCTGCAAAGTTTTCCAACTCCCGCACATTTCCCGGCCAGTCGTATTCCATAAGCCTGCTGACGATCTTTCGGGGAATATCTCCTGAAATAATATTTCGGCCTTTGCCCTTCACAAAATGAGAAAACAAAAGAGGAACGTCCTTTGCTCTTTCCCTGAGTGCCGGTACCTTTAGTGGTAGAACATTGAGACGGTAATAAAGGTCTTCCCGGAAATGTCCCTTTTGTACCGCTTCCAGCAGGTTACGGTTGGTAGCGGTTATTATTCTGGTATCCACCGGCACCACCCGGTCCCCTCCGACACGCATAACTTCTTTTTGTTGTATTACCCTGAGCAGCCTGGCTTGCAGATGGGATCCCAGTTCACCTATTTCATCCATGAAAATAGTCCCGCTATGTGCCAGCTCGAAAAGACCTAACTTTCCTCCCCGCCTGGCTCCTGTAAAAGCCCCTTCCTCATAGCCGAAAAGCTCGCTCTCCAGGAGGTTTTCCGGCAGGGCCGCACAGTTTACCGCCACAAAAGGTCCTTGGCGGCGCTCGCTTTCATTATGTATGCTCTGTGCAAAAAGTTCTTTCCCGGTGCCGCTCTCACCGGATATAAGAACAGTGGACTGTGTGCGGGCGTATTTTTGTGCCTGGGTTATAGCCTCCACCAGCGAGGGGCTTTTTCCCACAATGTCGGTTAAGTGGTATTTGGCCAACAACCCTTTAGAATGCAGTTTTTGCCTTATTTTTCCCTCCATTTGCCTTATACTGCTTACACCCTGGAAAGTAAGAACTACACACTGGCTGCCGCCGCTCATCCTGATGAGCATCCTGTTGACCACCAGTTCCTTACCTGCCAGCTTCACAATCTCACCGGTTACCTTCCTGCCGTTATGGTAAAGGGATTCTATCTCCCGGCAGTTCTTCAGCTGCCCGATGCTATTTCCGATGATCTCTTCCTGGCGCAGCCCCAGCAATTTCTCCGCCATGGGGTTGTAAAAGAAAACAGTTCCCTTTTCGTCAAGAGCCAAAACTCCGTCGTGAATGCTGTTTAATATGGTGCTCAGTCGTTCTGTAAAAAGACTGTTTTCTCTCTTTATTTCCACCAGCCTTACAACAGTGGCTATGGCTTCCCTGATTGACTCCTCGCTGCTGTGCACGAAAACCGGGTTAATATCCAGGTTTCCGGTTTTTAAAATGATGCAGGACCCGGTGGAGATCATTGCCTTGACCCCTTCACTGCAGGCACATTCCAGCAGTCCGGCCAGTTCGGCTTCGTTACCATACTGATAAACTTTTACATCGAGGTTCAACATTTCTCTGAAGATGGCGAAATCATATTTTTGATAGCTGTTTTTGTGCGACAAAAATCCGATAGGAGTGCCATATGCAATCCTTGCCTTGTGAAAAGTCTTCATCAGGTCAAAACTGCTAATCTTCACAGTGGACAGGGGCAGGTCCACAGCTTTCTCCAGCATAAGGGCGGTGGGCCCCCGGGCTACAATAGCCTCCACCGTTTTTTCATTTTGCCACTTATTTGCCAGCTTGACCGCGTCGTCAAGTATTTGCTGCTCAATGACCAATTCCAGGTCAAAGCTGCTGCTGATTTCCTTAACAAGCGTGCCAAACTCCGGGTACGGGGAAAAGATCCCCACTTTTATACGTTGCCCCATTTCATCACCTCCTGCCTCAGTAACCCTTTCGGCCCAGCATGATAACAGCCCCTTTCAGGTCATACAGCTCGCCTGGCCCATGGCAGTGAGACGGGGGACTGCTGATGGGCTAGTTGTTCCCTGTAACTTTTTACACTTTGAAATTTTTAACAAGTTTGTCTACACCGGCAGCCATTGTATTAAGCTCCTGGGCCGCAGCGCTGACCTCTTCCATAGCGGCTGTCTGATTTTCAGTGGTAAGGACAACCATCTTTATTCCCGACGAGATCTCCCCCGATGCGGCAGCCAGCGAACGAACCTGCTGGGCAAGGTCCTCTACAATAGCGATTATTCCTTTAAATTTATTGCCTACATTATTTACTACCACCACACTGTCCTCGACCTGCAGCCTGCCTGAATCCATTGCTTTAACCGCTTCCATGGACTCCTGCTGAACCTGGCTGATTAGCTTATTTATTTCCTTGGCGGCGCCAGTGGTCTGCTCCGCCAGCTTCCTAACCTCGTCCGCTACCACTGCGAACCCCCGCCCCTGATCTCCTGCCCGTGCCGCCTCTATGGCCGCGTTAAGGGCAAGGAGGTTGGTCTGATCTGCAATCTGGCTGATCATATCAACTATCTGGCTGACTCTTCCGCTGGTGTCGGACAAGCCGTTGATCACCTGTGACGTAATGTTTGTAGTTGAAATTATAGAATCCATCTGGGCATAAATCCTGTCTATTCCCCGGGTACCCTCGTCGGCGTTTTTCGCTGCCTCCTCGGTGCCCAGAGACACATTCCTATAGTTTTGGGCTACATTTTCCACGGTAGAAGCCATTTGCTCTACGGTGGAGACGGTTTCGCAGGCGCCGGCCGATGTCTGCTGGGCCTGGCCGGAAAGTTTGGTGGCCGCACTGTAAAGCGCATTAGAGAAACTCACCAGCTGATAAATGGTATCTTTAAGGTTGTTTTTCATCTGGTTGAAGGCGGATGAAAGCTGGGCTATCTCATCCCTGCCCCGGATACTGATGTCTTGTGCGGTAAGATCGCCGGCGGCTACAAGGCGGGCTCTCTCCGCTATTCTGGCCAGCCCCCCGGAAATATCGCGGGAAATGGTAAAGGCCAGTATTAATCCCGCTGCACCGGCAATGATGGTGACGGATACCACCATGTAAACTGCGGAATTATATTGAGCACGGCTTTTGCTGTACC
Source organism: Bacillota bacterium (assembly GCA_049323755.1). Classification (GTDB taxonomy): domain Bacteria; phylum Bacillota; class Desulfotomaculia; order Desulfotomaculales; family Desulfocucumaceae; genus BRHc4a. The sequence continues at coordinate 84,187 of JBMOPE010000007.1, forward strand.
TTTCCTCGGCTTTTCGCTCGTTTAGTTCTACTATTTTACTGAGGGTTTTCTGGGCATTGCTGTAGGATTGCATTACTTCCCCGGAAAGCAAACTACTGGCTTCTTCGTTATAATACCGTGACATCATGATCGCCTGCGTAGCCATACGCAGATAGTTTTCCCATTCACTATTGAACTGGTCGTAAAGCTCTTTGTCTTCGGTCGTAGTAATTACCTTTTCGTATTCCTGCTTATTGGCTCCAAGCTCCCGTATGCTTTTGGCAAGCTCACTGTCAGCCGCTTCTTTGTCCTTATCGTTGGTGGATAGTATGTACTGGCGGACCGCTGCCTTATAATCTGAGGTGTTTTTGTCAATAGCCATAATATACTTGACCCCCGGCATTATGGTGCTTGATACCTCTTCCATCATGCTATTGACCGCCTTCATCTTGGACAGTCCCATCATGCCCACTGTGAATAAAAATAAAATTATGATTGCGAAGGAAACCATCAGGCGTAACTTTATGCTTAAAGACATTCCTTTTACCCCCTTGCAGGTTATTTTTGATTGGATTTACCTGTTGAAAGCGTTTAAGGGAAAACAATCATTTATATATTTTGAATTGTCTGACTGTTACGCAAAAAATGTGCCAGAATACTTCGCTATAAATTATCCCTGCACCGATTGGCATTACCCCGGTAGCCTTCGTTAAACATTGAAACCCTGTGTTTTAAAAAAAAACAGGCAGAATTCCACAAGATAATACAAAGCTACTCCGGCAATACTCTAAACCTACAGCGCCGACCTCAAAGAGGCGGCCTGTGACGCCTGACGTGGTAATTGAGGCCATACTGGCCACTAATAGCTCCTTTATAGTGAGCTAAAAATCGCCCCGGCCATCAAAAGACCGGACAGGGTGTACAACATGCGGCCCTGGTTATGAAGGTGGTGGAAAAGACTGCAAACACAATTTTTGAGCTTACAAAGGACATCGGATAGATATTAATTCATCGGTGAGGCTGTCAATGTTTAAAAATGAAAAAATTGTTTTATTAAAAAACATTTGTCTGTGGGTTTTTTTATTCCATGGCGGCTGCCGCAGCTTTTTTCTTGCTGGCACCACTAACCGGGCATTGCTTTGCGGTGATAATAAATTTGTTGGCATGTATTGTGCATAGAGAATTATAGAGCAAATTTTAAAACAATTTAAACATTTGACAAATTTCAAATAAATACAATAAAACAGCGGAGGTGATATTCCTCATGACCTGAATAAGAACCGGTTGTCCAGCCGTCAGGCAAAATATTAACGAGAGAGGTGTGAGTTAATAAAATGAAACGTTTTGTTAAAATAGTGTTCTTATTAACCATAGCCATTTCCCTGCTGACAGCCGCCGGTTGTGGCGGGGGGGACAAGGATGCCGGCAAAGCCAAGGAAGCCAAGGTGCTAAACATAGGCTTTACAGGTCCATTAAGCGGCGGCGCCGCCTTTTACGGCAAGGACATCTTAACCGGCATTGAAATGGCTGTTGAAGAGGTCAATGCTACCGGCGGCATTACTGTGGCCGGACAAAAATACACTCTTAAGCTTGTCTCGCTGGACGACCGCTACCTTCCCAATGAGGCCGCCACCAACGCCAGGCGGCTGGTCAAGGAAAACAACGCGCCCATTGTCTTCTGCCCCCACAGCGGCGGCATAGCGGCCCTGCAGGAATTTAACGAGGTTGAAAATTTCCTGATCGCCGGGTACAGCAGTGAGCCCAAGCTGTATGCCCGGGGCAACAAGCTAACCCTGTTAATTCCCCCTCCGTATACCAGCTACATAGATCCAATCATCAAGAAGATGATGCCGGAGCACGGGAAGAAAGTGGCCATGATCCAGACTAGCAGCGCTTATGGCAAGGACTGGGGGACATCGTTCTCTGCCGCCTGGAAACAAGCAGGGGGCACCGTCACCATCGACTCCCCTATCAACTATAACACTGAAACCGACTTCGCCCCATATGTAAGTAAGGCGCTGGCCACCAAGCCCGACATTCTGTTTGTAGGAGGAGCATCCCAGCCAACGGCCATGGTTATTAAGCAGGCACGGGATCAGGGCTTCAAGGGGGGCCTTATAGTCCTGGACCAGGCTAAAATTGAAGATATGGCCGACGTAATCGGTATGGGCGCCCTGGAAGGGGCCATAGGTGTGTATCCCATAACGACGAGTCCCAGAGTCGAGAAGGCTACCCGGGAAAAATTTGCTAACGACTATAAAGCCAAGTACGGAAAGCGGCCTGTCTCTGAGCACGCCTACAACTACGAAACAGTTCTGATCCTTGCCAAGGCTATTGAGAAGGCTGGGACGGTAAGTGAGCCGGCTAAAATATTCGCGGCGGCAGGCCAGATCCTTCCCATCGATAAAAGTATCGCCCCCGTCGGCTTTACGGGTATAGGTTCCAAGGGAGGATTTGCCAACGAGGGTTTGCTCACATATATAAAAGACGGCCAGTTTGGTGATGCCATTGAAGCTCCCCGTACTGAATAAAAATAAATAATTTTTGACACTGTTATTAATCCGGCAGGGCGCGGGATAACCCTCCGCCTCTGCCGGCATAAACCGTCTCAGCCTGCGGCTATGGATTGGACTGAATTCTTACGGATAACATCTGGGGGTTTATAACATGGATCTTTATTTTCAGCAGCTGCTAAACGGCTTAACCCTGGGCAGTATATACTGCCTGGTGGCCCTGGGGCTAACCCTTATTTACGGTATTATGCACATACCCAATTTCGCCCACGGCCACCTGTATATGGTTGGAGCATTCTGCGTCCTTTTTTTGTGTACCCTGTACGGGTTTAACTACTGGATAGCAATACTTATTTCCATGGCTATACTGGCCGTTCTCGGCATTCTAATGGAAAGACTGGTATTCCATCCTCTGCGCGACAAACCTCCCACCAACAGCTTCATAGCGGCGGTGGGGGCCTTGCTTTTTCTGGAGGCCGGGGCAACGGTGCTGTGGGGGGCAGACTACCGCAGAATGCCCGAGGTATTCGACAAAGTGGTCAACGTTTTCGGGATTATGGCCACCCAGCAGCGGCTGGTGGTTATTGTATCGGCCCTGGCACTGATGGGGGGGCTGTACCTGTTTATGAAAAAAACCCTCATCGGATCCACCATTGAGGCCATGTCTCAGGACAGGGAAGGCGCCTTCCTGGTGGGTATAGATGCCAATATGGTCTCCATGATGACCTTTGGGGTGGCATCGGCCCTGGCTGCCGCCGCTGCCGGGCTGGCCGGGCCGCTGTTCCTGGTGTTTCCTGCCATGGGCGGCCTTCTCATCGTCAAGGCCTTCGTCATTATAGTTCTCGGGGGCATGGGAAGCATCCCCGGCGCGGTGGCGGGCGCCTACATACTGGGATTGGCGGAAAGCTTGGGGGCAACCGTTTTCCCTGCGGAGTACAAGGACCTGGTGGCCTTTATTCTACTGGTCATAATTTTGTCAATAAGGCCCACCGGCCTTTTTGCAAAGGAGGGCAGATAAGGTGACTCCTTTTATCAACATCTTTAAGTCCGGCAAAATTATTTACTCTGCCCTGGGGCTGTTGGCCCTGGCGCTGCCATATATCATTACAAGCAAATACATACTGCACGTTATTATTATGTGCTATATGTACGCAATAGCCATCTACGGCCTGAATCTTATAATGGGCTACACCGGGCAGCTTTCACTGGCCCATGCCGGCTTTTACGGAGTTGGCGCCTACACGGCGGGGGTTCTTACGCTGAAATTAAAGTGGTCCTTCTGGCTGGCACTGCCCGCCGCCTGCATCATGGCCTCCCTGGTCGGCATACTGGTGGGATTAATATCGCTTAGGCTTAAATCGCACTATTTCACCATCTTTTCCCTCTGTGTGGGATTGATCATCTACCTGATCATTGAGCACTGGGAATCAGTTACAGAGGGAGTAAGGGGTTTAATAGGGGTGCCCCCGCCCAATCCGATACCCCTGCCCGGAGGCGGCGCTATAGTTTTCACCGACCTGACCGCGCAGTATTATCTGGTGCTTTTATGTTTGGTCTTCACCATTTTTGTAATGAACAGAATAATTAATTCCATGGTGGGCAGGACTTTCATGGCCATCAGAAACAGTGAGGAACTGGCCTCCACCATCGGTATCAACGTATTCGCCAATAAGCTTCTTTCCTTTGTCATATCAGCCTTCTTCGCCGGCCTGGCCGGGGCTCTGTTTGCCGGCTATATCAGGTTCCTTGGCCCGACCATGAGTCATCCAAACTGGACCTTCGAATTTCTTCTTATGCTGCTTATAGGAGGCCAGGGCACCCTTGCGGGCCCCCTGGTGGGGTCGCTGCTGGTTAATACCGTGACCGAGAGCCTGCAATTCATGCAGTCATACAGGTATGTTGTCTTTGGGCCATTATTGATACTGTCTGTGATGTTTTTCCCGCGAGGCATGGTAGGCGCCTATTACAGCCTGAAAAACCGTATCCAGACCTATAGGAGTAAAAAGGCCGCCCATCAGGAAGCCCTGCCGGTATTGACCGGTAATAGAAAGACAAAATCTGAAGAGCTACGGGGGTGATGTTAATGTTACTGCAGACCGAGTCCCTTACCAAAACTTTTGGAGGGCTGAGCGCCGTGTCCACCGTTGACTTTAATGTGAAGAAAGGGGAGATTATGGCCGTTATAGGGCCAAACGGCGCGGGCAAGTCAACCTTTTTTAACCTTATAAGCGGATTTATGCCACCCTCCGGTGGAAAGATTGTCTTTACTGAAGAAGAAATCACAGGGCTTCCGGCTCATGCCATAGCCCTTAAAGGAATAGCCAGAACATTTCAAACCACTCATCTTTTCCCCAACAGCCTTGTCATCGACAATGTAATTATCGGCAACAGGCTTCGCACCCGCATGAACATTATTGACTCCGTATTTAAAACTTCCCGGGCCAGGCGGGAAGAGAGGGAAAGCATGGAAACCGCCCGGGAGATACTTGATTTTGTAGGGCTTGCCGGAGTGACCTATAGACCCGTGGACAGCATTTCCCAGGAGGCAAAAAAACGCCTGGCCATAGGGTTGGCCCTGGCTACCCGTCCCAGGCTGCTGCTTCTGGATGAGCCCGCCGCCGGAATCAATTTCAACGAAACCGACTCCCTTATGCGTTTAATAAGAAAGATAAGGGATTCCGGCATAACTGTCTGCCTGATTGAACACAAAATGAAAATGGTGATGAACCTGGCGGACCGTATCATGGTACTTAACTATGGAATGAAAATAGCCGAGGGCACCCCGGGGGAGATAAAAAATGATCTGCGGGTAATTGAGGCTTATCTGGGGGGTAGTGAAGTTGCTTGAACTGGAAAGCCTGTCTGTCTCATACGGGAGCTTTGCGGCCTTAAGGAATATAAACATGGAAGTGCGGGAAGGGGAGATTATGGTTCTGCTGGGGGCCAACGGGGCGGGAAAGACTACTCTTTTAAAAACCATCAGCGGACTTTTAAAGCCTTCCGATGGAATGATTAAACTGCAGGGGAAAAAAATTTCGGGTTTAAGCCCCAGCCAAATTGTAAAGCACGGCATTTCACAGTGCGCAGAGGGCAGAAGGCTGTTTAGCCAAATGTCGGTCTACAAAAACCTGATACTGGGGGCCTATACCTGTCGGAATGATAAAAAAGGTGTGCAAAAATCCCTGGATTACGTATATAGACTGTATCCCATCCTTAAAGAAAAGGAAAACGACCCTGCAGGATCACTGAGCGGTGGGCAGCAGCAAATGGTGGCTATCGGGAGGGCTTTGATGGCCCGTCCCAGGGTGCTGCTGCTTGATGAGCCCTCAATGGGGCTTGCCCCCCTGGTGGTGCAGCAGATGTTTGAAACAATTGAAGCAATCAACCGTGAAGGTACAACCATTTTGCTGGCTGAGCAGAACGCCTATACTGCTCTAAAAATCGCCAACCGCGCATACGTCATTGAGAACGGAGCTGTGGTGATGTCGGGCAGCAGCGAGGTTATAGCTAATAACGAGCAAATCAGACAGGCATACATTGGGGCGTAGGTTCTATTAAGCATTAATCACGGGTCAGGAATTGGGAATTGGGAGATGGGAATTGGTGAGAAAAATTAATTACTGAATTTCGCCTATACAATCCCTAATTCCTAATTCCAAATCCCCACCAATTTCAATTATTAGGCCTGGCTGTTTGGATACAGGAAATAGGCCTTCCCTTGTATATTTCATCAACACATTTATTACACGAAATACATTTTGCCTTTTTTTGCTCATTACTTTGCCAATCATTAATAAGGGCTGGCTCACATATCAAGGGACGGCATAACGATATTAAATCAGCCTCCTTATTTTGAATGATCTCTTCCATAAGAGATAAGGTTCTCAAACCACCAACCATCATGATAGGAATATCTGTCTGGCTTTTTATTTCCCGGCACCAATTACGATAATATGCCTCTTTGCCGGGGCTATTGATATGGGATCTGTATTCAGTGCCTTCATACCTCTCACCCCTTAACCCCTGGCTTATTTCTAATGAATCAAATCCTAAATTTGCAAGTGCTTCGGCGGCCTGCTTTCCTTCATTAAATTCAAGTCCACCGGGAAAACCATCCTGGATACCAATTTTTAAGAATACCGGATAGTCCTCGCCGACTTTTTTTCTGATGTCCTTGTATATTTCACAATAAATACGGAGTCGGTTTTTAAGATCGCCGCCCCATTGATCCTGTCTGCGGTTTGTGTGTGGTGAAAGAAATTGACTTAAAAGGTAGGCATGGGCGCCGTGAACCTGTACGGCATCAAATCCGGCCTCCTTTGCTCTTTTTGCCCCATCTCCAAATGCTTGGATTATCTCCCATATTTCACTTTCGGTTACAGCCCGGTATTCCCCTTTGTAATAGGGATCGTTTTCAATAATTGATGGAGCCAAAGGAAGGGCATTTTTAGTTTTTAAATATTTGGCTTCTCTTCCACCATGAAAAATTTGTATAGCAATTTTAGCACCACGGTCATGAACCGCTTTGGTTAGTCTTTTAAATCCTGAAATAAATTCATCCCCTGCAATAGAGTTCTGAAAAGGTGATATCTGACCGGTATGATGAACGTAAGCTATTCCTGCTATGATCAGGCCTGCGCCACCATCAGCAAGATCTGAAAAAAGCTTTAGCTGTCCATCAGAAACATGACCACTATTGTCAGCAAGGCCATCATAAGTAGCTGACCTGACAAACCGGTTTCTGACAGCCATATTTTTTATGCTGACAGGTTTAAATAAAATATTCATAATCAGCCCTCCTCGTATGATGACTATTTTAATAAACTTATAAGGATACCGTAAAGAAACTTATTGCTAATATTTACCATAAACATTGTATCTCATATTTACCATCATACCAGGGCCTCAAAGCTGCCTAATAATTTAACCTGGCCCTTTTGGTCTTTCGCAGTTACCTCACATACAAGCCTGGTTTCTTCTCCGCTGTTTACTACATCGGTTATCCTTCCGGACACTGTAATTTCATCTCCCGGAAAGGTCATCCCTTTAAAGCGCACCGAGAATTTCTTCAACGCCTTTCTGGGCACCCAGTGGGCTATTGCTTCTCCCACCATGCCCATCACCAGCATTCCATGGGCAATAACACCGCCATTGCCGGCCCTTTCACCCACCTCGCTGAAGAGGTGAATAGGGTTAAAATCTCCTGACGCCCCGGCGAATCTAACCAGCTGTAAACGGCTGACGGCAGCTTTTTTATAATCCTGAAAGGTATCCCCGGCTGAAAAGCCTGTACCCATGACTACACCTCCTAATGCCTCTCAATAATACTTGCCCTGGAAATCATGACCAGTTGACCCTGCTGGTTTGTATATCTGGTTTCCAGCTTGAAAATATTCATCCCTCCGGAACTGCCGGTACGAACCAATACATCGATTACCCTGGTAACCCCGCTTATTAGATCACCCGGATAAATATCCCCAAGGTATTCATACTCCTGCTCTCCGTGAAGAACCTTTAAAGGATTCATTTCCAGCTTCTTACACTTCGAATCAAAATCATGTACCCCGCTCCACATGTCAAGAACCTGCATAAAAGTAGGCGGTATGGTGACATTCTTGTACCCGGCCATTTTAGCCGCCCCGGTGTCGACATATATTGGATTCTGGTCGCCGATGGCGTTTGCCAGCTCTTTTATCTTCCCACGCTCAACCAGCATGGAAAACTTTGCAAACTCCAGTCCCTTTTTATCCAGCGCAGACATGTGTTTTCCCTCCTTTTACTTCTCTATTGATTATTCTAGCAATTAACATGCCATGATAAGGCCGCACCGCTCCGACAGAAAAACCCGTAACCTTATACAGGTTAACGGGTTTTCTAATCAACGCAAACACAGTCCTTAGATTTCATACTCCTTAAGCAGCCTGCCCGCAATGACCATCCTCTGTATCTCGTTTGTTCCCTCATATAGCCTTGTGAGCCTGGCGTCGCGGTAAAATCGCTCCACGGGGCATTCCTTCATGTAGCCCATTCCGCCGAAGATCTGCACGGCCTTGTCGGCCACCCTGCCCAGGGCCTCGGAGGCGAACAGCTTTACCATGGGACCCTCCTTTACCACCGGCAGTCCCTGGTCCACCATCCAGGCCACCCTGTAGGTGAGAGCCCGGGCGGCCTCCGTGTCGGTGGCCATCTCTGCCAGCATCCACTGTATAGCCTGAAAGCCGGCTATGGGCTTTCCGAATTGAACCCTTTGCTGGGCATACCGGGCGCAAAGTTCCAGCAGTTTGTCACAGGCCCCGACGCAGCGGGACCCCAGGGCCACACGGCCTTTGCTCAGTATCCTCAGAGCACCGGCGTAACCCCGCCCCACCTCACCCAGCACATTTTCAGCAGGAACCTCACAGTCTTCAAATATGACCTCTGCGGTATGTGAGCCCCTCAGGCCCATTTTTTTCTCAATGGTGCCTATGGAAAAGCCAGGAAAACTCTTTTCCACCAAAAAGGCTGTATAGCCTCCCTTTGTTCCCTTTGCCCGGTCAGTAACGGCAATCACTGTAAAAATATCGGCTTCGGGGGCGTTGGTGATAAAATGTTTCATCCCGTTTAAAATCCACTTATCTCCCTTTAATACAGCCGTGGTTTTCATGCTGGATGCGTCGGAGCCGGCTTCGGGCTCGGTGAGTCCGAAGGCGCCCAGCCTTTCTCCTCTGGCCATGGCCGGGAGGTATTTTTGCTTTGTTTGCTCACTGGCCATTTCAACTATCCCGGTGCTTCCTATTCCGTTATGTACTGCTATATATGTGGTAAAGCTCATGTTTGCCCTGGCCAGCTCCTCCAGCAAGAGGCAGCGGTCCAGCATGGGGAGACCCAGCCCGCCGTACTGCTCGGGGATGCTCATGCCGAACAGGCCCATTTCCCTCGCCTTATCTATGAGGTGCTGAGGTATCCTGTCCTCCTCTTCTATTATCATGCTGTAAGGTTCAACTTCATTATCCACAAAATCCCTTAAAGTTTTTTTCATGTCCCTGATTTCGTCAGAAATATTGAAGTCCATAACAACTCTCCTCTTTAAAATACTTTCCGCAATAAGTCCATCCTTTTTCAGCAGCAGCTTATATGTTCTCAATAATGGCGGCCATGCCCTGTCCTCCACCCACACAGAGGGTGGCCAGTCCCAGGCGGGCTTTTCTTCTCTTCATCTCGTACAGCAGTGAAAGTGAAATCCTGCAGCCGGTTGCCCCCAGCGCGTGGCCCAGGGCGATAGCCCCGCCGTTTACATTTGTGCGGTCCGGGTTCAGCCCCAGTTCCCTGATGCAGGCCAGTGACTGCGAGGCAAAGGCTTCGTTCAGCTCAATCAGATCCATGTCCTCCAGCCTCAGATTAAGCCTGGTCATGATTTTTCTGGTGGCAGGCACCGGGCCTATGCCCATATAGCGGGGGTCTACGCCCACAGCGGAGAGGCCCGCCAGCCTTGCCATGGGCTTTAGGCCCAGGTCAGCAGCCACTTTGCCCGAAGCCAGCACCATGGCCGCCGCCCCGTCATTTCTGCCGCAGGAATTTCCGGCCGTAACGGTTCCGCCGGGCCTGAAGGCCGGCTTTAATCTGGCCAGGGCCTCCAGTGTGGTATCGGGGCGAACATGCTCGTCGGTGTCAAAAACGCTGACTTTTTTCTTGAAGGTGACCTCAACGGGAATAATTTCGTCCCTGAATTTACCTTCACTAATTGCCCTGCTGGCCAACTGGTGGCTGCGGAGGGCGAAATTATCCTGGTCCTCTCTGGAAATACCGTATTTTTCAGCCACATTTTCGGCGGTCATTCCCATCCCCAGATCAGGCCCGTAAACCTCAACGGGCTGAGCCCTGGAAGCTCCTTCCACGTTGGAGTCCACAAGCTGCAGGGGGGCGTCGCCCCACCTTCCGTTGCGCAGGTACTGGGGTGATCTGCTCATATTTTCGGCTCCACCCACCACCACAATGCCGGCCTCACCGGCAGACACCCGGAGAAAGCCGCTGTACATTGCCTCCATGGCCGAGGCGCACAGGCGGTTGACTGTATAGGCGGGTATATCTACGGGTATGCCCGCCCTTAGTGCCGCCACCCTGGCCATGTTGGCCGATTCGGTGCTCTGGCGGACCTCCCCCATAATAACCTCTTCCACGTGCCCGGGCTGTAATCCGGCTCTTTGTAAGGCCTCTTTTATGACTACAGCCCCCAGCTCCCCGGTGGTGAAATTGCGAAGGCTTCCTCCGTAGCGCCCAACGGCGGTCCGAACCCCGCTTATGATAAAAACATCGCTTTGCATCTTTACCTCCTTAGCAACAGCAAGCTTGCTCACAGCCGTTTCCATAGAAATCAACATGGGTACCGTAAGATAATGTGATTAACGAATTACCTACGCAAGTTTTGTGCCATGGGTGCCGAAACACGTAAATGTCCTGGCAATGCTCAGGTGGGGCCGGCACTCTTAATGATTTAATGTTTCAAAATGTAACTTTTCTGTTGCCGAAAGAAACAACGGCTATTCATAATAACTCCAACAAAAAAAGTAAGATGTGTAGGAAACTATATGCCGCTTTAAAGTGTTAAAGCAACCATAGCTGGTTACAAATAACATTATAGTTTGGGGCGTACCGGATAAAACCCCGCACTCACGATAGGATCCTCCGGCAGTAACTGGCTCTATGTCTTGTCGCCAACTAACAGCCGGTTGAAAAAAGGGGACAGGTTGCTTTTTCTCAAAGAAAGAAATGTAGCCTGTCCCCTTTTTTTGTACAAGAGCCTTTTATCTGTTTGGGTAGTTGACGGGAGGGCAGATGAATTAAATTGAAATTGACGTTAAAATTATGAAAGAGATACCTTGTATCTTTGCCAGCCATAGAGAAGCAGGAATTGGAAAGGCATAATTGAAATTGCTGTCAAACAAGACAAATGAAACGTTTCCGCGTCCTGATCGATCACAATAATGTAATTGAGTTTTTCTCAGAAAAGAAATACAATTTAATCGGTTGGTTGTTGCCGCAATTTTTGACAACGTTTTCTGTGGGGCAATATTTTCTGTCAGTATTAAAAGATGATGCTGGAGAGAGGTTGTTGATATTTTGCCAATTCTCGTTGTTGATGATTCAAAAGTAACCTGTAAAATTATTAAGAACATTCTTAATACCAAGGGACACAAAGACGTCATCACTGCAGAGTCCGCTATGGAGGCGTTTAACCAGCTTTATATGGATGATGTGCATGGAAAGACTTTGGATGTGGATCTAATTATTTTGGATATAGTTATGCCCTTTGTAAACGGTATAGACGCCTGTAGATTAATAAAGTCGGATGTTCGATACCGGGAAGTGCCAATTATTATGCTTACAGGAGTATCTGACAAGGAAATACTTCAGTCGGCGTTTTTCGCAGGCGCCATCGATTATATTGTAAAGCCTCCTGACGCCATTGAGCTGCTGGCTCGTACAAATTCGGCCCTCAAACTAAAACGGGAGACGGATATGCGCATAGCCCGTGAGATAGAATTGCTTGAAACAACAAAGAGGCTTGAGGAGGCTAACAGAATACTCTACGGCCTGTCATCAATTGACGGGCTTACCGGTATCTCAAACCGCCGCTATTTTGATACTGAAATAAAAAATGAGTGGGATAGAGCTGCTCGATACGGCAGGCATTTATCAATAATCCTTTTTGACATTGACTATTTCAAAGACTACAATGACATCTACGGCCACCTTGCTGGTGACGACTGTCTAAAGCAAATTGCCAATGCGCTGCAGACAGTAATAAAGCGATCCGGAGACATATTTGCCCGTTATGGTGGTGAGGAGTTTGTGGTCGTATTGGCGGAGACAGATTTGAATGGAGCAATGGTGGTGGCAGAACGGCTGCGTGAGAATGTGGAGTCCTTAAAGATAACGCATGCCGGCTCAAAAGTCTCTGAAAATGTAACAATCAGTGTTGGCGTTGCGGCAGCTATTCCTGATAATAACACCATGCCTGAGTCCCTCATTGGGGCAGCCGATAAAGCGCTGTACAAGGCAAAACGTCAAGGGCGCAACTGTGTACTTGCGCTTGAAATCGAGTCTGCCTGAGGCCGGTTTCAGGAAATATGACATCTCGGACGGTTTTCGTCCCGACACAAATAATTGAGGAAAACAGGGAGGGTTACGGATTTTCCGTAGCCCTCTCTGTTTTGGAGGCGACACCCGGATTTGAACTGGGGAATGGGACATAATTACTATTGGTTCAACCCTTCTGCCGTAACATCTTTAATATGTACAGTACTAATGTAAAAAATATTTGACATTTTAAATATAAAAATATATGGTTATGTAAAAAGTTTTTGACATGTACAGAGGTATATCCATGGACAACATAATCCGGCAACTAAGAAAAGAGAGGAAGGTTTCACAAGAAGATTTAGCTAAAGCCTGTAATGTATCTAGACAGACTATTAATGCCATCGAAAACAATAAGTATGACCCGTCACTGGCTCTTGCCTTTCAACTTGCCAAGGTTTTAGGAGTAACCGTTGATGACTTATTTTTATTTGGTAAAGAAGGGAGAACAAAAATGTGAAAAAGATAAAATTAGTTACATGTATTATAGTAACTCTTGTTATTCTTGGGTTCACTATTTATAAATGGCTAACAAATGGATATATTGGGAAAAATGAACTTTTTTCTGTTGCAATCATATTAAGCATACTTTTTTCAACACTTACCTGGAGTTCCACAAGGCAAGAAGGCATCACTGAAGATGAAGAGCTGGGAAGATACATTATACTAAAAAGTGCCAAAATAAGCTATTTTTTATTGGTATTTTTAATTCTTATAGAGACCGTTTCAAATTTTGTGTAAACCTCCAAACAAATGATGTAAGATAAGAGCATCAGTTTGGAGGTTTATTTATGGCCAAAAGGAAGATCAGTCCAGAAAGAAGGGCGCAACGGAAAAAACTGTT
>JBMOPE010000008.1:0-14626 GCA_049323755.1 Bacillota bacterium
GGCCATGCCCCCGACCGCTGCCCTATATGCAATGCCCAGGGTAAATCCTTTAAACCCTATTAAGCGTAATAAAAGAAATATGGTACCGGGCAAAACAAAAACCACCTTTGCGGTGGTTTTATTCTGATATTTGGTGGAGGCGGGGGCATCTTAATTCAGCGTCCGAAAGAATGACCACAGGAGTCTCTCGAAAGCGCTGTGCTATGATTTATATTTCGCGCCTTTGGCGGCCACAGTCAGCCTCCGCTGGAGCTATCTCGATGATTGTCCCGCCAGGCCTTAAGAGAATTGGCCTGAAAGCTAGCCCGTTAATGTGACCCCCTGGCTCGGAGCCACGGGCCAGGTGCGGGTAGGAGGTTAGACTACAATTAAGCAGCTAAAAGGCATTCTTTGATGAAATAAGTCAAGCTTAACCTCCTCCTGCACCACTTCAGTGAGATATCAAAGAGTGCTGCAACCATTTACATTGTTTTTTCAATGCTTTAACATAGACACAATTTACTCTGTTTTTATTCTTTTACCGCCGAATGCATGGATCGACCTTGTCCCAGCTATGCACCTGCCCACCAGGTACGCGTTCTTTTCATTTTTCATAAAATCGGGAAAATCTTTCATGCTTGCCTCCAATCTTTATTTTGACATTTTATACATGCTGAGATAATAACATCCGTTTGGAACTCAATCAAGACTAGATTTCCAATATTGGAAACAAATGCAATTCACGGAAGCCCGCCGAGGTTTACGAACGTATAGTCACCCTGATGGGAGACGTTCCCCGGATCGAACTTTTTGCCAGGGTAAAAGCAGAGGGGGATGTATGGGGGAATGAAGTCGCTTAATTATTAGAATGCCAGGGATTAATTAGTCCTTCTTGGTATGGCTGTCGAATATTAAGAATTTAAAAAGGCATAATATTCTAAACGACAATCTTGGAGGATTGATCATGGATATATTCGGTAAGAACATTTTTAAGAAGCTTTTACCCTTTGAAAAAGCAACAACCCAAAAGCCGCTGCACGCCGGGGAAATCTATTACCTCTGGGAAAGCCTTACCGGGACCTATAAGCTCATAACAATGGCTGAAATGTATCTTATGAATACTGAAGATCCCGAGTTGCAAGCATACCTGAAAGCTTTAACTTCAGGAGCTTTCCTACTCAGAGTTAACAAGCTGGAAAATGTCCTGAAGGAAGAGGGCTTTACCGTTCCACCACGCCCATCTTCTAAAACGTTGCAAGGTTCTCCAGGGACTGGACAGGAAGTAAAACTGACCGACCACGAAGTCATCAAAAACCTTGTGGGCCTGGGCCAAGCATATGTTATGTTTTTCGCCCGGGCTGTCGTGGCATCTACCGAGGATTCTGTAAGGAAACTATTTGAGGGTATGCTCACTGAAACAATAAAAGTTTATAAGCTTGCCATGGGTCTGGGAAAGAGTCGAAATGTATTCGTTCCTCCCCCGCCAGCCACGGGAAGAAAAAACAGCTTAAACATGTATGAAGTTGGAGTACTTTGGGATGAATTGACCTCAAGGCACTCAAGCCAGGTCAACATGGAGACATATCTGGCCAGTACAAAAGACGCACAACTCAATAACCTTATAAGTTGGGGGCTGAAAGAAATTGTTATGGCCCAGATGGATAAACTTGAAACTTTTTTGAAAAACGAGGGAATAACCGTTCCCGCGAGGCCAGCTGTCCGAACACATCAATACGCACCAGGGCAGATCAACAAAATAAGGGCAAGCGATGATGAAACATTAGGCGTTCTTACAATTGCCTTTCAATCAGGCGTTAACCTGCATACACGGGCACTGTCAGCTTCCTTAAGGGATGATCTGCTGGATCTCTTTGAGGGTTTTCTATA
Organism: Bacillota bacterium; assembly: GCA_049323755.1. Classification (GTDB taxonomy): domain Bacteria; phylum Bacillota; class Desulfotomaculia; order Desulfotomaculales; family Desulfocucumaceae; genus BRHc4a. The sequence goes on from JBMOPE010000008.1 coordinate 1,867, forward strand.
TAAAGAATTGGAAGCTTACGACAAAACTATTGCTTTGTCAAAATCAAGGCTAACACTAGATAACCCGCCGGTAATCAGTTCTTTGAGAGTTTAACCCCTAATAAATTCAATTATTGTAGTTATGATACGGGATGCGTGTATTTTTAAGGAAACTGGAGCATCCCTTATATGGCTGCATTTATTTAATGATAATTGGGGGAAAAAGATAATAAAAACCCTTAATAACTTGTTTTAGTGTCTATGGAGAGAATAAAACATCTTTGGCCTATTGCATTAGTTTCTTTTGTTTGGCTTTTGATCGTCGACTATACCTTAGTCCATCTGGGATACTATAGATTTAACCCAAATAATATCCCCTTTGTTGCTGGATTGCCTCTTTTCTATCTTTTGGGCGGGTCTGCCGGTGGTTTACTTATGATGAACTTTATGCAGCGGAGGCCGCTGTATAAATTTTTATTGTATTGACCTTCAGCGGTTTACTTAATTTATCTTCGTATATTTTTGAATTGTTAGGGGCGTTCATACCCTCAAAAGGATTCAGTCACCTTATAGATTTTGTTTTAAATATTGCCGGGTTGTCTTTACTGGTCTGGCTTTCTATGGAATTTGTGGATGAAGAAAAGATTTATTGTGGCGATAAGACGCGTTTATTTAACAAATGATTCTTCCGTCTTCAGTGTAAAATCAGAAAGGTAAGTATTAATAGCAGTCGACCCACAATTTTAAAAAGAACTATACCAAAATTTCCAGCCAATATATGTGATACTCCCAGCACTATGCATTAATGCTTCAATTGTTAGGCAAAAAACAGAAATATAGATTGTATAGAGAATCCTTTTACCCCAATTTGAAGGAAGCCAGTTTAGGTATAGCATTGAGGTGGCATAAACATTAATAATATGAAAGAGTGGGAGCTTTCCTAAATAAACTATTCCATTTGGAAAGGCATATAAACCGTACCACACTCCCAAGCTATCCACTATTATTTGAATCCCTACACCAGTTAACTTACTTTCCATAGCAAAAAACTTTTTGTTTACAAATAATAGACTGCTGACCACACAGTAATTGTTTATATAATATAATGCATCAAGTTCAGTCCCTTATTGAAAAATATTAAATCTTATTATTTGCTTGGATGGGATAAAATATGTAATTATCAGATCGTTATTTTCCAATGAGACAAAGAGGGTCAGGCCTGAATACCTGATATAATGCGCGACAAGTAATATATTTGCGGCAGAATACAAACTGCCGCTATTTTATGTTTTTACAACAGGGAAGGGAGGAAACATATAGATGCTCCCTTATACGTTACATTCATCAAAATCCGGAACGGGCGAGAATGGAAACCGGGATTGACTATCCGTACAGTAGCCATAGAGACTATAAACTACTAAAAGAAGGGCTAACAGATATTAAGTATCCTCTTGGTCTTTTTTCTGAAAACAAACAACAAGCTGTTATCAGATGCCTGGACTTTATGGGGGAAGAATAGGAATATATAAGCAGGTTAAAACCCTGAGAATTCGAAGAAGGAACTCATGACGGTAAACCTGAAAAATTGGAAAACCAACTCATAAGTAAGTCTCTGAAAGAACTTATTGAACTTATCGTTACCATTGCTTACTTCTCCTTTGAGTTACTGGTTAATAATTTGATTTAGGTAGTCATTCATCCCCTTTTTATCCAATGCTATATCTCTGGGAACTAGTTGGGTCTTTACAAATACGTTGGTAGAAGATAACAGTGTATAAGCCTTTGCCTCTTCAGAATCTTGTGTAAATATTTAGTTCAATTTCCTCACCGAATTTCTCCTTCATTGCATTGGCTATACCTATAGCCACCTGACAACTTTTTCAATTTGGATTACCGCTGTGGAAAACAGTCATTTTAATCATGAACCTTTATATTAACTTTTTCTTTTAAAATATTGATTATTAAGCTTATCAGTTAATCTTTACCAACGCTAATTTGTTTTTCTTTTCCGCCTGGTTAAATTTTATTGTGACAATAGTAAATATAATTGTAGCAAGTATTATGCTTACATAATTCAGAGCTAAGAGTATTTCACTGGGATAGTATTTTCCCCAAACATAAACCCCCAAAACTTGGGAGCCAACCAGAGCTCAGACCATACTCCATTGGGTTGGGGAAAATTCACTTGTGTAGAAATAGTTTTTTAAGTAATCACTTAGTAAATTAACACTAAAAATAATCCAGCCGATTGTGACAACATAAGAAAAATTAATAAAGAAGAATGATAAAACTTCTACATTGAATCCGAAATGCGACTGTAAATAAAGTGTGATTCTGTAAAAACTAAATCCGAACAGACAGGCAATGGGGACTATAATAAAGTAACTTGGCTGAACAGGTTTTGGATATAAGTCGTTGGCTTTTATCTGCAGGTAAATCAAATATGCCAGTTTGGTAATCAACAGGAAAACCCCAATGGTTAAAGCCAAAAAAGAAGCAAAGGCTGCTATTGATGAAATTACCCGGTCGTTTGACATGGCGGCGATTCCTGTACCCGTTAAATTAACCAAGCCAAATGCAAAGACGTCGAGCAACCACACAAAATTTAGTTTGGTTACATCAAGTGGCTGGCTAAACCAGACCTTGAGTAGCTTAAGTTCGAGGGCCAATAGCATAAACAATAGAAATCCGTAAAAAAACAGGCCCGGCAGCATCAGGGATTGCATATTAGAGGATAGCCCGGGAATAAAGAAAGTCACTGGACCGAAAATCACACATGCGGTCATAGACAGAGAGGCAATTGGCACAAAAGTACCTATGCTCTGTGTCGGAGGGCCGCTCATAAATGCTTTATACTCCTCCTTATTGAAAAGCCATGGGATAAGTTGTTTGACAAAAACACCAACAACAAGAAGGTTTACCACAGTTAATACCAGCATAATTGAGGCTAAAGGGTAATACATAACAGTTTGACCCAAAGACAAACTATCCCATGCAATATTTGTTATTGTAAAAGATCCTTCTCTATGTGGAAGTGCAAGCAGTAATAGATTGTAAGCCATTAATGCAACTCCACCTGCAGCTAAAGGTAACTGAAATTTAAATGGTGAAAATTTCATGAGCAGTCTCCTTCGTATTTAAGCTGTTTTCATTTTTTGGTATCAAGCGGGTTCCGCATAATGAGGATCAATTATTACCGCTAATATTAACCCCTCCTTTAAGCCAAAATAAATTCCTCCTGGCTTTAAAATTATTGCTTATTTGCCCGCACAGCCAGGAATGCTGATGTTCCAGGCAAAACAGTCTTTCCAAGGGACTCAAATACTTTATATAAAAATAAAATGTTTGAGATATTAACAGGGGGATAGTAGACAGCATTTTGCCATACCAAATTAGAAAACCCATTTTCGGAAAGAAGTCTTTTTAATTCCCTGCAGCTTAAAAATTGTGCATTATTGTATACGGTAGGCTGGATCTGCCCTCTGATCCTTCTTAGCACCGCCCATAAACTGTGCCGGTTAAGTGTGGTCATTATAAGGTGCCCGCCGGGGCACAAAACACGATAAATCTCTTTCATAACCTCATTAGGGTGGTTGGTAAATTCGATGGCAAACAGGCATATTACTGTTGCAAAACTATTAGCGGGAAAAGGAAGTCTTGTCGCATCAGCTTGGACAAAGTTTACTTTTATATCGGCTTTCTTAGCCTTGATTTGTGCTATCTCAAGCATTCTACCGGAAATATCGATACCGTAAACATCGTATCCATTCCGGGCAAAAAAATGAGCATAGTTGCCTGTGCCGCAACCAACATCGAGGACTGGTCCCCTACAGTTAGCTTGGTTAAATAACGAAAAGATAGAGTTCCTTTCAATTTGGCTGGTGAGTCCCCCAAGTGGTGTTTCTTCCCACTGGTCGTATTGATAAGCGATTTCATCAAAGCTAACCGTTTTGCGATTAATTAAATATGGCAAAAAGCCTCACCCTTTTATATTAAGTCCCCAAATCTTTCTTTCCACCACTTCCAGTATTTATCGTCATCAAATTTAGCATCAGATGAAGTGAAAGTGTCCTTCTTAACCAGAGAATACATGCCTCTATTTTTTTCTCTGGAAAGTGTTTCATAGGCTTCTGAAACCAATTTGAATTTTTCGATTGCTGCCTTATCACCACCGTTAATATCAGGATGGTATTTTTTAGCCAACTGCCTAAATGTATGCCGTATCTGGTCTTTACTAGCGTCATCAGGAACACCTAATATTCTCTTGGCTTTTCTTTCAAGCTCAACAGATTTCATAATATTAAGGCACCACACTTATTTCTTCGGGATTTTCAGTTATTACCCCGATTTCTGCTGCCTCTAGGATTTCTTTTTCTTTTTTAAGTTCAGTAATTAAACGTTCCTTATTTTGAGGTGATACTGCTATTAGTAGACCGCCCGATGTTTGAGGGTCGCATAGAATGAGTCTCATTTCTTTGGACAAAGAAGGTTCCCAATTAACCATATCCCGAAGGTAGCGGTAATTATTATTAGTCCCTCCGGCTACCGCTCCTGCCTGTACCAATTCTACTGTTTCTGGAATAACGGGAACCCTGGAGGCCGTTATGCGTACACCGACTTTACTAGCAACAAGTATCTCCCGCAGGTGTCCCAAAAGACCGAACCCTGTTACGTCGGTACAGGCATTCACCCCGACGGCAAGCATAATCTCCGACGCCCTTTTGTTTAAAGAGGTCATAATTTTTACTACCCGGTTAACAGTTTCTTCGCCCACCATTTTATGGTCAATTCCTGTTGTAATGACACCAATGCCTAGCGGCTTTGTGAGGATTAAGGAGTCTCCCGGCCTTGCACCGCGTTTTGTGATCATGCTTCGGACATTTAAAAAGCCCGTTACTACAAGTCCGTACTTAGGGGAATTATCGGTAATCGAATGACCCCCCAAGATAGTTACACCAGCCTCGGCAGCTTTATCAGCACCACCTTTCATTATGTCTTCCATGATGGAAAGCGGGAGGCTTTGGTTGGGAAAACCTATTAAATTCAAAGCCATTACCGGTTTTCCGCCCATTGCGTAAATGTCGCTTAGAGCGTTGGCAGCGGAAATCATTCCGAAATGATAGGGGTCGTCCACAACGGGGGTAATATAGTCCACGGTTTGAACAAGGGCTGTTTCCTCATTAAGTTTGTAGACTGCGGCATTATCTTCACGACCTGCCAGGACGTTCAAATCTTTGATTGGCGGTAGGCAACGCAAAATTTGAGTAAGGTCCGACGGACCTATTTTACAAGCTCACCCGGACCCAGGCGAATATGAGGTCAGATTAATATTGGGGAATTGGTTTTTCAAGGTAACACTCCTCTTCATTCTCTATGTTTACAGGCTATCACGGAAAGAAGTATAATACAAATGAATAATATGCATACATACTATGCGTTCATGTTATAGCTTGATGCAAGGGAGAAGCTAGCATTTGTCGGAATTAAATTTTTACCAGCTAAAAGCTTTTTATATGGTCGCCAAACATCTAAATTTTTCAAGGGCTGCTGAAGAAATGTCATTAAGCCAGCCAGCCGTATCAAGACAGGTGGCGGCTTTGGAAAAAAACCTCGGCCTTGAACTTTTTGTACAAAGGGGGCGGAGAGTGGAACTCACCGATGCTGGTCGGAGTCTTTTTGATTATGCCGACCGCATATTCGAGCTTGCGGAACAGGCCGAACGGGCGGTGTCTCAATTTAAAGATTTGGAGCGGGGCAAGGTTTTAATTGGGGCCAGTAAAACTGTAGGAAGTTATATACTCCCTCCGTTGCTGAGGGCTTTTCAGGAAAGATATCCTAATATTGACATCACTTTGAGGATGGGAAACAGTGAGGAGGTTGAACAATTAGTTGATGAAAAGGATATTGATATTGGTTTTATAGGGGGGCAAGCAAAAAATATCAGTATCCACTCCGAACCCTATTTAAAAGACGAACTTGTAGTTATTATCTCACCGGAACATTATTTGAACAGCAAAAAAGATGTTAGTGTAAAAGACATTACCGGCTTACCGCTTATTTGGCGGGAAAAGGGTTCTATAACACGTTCCTTAATGGAAGACTTTTTTAACAATAATAAAATTGAATTTGAAAAGAAAATTGAGATTGGATGTACCGAAGCAATAAAGCGTTTGGTTGCTGCGGGGGTGGGAATAGCTTTTGTCTCAAGGTCTTCAATATCATTGGAACTCTCTGCAGGCATTCTTAGAGTAATTGATAGCAATGAACTGCAAATTCCTATGTATTTCTCTGTTATTCTGACAAAGGACCAGCACTATTATCCAACGATGCTATCATTTTTGAATTTCATCCGCAAATGGTCATTAGAATAACTTAAAATTTCACGAATACAGGAAAACTACTCAACTAATTAACCATATAACAAAATCCAAAGAACCACAAATTCCTCCGGGAGAGAAAGATCTTGGGCCGGTTCTGGATAATGCCGACAAGGCCACTACCTTATGTTGAAAGGACGGGGAGTCGTGGTTCGTGGTGAAGGATGTTCTGAGAAATTGCTTATCTTGGGATGAATGCTTTAAAAACATACAGTTGAGCGTGGAGGCAAAAAATGATATTTAGATCAGCGTTACTCTTCTTTTTAGCGGGTCTGGCAGAAATAGCCGGGGGGTATTTTATTTGGGTTTGGTTGCGATATGACGCCAGTATTATGTGGGGATTATTAGGGGGAATCGTTTTAATTCTATATGGAGTGATTCCAACATTTCAGCAGTTCCCTAGCTTTGGGCGTATTTACGCAGCATACGGGGGTGTTTTTATTGTCATGTCAATTTTATGGGGTTGGTGGATAGATAATATTACCCCCGATTTTTATGATTGGCTTGGAACCATCATTGCGTTAATTGGAACAGCAGTAATTCTGTGGTTTCCCCGAAAAGAAGAAGAAAAAGAGGTCGGGTAAAAATGATTATAAAGTCGGCAATTCTTTTTATTTTAGCAGGTTTGGCAGAAATAGGCGGAGGATATTTGGTTTGGTTGTGGCTTCGTGAAAAGAAACATTTTATTGTAGGCATAATTGGCGGTATTGTCCTCGTTATGTATGGTGTCATTCCTACACTTCAGGACTATCCTAACTTTGGTAGAGTATACGCTGCATATGGGGGTATTTTTATTGTCCTATCCCTGTTATGGGGCTGGGGAATAGATAAAAGGAAGCCTGACCGTTATGATTGGATTGGTGCATTGATTGCACTTACAGGTGCAGCTATTATTATTTGGATGCCGAGGTAAAGATATTTTTATATACAAAGTTCTGGCCAACCTCTGTTAAGGTTGGCCCTTTAGTGGCCAAGTCTTATCTTTATGCCAACCAGGACATCCGTAGCCGTATAGAGACCTTGCGGAAGCAACAGGAAGGCGTTTCGCCGAAGCAGGTAAAGCGAGAGATGACGAATAGCAGTAAAGACGTTCTTTTGGTCGCGAAGAACAAAAGGATTCAAGAGCTGGAGGATGAAAACAAACGCCTCAAAAGTGAACTTCAACTCCTCAGGGGGCAGTTGTATGAGAAGGGATTGTAATGTACTTCGAGGTACCCACCACGTTTAACTAAGTAAAATTTATGGCCGTAAAATAAAGGCCACATCCTTTGAGAAATGGCCTTTGATTTATGGAAATTCAGGAAAGGCCAAGAAGGATTTTCCCAATGTTTAACTTCAGTATTTCCGAAGTCATAAAGTGAAGTTTTAGCCCCCTGGCATCACGGTAATACCTTTCCACAGGAATTTCTTTGGTGTAGCCGTGTCCACCATGAACCTGCAAAGCCATATCGGTAACCCGTATTGCCCCTTCAACGGCAAAAAGCTTTGTTTGAAAAGCCGACAGAGGGGTTCCTATTTTAAGGGAAAGATCCAACATACCCTTTATTGCTTCCACAGCAGCGCTCATTTCGGCAATTAATAATTGAACCGGTGACTGCATAGCGATAAGCTGATCACTAATTATTCTTTTTAAGGCATGTTTTATTGAGGCCTCCAGGGCAGCCTGCGCCAGCCCCGCTGCTATAGCCGACATGCCTGGGAGCGCCAGCTCAGCAGCAAGATTAGCAACAGCCTTCAAACCTCCGCCTGCTTCTCCCAGCAAGTTTTTATCGCTAACCCGGCAACTCTCGAAGAATACTTCGGTGCTAGAAGTGCCATTCAGCCCCATGCGCCGATATTGATTACCTAATGAAAGTCCGTCAGATTGCCTTTCAACCAATAGCAGAGAGAATTCTCCCTTTTCTGTTGAATTGTTTGTTTTAACAAGGACCACATAATAATCTGCCACACCACTGTTGGTCACAAAAAACTTGGAGCCATCAATAACGTAAGAATCCCCATCTTTTTTCGCTCTTGTCTGTATTGCCCCGGCTATAACACCGGAGGCGGACTCATGAACTGCAAAGGCTCCAATTTTCTCACCAGCCGCCATGCCGGGAAGATAACAATGTTTTATTTCATCATTTCCATATTTGGCGATGGCCTGTGAAGCAACCGTGTGAGATAAAACAGAAAGAGCCGTGGAGGCACAAGCCTTAGAGATTTCTTCCAGGGCCACAATAAGAGAATATTTATCAGCATTTGAACCTCCAAATTCCGAAGGCAGGATCATCCCCATAAAACCTGCTTTCCCCAATGCCCTGATACCATTCCGGTTGAACAAGTATTCTTCGTCTATCTTTCCGGCGACTGGCAGCAGAGCCTCCGACGCTATCTTGCTTATTGTTGTGCGGACAATTTCTTGATTAATAAAATCATAAGACAATACAAACACCCCTTATTTTAAATGGCGTACTTGCAAGGCAGATGAATTATATTTAATCATCATTGATGGTTACTTCTTCTCTTTTTGCTCCGGCTTGCTCTGTCCGGTTTCCTTTTTATCCTTTGTTTCTTTACCCATGCACCCGCATCCACAACCATTTTTGCCCATGAAAACACCCCCTTTCCAGATTATTTTCTTGCAAGTACGCCTTAAAAAAATAATAGACCCTCCACCTGAGTGGAAGGTCAATAGTTTCGAACAAAATATTTACTGGTATTTTAATCCAAACAACTACATGCAGACCTATTATTAGTATGTGCCCTCTTTTTGTCGAGATAATTCTTGAAATTGGCAAGCTCCTCTTTTAACTTTACTAATTCCCTCATTTGGTTGTCTATCACACTTATTTTAAGGGTAAGAAGTTCTCCAACCCTTTGTCTCACTGATAAACACAGCCCTTCCCCGGTCAATGAGAGTATTGATTTTATCTCATCCAGGGTAAGGCCTATTTTCTTTGCCCTGATTATAAATTCTAATCGTTCAATATCCTGCTGAGAATAAAGCCGATAACCACCTTCACTGCGGCTGGAGGGAAAAACCAGGCCAATCTGTTCGTAAAACCTTAAGGTCCTTGGATTTACGTTTATTAGCCGAGCTGTTTTACCTATTGTCATGTAATCGTCCATATTTATCACCCATGTATATTATAAACCTTCCACCTGGGTAGAAAGTCAAGGTAAATAATTCAAGCGCTAAAAATACGGCTGAGCAAATTTAATCTGGAAATAGCAAAAGATAAAACCAGAATTATTGCCTTTGGAAGAAATGCTATGGATATCTGTCGGTCAAACGGTGGCAACAAGCCTGACACATTTGACTTTCTGGGTTTTACCCGTTATTGCAGTAGGGGCAGGACAGGAATGTTTCGGGTTAAGCGAAAGACCTGCCGGAAGAAATTTCGTAACAGCCTGGTTCGGTGTAAGCTATGGCTCAAAGCTAATTTAACAACACCAGCCACAGAGGTGCGCGTTCAATTCAGCCATGGAGCTAATATTGTGACACTCTCAGAGAAAACGGGGAGTAACCGGGAATACAAATCTGTACCTAAAGCTGGAAAGATGCGCATCTACTCGACCCTGACTTACTAACTTATTTAAACCTCTTTGATCTTTGTGGTTCAAAAGATAGCCTAACGGAAATGACCGGACAAAACAAAAACCACCTTTGCGGTGGTTTTATGCTTATATTTTGGTGGAGGCGGGGGCATCTTAATCCAGCGTCCGAAAAAATGACCACAGGAGTCTCTCGAAAGCGCTGCGCTGTGATTTTAGTTTCGCGCCTTTGGCGGCCACAGTCAGCCTCCGCTGGAGCTATCTCGATAATTGTCTCGCCAGGCCTTAAGAGAATTGGCCTGGAAGCTAGCCCGTTAATGTGACCCCCTAGCCCGGGCCACGGGCCCAGCTCAGGTAGGAGGTTAACTGCTAATTAAGCAGCGTAAGCGTATTCGTTGTTGGCAATTATAAGTTTTCCACCGTATTTCGGGCTGATGGAACCCCGGCTCGCTACTCCTGCCATCCTGCCCGGGCATTCAATTCAAAAACCGCACCTGAATTTTCTCAGCCTTAAATGCATAACTGAAAGCCTGACCCCATCAAGCCATCACAACTGTAAAAAGCCATTCCCAAAATCCAATTCCGCATGAACAACTATTTTATTTCCATTTCCATCAGAAAATTCAGTAAGATCCTTAATCCTTGCATTGAAAATAGTTTTATAGAACTCTATTGCTTCAGAAGGATTCTTTATTACTATAAACGGAGTAATAGATGTAAAGCCGTCAGGTGCTCCATTCTTTGTGTATTTACCTGACACTCCTATATATTTTTTACTATCAGTCATTTTTATTCCTCCTTAATTGAACATAACAGATCCACGCTTATACCCTCATTATTGGATTGAATTCATCAACTCATAAAAACATTCGGATTCATGAGTCCTATAAAGATTATACCAGGCATCTAATGTCTTTGTAGAAAACACGTCCAAAGCTTTCAAGACATGTACGGAAAATTCCAACGGAGCTATTCCGGAAGCAGTTATCAGTTTTCCGTCAGTTACCGCAGACTCCTGCTTATAGTGATTTTCTCCTGCATAGTTAGGACACATCATTTTAAGATATCCCAAATCATTACTTGTATGACTTCTTGAATCTAGAAGTCCATTTTGAGCAAGTGACATTGTCGCACCGCATATCGCCGCTACAATTATATTCTTATCGATACATTGTTTAGCTAAACTTAATATTGGTTGATGAATTGTTTCCATCCACGTTTCACCACCAGGTAAAATCAAAGCGTCAGTTTCTTTTATGTTGCATTCTTCCAAATCAATATCAGGTAGTATTCTCAACCCGCCCATTGTAGTAATATAATTCTTTTCAAGTCCTAAAGTTACTACTTTAACTGGTGATACATCCTTCCTAAAATACCTTCCTGAGTTTAACTCTGCAGTCAAAAATCCAACTTCCCAATCAGCCATTGTATCAAATACATAAAGATATACAGCATTATTATTCATACGCATGTCCTCCATTTTTTAATTTTTCAAGCGTTAATCAAACATCCATCCATGATAAAGAACGATGTTTATCTTCATAATAAAATAGCTTCACTGACAACTACTGTCAGTGAAGCTATCATAATTGATAATATTCCATTAATTCCGATGCAACAGAAACAAGCTTTTTCTTTAAACTCTGCGGTTCAATCACTTGAATAGCCTTTCCGTAAGATAAGAGAAAATGGGGTACATATGCATGAAGTGCTCTTTCGTCTAATAAAAAAACTGCTTGATTTGATGTACGCTCTTTCAGGTGATGACCTAAAAACCAATGAATACACAAATCGTCCAAAGCTTCTGACCTGCCACAAATAATTACTGAGGCCAACCCATCCTTACTTTCAGAATCCGGTAAAAGATTTTGAATAAAAAATTTCCTGGCAGAAAAGGCTTCCGGCCTTTTAAACATCATTTGCGTCCGTTGTATCCGAAAAATCCGTTCTGCCCGAAAGCTTCTGATTTCATTTCGAAGATGGCAAAATCCAACCGTATACCATTTATTGTTCCAATAGAGCATTCCATAAGGGTCAATCACTCTTGGCCGGGGTTGTTCATCATGGCTTGTACGGTATTCAATTTCAACAGAATATTCGTTTGCTACAGCCCGCTCCAGTTCTTCCAATGTCAGCTTAACAGACGGGGCAATATCACGGTTTAACACTTCGAAACCGGCTAAGTGGCGATTGAGGATACTTTCCTGTTCCCGGTTTGAATACATTTTTAATTTTTGTGTTGCATTGTTTAACGACTCACTGAAAGGGTATCCCGCTTCGTTGGCAAATACGGCGGCATGAAGCAGTGCTTTTTGTTCTTCAATATCGAAAAACAAAGGTGCATGGATAAAATTACTCAGTAAACTATATCCACCGTTCTGTCCTGCATCTGATACAATCGGTACTCCGCTTGCGCAGAGCGAATCAATATAACGGTAAACAGTTCGTATATTTATCTCTAATTTTTCCGCTATTTGCTTCGCAGTTATTTTTGATCCAGAATTAAGCATCCATAAAATCGCCAGCATATTATCGTTTTTTGCCATTGGACATCCTCCTTTCCTACCTTTATTCTATGCTACCCAATACCTCGTGTCATCTATGAAAACGGCAAAAAAAACGGGCCAAAATTTGCACTTTTTGGCCTCTATTTTTGCTCATTTTTGGCTCAAAAACCACTACATATTGTGGTCATACCCCATTATTTTTTGTCTTGACCACAATTCGTCATCATTATTATTGTTTATGGCACAATCAAAATAGAGCACTGCGGAACCTAAAAAATAGAGCGTAGAACTGGAAAAAAACCATTGCCAGCACCCCTGCTTAAAACTTACCCTTTAGTTGTCGACGCTAAAGGGGGTAAG
>JBMOPE010000009.1:0-322155 GCA_049323755.1 Bacillota bacterium
AGCGTCCTGAAGCATTTCCAACAGTTTTTTCCGTTGCGCCCTTCTTTCTGGACTGATCTTCCTTTTGGCCATAAATAAACCTCCAAACTGATGCTCTTATCTTACATCATTTGTTTGGAGGTTTACAGAAAATTTGAAACGGTCTCGTCTAAGCTTTTAAAATTTTGTTTACCTTATCCTTATTCAATCCAACTATGCCAGCTATCTTTCTTATCGATAGACAGGTGACCGCTTTAAATTCTCTTATGATTTCATCGGTCATATGCTCTTTCAAGTTTTTTCTATTAAGCCCACGATCCTGTAGCATACTTTCAAAGTAATTCTGGGCTTCTTCTTCATCCACCACTTCTGCTTCTTCTGTTATATCTATAAATTCCTCTTGTCCTTCCTGGTCCATATATTCCTTGTACATTTTTATCGCAGTACTTTTATCTTCTGAAAAAAGCCCCAATACTGTTTCCTTTTCCAATATTTCAGCAAAGGTTCTATCTTCATTAAGAAAAGGCCATAGAGTTTTTCGGACGGCAGGAGCTGGGGCGCTTTCGCTTTGTCACCAAGTATACCGAGGTTGACTCCCTGCTGGACGCAGACCACCGGGAACACACAAGGTTTCGCTTCAGCATAAACACCCAGCACGTGATTAAAAGGTACGAGCACGGCACACCGGGCGCAGAGGAAAAGGATACTGGACATATTCCCCTCTTCCACTCTGCCCATGGTGGAGGAAGAGAGGAAAAAATAAATACTACTGAATCCTTTCGAATGGAATTACCTTGCTGTCAATTAAATTTTTGCGTGTCTTATCAGCATAATTATTTGCGAACGTTTCCCGCTCTCTTTCCGGCAATCCAAAATATTTATTTTTTAACTCATCAAAACTCATTCCATTATGTGAAGGCCTGATAACCATCTCCCGCCATTGAATCCAGTGACCCAACTCATGAAGAAAAGTTCTGTATAGTTGTGTAGCCCTACATGAATCTGCATTAATTTCAATAATATACCCCCTTTTGTTTGGGGTAACTATATGTCCGTCCTGGAATACATTGACCGGGTTCTTATAAAAAATCGCTGGCGCCCGCGGTTACCATGAAAAAGATAGGGTAACCGATGCTTCGATTACCCTATCTTTTGAACTATGCTTACTCTTTACGGCATAAACATTCCCCCGTCACAGTGTATGACCTGGCCCGTTATATATGAAGATTCATCACTGGCAAGGAAAAGGCAGACATTTGCCACCTCTTCCACTGCGCCGAATCTTTTCAGGGGAATTATATAAAGAGCCATTTGCCTTATATTCTCAGGAACCTCCATGAACATATCTGTATTTATAGTGCCCGGCGCTACAGCATTAACATTGATGCCTTTGGGACCCAGTTCCTTGGCAAGGGACCTGGTCAGGCCGACCAACCCCGCCTTTGACGCAGCATAATTAGTCTGCCCGACATTACCAAACCTGCTGGTGGACGAGATATTTATTATTTTTCCATAACCTTTTTCTCTCATTGTTCCCACCACGGCCTGTGAACAGTGAAAACAGCCCTTAAGGTTTACTTTGAGAACATCATCCCACTCACTTTCGTTCATCTTATGAAACATAACGTCTTTGGTGATGCCCGCATTATTTACAAGCACATCAATGGTGCCATATTTCAACATTACCATATTGACCATATTCTCAACCTGTTTTCTTTGGGTGATATCTGCGACTATGCCCAACACATCGCAGCCCGTAGCTTCCAGGTCTGCTTTTACCCTTTCGACGTCACTTTCATTTAAATCGCATATTACTATTTTTGCCCCCTCCATGGCGAATCTTCTGGCGATTGCCTCCCCAATTCCCTTTCCAGACCCGGTAATTATCGCCACCTTGTCTTTTAGCCGCATAAATCCACTCCCCTTAAAAAATTCTAATAATACCGACCTGATTAGCTCATTATACGGGGTGAAGTCTCCTATTCATGAGCTTGTCCTTTCTTTTTTTTGACATATTACCCCCCTATTTCTCCTTAAGATCGGAGACACCTCTAAATTCTTTTAAACATCTGGGAGGTAACCTTTAGAAACTTGATCATTCCTCCCAGTCGCTTTCCGAACCCGGTACCGTACCAAAAAACAGCCGCCCCTTTTATTGCCTCATATGTAGATTGGTTGTTAGGTGGCCACCACAAATCTCTTTTGACCCCTGGCATTATGTCCCGGATTATAACCTGGGGCTGAGTCATCTCAGCAAACCCCAGCTCCCCATGGGTACGGCCTATAGAAGAGTTTTTAAAACCTCCCCAGGGTGTCTCCGGCATAGCATGACTCATCAAATGATCGTTTATATTCACCGCTCCTGCTTCCAACCTCAGAGCTATTTTTTCAGCTTGATTTTGATTCCTTGACCATACGGAGGCGGTCAAACCCAAATTAGATTCATTGGCCAGACGAATTGCCTCCTCCATATCTTTAACCTTCATCACCGCAATAACCGGCCCGAAAATCTCTTCCCGCATTACTCGCATATCATGATTTACATTGGTTAGCACAGTCGCCGGCATGAAATTTTTATATTTCGTATGATTGGGTATTTTAGACTGGGCGTAAACAACGGCGCCTTTGGTCAAGGCGTCCTCTATAAGCCCCTGGATAACCTTTACCTGGTTCCCCGTGGTCATTGCACCCATGTCAACGTTAAAATCCATGCCGTAACCTACTCTTAAAGACTCGACTTTTTCCTTCAGTACGGCCAAAAACGGCTTATAAACCGCATCATGAACGTAAACCCGTTCAACCCCGGCACACGACTGTCCGGCATTGGTGTATCCGCCCCAGATGGCACCCATGGCTGCTCTATAGGGATCAGCGTCCGCACAGACCAACATCGGGTCGTTTCCACCCAATTCCAACATCACCGGAGTTAGAGTCTCGGCTGCTTTACGCATCAAGTACTTGCCGGATGGCACTGAACCAGTATAAAACAGCTTATTGATCCCATTTTCCAATAATACATCGCCCGCTGAACTACCCGGAAAGTTAATATAAGTAAAGACACCCGACGGTAACCCCGCTGCTTCTATACATTTCGTTAACGCCAATCCAACCATCTGGGTCTGGGTAGCGCCTTTAAATATAACCGCATTTCCGGCGAGAAGAGCAGTGATTATTTCAGTAAAGGGAATGGCGAAGGGAACGTTCCAGGGGGCTATTATGGCTACCACCCCCCAGGGAACTCTGATGATTTTACTGCGTTTATTGGCCAAAGTGAGATGACCTGTAGGAAGATTACGTTCCTTTAGATAACTCTTTGCATGTCGGCAATAAAAAGATATCGCGACTAGACATGGAAACATTTCCGCAGAAAGCGCATCAGTACGAGTTTTACCGTTATCCCTGGTGATGGTCTCTACAAGCTCATCAAGGTTATTAATCATGTAATTCCGGATTTTAAGGATAAGCCGAATCCTTTGCTGCAGGGGAAGAGCAGCCCAGCTTTTTTGGGCAATACGTGCCATTTCAATTGCAGCTTTAATCTCTGTTTCCGTGTTAATTTTGGAATAACCCAACAGCTCATCGGTGGCCGGGCACCGGCATTCTGTGAATTTAGCGGGGTCCACTGATAAATTAGAATTGTTCGCCAGCATATTTGCGCCTCCATCTTTGGTTGGTGTTCCTCACACAGTTATACCGTAGTCTATAAATACTTTTTTACATTTCTGAACCTGGTCCACAGACTGCGGGGTTTCCAACAAACCCTGGCAGTTGGGCAGGCCAAGTTGGCCGGCTTTTTTTAGCCACAGGGGGTTATACTCCAGGAGTTTGGCCTGTTTGACCTTATTCGCCGCTAAAAAACCGGCTATGGCCGTAAGATTGTCTGAAGTATCGGTTATACCCGGCACGAGCGGTGTTCGGGGTAATAATTCAAACCTGCCAATCGCGCTTAGTTCTGCTAATTTCGTAAAGTTCTCCAGAATGATATCATTTTTAACCCCACAATATTTTTCGTGAGCTTTAGCATCAAAAAGCTTAATATCCATATAAACAGCGTCCGTATAGGGTAGAATTTTCGTACTAAACGGCTCGAAATTAAAAAAGCCGCAGGTCTCCACCAGAGTGTGTATTCCTTCTTCTCTGAAGGCCTTCAGAAGTAGCGACAAAAACTCTAAATGCAGCGTAGGCTCTCCCCCTGAGAATGTGACCCCTCCCGATGAATTAACCAAAAAAGGTTTATCTCGCAAAACCCGATTAATGATTTCATCAGGCGACATCTCTATTCCCACTCTTTTTAAGGCTGTTGAGGGGCATTCCCGAATGCAGTCGAAGCAATAATTACAGTTTGTTCTATCAATAAAACCAGGCTTATTAAAACCTATGGCTTGCTGTGAGCATTTTCGCTCACAGCTGCCACAGCCAATACAAAGTTCGGAATTATACATTACCTCGGCCTGTGGTTTTCGGCTTTCGGGGTTATGGCACCATACACAGTTTAAGGGACATCCCTTAAAAAAGACGACGGACCGGATACCGCGTCCGTCATCCCAGGAATTAGATTTGATATCAACAATCAGCGGTGATTTCATCTTTACCAACCTTACAACCGATATTCAGCCCGCCGAACTAACTCCAGCTGCAGTTCGTGGTGAATCTCTGTAAAACGCGCAACATAACCAGATACTCTTACAATAAGGTCTTTATAAAGCTCGGGGTGAGCCATAGCGTCTTTCAACGTATCCGAATCAATTACGTTAAACTGCAGCTGCATTCCACCTTGTTCGGAATAAGTCTTCATATAACTGACCATGTTATCAATTACCTGTTCATGCGAATCTTCGGCGGCGGGAACAATTTTTACATTAAATGCGATCTGATTATCCATGGTTTCAGGATCAAGACGGGCCACGTCCCTGAGATTGTCTAATAAACTGTCAGAAGCACTGGGGTGAGGGGTTAGCCCCGGTGTAAAGGGTTCCCCTGCCAACCGACCTGAAGGCAGGGCGTTGGTTACACGCCCATAGGTCGTGTGATTAGCCATCGACCACCAGCCTGTTGTATACCTGCCCCCCTTGAAATCCCTGGAAGCCGCAAGGTAGTCACTTATTGTTCTCATTACCCTTTTTGCCATACCGAGGGCTTCGTCATTCCCTGAACCAAAGCGGGGGACCTGTGTCTTAATTATCGAGTGCAGCCAGGAATCATTTTCGAAATTATTATCAATCGCCCGTTTCAATTCCATAAAAGATACTTTCTTATCCTCAAAAACCAGTTTTTTGATCGTCATCAATGAATCGATCACATCCGATAAGCCAATCATGGTAGCCCCGGATGAATTGTATTTGGCTCCGCCCCGCATCGCACCCCGCCCTGATTCAATACACCCTTCGGTGATAGCTGATAAAAGCGGATGCGGTTGATGCCGTTGATATACCTCCCCGATCTGGTTGTTGCCAATTACCGCTTGTTCAAGAATAAATTCAGCCTGTTTCTGAAATGCGCCATAAAACTCTTCAAAATCACCAAAGTCGCCATTTTCAATAACCCCGGTTTTAGGGCCCAGCTCCCAGCTGGCTACAGGGTGCAGTCCGTTATGCAATGCCATTTCCAGAGGAGCTACCAGATTTATTTCCAGGGCTGACGTGGTTCCGATATGTTTGCCGGGAATGGAAGGTTCAACGCATCCAGTTGACGCATAGTTTCTGATGTCCTTCAAGTCCCACCCTTGACGATGGTGAATAGCCTCAACAACAGCATCATCGTTGTGCAAAGCCGGGGTGGCGTGGGTTATATAGTTTACTTCAGCCACCCGTTTCAAGTAGGTCAGGCTGTTTTTACCCGGTTTATATCTGGCATGCATGTTGGGATCGTTCGGCATTAGCATTTCAGTCACCTTAAGGATGATGTACGTCATATCATTCACCGCGTCATCCCCCTCCGCAGTGACCCCGCCCACGGTTATGCAGCTATCACTGGAAGCACCGGAATTCTGCCACGAAGCTAAATCGTAGGCCACGATCAAACGACTGGAAATTTTCATAAAGAAGCAGCCTAAGAGTTCAATCGCATTTTTGATATATGTCTCTCTTTCCTCTTCCGAGGTCAATTGTTTAATATCCGCCAAATAGTATGGCTGGAGCACCTGGTCAAGTCTGCCGAAAGAAATAGAGCCGTCTAATGATTCCCAGCCGAGGCAAATCTGCAATAAGGCAAGGCATTGAACCGCTTCATCCAAGGTCTCAGCGGGATATTCGGGAACCCGGGAAAGATTTCGGGATATTCTTAACAATTCATTTTTTCTCCGGGGATCGGTTTCCTGGTCGGCATCTTTGGCAGCCTGCACTGCAAGGTTATTCGCGTAGGCATATACTCCTTCCAGGGTTATCTTCATGGCCTTCAAGGTATTAATTTTTTCAGGGTCGGCGGTCTTATCTTCACTTAGTTCACGATCGATCTTTTCTATCAGACCCCTGGTTCCCATTTTCAGCACCGACTCAAATCCTGCATTATTTTCGGATTGGGAGGCAGTAGCCCAATAAAAAATTGAAAAATACAATTCCTGAATTTTTGCTCCGATCGGGTTGCCATACTCCTTTTTCCACAATTCGTGAATATTTCTGTTCGCCCAATACGGGAAAACGTACTTATGAAATACTTCGGCGCTTTCATCGCTGATTTCGTAAGGTTCATACTCCCTTTTCGAACACGTTTTTAGTTCACCCCACATAAAGCAAGCCTCAGCGAACGGCCTTCCCACTGCGCCCAGTACCGGATTGGTAGTCCAGGTACCCCCTATAAGATCGTTTTTTCGTATAATTGGCTTTCGTAATTCAAGGACATACTTTAAACTTTCCGCCTTGCGAAGATTTGGGTCCCACGGCACTCCCTCTTTATTCACTTCATATCCCTGATCCACATGAAAATCCGTAATTAGCTTTGAATACTCGCTCGTGAACTCACATTTGGCATTCAGGAATTCCCGCCTCATTTCGCGCAATCTCGGGAAGTCTTCCATATCATAACTGGAGAGATACGGGTCATTAAGATATTGTACTCCCGGATCATTCTTACGGCCTTGTAAACGATTCTTTCTCCTGTTAAGTCTTTCAGTTCGACCGGCAGTGCTTACCTCAGCGGCCAAATGCCTTTTTTCGGCCATATGCTCTTCGGCCTGCTTGTCAATCGCTGTTTGCTGATCTTCGCCTAAAACCAGATTAAGCAGGTAATTGAATAACCCCATGTATATTAAGTTGCCTTCCGCTCTTACCCGACCTCTGAGTATCATCTTATAAGATTCGTCCGGACTGGCACTCAGCATATCCAGTATGTCGTCTGTCTTGGAATATACCATGGTAAATTCGGCGTCAGGGGGTATCGAATCTAACACCGTGGCCTTTCCGTCTTTAAAGGCAATGGCTGTATTTATCTGGTTGTCCGCGGTTCTCAACCCGGCCGTCATATTTATCCACCCAAATCTCCCCTTGAGCTCCTCCTGAAGCGCCGGCGTGTTGTTGAACATTTCGGCAATGACTCCGAGAAAGCCCCGGGTTTGCTCGGCCACCAATACACTGTTTTCCATGCCGCTCCTCCTTTTTTTTCGCTGGTTGGTGATATATCGTATCCAGCGCAAAAAGCATGCCAGCCACATTTATCAATCTTTCTCGCAAAATTTTTAAAAAAACGAAAAATAGTTGAAGCATTGTTGCAACAATATTGCAACACATTCTGAGATTATGTTAAGTGGTATGGATTGCCAGGATTACATTGATGAAAAAGGTGCTTTCAAACGGTATTAAGGTGTGATTCCTTTCAATTACAATAGGGTATGTGAGATACACTCTTATTATCTTAGTATGGTGCCTCCCTTGACCGAGACATCAGAGATTCCTTTTTTCAGAACCTGGATCCCGTTGACGAATACCGCCTCAATGCCAGTCGGCCGCATGTTGCCACACTCTCTGGGGTTGTTGTCTCTGATTTTTGCCGGATCAAACACGACAATGTCCGCGGCCTTTTTTTCATGCAGCACACCCCTGTCATGTATCCGCATGCGCTCGGCAGCAGCGCCGGTCATCTTGTGAACCGCCTCTTCAATTGAAATTAACTTTTCATCCCTGGCAAGCTGAAGAAAACGGGGAAAACATCCGTAAGCCGCGGAATTCTGATTTTCTCCCGGTTCCACCCATGCATCGGTCATAAAAAGTGATGCACGGTGCTTCATTAGTTTTTTTATTATTTCAGGTGTGCTGTATTTGCAGACTATCATAGCGGCCCTGCCGCCGCTTTTTTCCGAGTAGTCCACAAAGTTCTCAATTTCATTCATACCTCGTTCACGGGCGATATCTCCCAAGAACATGCCGTTGAAACGATCTAGTTGCGCGTTGTTCGAACGGATTATTTGCATATCCTCAAAGTCAATGCCTAATAGCATCTTGAGCATCTTTAGCTCAAACCTGAGGCGCAGTAAAGCCTTCCGGCTACGGTAGTTCTTTTCGGTGTTCGAAATAAACCACGGCGGTATGAAGCTATTGATTAATGGTGCACCATGGCTATATGCAAAGGTATCGAATTTCACATCGATGCCATCGTCTATTGCACGGTCTATCATTTCCAGGGCGTCATCGCAGGTAGACCATGTCTTTGTTCCGACAAAGATCATATGGGATATCTGCAAGCGGACTTCCAAGCGCCGTGCCAGGCCGAGTATCTCTTTCAGTGCAATGAGGTTGTGCGGCGTCCCGAACGGCATCACGGGATACGCCGCCGACACCGCCGAGTATGCACGGAGATGCACAGCTAACACCTTGTCGTGCTTTTTCACAAGCCTCGCAACATCCTCCAGCTCATCCTTGGGTGCAAACTGCCCCGGCTCATATTGAAGACCGCAGGAAACGCCCCTGGCCCCCTCGTCCATCGCAGCTTCCATAAGCGACAGCATCAGCTTTTTTTCATCGGCTGTGAGAGGAGATGGTTCCAAACCCTTTATGGATGCACGCACGCTACCATGACCAACGAACATGGCTAAATTATGAGATATGCCGACATTCGAAAGATACTGGAAATACTCCGTCATTGAACGCCATGGAAGTCTATTGATCCCCCTGAGACCTTCTTTGAATAGGTTGTCGACTACGGCCTTTTCGTTCCGGGAATCCATTTTCTCGCTTAGAGCGGCAAGCGAAAAACCGCAGTTGCCCCCAACAACGGAGGTTATTCCCTGTTCAGTGAAAGGACTCATGAAGCGCTCACCATTTTCCATGGCCATGAACCAGTCAAGGTGAGAATGACAGTCGATGAATCCCGGTGCAATGACAAGCCCGCTGCAGTCAATTACACGGCCCTTCTCTTCGGTATTCCCGTAAATGACTTTCTCGATCAAAGGTCCGTTCAATAACACGCTCCCCCTTGATCCCTTATTCCCGGTACCGTCGACGACGATCCCGTCTTTTAATAATGTATAGTCCCCTATTTTAATCATGCTCATGTTTATCTCCTCATAGCTTTTGTTTCCTTTTCCGCCCCAATATCCCCTTGAGCTCCTCCTTTCTATTTTCGCTGGTTGGTGATATATCGTATCCAGCGCAAAAAGCATGCCAGCCACATTCATCAATCTTTTTCGCAAAATTTTAAAAAAAACGAAAAATGTGTTGCAATATTGTTGCAACAATATTGCAACACATTCTGAGATTATGTTAAGTGGTATGGATTGCCAGGATTACCTTCAGTGATGTCTTTTACAAACAGCAGCTACTGGCATTTTATTTGCATAGAGAAACCGTACCCCGATTATACGAGATAGTCTGGCCCAAAACAGATTATCTAAGATCTCTGAAGATTCTTGAAACGGCCAAGAAACTAGGAGAGTGTAAATTTATTAAAAAAGGCAGGAGGTAAAAATGTATGGCTACCATGCAAGAGGTTGTGACGGAGATTGCCACAAAACTTGAGAGCAAGGCGGAAAAAAACAAGGGGATAAATGCGGTTTTTCAGTTTGATATCGGCGGGGATGACCCCATGTCTTTCTACTTCAAGCTTGACGACGGGGTCCCCACCTACAGCGAGGGCGCGGCCGACAACGCCAACGTAACCATATCCATGGCCGCGCCGGACTTTAAGAAAATGGCGGAAGGCAAACTGAGCGGAACTATGGCCTTTATGACCGGTAAGCTGAAAATAAAAGGCGATATGTCCCTGGCCACGAAAATCGAATCCATCCTCCTCAAGTGAAAATTAAATATGGGAAATACCACAAAATCAACCACCTGGAAGTAAAACCTTCGGGTGGTTGATTTGAAGAGATTGCCCGGGTGTTTGCTAGTCGAGCAGATACATTTTGATTTTTCGCCATAACGTGCTTCTTGAAACTCCCAATTCCTGCGCGGCTCGGCTTCGGTTGCCCCTGGTGCTGTTTAGTGTACTTTCGATTCGGGTTCTTTCTTCCAACTCCCAGGGTTTTAAATAGGAAAGCGCCGGGTAGTTAGCCGGTTTATTGACTAAATCCTCAGAACGAGGCAACGCTTCCAAACCATTATGGCAGGCAATGGTGACCGGAAAATCTGTAGATTCGAGATGGGTTCCACGACTCATTGCCAAAGCATGTTCAATGGAGTTTTCCAACTCCCTGATGTTTCCGGGCCACGAATAATCAATCAATATTCGCTGAATGGCATGATTCAAATTCGGAGCCGGTTGGTCTTTTTTATTCCAGTGTTTCTTAACAAAATACTTGGCCAGCGGTAAAATGTCTTCTTTG
This sequence comes from Bacillota bacterium, assembly GCA_049323755.1. Taxonomy (GTDB): domain Bacteria; phylum Bacillota; class Desulfotomaculia; order Desulfotomaculales; family Desulfocucumaceae; genus BRHc4a. The sequence continues at coordinate 10,730 of JBMOPE010000009.1, forward strand.
CGTTCCCTCAGCGGTGGAATAAAAATCTGTATAACGGCAAATCGGTAGTACAGGTCATCGCGAAACAGCCTCTGTTTGACCAACTGCTCCAAGCTTTTATGGGTCGCGGTTAAAACCCGGACATCAATCGGATGAGTCCGGTTACCGCCCACCGGACGAATTTCTCTCTCCTGCAGAACACGTAAAAGCTTAACCTGCAACGATGGATTGAGATCCCCGACCTCATCTAAAAAAATAGTTCCTCCGTTGGCCTCTCGGAAAAGACCCAGACGAGAAGAAACAGCACCTGTAAAGGCTCCTTTTTCGTGCCCAAACAGTTCCGATTCCAACAGTGCTTCCGGAATGGCACCACAGTTTACGGCAACGAAAGGCTTATCCTTTCGTTTGCTTTGGTTATGTATCTCTCGCGCAACAAGTTCTTTGCCGACGCCCGTCTCCCCGGTAATTAATACCGAGGAATCAACTTCAGCGCAGCGTAGTATTAAATCGAAAACCTTTTGCATAGCCGGGCTGATCCCGATCATCTTTTCATCCAAGCCAAGCCGTTTTATCTCACGTCTTAATTGAACAAGTTCGCTTTCTTTTTCCTCCAACTTTATCTGATCGGTTATCTCTTTCAAAATTTCGGCATACGCGTAAATCTGACCCTGGGCATCACGGATGGGCTCGACCTGACCCAGGAACTGGCGCAGTTCTCCTCTTGTAACAAAACTGAAGGTTTGACTTTGTCCAATCTGCAGCGGCATTAAGGGAGACTGACGGTCTCCCCTGATTTCTTTGCCTTTAGGGTTACTCAATAAAATTGTACCGTGGGGATCGAAAATTGTTACACAATCCCCTATACCGAAAAGAATAGCTTCCAGCATGTTCTTTTCAGCTTTTAAGGCTTCCCGACCGGCAGCCAAAGCCTGGTTTGCCTTTTCCAATTGTTCCTGCATGTTTTTTTGCTCGCTGATATCGGTTAGGAGTACATAGCTGTTGACCGGAAATCCGGTTTCGTCAACGTCCAAAGAGACACTGATAAGATATGGTGTCTTTACTCCGTGTTTGTTAGGCAGTTCGAACTCGAATTGGTAGTTAAGTTTATTTTGTTCAAGTTGCTCATCATCCATTTGTCTGAGCCGTTCGAAATCCTCGAATTTCATGAATTGATTGGCATGGACCCCCATGACTTCTTCCCGTCGATAACCGAACCATTCAAGGCACTTCTCATTAACATCGATTATTCCCATATCCATATCCATATGGATAAAACCAATGTTTAACACATCAAGAAACTTTTTTACCCTTTCGTCAAGTGTATAAATTTGGCCTGAAGTTAATTGTTTATCCATAAACATTCTCCTCCGAACCCACAAACGACAAGCGTAGCTGATGCTTATTCCCAGTTCCTTTGGTTATCCAGTCAGCGAACCCTGGAGTATTATATTTCTTGATTATTAATGCAAGATATATACCTGCAAAAATCATGTCCTATAACGGGAAAAAATTATTACTTGGCGGAACCCAGGGTGGAAAGAATGGGGTCAGGCTTGAAATATTCCTTTTTCTTCAATCTTACTCATTATTTCATCAACCAAATGTGTACCACGACATTCTCCGCTTTTTATTTTAGAAATCATCGATGGAGGGATGTTCAGCCTCCTTGCGAGCTCTATGTTTGTTATCTCTGAATATTTCTCGCTTAATCTGACAATTGCTTTTCTAACATCAGAGAACTTCTGAATCTTGGTCCTACGTATAATCTCCTCCAAAACTACTCCCGCTTCTTTACATACTTCATCAACAATAACTTCAAGTTTAATTTTTCTGTTTCTTATCATAGGATTTTTTAACTCTTCTTCCGGTCCCAACACAGCCTGGTATTGTTCAATAGTAGTTGTATCAGGTTCAATATTCATGAATTGTCTGTATTGCTTTTGTGCTGTTGCGGGATTCTCTGAAAGTATACTTAATATGAAACTTACTTCTACCAAGGGGTCATTTCTTCCTGTAATATAGCTTTTATGACTGCTCCATTTGTAATCCAGTCCTTGATTAAATCCTGCTTCAACTGGATTGTAATGTATATATTTTATAAGCTGCCATAAGAATCTTTTTTTATCACATAGCTGTGCTTTATATCTCTGCTGAAACACATGACCTGTTCTACCATATTTTTTGTTGTAATACTGTGTGAAACTCTGCTGGATTCCTTGCATTATCTTTGAAAGAGGTATTTCACCAGTCTCTATCAGTAAATGTGCATGATTATCCATAAGACAGTATGCATAAATACTGAAACTGTATCTTTTCTTATATTTTTCTATAAGTTTTACATACTCCGGCTTTTCTTCTTCTGTAAAGACGTATTCACCATTATTGCCACGACACATTACGTGATAAAATGCACCTGGATACTCTATCCTTGGCTTTCTTGCCATAAACTCATCCCCTCATTGCTATTGTATGGCCAATAAGGGAATATTTCAAGCCTGACCCCTTGTCTTCCCAAAATCGCCGGGACTTTCACCAGTTTTATAATTGGATACCTACTGGATTCCCGGTACAAAATAATCTGATTTTATGATGGTTATGTGATGAACCGAAAATTGAAAACAAAAAAGCCAGACCGTTCAGATTACGATCGGGCAGTTTAATATACCTGGCTTGTTTATCGTCCCCCTTAACCACCGGGGTACTTAAAGGGAATTGTGGGCTTCGGCCGCTTGCGCTGTGGCCCGAGCCTCGGCCATCTGCTTCAGGCTGGCCACATAGACTGAGGTGATAATTAGTACACCTCCGGCTATCTGGGTGAGGGTGATGGTTTCCTTTAAAATAAAGTAGCTGCTTGCCACGGCGGTCACGGGGACAAGGTTGGCAAAAAGGGTAACTATTCCGGTGCCAAGGTTTTTCAGCGCCAATACGTAGAGATAATAGCCCAGGGCTGTGCAGAATATCCCCTGAAAGGCAACATTCAGCATAACTATGGCCGATACCGGCTGCCAACTGCCCATCTCAAGGAGGGCAAAGGGGAGAGTGAATATTGTTCCGAAGATTAGCTGGTAAGTGATAATATATAGAAGGGACCTCTTTCCTCCCATGGGCCGGGTAAAAATATTGTAGGCCACCCAGCAAAGGGCTGTGCCCAGCATAAGGAGGTTGCCCGCGAGGCTGCCCCGGCCGGCCGGTCCGCTTAAGCTGTCCACCACCACCAGGAACACCCCCGCCAGTGACAGAAGAACGCAGAAGACCTTGTATACCGACAGGGGGCTTTTAAAAAACAGGTAGTCGGCCAGTATGGAAAAGATCGGCACTGTGGCGATTATTATGGAGGCCGACGAGGCGGTGGTATACTTTAAGCCGTTGATTTGAAAAAAGTAGTAGGCTGTTATACCTACCATCCCGGTCAGGCAAAGGCCTGGGATGTCCTTTTTATTCAGCCGTGAGCCAGGCTCGAGAATTTTAAGCAAGGCAATAAGGATAATTATGGCCGTTAAAAATCTCTCCAGGGCCAGGGTCATGGGAGGTATTGCCGCCACCGTCACCTTTATACTCAAATAAGACATACCCCACATTACCACAGTAAAAAAGATTGCCAGGTAGGATAGCAGCATTTTGTTCTTCAACTCGGGCATCTCCATTTCAGTATAATTTGTTTTTCCTTGGCGGCATTTTTAAATTTTGGTTGACCTGCCCATGTTTTGCAGGTCAATTTAGCTTAGGGCGCCCCGGGGTTTAAAAAAGTTTTCATTTCCGTCAGGGCTGCTCAGCAGCAGATAAGTCTTTTCTACTTGATTAAGTTCAGGCAGACTTAAAAAAGGCTGCTGAATGGTGATCGGTTATGATGACTTTATTCAAGGAGTAATCCCCCGGCTCCCGCCACCACATGCATAATGGGCCGGACAGGTGCAGCCTGTGAGTGTTTCCCGATATAAATACTGCAAAAATTAAGCCAGGATTCTAAAATAGAGGGTCCTGCATCTCTCGCCGGTGCCTGCCTCCGACAGCGTTGTACATATTTATTGCAATACTTTTATCTGCTGATAAAAGCCCCAATAATGTTTCCTTTTCCAATATTTCGGCAAAGGTTTTATCTTCATTAAGATAGCTTTTATAACTGCTCCATTTGTATTCTCCTGCCCACTTTACCATGCCCGCCTTTACTGGGTTGTGGTGTATGTATCTGTCCTGCTCTACTACTTCGCTTCTATAACGATCCTGAAACAAATGCCCTATACCGCCCAAAATATATACAATAATTTCAGATTACTTTATGAATTAAAACTATAGATATACTACCCCCTCGTCACCATCAACAGTGATTAACTGACCATCTTTTATTACCTTCATCACACCCGGTATGTTCACCACCGCTGGAACGCCATACTCCCTGGCTACAATAGCCCCGTGAGATAAAAATCCACCAGTTTCCATTACAATGGCTGATGCCCTCAAAAACAGGGGGGTCCAGCCCGGATCTGTTGACGGAGCTACCAGCACATCACCAGCCTGCAGCTTTTCCCCAACGTCAGGATGGTAAATCAATTTTGCCGGGCCAGAAGCCCTTCCCGCAGCTACTCTTAGACCTGATAGTATATTGGCCGAGCTGCAAGTTACAGGTTTCTCAAATTTAGGAGTCTCATCAATAATCAAGTTAGGAGGCGAAAGCTCCTCCATCTCTTTTCTCCCGGCCTTCCTCTCGGCCACCAGAACGGCCATTCCTTCACCGTCCCAGTACCCATGGAGAAAGGAGAAGATTTCGATAAAAGCACAGTGATAGATGTCAACCTGTTTTTCAATTATCCCCCTTTCAGCCAACCGGCGACCTATCTCCTGGTATATCATACGTCCTGGCTCAAATAGCTTAACAAATACAGACTTGGCCATCTCCCTGAGTTCCGCACCCTTCAGAGCATGTTTCAACAGAGATTTTACCAGTATACGTCGGTGGAGAGGCAGCTTTTGCTTTATTTCCTGCCACGCCCTGTCCGCTTTTTCTTTTTGCCGGGCTTTTATTGCACCAGCATCGGCAGTTTCAATAGTGCTCCTGATGATATTCAAAAGATAAGAAGGGTCTTCCCGCCAGCGAGGGTTGATGATTTCCGCTTCATAAACGCCCCGGTGCCCATATTCTGCCAGGAAATTACGAAAGGACTGTTTAAACGGGGAATTGTCCGGCAGATCTTTGACCCAGAGAGAAGGGTTAAACGGTTCGGCGGAAAAGAACCTCCGGCCATTGGCGTCACTGCGGGCTATTTCAGCCATTTTCACCAGACGGTAGCCTTGCTGCGCGCTGGTGATGTCTCCTCTTCCAGCCATAATAGCGTTGGCCATCGCGTTTCCTTTACCCGGAAAATGTTTTTCCAGTGTATTAACCAGAATCATGTACGAAGGGGCAGCCGAACTGCTTAAAAAGAAAAACAAGGGGGCGAATTCCTTAGATACTTTAGCATTGGCAATTATGGTATGAATGAACTCTTCATAGGAATAGCTCTTAAAATCTTTTTTTAATAAATCTCCCGTATAAACATTGAACTTTTCAAAAGATTCCTTAGCCTTTCTCTTCGTTTTTGAAATTGCCAGCATAAACTTTGACATGCGGACAATTCTTTTTAATCCCCTGACTCCGGCATACGATTTCTTTTCGTTAATTTTAATTTCCGGCAGTTGTCCGCCCAGGCTGTCGTTCGTTTTCCGGGGCGCCAGGCCCAGGGCATCATACAAGAGCCACTGTTGAAGCGACAGGTTGAAATATGGTCTACCCTGATAAAGCCTGACATATCGCTGCCCTGGTGGTATACGGTAACCTACTGATTGAAACGGTGACTGAAGTATTGTAACGAGGCCGTGTTTTATAAGGCTCCAGTTAAAAGTTGACTGGACTACGGGGATTGCATCCCTGAAATTGGCGTTGGACCATATGTCCGGCTGATCTTTGATTTCAGCACAGATATACCTGGGAAGGGCTGTAACCGGCCGGGCCTGAACCAGGAAAAACTCCTTACCGTCATACACCCATTCAAGATCCTGGTGCTGTTCCCCCCGGCCCAGGGCTTCGAATGCCCGCAGGGTCAGAAAACCAAGCTTCACTATATTTTCATCGGATAACACCTGAGCCGCCATTGATTCGGCAGGCCGCACAAATTCCGTCCCCCCTTGTTTTCCGGGAATGGTCATTCTTTGTTTGCGACCAATTCTTTTTTCAGTTATTTCTGGCCAATAGTCCACATTCAGAAGGTATTCGTCCGGCTCGACTGCACCGCTGACTACACTTTCGCCCAAACCGAAATTGGCGCTTATTGCTACGACATTTTCCCGTCCGGTCCGGGGATCGCAGGAAAAACTCACACCAGCAGTCTTCGCCTCCACCATTTCCATAACCACCACGGCCGGGATCACTTCGTCATCCCTAACATTCATTTTACGCCGGTAAGCGACGGCCCGGGGTGTCCAAAGAGAGGCGTAACACCCTTTAATGGCGGACAATATGTTATCTAATCCCAGTATATTTAAGAACGAATCATGGATACCGGCAAAAGACGCCCCGGATGTATCCTCGGTAATGGCTGAAGACCGGACGGCCAACGGTCTTTCAAGTATTCCGATATTTTTAAGCTTTGAAATTAGTTCTTCCAGGATGTGGGGGGAAATACTACCGGCCTTGATTTTTTCTCTAATCAGAAAAAGTTTTTCCTCGAAATCCCTCTCGCCAATATTACCAGTAGATACACTCTGCGAGATCTTCTCTGTGACTTCCAGCAGATTGTTTTCCTTAATGAAATTCAGGTAGGCTCCAGCCGCTAGGACTCCCCCTGCCGGAATATTGAATCCATAACGATCAAGCCTTCCCAGATTCCACCCCTTCCCCCCGACTGCCCCTACCCCGGCCCCAAAAGCTTCGGGCCAACTGAAAAAGAACTCTCCACAACTCTTTTCCATGGTATCCCCCCCGGCACTTTTTTAAGAGCTTGATTTTTTTTGGCTAGACCTGTCTTCTGCCCCGAAAAGAAAAAGGTCCACGCTTTTTTCGATAAAATTTTGAGCCGCAAATCTCTCCGGGTCTATTAACCATCTCATCCCCGCTGACGCACGGATGTTATCAGCCTGGGAAACCAATACTTCAAACGGAAGATCCCGCCTGATTTCCCCTGATTCCTGGCCCAATCTGATAATTTCACCCAGAAAATTATGTGCGCCGCTTCTTTGAATTTCCTCAGGAGAAGCCATCATTACTTTTTGAATCTGGTAAGAGAGGTATACTCTAAACATATCCTTAGTAATTTTTAGCTGTTTTGTCCATTCTATCGTCATATTTAGCACAGCCACCAACCGTGAGCGGGTATCAGGATATTCCTGAATTAATCGGCCTATTTCAGGGACCCGTTTCTGCACAAACCTTTGTAAATATTCAATGATAATGATTTCTTTGATGGGGAAATGGTTGTAAAGGGTTTTTCGGGCAATATCTGCTTCCTCCGCAATTTGCTCCATCGTGGTTGAATCAACGCCGTGCCTGTTGAAAAGATTAATGGCAACATCGATTATTTTTTGCCTTGTTTCCTCCTTTTTTCTCTCATATCTGTTTCCATTTGTGGAATCATTTCGCTTCATCTTTGCACCTCAATTTTCGTCAAAACAGTTTACACATGTGTATATATATACATGTGTATATTTTAATGCAATAATTCCCTTCCAGCAAGGGGAGAACAAAAAAGAGCAGGGAAAGAAACCTACTCTTTTTTCAGTCTAATACTTATTCTAATGATATAGTCTATTTTACCGTCGAAGATTTTTTTTATAGAATCACCATCAAAGCAGCAAAATAAATAAGCCCGAAATCCCCTGAAGGGCCCCGGGTTTTCTATTTGGTCTTCTGGTTACGGAAAATAAGTATATCCGAACGAAATCATGGAGTATTTTCTGCCGAAACTAGTAAGTCTTCTCTTCATTGAGAATGCCAAAGGCTTTTTTATTATTCTTATATAATGTTTTAAATACCTGAAAATTTCTGTCATGCACCGCTTTATTCTTCATATTGGGAATATAGCGCTGACAGACCTCGATAAGTTCTTTCGCTTGCTCAAGCTTATCTATAATTCCCATCCCGGCAGCAGCTACCAGGGCTGCCCCAACCGCTCCGACATTTTGCGGGTTATAAACTGTTTCTATTTCGCGGCCAAGCACATCCGAAAGGATCTGGCAGGTGAGAGGAGCCAGAGCACCGCCGCCCACAAAACGTATTACCCTGGAAGTCTTAACTTTTTTCTCCTGGGCTTCAAGCTGCCATCGGAGATGATAACAAATTCCTTCCAGAACGGCATGGAGCAGCTCGGTTTTTCCCGTTTCCAGGCTAATGTTGAAGAACATTCCCCGCGCGTTGGCATCTTCAAAAGGACAGCGATTGCCGTGGAGCCAGGGTGTGAATATGACTCCGCTGCTGCCGGCGGGAACATCCTTTATGGCTTGCATCATGTAATCATAAAGACTTCTGTAGATGCTTTCCGGTGAGCCGGAAACATGTTTCTGGTCCAGATAAATATTGATCTCATCCAGTACCAGGTGATCCTTTACCCATTCCAGGCATTTGCCGGCCGTTTCCAGTTCGGCAAAATAGTTAAAGAAACCAGGATTGGCACCGACGATGGCGGCTATCATCGCTGAAGTATCCACCACCTGACGTATAATAACAGTGGATACCCAGCCGGAGGTGCCGGAATATATATGCGTACTGCCAAACTCAACCGCCCCGGCGCCTAAACCGATCAGAGAAGCGTCACCGCCGCCGCCGAAAACAGGCGTACCCTCCTTCAAATGCAACCGGCCGGCCGCCTCTCCTCTCAGGCCTCCCACCAGATCTGTGCTGCGAACGATTTCAGGCAGATGTTCCATACGGACGCCAAACATTTGACATATTTCCTTGCTAAAGCCCTCTTTACCCTTGCGTGTATCATAAAGAAGGGCGGCAAAAGCACTGTCCTGGGTCATAATAAACCTGCCCGTACATTTAGAGATCAAAAATTCCTTCACATCCAGCCATTTATATACCCTTTTAAATTTATCCGGCTCATTGCGCTCAACCCACTTGTACTTCCAGATAGGATCTTTCACGCTGGCTGGAACAGCCCCTGTGATCTTAAGGCATTTGAGCAGTTTGAAGACATTTAGGCCGGCAATTTGTAAGCCATGGGCAATACCCTCCTTCAGCTCCCTTTTGGCCCGTTGATCCATGTAACTCATGGCCCGGCGCACAGGCTCGCCGTTCCTGTCCACAAGAACAAGGCCCTGCATTTGCGAACAAAAGGAAATACCCTTTATGTTTTCGGCGGAAATTTTGTTTTCCGACAGCACTCTCCGGGTTGTGCTGCACATAGCCTCCCACCAGTCATAAGGCTCCTGCTCGGCGCCGCCGTTTTCCAGCGTGTAAAGCTCATACCCCTCCATTGCCGAGGCCAGAAGCTTTATCTTATCCGAAATTTCGAATACACAGGTTTTAATTCCGGTAGTTCCAACATCATAAGCAATGATATAAGACATACTAAAACCTCCCCTGACGCGTACCATTTCCGGACCTTTGCCGGTCATTTAATTGGTATACATTCTTTTTTATCTGATTTCCAAGACTCCCACTTCTATAAGTGGGAGTTCCACTTTTTACTTCAGGTGGGGTAGAATCCCCATCTGAAGCCACGATGTTCAGCCAAGCTGAACGAGTTCACTTAAGGAAGCCCCCTTTGATAAATTTCAGCATTTCCTCTACAACCAGCTCATCATTGTTAAAAACATCCGTACCTACAAAAATCTTCAGGCGCTCTTTGTAATATTCGCAGGCATAGGAAAACTGTAACAGTATAAAAAGATTATCCAGAAAAAAAGCGAAATATCTGGGATCGATATCTTCCCTGACGATACCGGCTTCCTGGGCTTCTTTGATAAACGACGCATATAACCCCGCCGATACATTTTCCATATCGGAGGCAATTTTCCAAACCAACTCGGAATGGCTTTCAGTAGCCATTTCATTATATAACCTTGTAAGGTGAACATTCGTGCGTGAATTAACCTGTATGGCCCTGATTATCTTTTTAATTTTGCCGAGAAAATCCTCTTCACTGGACATAATTTCGTCCAATACCGCTTTAAGCTTTTCCACCCCCGTGTGTACTATCGTTAAAAACAAATTTTCCTTGCTTCCGAAATATTTGTACATGGAACCGATACTGATTCCGGCTTTTTGCGCAATTATATTGATATTTGCGCTGTCAAAACCGTGCTCGGCAAATTCGCTTATTGCCGTTTCGAGAATTCTATTCCTTTTGTCTTCCGAAATTTTATTAAAGGACTCCTGAAAATAATTCAACGCTATACCCCTTTTTTGAGTGAGCATTCGCTCACTATTTGTTCACATTTTAACACATTGTTCGAGTTTTGCAAGAAAACTTTTTTTGAATATTCTTGATTTTAATTAGAAAAGTGCTATACTTAACTAAAGCGAGTGAACGCTCACTCGTCACCCTATAATAATGGGGAGGTAGAAACCGTATGGATACTAGATTTGCTATTTCAGAGTACCCGGATACCGGGATGATTATCAGGCAACTGGACGAATTGATCAAAAAGCCCATTTACACCATTAAGCCCGAGGCTTTAAAAACCTATTTGAAAGACTATTATGATAAAAGATGTCCCAAATCCAAGCAAATGATTGAAACCGCCCAAAATATCATACCCGGCGGCGTTCAGCATAACCTTGCCTTCAACTACCCATTTCCCCTGGTATTTACAAAGGCCGAGGGGGCTTATCTATATGACATAGACGGCAATAAATATTATGATTTCCTGCAGGCCGGGGGCCCGACGGTACTGGGAAGCAACCCTATTGAGGTGCGCAGTAAGGTTATCGAATTATTGAATGATTGCGGCCCATCCACGGGTCTTTTCCATGAATTTGAGTATAAGCTTGCCCATAAAATTTCGGAAAACATTAAGACCGTGGAAATGTTCCGCATGTTGGGCTCAGGCACCGAAGCCTGCATGGGGGCGATCCGGGTAGCCCGTCTGGCTACCAAAAAGAAAAATATCATAAAAATGGGGGGCGCATACCACGGCTGGAGCGATCAGCTCGCCTACGGCTTGCGTATACCCGGTTCTAAATGGACTCAAGCCCCTGGAGTTCCGCGATTCATTTTCAAACACACCCAGGAATTCTTTCCAAATGATTTAAATGACCTGGAAAGGAAACTATGGTTTAACCGCCTGTGCGGCGGGACTGCCGCCGTGCTTATAGAACCTGTCGGTCCGGAAAGCGGAACAAGACCCCTGGACAAGGATTTTAACAAGGGAGTTGAGACTCTCTGCCGCAAATATGGCGCCCTTCTTGTTTTCGATGAGGTTGTAACGGCTTTTCGGATCGGTATGGCAGGAGCGCAGGGCTATTTTGGCGTTTCCCCCGATTTAACCGTGTTCGGAAAGGTGGTGGCGGGCGGCTATCCAAGCGCGGGCGGCCTTGGCGGCAAGAAAGAATATATGAAATACCTGGCGGCAGGATTACAATCCGGCGACAAGCACAAAAAAGCCCTGGTCGGCGGGACAATGGCAGCCAATCCCCTCAGTTGCTTAGCCGGTTACTATACCCTGTGTGAAATCGAGAGAACAAATGCCGCTCAGAAAGCAGGCCAAATGGGCGACAGATTGACAAAGGGCTTGCAAGCCCTTATAAGAAAGTACAACCTGCCTTTTGTCGCCTTTAACCAGGGTTCAATTTGCCACCTTGAAACTGTCGGAACCTTGCATCATTCCATCAACTGGTCAAAACCGTGGCAGATTCCCGGCGTATTAGAGGCGACATCCCAGCGCAAAAAAGAAATGGAACACATGGGCGCGGCCTACATGGCCGAGGGAATTGTCACTCTTGCCGGAAGCAGGCTCTACACCAGTGCTGCCTATACTGAAGAAATGATTGATGATGTACTGCTAAGATTTGATAAAATATTCCGGAATGTTGGGGTTAAAGCCTGACAGCGGGCTATGGAGGAGATTTGCATGACTATTGACGAGGCCAAAGCAAGGGTTGTCCAGGCCGGCAAAAGGCTTGTGCAGTCAGGTCTCATTGCGCGCACGTGGGGAAACGTCAGCTGCCGTATCAGTGAAAGCCGTTTTGTCATAACCCCTAGTGGCAGAGACTACTTATCTCTGACACCTGCGGATATCGTTACGGTGGAAATTGCTGATTGCTCCTATAAGGGTCATATCAAGCCTTCATCAGAAAAAGGCATCCATGCTGAAGTCTATAAATCATACCCGCAAATTAATTTTGTCATTCACACCCACCAGGAAAACGCATCCGTCGTAAGCGTTTTGGGGCTGGATTCCATCATGTTGGCAGCAAGTTCTTCCCTGCTGGGAAGCGAGGTGATATGTGCCTCTTACGGCCTGCCGGGAACAAAAAAATTGCGCCGCGCGGTTTCGAAAGCTCTGGCACGTTCAGCGGGGAATTCTGTTATTCTAAAATACCACGGAGCGTTGTGTTTCGGGAAAGATGACGAAGAGGCATTTAAGGTTGCTGAGGAACTTGAAAATGCCTGTGCCGGCTTTATTGCCGAACATTACCTGAAAATCAGCGGGCGCTCCGGCTTTGATCCGGGCGAGATGAGGGGCTTCGCTCTTTCCCTTCTGACTTCAAAGGCTGAAATTAGTGGTGACTGCCCGTCCGGGTTTTATTGTGAAAGCGAGCGGACTGACAAAGGCTTTAAGTTGCAGCTTGCCAAGGGCGGCACATTCGAAGTTATGTTTGATCAAATACCTGATTCTCTGCCAAGAGAAGCAATTATCCATAACGCTGTTTATCAAAAATATAAGAATATAAAATATATCATCCATATGGATACTCCAAATATTCTAGCAGTCTCCTGTGCCGGCATCATCCTGCGTCCTCTGCTTGATGACTTTGCACAAATTGCAGGCACTTCAGTAAAAACGGCAGGGAAAGATCCCGCCAAAATTGCTGCCGCACTGAAAGGCGCTTCAGCAGTCCTTATCCGGAATAACGGAGCACTGTGCTGCGGCATCTCCAAAGGAGACGCAACTGCCGTGGGCATGGTGATGGAAAAGAATAGCAAAGCCCTGATTGGAGCAGCGATTTTTGGAAATGTAAAGCCTATAAACTATTTAGAAAGCTGTTTAATGCGGTTGGTTTATCTGAAGAAATATTCCAAGCAAGCGGCTCTATAGATCTATACTGGGTATGTTGTAGCAGTCCAGGCAGAAAAGGGGGACAGGCTACTTTTAACAAAAAAGTAGCCTGTCCCCTTTTTCGCCCTTTGTTATTGGAACCACCCATCCCCGGGCGGTTTCTTTTTATAATTATTGCATCTTTCAATCATTAATGCCGACGGTATATCCCCGGGCTTAATATCCAGCACTTTTTCAAATAGTGTGGCAGCCTCTACCCAATCCTGATTAAAGTACAATTCTATAGCATCGTTGAACATACGGACATACCCTTTTTGCCATTCACTGGCGGATGAGATATCACACACTAGCTCGTATACGTAAACATCCTTTGTCTTTCCCTTGACGGCAACCCTATCAAGTTTCCTGGCTAGCATGACCTCTCTTATTTCTCTATAAGTAAACTCACTGATAATTATATCGGTGCCAAAGTGCTTATTAAGACTTTCCAGGCGGCTGGCAAGATTTACATTGTCTCCGATGGCGGTATAATTCAATCTATTGTCTGACCCTATATTACCTACTACAGCTTCACCGGTATTGATACCTATCCTGGTATGAAAGCTGTAACCCAGCTTTTCCAGATCTGCATTAAAAGATTTCAAAAATTCCACACACTGCAATGCCGCTTGACATGCTTTATAAGCATGGTCGTCCATATCCCTGGGCGCTCCCCAGAAAGACATGATTGCATCCCCAATATACTTATCAATGGTACCACCGTTTTCCTGTATTATCCGAGACATCCCGCCCAAATATTTGGACATGCTGTCTACCAACTCCTCGGGTTCAATTTTTTCCGAAATAGTTGTAAAATCGGCTATATCGGAAAAAAATACAGTTATTTCTTTTTTATTGGCACTCAATACAGCCTCTTTGTGTATTAAAATCAACTGGTTAACCACATCGGAGGGAACGTATTTGGCGAAGGACCGCAGGCCGGCTTTCATATTGTTCACCGTATTGTTCATGCTCTGTATTTCCCTGAATACTGTTTTTATATGTAAGTCCTTTGAAAAATCAAGCCTCTGTATTTTTTCCATATCATTTTCCAGTTCCTCTAAGGGATGGGTAATTCTTTTCGAAATGATAATGCTGGTTATAACCATTATGATACCGATAATCAGTGCAAAAATTAAAATATAGGAAAAGGATTTTCTTTCATATTCGGCAATAGTCCTGGCGGATACGTCAACTCCCAGAATACCTGCAAAATTATTATTGGAATCATAAAAGGGCGCATACCCCGAAACCCATGTTCCCCATTTATCTTCGGAAAACTCTTTTTCTACATATATCCTGCCCTGCTGGGCAAAGGCTTCCTTTAATGTAGCAGTAGGGGTGTCATACAGCTCCCCGATAGGGTCGTCATCCGATTGTACAATAAATAAATACTCCCCTTTTAAATTCATCCTCATGGTATAGGCATAGCGTATTTCCGTTGCCCCAGCCTGGATTTTTTTCAGATAGTCCTGAATCTCTATATATTCCCGGCTCCCCTCCTGACCGCTATGAAGAATTTTATTGTGTTCATCCCCATTTATGGAAAGTGAGCCCACAGCAACCACATCGTGAATTCTCTGTTCCAAATTGTAGCGGATTATTTTGTGCACAGACAAAAAAACAACACTGCCCAGTGCAAGAGATGTAATAACCAGCAGCAATATGAAAGACGTGGATATACCAATATTAATGGTTATACTGAATTTACCGTCTTTTTTCAACACACTATCCACTTACTTTCATGTTTTTCTGCCGTCCCCTGACTCATTTAAGAGTTTTCTCCAACTTCAACCTGGAGTTCTCTGATAATCTGGCTTACACCCACCCACCACTGGCTATCTTCAGCATATTTCCGGTTGAGCCACACTAATGGATCCACCTCCGCAGGCCTGTTCCGGCTCAGACTGACCACCGTATTCGCCGCAATCCTGGCCGAGTCGCTGATGTTGGTATTGTATTCCGTCCAACTGTGGTAAACATTGAAGGGATTGTTTGCTATTTTGGCGGCGTTCTCATCTGTCCTCGGCACAAAGGCCTGCTCCTGACCCGTTATGGCAAAAAGTAAAAGGGGATTGACGTTGTATTCCCTGGCAGCCTGCAATATCGCCGAAAAATAAAGTTCATCGGCCAGGATGGAATTTCTTTTTATCAAGGCAGCTTTTAACTTCGCGGTATCAATGTCCCTGTATTGCAAACCCTCCGGCAGGACTGCACCGGCAGCAACCACTGTTGTCTGGGCAGTGGCCACTGAATCGAATGATACCGACAGCATATTTTTAAAAGGATTAAACGTTATCAAGCACAATGCAATGCAGGAAACAGCCAAAAAAGCTTTATTCTTTTTAATTAGTTTGATATTAATGACATTGGACGAAACCTCTATACTTACCGGGACCTCTCGTTTTATTTTCAAAAATTCCCGGACAGGCCGGCCCTGCCCTCTGGTAAAATGCTGCAGGGCTTCCCGGGAAATGGGAACCTCCTGTTGGCCACTGACCCACCTGGCCAGTACAGCATCATACTCTTCATTACCATTCCGGATTTCGAGACAGGTCCGGAAGACATCACCGGCATGAATGGAAAAGTTTTTTCTGTAAACAGCCTTTTCCAGAAGGCTCTTTCTGATCCGAAATCTGTCTTTTTGGTCAAACTCCTGAATATGCCTGTCAATAACCCTGTGAACAGCGTTTGCCAGAATAGCCGCCGCCTCCCGGGACGCAGCGCCGGGATACCTCCGGCCTATGTATTCCCTTAAAGCCAGTATGTCCTCACTCTTTATGATCTGTTTTTCCTGCAATCCTTCCAGGATCTTTTGCATATTATTTCCATCCCGAGTTAAATCTCTTTGTCCTATTGCTTATCTTATCGGCACTATATGGGTTCTCCCTAATATTCCTTAGTAGATTTTACCATAATTATATACACCCCGGTTCAAAAGAACTTCTTTTTTCGACAAAAAACCCGGCATGGCCTCCCGAGGGGGCACACGCCGGGTTTCTCAAATTAAACCCTCAAATACCCTTGTTAATTCGCGGTGCCGATTTTAAAACCGGTATAGGCAAGCTGTCCGACTGCTTTTATGGCGCTGAAGATGCCCGGGTCCACCGCCATTTTCCCGGCGTTGCTCATCAGATTGATAATGTCCGCCCCTATGGCGTTGCGATAGCCGCTGTTCCACAGGGCACTGACGCTGTCGCCGGTGCTGTAGCCCGCCACCAGAAGGGTGCCCAGGGCATCAGACCAGCCGTAGCCAGCCTCCTTCAGGGTGGTGACGGCATCGTCTATCGACAAACCGGCCAGGCGCAGGGTGCAGAGGGCCGAGCCGTCTGTCACCTTCAGGTCATTTAAATTTATGGCAAAGGGTAACTGAATTTTTCCACTGGCTATTTCATCCTCCAAATACTTGCCGCCAACCCTCTTCATGCCCTCTAAAACAGCTTTCCTGGTAAACATATTGTACGGATCAATGGCGTGGGCATTAAGTCCCCCGGCGATATCCACCAGGCTTAAGGATAACTCCGGCCTGTTTTTACCCGCCGTGTAAAGGGCAATACCGATATCGGCGGCTGACAGCCGCAATGTGGGGTTGTGCTCCTCGATTGACCTGCCGATGCTGTAATCCCCCATGATGCTCACCATGTCCGTCACCCCAACCCCCAGCTTCAGAAAGGCCCCGGCAGTGTCCGCCAGGCTGTAGCCGGCGCTGATTAAATATGAATAAGCATGGGAGCAACGGGTAATGAAACCACTATCGGAATGAAGGCCCATGAAAGCCGCCAGGCCCCCGGCCAGATCGTCAATGCTACAGCCCTGCTTTTTTAAAACATTAATGACGGCCACCAACCCCTGTTCCTGCCACTGGGCATTCAGAGCATCTATTATGTCCACCAGGGCATAGTTGTCCTTTTTAAGCCAGGAGGCCGTCTCTTCCAGGCTGTAGCCCTTGTATCTAAGTATTTCCGCAGTATGCACCGATTTCAGGTTGAGGTCGCCGGGGTGGGCCGACCCCAGTATAGCCGCCAGCTCATCGTCCCTCTGCCCGTTTTCCTCTTCGGACCTCAGCCAGGTGAAGATGCCGTTGCCTTCATATACCGTAATGCCAGCGGCCAGAAGGGACTTGGCCACGGCAGCGGTGCTGACTCCGGGGAAAACCTTCCGAAGCTGGGAAGCGATACTATACTGGCCATAATAGTCCCTCACCCGGGGCATCTGCTTGAGCTGACTGCCCAGGGCTACGGGGTCGCTCAGCCCGTACGCGTTTTTCAGCACCAGCAAAACGTCGTCCCGGGCATAAAACAGCACGGCCTCCAGGGCCTCCCCTTCGGAGTAGACCTCCTTCAGATATAAAAAGGCCCTGGAGGGGTCTTTGGCCCCCATCATGCCGGTCAGCCTCTCGTAGCAGGCGGTGGCGTCATTGCCCTGGCTCTTCAGGTACTGGAGGTAGACGGTGATATGATCTCCTCCGAAGACCAGCTGCACCGCAGAGCCAACCTCCGACTGCTTATAGTAGCCGCTATTGAGGAGAGCAGCGGTGGCCCCGGAAGCCGTGACATTATAGACATCCTTTAGAATCTGAGCAATACTGTTAAGATTGTAGCCGGCCTGGTTCAGCACCGGTATGGCCGCCTCCGGCGTGGTGACGCCGGCAGCCTGCAGCAGGGCAGCTATATCATCCTGTTTTTGCCGGTAGAGGCTCTGGAGGACCTGGGTCAGCATCCTGAAGGCCTCAGGGGTGGATTTGCCCTGATATAAGGCGTCCAGCAACCCGCTCAGCACATCGTTCTGCCCATATCCGGACTGATCCAGGTAGGTGGCCAGCTTCAGAGGGTCACTGACCCCAAAATTTTGCTTCAGGGAGCAGGCCACCTGGGTAACCGGGGCCCCTGAGTTCTTCATTCCCCTGATTACCCCCGGAATGGGGTCAACTCCGTAGGCCAGGCTGACTGCTTTAACAATATCACCATCGGCCCACCCGATAGCTGTGCCTCTATTGGTTTTTTTCAATAGGTCCAGAGCGGTGTTCTGATCCAGTTCGTAGACGCATCTGATAGCCAGGGCAATATCATTAAGGCTGTATCCCCCTCTCTTGGCCAGGTCCACAATGGTTCCACCCGCCTTATCCAGTTGAAATGCCTGCCTTGTCCAGCCGGCACGTGCCCAGCGTGAAGTATATGGTTCTTTATAATTGTACCAGGCCGCCGCGTCAGTGGCTGTATAGCCCTGCTGCCTGTAGGCCGATAGCCAGGTATGGCCACCCTTGGAGGACGCTATGTCGGCTACCACCAGTGGAGAAAGCCCCATTTCCTTAAGCACCCCGATGATATCGAAAGCAGAGCTCTTGCCGAGATATCTACTTATAAGCTCAACCAGATCGTTTAACTTATAACGACCGCTGCTGTTTTCGGTCCAGCCGGCGCCGTACAGGGTTTTGGCCACGCCAACGGCATCCATGTGGTAGTAGGTGGTAAACACCCAGGCGATTTTATCCCAGGAATTGTCCCAGTTTGTCAATATCAATGCCATCTGCTGGGGGCTGCAGTGCATGCTGTTGACCGTCCAGTCCATAAGCCCGGCCAGATCGTTTTGGTCGTAACCAACATTAATAAGGGTCTGGAAAACGGCCGGCAGGCCGGCGGCAAAGTTCTGCATCAGCACCGATCCGGCATCGCCGGGACTGTAGCCTACATTGCGGAATACCTGGGCCAGCAGCTTCATATCAAGGGACGGGTAAACGCCCTTCAAAATACCCGCCACCTGGAGGGCGTCCAGGCCGGCATTGTCTCTCATTATCCTGGCGATATAACCCAGGTTGCTGTCGATCCGTGCCCATTTGTCCTTCGTGCTCCATAGATAATTTGCCAGTTCGGTTGCCCCATAGACCCGGGCGATGCCGCCGTAGACAGTATCATATGAAAACCAGGAGCCCCCGCCTGCCAGCTTACTTGCACAGTCAGCAAGCTGGTAATTAAAGACGGCTCTCATGGCAGTGATAACTTCATCAATGCTGTAGCCACTGTTTTTAAGGCACAGGGCAACACCCAGATCCAGATGGCCATTCCATTTCACTTCCTGGGGGAAGACCTGCTGTAAAACGCCTGCCACTGCCACCACATCGAAACCGGCGGATTTCAACAAACCCACCACGGTCTGGAGGGAACACCTGTATGAAGAATTTTTGAGTGCCAGGGCAATGTCATTGGCCCCGAAGCCGGCGTATTGGAGTGCCTCCAGGGCGGCGGCGGCGGTGTCCCTGTAGACGCTTTGCAGCTCGTTGGCTATTTTGACTACATCGAGGCCGGCGGCCTTCATGTTTACGGCGGCCTCCTTGTCAGTTAGCCCAAAGCTTGTGGCAAAGGCTACCGCCTCACTGTCCCCCCAGCCGACGGGGTTTTGGGCCCGGGCCCTGAATTCGTACCTGGTGCCGGGCTTGAGGCCGGTAAGACTCAAGCTGAATGTCCCCGGGCCGAAGGAGCCCTGCTCGCTGCCGGCATCAACCCAATCCTTGCTGCCGGCCAGGCGATACTGGAACTGGCGCGCGGAGCAGTTCACCCCCGCCCCCCCGGTGTCGGTGATGTTTCCGGCCAGGGTGGCCGAGGTTGACTTGATAGCAGTTTTATCGATGCTGCCGGTGACCACGGGAAGCCTGGGCAGGGCAAGGCTGACGGCCTCCCCGTAGCCCGGGCCCACCTGGTTAACGGCGTAGGCCTGAACGTAGTAGGTGACGCCCGGCGACAGGTTGTCCAGGCGATATATACCTTCGGAGGTGAAGACACCGGTGTGTTCCTGGCCCATTACCAGATTGGTCCAGCTCTTTTGGTCGGTGCCGTACCTGAAGCCGTACTCGGTGATGGGTGCGCCGCCATTGGAGGCGATGCTGCCCTTAAAGACCGCTCCCCCGCTAACGGCGTCAAAGACCGCCGGGGCAGTAGTCACTGCCGGTGTCGTTGCCGGCTGCGTTGTAAAGCCTTCGGTGCTGCCGTAGCCGGTGCCCTCGGAGTTCACGGCGTAGGCCTGGACGTAGTAAGTGGCGCCGCCCTGAAGGTCTTTCAGGGAATAGGATAGAGTGCGCCCGTCGCCGCCGGGAAGTACACTCACCCTTTTATCCGGCTTGGGATCACCCCCCCACAGAAAACCGCTTTCGGTGACCTCAAAGCCATGGTTTTTCTTGATAAAACCTTTTAAAACGGCGGTGGTCGAGGTAATCCCTGCAGGGGACTGCGTGTTCACCTCGGGAGCGTTAGTCAGAGTGATGAAATCCTTGCCTGAAGGAGCGTAGAATTTCTTCCCCAACTTGTTCATGGCAAAGGCCGTAAAGTTGTATTTTACGCCCGGTGTCAGCCCATTAACTGTCAGGGAGAAAGATCCGTCCGCGGCAGGTTTTGTATAAGTGTATAAATCTTTGAAGCCGGGGCTGACGGAAAAACCGACAGCAGTGTCCCCGTCACCCCCGGTTATCCTGCCGTGCAGGGTGGCAGTAACAAAGCCCACATCAGTGGCTTCCAGGGTGGTTGCACTTACAGGCGGCACCAGCGGGGTCTCGAAGGACAGCAGGTCGCCGTAGATGCTTCCTGCTGCGTTAGTGGCGTAGGAATAAAAATAGTACTTGGTGTTCTTTTCAAGCCCGTTAAGATTAAAGGTCAGGCTGCCTCCAGATCCCGGGGGGACGTGGACTTTATTCATGTTTTTTCCGAGCTGATCGAAGGTGCCCCATAAGAAGCCGCTGTCGGCTATGTCAGCTCCTCCATTATCTGTTATGGCGCCGTTTAAGGTGGCGGTGTCAACATTCACACCAGTGGCCGGGCTGGTGACCACTTTGGGAAGAGCCGCCGAGGTGGTAGTGAAAAAGAAAATCTGTCCTTCTCCCCAGCCTTTAGCGTTGCAGGCCCTGGCCTCGAATTCATATTTGGCGTTGGGCTTCAGCCCGGTGACCAAAGCGCTGAACTGCGCCCCGCTGCCCAGAGATACAAATTGAGTGATGGTCTCCTGCCAGTTGTAGTCTCCTATGAGGCGGAAACGGAAGTTTGCCTGGGTGCAGGGGGTGCCGCCGTCACTGGTGATGCTGCCGTTTAAAGTAGCCTGGTTCAGAGTAATGCCGGTGGCAGGCACTGTGGCCACCAGGGGCGCTGTGGCCTGGGGCGGGGGCAAAGGTGTGCTTCCCCCACCCTGGTTAACAGTGAAGGTGGCTGTTGCGGTGCTGCTCCATAGCCCGGTGCCGGCATCATAAACCGCGGCTTTCACCGTTGTTGTCCCGGCCGTTAACGTCAGGGTAAAGGGCGATGAGTAAACTGCACTGGTGACCGCCGGGGATGTTCCATCAATGGTATAGTAGATGGTCTGCCCCCCGGACAGGGCAGCGCTGATTCCAACGCTTACTGACTGCGCCGAGGCATAGGCGCCGCCGCTTGGAGTGATGACGGGTGCAGCCGGATTAGTATAGGGAACAAGCCGAACCATATGGACGCTGTTGGATCCGGTATTGGCGATATAAAGGTTGCCGTCGCCGCCTATAGCAACGCCGGTGGGCTGGTTGAGAGAGGAACTGGTGGCCGCAACTCCGCTTTGAGGGCTGCCCTGGGTTCCGTTACCGGCCACGGTGGTGATTATGCCGGTTGCGGTATCCACCCTGCGAATGCGGTGGTTGCCGGTGTCGGCGATGTAGAGGTTGCCGCTGCTGTCCACCGCCACTCCGGCGGGGTGATTAAGCCGGGTGCTGGTAGCCGCCACACCATCTTCATCATAGCCGGCTCCAGCCGCATAGTTACCGGCAAAGGTTGTAATGGTGCCGTCGGCATATACCTTGCGAATAACATTGTTTTGGGTGTCGGCGATATAGAGGTTGCCGCCGCTGTCTACAGCTATTCCTTCTGGATTGTTCAGCAGGGCGCTGGTGGCCGGGCCGCCATCGCCTGAATACCCGTCTGTGCCGCTGCCTGCGAAATCAGCAACTGTGCCGTCGGAATAAACCTTGTATACTACACTTTCGGATCTATCTATGAAATAGATATTGCTGCCGGAGCTATCAACTGCAAGTCCACCGGGAGGGTGACCTGTAAGAACAGAATTGGTTTCGCCATCGTGGCACTTAACGATATTAAATGTTTCACCGCTGATGTAAAGGCTGCCGGCGGCATCTACGGCCACCCCTCTGGGACTGCCCACTCCTACGAGTAGGGCGCTAATTATCCCGGTTGCTGTATCCACCACGCAGACGCCTATGACTGTGTCTAAGATGTAGAGGTTACTACTGCTGTCACTGGCCACGCCTATGGGATTGGCAAGATATGCACTGGTGGCCACCCCGCCGACAAAGGGCCCGCTTTCCCCAACTATGCCGGCTACAGTGGTGATATCATACTGGTTTGCATACAGCGCTGAGGGCATACAGGTTATAATTAACGAGAAGATTAACAAGAGAACCAACATCTGATGAGTAATTTTTTTTGCCCTTAACATTTACATCACCCCTAAAATAAAAAATATATATTATGCCAAACTTCTCCATTTAGCTACCTTTTTAATTATATTGGCAAATTTTATATGTTCAAATAATTAATTTTGTAGAGTTAATTTTACAAAAAAGCTTGTTATCGTGCAGCTTCTTTTAACATATAAAGTTTCTGGCTTGTTTTCTTAGTTGGTTTTATTCTACAGAATCCCACTTAACCACGACTTAACCGGTTTTCAGGGTATAAATAAATAAAATCCTTGTTATTTAAGGATTTTAGGCATTCCCCGCCTCAATTGGAAGGAAAATACATTTAAAAAATATGTAAAAAATTTTCCTATTACCTCATCAACTTTTTGAAAACATCGTCCGGCTCCTGCTTTAGCTTTTTCCTCAGTCCGTTCCTGTATATATCATAATATCTGCGGGCCGACAGGCGGTCATTGGCTGAAAGCAGAGCTTCGATCAGCCTGTAATTAAGCTCCCTGTGCAGGGGCTCCTGCATTAGTCCCGCTTTCATCCACTCCACGGTTTTTTTGTGGCTGCCGTCAGCTTTGTAGTATTCCGACAATTGGATCATCAGGCTGATGAATTGATCTTTAAGCAATTGCCTGTTTCTTTCCGCCCATGCGTAATCCTTGCCCGAAAGATAATCTCCGACATAGAGCGCCGCAGCCTCTTCACATTTCAGCACATTATCGGGGCTGGCGGCTCCCGCACCCGCCGCAAGGGTATGGAATCCGCAGTAATCGCAGGTTAGACTTCCGGTGTCGATTCTGTAGCTGCCCCTGTCATGCTCTATGGGGACTTGAACTCCGTGCCGCAGCAAGGCTTTTTTTACATAGTGCAGGGTTGTGTTGAAGTGTATAAGCGCCCTGTCGCCTTCATATTCCTCCCACAGGCAGTCAATTATTTCGCTTCTGCTGACGAAGCTCCCCCTCCTGTCAATTAAAAGCGCCAAAAGCTCCTCTGCTTTTTCGGTGCGGAATTTCACTTCCTCGCTGCCAGTTGTCACCCTGAATTTGCCGAAGCAGCGTACCGTCAGCCCGGCATAATTCATTCCGATATTTTTCTCTTCAACAATCCTGTCAAGGGTTTCCTTAAGCCTGTCAGCCGCCACAGGCTTTAAAAGATAATCCAGGGCGTTCAGGCGAAAGGCCTCAACCGCGTACTGGTTGTAGGCAGTTACAAAAACAATGGCAATCTTCCCCTGCAGGTCGAGGATGCGGTTGGACAGCTCGATGCCGTCCATATCCGGCATCTCTATATCCAGAAAGGCGGCGTCTATTTTGTTTGTTTTTAGAAACTCCAGCGCTTTAAGCGGCTCTGTGAACTTTACCTTTATCTCCACCATGCCGCTGTTTTGCAGCATCTTCTCCAGCTTATCGGCCGACGGCTGTTCATCATCCACAAGTATTGCCCTGATCAATTCAAATTACCTCCGTCGGGATTGTAAACATAACCCTGGTGCCCTTTCCCGTCTCACTTTCTATGGTAAGGCCTTTCCCAAAAAGTCTCCTGAGCCTTCTGTCTATATTCCACAGACCCACTCCCTGGCCTGTTTCGGGGGTTAAAAGCATCCCAAGCCTGTCCGCCGGGATGCCGGAGCCGTCATCCGCCACAGAAACCAGCACTCCCTCTGCATTATTTCTTACCGATATCACCACGGTGCCGCCTCCTCCTTTTTTCCTTAACCCGTGCCGTATGGCATTTTCAACCAGTGGCTGTACGGAAAGCGAGGGTATAGGGGTCTTTACCGTGTCGTCAATGTCAAACTCTACCTTTAGCCTGTGGCCGAAACGAGCCTTTTCAATTTCCACATAGGAGTTTACCAGGCTGATCTCCCTTTCAACCAGCACAAACATCTCAAGGTTTTTAAAATCAAAGCTCTGCCGCAAGTAATTGGAAAAGTCGTCAATTAGCTTACGGGCATGTTCCGGGTCGGTATCACAGAAGGAGGAGATGGTGTTAAGAGTGTTGTACAGAAAGTGTGGATTTATCTGCGCCTGCATAAACGCCACTTCGGCAGACATGGCCTTGTCCACCGATATCTTAAGATTTACCAGGGTCCTTACCCTGGCCAGCAGTTCCTCCGGCTCAAAGGGCTTGGAAAGGTAATCGTTGGCTCCTGCCTCAAAGCCCATGACAATGTCCCCGGTGGAAGTCTTGGCTGTCAGCATCAGCACCGGCAGGTTGAAAATTGATTTGTTCTCCCTGATCCTCCGGCATACCTCGTAGCCGGACATTTCCGGCATCATGACATCCAGCACCACCAGCGAGCAGTCCTGCCGCCTTGATATCTCCTCCAGGGCGGCTTTACCGCTGTTTACAGCTGTAACGGCATAACTACCGATCTTAAGTATGGCTGCGGAGGACTGCAGGCTGACAGCATCGTCGTCCACTAAAAGGACATGCGCGCCGTCTCCCTCTTTCCTTATTATAGAGGGCTGTTCCTCGACAGTTGACGCGGCCAATTCCGGCATCGGCACGGCAAGATCTTTTTCTGCGGGTAAAGCTGTGGCTGCCGGCAGCATGAAATAGAAAGAGGACCCGGAGCCAAGCTGGGATTGGACCCGGATATTGCCTCCCTGTAATTCCACCAGCTGCCTGGTGATGGAAAGCCCCAGTCCTGTGCCTCCGTGCCTGCGCGTAAGTGAAGTGTCCACCTGCTCGAAGGATTTAAATATGTCTTCCAGTCTGTCCTCCGGAATACCTTCTCCGGTGTCGCTCACGCAAATTTCCATCATGTTTCCCGCTTTCCTTGCAGAAACCCTCACATTGCCCCTGGCAGTGAATTTTACTGCATTGCCTATCAGGTTGTACAATATCTGCACAACCCTGTTTTCATCCGCCATAACAGGAGGAAGTTCCTCGGGAATGTCGGAAATAACATCATATCCCTTTGATTTGCTCAGTTGTTTAAAAACATTTACAATGGTCTGAATCAGGCCATCCAGCCTAACCGGCCTGATATTGAGCCTTATATCTCCATGTTTCATCTTTGAATAATCCAGTATGTCATTTATTAGAATTGCAAGCCTCCGGCTGGTGCCTGCTATGGTGGACAGATTCTGCCTTTGAGTGTCGCTTAACGGTCCCTCGCTTCCCCTCAGCAGAGCCTCAGTGATCCCAAGAATGCCGCTTAAGGGGGTACGCAACTCATGAGAGGTGTTGGCCAGAAATTCATCTTTGATTTTATCAAGCTTCAGGAGCTTCTGCGAAAGTGCACTGACATTGCTGAAGGCCTCCGAAAACCTTCGCGCCAGGACAAAGGACTGCATAAACAATAGGACAAATAAACCAATGGGAACAAGTTCACCAAAATCACTAAGGATAAGGTTATTCTGGTACAATACGTCATGCACTCCGCCCGCTATGACCGGAAGCGTTCCCAGAAGCACCAGAAGGGAGTCTTTCCTGCCTTTAACAAAGGCCGCACTTACACAAACTATTGCATAAAGACCTATCACTACTGCAGCCACTTCAATGATGTAGGACAGCCTGGTATAAAAGGAGACAGGTGTCGTTAAAAACACCAGCGTCATTGACGCAGCGTATACAGAAAATGCTTTGAGAACCTTTTTGGAAGTTTCTTCAGAAAACAGCTCCCCAATCAAAAGGGCGGCAAAAACAGAAAACCAGCATAAAGTAATATAGTCAATGGCTACTATTGCGTTGAAACTTATAAAGGGAAGCAGGCTTTTTATAAGATATTCTCCGTATACCAGCGTACGGCATACAAACACAACGCACATTAGCACTAAAAACAGGCTGCTCCTGTCCTCCCGACGCAGCAGGAAAATACTCAGGTAGTAGAGCGCCATCACAGATAGTGCGCCGGATAAGAGTAAATCCTTGTAGAGAATGACCCTGTCCATTTTCCGGATCTGTTCCGGAGTGCCCATGTTGATGGAGTACCACATGCCTCCCCTGGCATAGGTGAAGTTGGCTATATGAATAATCAGCTCAAAGCTGGTTTCAGCCGGTGTAAACTCCACCACCCTCGGCTGATATTCGGGCCAAAACTGCTCCCGGCTTGTGCCAACCTTACCATTGGAGGAAATAAGACGGTCGTCAATATACAATTCATAGGCTGTTGAAAAAGTCGGAATCCGCAGTGAAAGAGGCATGCCTTTCGGAGCATTGACCACCTTTAGCCGGTATGTGGCATGGCCGAAGCCGGGAAGATTATTTTCCTGAAGCCTGTATCCGTTCCAAACCCCGGGCGCATCGGCAATAACATCGGGTATCGGGCTGCCGCTTACAATTTCCCGGTATGTCAGGAACCTGTCCCAGTAAAAAAACCATTCTCCGCTCAGGCTCAAAGGTCCGTCCCGGTCTATATTCCAGCCTTGCAGGTCCAGTGTGCCGTTGACAGCACGTACCCGGTGATTGCTTTGCTTTGAAAAGACAAATATGCTAACAAGAATAACTATTAAAGCAACCCCACTGGATAGCAGCAGCAGCAAACGTTTATTATTTGTAGTTACCATCATCATGTTTTTTCTCTTCTCTCAATATGACTTAGTATCATATAATATGCGAAACAATTAAAATGTCAGCTTTAATTCTCTATAAAAGAACATTTTACCTTTACAAAACAGCCATTTTAAAATAATTTATATTCTTAGCACGTAAAAGATTAAAAGACTGAGATGCCACATATCATCATCAAATTAATGAAGGTATAATTTTATCCTTCTACACCGTCATTTAGGTCATGGGTGCTGATTTCATAATAATCCCGGCAGGTTATGCAATAAATTTTAAGCATTATGTCAGATATTGTGCTATACTTCTGATTAGCAACTGGCCCGCTTTATTAATCCGCATTAAATATTACCAGAGGTAGTTAAATGATTTCCGGGGCATCACATCAACCTGCCTTAAAAGTATCCCTAAAAGAAATAATACCGGAACTTGAAATAATAAGAGGGCTCGCCTTTTTGGCTGTTGTCTTTCAGCACACTCTGGGCTACTACGCCCAAAAGCCTGATATTCCGCTGGCCGACGCCGCAGCGCTGGGAATGATACTGCATTTTACCAAATTTGCCGTGCCGGCCTTTGTATTTGTAACCGGGGCTGTACTTTTTTACAACCACTATGAGAGAATCAATTACTCAAGCTTCCTGCTAAAAAGAATAAAGGATATTTTTGTTCCCTACCTTTTATGGACATGTATATATGAATACTATTTAAACGGTGTTCCTACTGTAACTATTCAGTGGCTTAACGAATTTGCAAAAATTATAATCACCGGTACAGGGATATACCACCTCTGGTTTGTGATCATGATTTTTCAGTTTTACCTGGCATACCCGCTGCTGCTGTCCTCCTTTAAACAAATCCGTAATTCTATTTCTACCAGGACCGGGCTTTTCACAACCACATCTCTCCTGATTTCGCTGTATGCTTCCCTGATGTGGCTGTCTTACAGCTACATTCCGGTAAAGGATATCCACTTCTCATCCTTTTATGCCCAGTCATTTCTCATAGAGTACCGTGACCGGAATTTTCTTTTTTACCTTTTCTACTTCGTGATTGGAGGAATGGCGGGAGTGAATATTACGAAGTGGCGAAGTTTTATTAGCCGGTCGGTCAGCTGGAATATATTCCTGTTTGCGGCTTTATATATTTTAGTGGGCTATGAGCTGTTAAGCGGAATGTTGGCCGGGCGTATTGATTTTAACTATTCAACTCCCCTCAAGCCGTCGATGTTTTTTTATGCGGCCTCAGAAATACTGCTGATCTATGGTCTGGCATTAACAATAGTAAAATATAAATCCTTTATTACTGTTCTTTTATCAAAGCTGGGCAACTATTCTTACGGTGGATATCTGGCCCATGCCCTTGTCCTTATTGTAGTGGCAAAACATTTAAACCAGTTTATACCACCGGGGCACTATGTGGCTTCCAGCATTTTGACCTTCTTTTTGTGTGCCCTCGGGTCAACGGCTATAACAATGATACTTGGATGGCTGCCTTTCGGAAAACTGCTGACAGGTCCAATTAAACGCTAGACCGGTATTAAGGAGGTATTTCTTTTCATGAATCTTTTTTATCTTCCTTCGAAAAACATCGCACTGACAGTTCCCCTGGTACTGTCAGCCGGGTTTATTACAGGACTTCTGGTTAATACCGGGCCGCTTAAAACATTCATATTACCCGTTACCATTCTCATGATTTACCCAACCATGATAGGCTTTAAAATTGGTGAGCTGATAAATCTTCAGCATAAAAAGCTTATTATCATATCAGCAGGCATTAATTTTTTAATAATACCAGCCCTGGCATACCTTCTGGGCATTGTATTTTTACTACGTGACCCCCAGCTTTTTACAGGACTCGCCATTGCCTCGCTGCTGCCTACAGCCAATATGACCATAGCATTTACAATGCTCGCCCGTGGAAATGTACCGGCTGCCGTAAAGCTTACAGTATTTTCCCTGGTTCTGGGCTCACTTTTGTCCCCCTGGTACCTGCTTGTTATGGTGGGCAGATACATACCTGTAGATGTTCTGGCAACCCTTAAAACAATAACGCTGGTGGTTTTTCTACCACTTGTGATGGGTACTCTTACGTACAGTCTATTATTAAAAAAATATACCATTGAAGAATTTAACCGCAAAATAAAGCCCAAATTGCCCGCAGCCAGCGCATGGGGAATGGTTTATATAATTTTTACCAGCATCAGCAGCAATTCGAAAAATATAGTGTCACAGCCCCAGCTATTATTGCTGGCTTTTTTAGTACTAATTATTTTCTACACTGTGAATTATTCGGTGGCAGTGGGAATTGGACGTTATCTATTTGATAAGAAGGACTCTTTTGCCCTGGTATTCAGCACCGTCCTTAGAAACCTGTCAATTTCCATAGGACTGGCCGCAACAGCATTCGGGGTAAATGCAGCACTTATGGTGTCACTGGCCTTTATTATACAGCCCCAGGCAGCCGCCTGGTTTATAAAGCTTGTTCAAATGTACAATATATTTCCTGAAAAAGCTAAACATTAACCGGCACCAGGCCTGCCCGTACCTGGCATATATTTCCATGCATTCCTGCCGGAACAATCCTCCTGAAAGCATCGTCTCATAAACAGGAGGTGTTTTGATTGGCAAAAAGAATTATCAGCCTGCTGGGAGTATTTGTCTTAATAGCCGCTCTGTTAATAGGCTGCGGGCAGAAAAGTAACAACACCGGTGGGGAAAACACAAAACAAGATAATAGTAGCATCGAACAAAAACTGGAGGACGTTAAGGGAAATGAATCCGGAGAGAAGGGCAGCCTTAAAGGCAGTGGAACTTACACCGGCCAAATCGACGGCAATTCTGTTGAGATAAAATTTGATGGCAAAGATACTGCATTCAGGCTGTCTGATGACGTTAAATCCGGTATCGAAAGCAAAAAGCTCAACAAAGGAGACACGGTCACATTCAATTATTACAAGGATCAGTACGACCGCCTGGTAATAACGGACATCAGCAAAAGCAACTAATTGCATTACTTCACGGTCCGGAATTAGGAATTGGGAATTGGTGAAACATTGTCTTCAACCGGAAGGAACATCAGCATATGGGGATGATATTTCAAGCCTGCCCCAATTCCTAATTCCTAATTCCCAACCATCACTCCAGCTCGGTAACCTTTTCCAAATCGGTGTTCCTACCTATAGCCACAAGGGTATCGCTCTCATCAATAGTTTGCTCGGCCCTGGGAGCTACAATTATATCTTCTCCCCTCTTGATGGCAAGAATAGTAATCTTATATTTTCTTCTTACATCCAGCTCCACAAGAGTTTTCCCTGTAAATCTTTTAGGGGCCAGCAGCTCCATTATACTTGAGTCCCTGGAAAGGTTTATCTGGTCCAAAATTCCCTGGGAAGCCAGCAGGTGGGCCAATCTCTTTCCCATATCCCTTTCCGGAAATATCACAGATGCACCAATTTTTTCAAGCACTTTACCGTGCAAATGATTTGTAGCCTTGGCCACAACCCTGTTTACACCCATTTCCTTAAGCATAATGGTGGTCAGTATGCTGGACTGAATATTCTCTCCAATGGAAACAACTACCGTATCAAAATTTCTTATGCCCAGTGATTTAAGGGCGTACTCATCCATTGCGTCAGCCTGAACGGCATGGGTTGCCAGCTCAGCCACTGAGTTCACCCTATCAACATCATTATCTATGGCAAGCACCTCATGACCCATTTGAACCAGTTCCTCCAGCAGGCTTAATCCAAACCTCCCCAGGCCGATAACCGCAAACTGCTTTCTCACTTTCATTAACCCCCGTAAAATATATTAAAATAATTTCCAGGAATCAGCCAATATTTATCCGCTCCTTAACAAAGTGGAAGCCTTCATCGGTTCTTCTCTTCTGGAACATTAAAATCAGCGATATTATACCTACCCTTCCTACAAACATAAGGACAATCAATACAGATTTCCCCATGATGCTTAAATCACCCGCTATACCTATAGACAAACCCGTGGTGCCAAAGGCAGAGCATACTTCAAAAAGAGCCTCGGTAATTGAAATAGGCTCATATTGGAGCAGTATTAATGTAGAAGCAAACACCAGCAACAATCCTATAAAAAGCACGGTAAAAGCTCTCATTACATCCTTTTCGTAAAGCTCCCTTCGGAATACCTTAACATTGTTCTGCCCCCTTAAGGAGGCCAACATACTCAAAAAAACAACAGCAAAGGTAGTGGTTCGAATACCCCCTCCGCAGCTGGTGGGTGACCCGCCCACAAACATCAAAAAGCAGAAAAAGATGAGGGTAACATCACGAAAAGCAGCGACATCTACAGAACTGAAACCACCACTTCGAGTGTTTAGGGAATTAAAAAAGGCTACTGAAATTTTCTGATGCCAGGATAATTCCGCCAGTACCCCGGGCATTTCAAACAGAAAGGTAAACAAAAAACCGGCAATAGCTAAAATTCCAAAGGTTATTGTAGTAAGCCTGGTATATAGAGAAAACCTGAATCTTTGCCGGTTCCTCAACGCTTTAGAGTAAGAGTATATTTCCAGCAGCACCGGAAAACCTATGGCTCCTGCCACCAGTAAAACGCTTAACAGACCCTGCAAAAAGTAATCATGGCTGAAATCCATTAGGCTGTTTCCAAAGAGGTCAAAGCCCCCGTTCGTAAAGCCTGAAACACTGTGAAAAATACCCAGGCCAACAGCATCCCGCACAGGCACGGCATAATAAGCCCACATGTATGCCGCAAAAAAGAGGGCCCCCAGCAATTCAATTATAATGGCCACCTTAAAAATAAAAAGCATGAGCTTTACCATGCCCTGCATGGAAGTCTGGTTCTGGTCGGCCATTATCATCATCCTGTTGCGAAGGTTAACCTGGTTTCCCCTTATTATAAAAACAAGAGTTCCCAGTGTCATTATTCCAATCCCTCCGAAATGCAACAGGAAAACGAGTATCACTTTTCCCGCCAGGCTGAAGGTTTCAGGAGTACTTACCACGGTAAGACCGGTAACACTGATGGCGCTGGTGGCGGTAAAAAGTGCGTCTATAAAGCTTAAGTCGACACCCGGCTGAATTGAAAAAGGGAGGCTGAGCAATAGAGTTCCTGCAACAGCAAAGAAGAGATACCCCAAAACTATTAGCTGCACCGGGGTAAGTGATAAACGCAATTTATTTTTATAAAAAAGCTTTTGGTCTGGCACAGCATCTCTCCGTCGCCAAAGCAATAGGCATCAATCTCGTCAATAGAACCTGCTAATTCTTACCAACCAGTGGGCCATACAGCTCAGGTCTCCTGCTTTCCAGGAAAAAACTGTCTCTCATGGACTTTGACTTTTTCATTCTCACCATGTTGATAAGGCCAGGGTCCAGGTCGGTAATAAGCATACCCTCCCCGCAATCAAAGCTCTCTGCAACCGGATTTCCTTTGGGGTCGATAATAAGTGTGCCGCCGCAGAAATCTGACCCTGCCCCGTCATTGCCCACCAGATTGCATGCAGCTATAAAAACGGAGTTATCATATGCCCTGGCGGCCATGTACTTCATCCATATACCCCTTCTGTCCCCCACTATAACCGGGGAGGCATGGGGGGCAAATATTATCTCTGCACCTTTGAGTGACAGTATGGTGGATATTTCAGGGAAATGAAGATCCCAGCAAATCTCAATGCCAAAGCAGGCTTTACCGGCATTAAATACCGGCAGGTCATCACCTGGAGTGTAATGCGGCCTCTCGCTTTTACCCAGGTGGGTTTTTCGGTATTTGTTTAAACTGCCGTCCGGAAAGGCAACCAGTTGGGTAATACAGGGCTTTCCACCTTCACCCTTTTCAGCCATTCCCACCAGTGCGGTTAACCCTTCTTTTCGTGCCGCCTCACATATGGCTGCAGTTAGGTCTCCCGGAACTGCAAGGGGGGTTATTTTTGAGCTGTCCCTGCTGTATCCCTGAATGCACATCTCCGGAAAGCATATTATATCAGTTCCTGAAGCTCCCGCCTGGGATATATACTGTAAAACCTTTTCAACATTTTTCTCAATTCGACCCAGCTCTGACTGCATCTGTACCAGGGCGATTCTAGTCGCTTCCATTATTTAAAATACCTTTCAATGCTCTGTGTTTTTATAAGCTCCTCCGCCAGTAAAAACGAAGTTTTTCCGCAGGGCATGACCAAATCAGGAGAAAGATCAGCCAGGGGGGCCACCACGAAGGCCCTTTCCTCCAACCTCGGGTGAGGGACCTGAAGGTTTGGGAAATCTATCTTTAAATCCCCGTACAGGATAATATCCAGGTCGATAACACGGGGACCCCAGCGGATTGTCCTGACCCTGCCCATTTCCTCCTCTATTGACATTAGCACCCGCAGAAGCTCATGGGGAGACAAATCTGTTTCAAAGGCTGCCACGGTATTTAAAAACCAGTCCTGATCGGTGTAACCCACAGGGTCGGTCTTATAAAACGGAGCTGTTTTTACCCCTGAAAACCTGCCGTCAGCTTTTAATAGCTCCAGGGCTTTTATAATACTCCCCTTTTTATCGCCAATGTTTGATCCTATTCCAACATAAACCTTCTCAGGCAAAAAAACACCTTCTAATCTAATAAGCATTATTGAAGGGTCCGGAATTGGGAATTGGGAATCGGGAATTGGGAAAAAGACTTAATTCTGCCTTTCGCTTATACAACCCCTAATTCCCAATTCCTAATTCCTAATTCTCCTTAATTATCTTTTCCTAACAATTTCTACCGCCATATATTCAAAGGCTCCCTGAACAGGAGCCGAGGGCTTTTGAACAATAACCCTTACTTCCTGCACTTTTGAGAAATTATCAAGTATAGTGCCGGCTATCTTTTCGGCCACAGCTTCTATCAGATTCATCGGGTCTCCGGCAACCACACCTTCCACCTTCTCAAAGACTTCGGCATAGCTTACAGATAAATCAAGGTTATCTGTTTTCCCGGCAAAGCTTAAATCGAGGAACAGCTCAACATCCACAACAAAAATCTGCCCCAGCTTCCTCTCATGGGGCAAAATTCCATGGTGGCTGTAGAACCTCATTCCCTTCATAATAATTTTATCCATTTTTCCTTTCTCCCTGTGGTTCCCTTACCATGGCATCTGTCATTCTGGCCACCCTGGCCATTTCTTTAACATCGTGGATTCTCACAATATCGGCCCCATAAGCTATCCCCAGCGCCACTGTAGCGGCAGTCCCCTCCACCCTCTGGTCAGCGGGAAGGTCCAATGTCTTTCCAATCATTGATTTTCTGGATGTCCCCAGGAGAACAGGCAGTCCCAGGCAGCCCAACTCCTTAAGCCGCCTCATTGTTTCAAGGTTTTGCTCCAGTGTTTTTCCAAAGCCTATCCCCGGGTCAATTATTATTTTATTCCTGTCTATTCCGGCTTTACCAGCAATTTCAAGGCTTTCCCTGAAATATTTCACCATGTCTCCCATAAGGTCACGGTAGACCGTTCCGGTCTGGTTATGCATTATTATTACAGGAGCCCCGTAACGGGCTATAACCTCAGCCATTTCCGGATCCCGCCTGAGAGCCCACTGGTCATTGATCATGTGAGCCCCCTCTTCCAGGGCCTGCTCAGCCACTGCGGGCTTGGTTGTATCAACCGACACCGGTATCTTTAATTCTTTAACCAGCCGGGAAAGCACCGGCATAATCCTATTTATCTCTTCCCCTGTGTCTATCTCCTGATAGCCAGGACGGGTTGACTCTCCGCCCAGGTCAATGATGTCTGCGCCTTCCTCCTCCATCCTCAGTGCGTGTTCCACCGCTATGCCGGGATCGTAAAACCTGCCGCCATCGGAAAAGGAGTCAGGCGTAACATTTAAAATTCCCATTATAAGTGTTCGGAAGCCAATCGAAAGAGACTTTCCGCGGCAATCAAGCGTGAAAGGCTTTCTGCCCTCCAGAGCCGCCATAACTTCCCTTATTTTATCGGCCAGGGCAGGCAGTCCAAATGGCTGCATTTTTAGTTTAACCGCCAGGGCCTCGATCTGCTTTACAGTTCCCATAATAATAACATCTGTTTCAGATACCGAGCAGTCTATAACACCCCTGGCAACAGCGGAATCACCGCCCTTACCCAGCATTTCCTGCTTTACAATATTTGCCTGCTTAGGTGACAATCCTGATATCTTCAGCACCCTGTGTACTGCCTTTTGAGAGAGCCACCTTACACCTCCCGGGTCTGCACCAACGGCTGTTATTTCTTTTACAGCCATTTGACGGTTATTAATTTCAAGATTTCTTACTTCCATGGCACCAAACACTTCCTGATTTCAATTTTTTAACCTGTACCAAGAACAAGTTCTTTCATGTTCTTTTCCCTTATGTTTTCCATATACTTGTATTTATAGCAATCCAGCCTTGCTTTACAGGTTGTGCAGGGCCTTGACAAATCATCTGCCAGGCATATCACCCTCCCCAGCAGGCTCTGACCCGGCGCGGCCCTGCGGTGTTCCCTTATAGCCCTGGTTATTAGCTCTATTTCTTTTTCCGAAAATCTTGCCCTTTCCAAAACAGCCCTCGCCATCTTAGACCCGGCAATAGCATGGTCCTCCCCGCTGTCGTACTGGCGCCACCTGCCAATATCATGGAGAAGTCCTGCCGCATAGATGACCTCCATGGCTTCCCGGGGTCCGGCAAGTCCTTCGAATCTAATAAATTCAACCTTTTGACCTGTATCATTAATAATCTTAAAACTAATCTGCGATACAATAAGCATGTGCCTGTAATCGTGACGGCAAAAAAGCCTGTCCCTTTCACGCTCACCGTTCAGCAACAGGCATTCCAGATAAAAGGGATCTTCTTTAATTATCTCCAGTCTGTCCAATCACTCACCTCCAAACAGGACCGGTTAACCGGTTTCCCATTTAAAGATATTTAACCCCTGCGGGGGTTAAATGGCGATAACATAGCTTTTGAAGTTTATATTCTCCGGCCGTCCTTCCAGCGCTTGCAGTTAAACAACGTCCCGTCACAGTTTAACCTAAGAACTTCCGCACCTTCACATGTGGGACATGTTGATTCATTCCTTTGACCACATTTTTCCTCCCACTGGTTCCCACACTTCTCGCACCGGAAATGTTTTATTACTACCTGGAAATTACCTCCCTCAACCTTTATAGCCCTGCCATTTATAAGTGCATCTGCAACCTTCTGACGGGCTGCGCTCAGTATTCTATGGTATGTGGGACGGGAAACCCCCATTCTTTCCGCACAGGCCTCTTGCTCCAAGCCTACAAGATCTTTAAGCCTTATGGCCTCCAATTCCTCAACGGTAAGGGTAACTTCAGTAAGATCTCTTATGGGAACTCCTGCAGGCTTAAAATATGTTAACTGGGGCAAAAATTCGACTCTTCTGCA
Organism: Bacillota bacterium; assembly: GCA_049323755.1. Classification (GTDB taxonomy): domain Bacteria; phylum Bacillota; class Desulfotomaculia; order Desulfotomaculales; family Desulfocucumaceae; genus BRHc4a. The sequence goes on from JBMOPE010000009.1 coordinate 47,255, forward strand.
CTTTGGGGGCCTCGACATATATAACACTCCTTTTCTTAGACATGCCAACAGCTACAAATATAACGTGAACCCCATTGTTTCACATTATATCTATGACAAATCTTTTTTGTCATAAAACCCATAAGTAAAAACAATTTAATAATTCTTTTAATAGTTATGTATTCCTCCTTGCATCGACAAAAAGAAAAAAATTAAAGGGTTTCCGGTAAAGGAAACCCTTTAATAAGCAGTATAACCGATTTAGAACAGGCCCATAACCTTTCCGGTTTCGGTGTCCACGTCTATTCTCCTGTAGGCCGGGTCGGAGCTGGTTCCGGGCATCAGGCTGATGGTACCGGTCATGGGGCAGAGGAACTTGGCGCCGGCGAAGATGAGAACATCGCGGACCGGCAGCACCCATCCCTTGGGAACTCCCTTCAGTGCCGGGTCGGAGCTAAGGCTCAGGTGAGTCTTAACCATCATAGTTGCAAAGTCCTTGTATTCGGGGTTCTCTTCGAACATCTTGGCCTTTGCTTCGGCTTCCGGAGTCCAGGAAACGCCGTCGGCTCCGTATACTTCCCTGGCGATAACGTCAACCCTCTGACGGAGAGGCATATCGAGGGGATACAGGAATTTGAAGTCCAGCTTGTCGTTGCAGGCGTCGATAACGGCATCGGCCAGCTCAAGAGCACCGTCGCCGCCCTTTGCCCAGTGCTCGGACAGTGCGCAGCGTGCGCCGGCAGCCTCGGCAGCCCTGCGGACAGCAGCTATTTCGTCCTTGGTGTCGGTATGGAAGGCATTTATGCAGACAACCGGGTTGATGCCGGCCTTCCTGACAGTGTTGATGTGGTGAACGAGGTTGGCGCAGCCCTTTTCCACCAGTTCCACATTTTCCTTGACATACTCTTCAGGCAGGGGGCGTCCGGCAACAACTTTGGGGCCGCCGCCGTGCATCTTGAGGGCGCGGATGGTGGCAGTAATAACGGAAACGTTCGGGGTAAGCCCGCTGAAGCGGCACTTGACGTTCCAGAACTTTTCAAATCCGATGTCGGCAGCGAAGCCGCTCTCTGTTACGTTGTAGTCGAACATCTTCAGAGCAATGCGGTCGGCTATGATGGAGGACTGACCGATGGCGATGTTCGCAAAGGGGCCTGCGTGCACCAGAACCGGCTGGTATTCAGCAGAGCACATAAGAGTGGGGTTAATGGCGTTCCGCATGAAAGCGGTCATGGCTCCGGCCACGTCCAGGTCGGAGGTGGTAACCGGATTGCCCTTCTTGTCATAGGCAACGATGATCTTGCCGATTCTTTCCCTCATATCTTTGAGGTCCCTGGCCACAGCCAGGATGGCCATAATCTCGGAGCTCACGGCAATGGCAAACCTGGACTGCATCATGTAGCCGTCCATCTTGCCGCCGATACCGATTATAATGTTGCGCAGGGCCTGGGCGCAGAAGTCAATAATCCAGTTGAATTCAACCCTGGTGGGGTCGATGTCCAGGCGGCGGAGGTTCCTCTTGGCCAGCTCAGCGTCATCATAGTTCCTCTCGTGCTGCATCCTGGAGGTAAGAGCCACCATGCCCAGGTTGTGAGCGTTCATGATGTCGTTCAGGTCGCCGGTAAGTCCCAGAGAGAACTCTGTCATGGGAATTGCCAGGGCGTTTCCACCGCCGGCTGCAGTACCTTTAACGTTCATGGTAGGGCCGCCCGATGGCTGGCGAATAGCGGCGCCACAGTTTTTACCCCTCTTGCCGAGACCTTCCACAAGGCCTAAAGTTGTGGTGGTTTTGCCCTCTCCCAGGGGAGTTGGGGTGATGGCGGTAACGTTTATATATTTGCCATCCGGCTTATCTTTCAGGCGGTCGATTATTTTCATGAAGTCCAGCTTGGCTATTCTGCCATATTGAATGACCTCATCCTTTTGGAGATTAAGCTTTTCCCTCCACTCGTCCGGGGTAGGCATATTCTTTTCCGCCAGTTCGGCTATTTCATAGTCCTTAAGTTTGGTTGCATCGTATGCCATTAATACCTCTCCTCTCTTTAACTTCTAAGATATCTCGTGATATAATACCCTCCCTCTACCAACTTACCCTCCCTTACATAATAATTTTTTGTAACTTAGGGCAATCCTATCCATTTCTATTTTGGCATAGGAAATGCCATAAATCGGCTGAATAATCCCGTGCAATTAAAATTTATTCTATATAATGGCTGATTTTCCTTCCCATTATTTATCATTATTATTCTGCTCTATTTTTCTTTGAATCTGCCCTGTCCAAAAACTTTTGCTGAGGAACTATATATCTTTCATGAGTTCCCCGGCCAACCACCTCAGCCTCATCCCTGGCCTCAACATTAAAAACAAGACGGCGCCCGTCAACAAGAACCAGATCGGAATAAGCTGTAACGTTCATTCCCACCGGTGTGGCCGCCATATGCTGGACATCTATTTTTGTCCCCACAGTGGTCATACCCTGTTCCAGCAGTGGGTCCACAGATGTGAGAGCAGCCTTTTCCATAAGGCCGATCATTGCCGGGGTCGCAAAAACAGATACTCCACCACTGCCATAGGCTATGGCAGTATTTGCATCCGTAACCGGCGTTGACGCTTCACCTTTTATCCCCGCTTTGATGTTACTCATTTTTTCCATCCCCTCACAATAACTTCTTTTTAATAAGGTACATATAGAAACTCCAATTTAAATTTATAGCCACCAGTCCGCCTTTATCCATCGATTTAGAACAAAAAAAGCGACATGCGTCGCTTTATTCATATATCCACCTGTCAACATCCCTGCCATACTCAACCAGCTCCTCGGGAAGGAAAAAAATCCCTATCTCTCTTTCCGCGCTGGCAGGAGAGTCTGATCCGTGAATTATATTCCTTCCGACGTCCATTCCGTAAGTGGCCCTTATGGTTCCGGGAGCAGCCTTTAAGGGGTTGGTGGCGCCCATCATTTCCCTGGCGGTGGTAATTACATCCTTGCCCTCAATAACCATTGCCACCACCGGCCCTGAGGTAATATAATCCACCAGGGGCTCGAAGAAAGATTTGCCCTTATGCTCCCCGTAGTGTTTCTCAGCTGTTGCCCTGGGTATTTTCAACATTTTAAGGCCAATAATTTTAAGGCCCTTTGTCTCAAAGCGAGATAAAATCTCCCCAATTAGCCCCCTCTGTACCCCATCGGGCTTAATCATCAGATAAGTGCGTTCCATGTTACCGGTTCCTCCTTTGCTGCTCTGTTTATTCTTTAATTACTGCTCCTTGTAGAGGCCGGCCTCTTTCATCAGGTCTTCAAACTCCACAGCCTCTATGGTTTCCTTTTCCATAAGAACGCCGGCTATTCTGTGCAGGGTTTCCATGTGGGTTTCAAGGATTTCCTTGGCCCTTCCATAATTCTGGTCGACTATATTTTTGACTTCCTTGTCTATGGTGGTGGCTACCTCCTCGCCGTAATCCCTGTCCCTGGCGATATCCCTTCCGAGAAACACAGCTTCCTGCTTGCGTCCCAGTGTAAGGGGCCCAACGGCGTCACTCATGCCGTATTCCATAATCATCCGCCTCACCGTGCTGGTTGCCCTCTCAAGGTCATTCTGAGCACCTGTGCTTATCTCATGAAGAACTACATCCTCAGCCACCCTGCCGGCCAGAAGCATTGTCACGTGGTCTAAAAGCATAGACCTGGTCATGTAATACCTGTCTTCTTTGGGAAGAAGGAGAGTATAGCCCCCTGCCCTTCCCCGGGGTATTATGGATACCTTATGCACCGGGTCTGTATTGGGCAGGACATATCCCACCAGCGCGTGGCCGGCCTCATGATATGAGACAAGCCTCTTTTCCTTTTCACTGATAACCTTTGATTTCTTTTCAGGACCCGCTATAACACGCTCTATTGAGCTTTCCAGCTCAGCCATTCCTATTTCATTTTTTTCAAACCTTGCCGCAAGGAGCGCGGCCTCGTTAACCATATTGGCCAGGTCTGCCCCGGTAAAGCCCGGAGTTCTCCTGGCAAGAACCTCCAGGTCAACATCCTTGGCAAGGGGTTTTCCCCTCACATGAACTTTTAAAATTTCCTTGCGCCCGGTCAGGTCAGGAACATCAACCACCACCTGCCGGTCAAACCTTCCCGGCCTTAAAAGCGCAGGATCCAGTATGTCGGGCCTATTGGTTGCCGCTATTATTATTATTCCCTCATTGGGGGCGAAGCCGTCCATTTCAACCAGCAATTGATTAAGAGTCTGCTCACGCTCGTCATGGCCACCGCCAAGACCCGCGCCGCGCTGCCTTCCCACGGCATCTATTTCATCAATAAAAACTATGCAGGGGGCGTTTTTCTTTGCCTGCTCAAAAAGATCCCTTACCCTGGAAGCGCCTACCCCCACAAACATTTCCACGAAATCAGAGCCGCTTATGGTAAAGAACGGCACCCCAGCCTCCCCGGCAACGGCCCTGGCCAGAAGAGTTTTACCGGTTCCGGGAGACCCGAATAGAAGAACACCCTTGGGTATTTTGGCCCCAAGTTCATTAAACTTTTTAGGATTCTTCAAAAACTCAACTATTTCGGCCAGCTCTTCCTTAACCTCGTCAGCTCCCGCGACATCAGCAAAGGTAACTTTTTTCTTATCGTCAGTCACCATTCTGGCCCGGCTTTTCCCGAAGGACATCACCCTGTTGCCCCCGCCCTGGGTCTGCTGCATAAGGAAGAAAAACAGCAGCACAAAAATTAGTATTGGCAAAAGGCTTGTTAGAAGCCCGGCCCACCACTTGGGCTGGGGAGGTCTGTCAAAACGATGCTGCACCCCTTTTTCCTCCAGCAGCCTTCGCAAATCCGGGTCAGGCTGCGGGCCCCGGGATTCCAGCTTGGTTCCCTCCTTCTTCTCGGCAAGAATGTAGTTGGAATTGTCCTCCGCCTGTATGGTGACTTTGGCAATTTCCTTGTTTTTAATCATGCTTATTAGCTCGTCATACCGAACTTCTGTTGGCGCGGCTGTCTGTGGCGAGGTGTACTTGATCAAAAATACAATGACCAGCACAATAAGCAAGTATATACTCAAGTTCTTAAGGACCTTGTTCAAGCAATTACACTCCTCTCTGACAACCTAACAAAAAACCATAATTGGTATTTTATCATGGTCGAAAATACCTTTGCAATAATAGCTATTTTTAATAATTTATTCCCTTTCTTTTTCATCTCCCATTTTTAGCAGGAGGCAATTCTGTGTTTTTTCTGTTACCCTGTAATTATGCCCGGGACGGAGACCTCCCACCCATACAATATCATTTCCACAAGTAACAATAGGTATTGAATCTCTTTTCTCCCTTGGCACCTTTTGATCTATTAAAAACTTCTTAAGCTTTACCCTTCCTTCTGTGCCCAGGGGAGAAAAAATATCCCCCTCTTTTCTTCTCCTGACAAACAGCGCCCCATTTATCCTATCAAGGTCTAAAAGTGCTTCATTGCCGTTAAAGCGTCTTGGTTCATCAACTGCAGAGGCATTGACAATGTCTGCAATAATAATTCTGCCTATTTCCTGTATGCAGGTTATTCCAGGAATCTCAAGCATATATTCGTAAAACGGAACCTCATTTTCATTCTTATTTTTTATGATTTCCAAAAGACGGTACCTAATAACCGTCGAAATTCCTCCCGGCAAATCAACTCTTCCCCTGTTTATCCCGCTGTTAATAATATCCTCGACCCTGTCCGTGTGGCCGTAGCCGGGAATAACATCATAGCCCGCCAGGCGCCTGACTGCAATTCTTACCACCCGCCTTCTGACGGCCGTGGGATAACACTTTATTTTGTCAAGTGAAAAAACAATTCTGTCCTCAGCACTGTGATCAACGGAATCTTCATAAGCAGCCCTGGAAATGGAATCCAGAAGCATATCCTCTTCTCTGGCCAAATCCGCCAGGCGATTTAGTGATTCAACTACCGCAGGATTATATTTTTCCTCCAGAAGAGGTATTAATTCCAACCTTATACGATTTCTGAAATATATTGTTTTTAAGTTTGAGCTGTCCATCCGGTAAGGAATTCCGAATGACCTGCAATATTCCTCGATCTGGATTCTCCGAATCCCCATCAGCGGGCGGATATAAAGACCTTCCCTGACCGGGGGGATTCCCTTCAAACCTGTTATTCCCGATCCTCTTATAAGGTTAATTAGGACTGTTTCTGCCTGATCATCGGCATGGTGGCCGAGGGCAATACGATTCGCTCCCATTTTAGAAGCCGAGTCCTTAAAAAAGCGGTAGCGGATTTCTCTTGCCCCTATCTGGGGGGAAAGCTTGCTATTCTTTAGATACTCAGGAACATTGATTTTTTCTGATATAAGAGGTATTCCCCATTCCCCTGTCAGACCTTCTACCAGGCGGGCGTCGGCCACAGCCTCCTCCCCCCTGAACATATGATTTAAATGGCTGGCATATAACTCAAAGCCCAGTTCCTCCTTCAGCCTTTGAAGAAGGTGAAGCAGGGCAACTGAGTCCGGGCCTCCAGAAACACCGGCTAAAACCACATCCCCGGGGGATATCATGTTGTACGCATAAATATATGATTTAACCTGTGAAATCAAATCCAATTAACATCACCCGGGAAATTGCTTTAAACAAGGTTGTTATTCCACAAAAGGACAAAATATCCTGCCTTACATAAATATAAATAAACGCCCTGACGGGCGTTACCGTCTTGCAGACGGCGGAACTCAGAACTCAGAACCCAGAACTCACAGACACCCATGCCACTTTTTTAAGTGGCTCTGTTAAAGGATGAAAATGTGGCGCCGCTTGCGTGGCGATCTCAAATGAGTTTAAAGGAATGCCCGGGATTCTGAGTTCTGAGTCCTGAGTTCTGAGTTCCGACAGCATGAGCATTTCAGTATAAGTTATTTTCAGGGCAGAACAACATCATAGTGGTATTTCAACTACCTTTTCCCTTTCCACCTTAATAACCAGCACCGCCATATCATCCTGTTCAAAATCCCCTCCTCCTGATCCCGTTTGAGCCAGTTTTATTAGCAACTGGGCCATCTCTCTGGGCTCAAGGCCGTTTAATTCCCTTAACACCCCTGTTATCCACTCCTCCCCGTCTTCGGTTGCACGGCGGGAAGAAAGAATACCGTCTGTAAGCATTACAATAACATCTCCGGAGGCAAGCTTTCTTTCCACAATGTTTATATCTATCTCACTCAGTATCCCTACCGGGAGAGAACTGGACCTTATACTTATCAGCCGTCCCCCCCGGATAATATAGGTAGGGGGAGCTGCAGTCTTAATAAACTCGCCCTGGCCGCTATATAGATTAACAATAGTCATATCCATGGCAGCAAAAGACTCTTCCGGATTTTTTAGCGCCTGCACTGCATTCACTGTTTTTACCGACTGCTCTATGTTCAGGCCTGCCTCCAGCATTTTTCTCAATATATTAACTGCAGATGAACTTTCCCTGGCGGCATCGGGGCCCGATCCCATTCCGTCACTTAAAACCGCAGCGAATTTTCCATCTTTTAGCTGTAAAAAATCATATACATCTCCGGAAACTTCCTCTCCTTCTCTGCCAACTACCGCGGCACCAACTTCTATTTTATAATTTGGACCCTGATACAAACGAAACTTGCACAGCCCTTGCCTGGTTCCTTCGCAAAAGCAACCGGAAGCGCAAAAAAGTTGTCCGGCCAATTCGGATATAACCGGCGCCACCCTGTAACGGCAGTCGAGATCACCTTTACAGGACCTCATTGAGACAACCATCTCCCGCCTCCCCCTGAAATCATTTATGATTATCTCATTTACCGGAATACCCAGCTGCCTTAATTTAAGCAGAAGGGCCATATCCGAATATCCTCTGTCATCCATATTAAAGTCAAATTCACTTCCAAGGCTGTCAAAAACTGCTGCTATTCCTTTCAGCTGCTCACCCACCGTGGATTTTCCCGCCATCAGCTTCTTTCTCCAGTGCCGGTCTATTTTAAAAGCCTCATAAAGGCATGCTGCAGCCACGGCTAAATCCCGGGGCCTTGAACAGCGCATTTTTAGTTCTTCAGGAATATCTCTTACGGTCACCCTTCCGTTTACCTCGGTTATGGCAAACATCTCGAGCATGTTCTGATAGGTTCTGTAATAATCACTTTCCCAGCAAACCCGGTGCATTCCACAATCGCCGCACACCTTTTTGGAAACCTGCCCCATTATTTTTCTCAGTCCCTCATCATCAAGCTTTTTATCATGTATAACAGTAAATTCTCCCAGTTGACCGGCCATCTCCCTGAAAATAAAAGAAAATTCCTTTAACTTTTCTCTGAATGCCTTTCGTAGTAGCTCACGACTGTTATCCTCCTGATATCCTGGAGGGTTACCGGAGACGGTGGCAGAAATTCCACCTACCATGTATCCGGGGATTAGCATAAATATAAGGCAGGCAAGGCTTGTCTCTAAAACTACAGCTTCCATGCTTTCAAAATTATTAAAATATAGCGCCAGTATTATGTTGGATGCAAGAAAAGACAGGGATATGCCAAGCTTCCCCAGACTCCCACCCAGCCCGGCAAGCACCCCGGAAAAAGAATATGCCCCCACAAGATATGGAGTAACGGTATAGGAAAGTCCCGGTATTACTCCCACCACAGCCCCTGCTGCCGCACCCAGGCCGGCCCCCCCGGCCAGGGCGGCCAGAAGTATAGCTATCCTGCTGAGAAGCCCCCTGGCAGAAACATGCCAAACACCTAAATCCCCGGTCCCTGCTATTACACCCGCCAGTAAAATAACCAGGCAGACAGCCTCCTCCCCCCTGAGAGGTTTGATACCGTTAATCCTGGACGCTGAGGAAAGGCCGGTTATACACACAGGGGCAAGAACCCCCGCAAAAATACCTTCAAAAAAAATATTTATATAATCAAACGGGGTTGAGCCGGAAAAGGCAGTAAAAGATGATTTAACCGTTATAACCAGCCCAAGAACCAGAACAGGAATAACAGCTCTCCTGTCGGTATACCTGGGAGGAACAGCCTGTATTACAAAGTACGACAATACTGTCAATATAATATTGGCAGCCAGATCATAGCCTCCGGATACCGTTGAAATACCACCAATGAGAGAAATTACCGGTAAAAACCCCTTTCTTCCCATTGAAACAGCGGAGGCTGCAGCAAAAGCAGCAGAAAAGGGAAACAATTCCCCCAGAATTACAGCTCTTCCCATAAAAAAAGCTGCCATACAGGCAAGCAGCATTCCCGGACTGATTAGCCCGGTGAAATCCCGAAGCAGGCCGGGTATGCTTAAGCTGCTCCTATTTCTCGCCGGCTGCCGGTTAAAAACCGGACTGTATTCATTCCTCTTATATGTATAGATATCACTTCTGTCAGACAAAAAAACTCACCTCTGAGTGTACTCATGTCAGTCAATTATAGTACACAAGGCGAGTAATAATTGTCAGTTTTGGTTATGCGTGGTAATATTTTTATCGACAATTTTTATTTTCTCAAAAGCAAGCCCATACATCAGGTCAGCCTCTGATACAATAACCTTGTCATATCTAAGGGCAGTCATTACCAACATAAGGATGCGAACCCCTGCCACTATTACGTCCGCCCTTGCGGGCTGAAGTCCCGGTATATTCTTTCTGTCCTCCGGGCCGGTATTAACAAGTTTTTCCAAATGACCTGAAACTGAACTCAGGCTAAGCCTGTATCCGTGAACAAGTGAGCGGTCATAACTGTCCAACGACATCTCCATTGCAGCAAGAGTAGTAACGGTACCACCAACTCCTATTAATGTTTCCGGCCGGCAAATGTTTATTTCATCCAGGGTTTTTTTCATTATTTCAATTATTTTCCGGTCCCCATGTCCCCCTTCAGTCATTCTCACCGCTCCGGCATTTACGCTGCGGCAGATGATTTTATCCTGTTCCTTCCAGGTAAACTCTGTACTTCCTCCCCCAATATCCACTATCAGTGCTGAATCAAGTTTTCCGAACTCACCGGACACCCCCGTGTAGCTGTAAAAAGCTTCCTCCTTGCCACTAAGCACACGCACCGAAAGCCCTGCCTTTTTATACACCTCATCCAGAAATAATTCTTTATTGGCAGCATCCCTCACAGCACTTGTACCCACGGCCACTATTGATGAAACATTCCACTCCAGGGCCTTGTTTTTCAATTTTGCTATTGCCTCAGAGGTACGGGCAATGGCTTCGGGTAAAAGTACTCCTCCCTCAATTCCCTGACCCAGCCTGGTTGTTATTAAATCTGTATAAAAAGGGATTATTTTACCCTGGTCAATCCCGGCTACCAGAAGCCGTGTTGAATTTGTTCCTATGTCAATAACTGCTATTTTGCTCAAAAGCTATTCACCTCTGTATTGGGAATTGGGAATTGGGGGTTAGTGGTTTATTTATTCTCCTGGGCGTTCCCCATCAATTCCACGCGATATTTACTGGTTAAGACCAGTTTACAGTTTACCATTTTACCCGATTCCCAATCCCACTCCCTGATTCCTAATTCCTAATTCCCAATTCCCAATGTCCCCAATCCCGATAAAAAAACGCCTTACAGGCGTTTTTAAATAGTCTTGTTCACAATCAGTTACTTAAAAATCTAGTCCGACTTTCGGCTAGGGCCACCCCTACCTCCTCGCTTTGACTCGGTATTGCGGCGCAGGCTTTGCTGTCTCTCTTCGCTTTCTTTTAAAAACTTTGCCAGCCTGTCTTCAAAAGAAACCTGCGGTTTCTTCCGAGGAGGAATCCTGGTAATGCTTTGCGTGGGTTTGGCCTGCTTTATGGATAGACCTATTTTTCCCTTTGCATCAACGGAAATAACCTTAACGGCAACCTTATCGTTGGCTTTCAGAAACTCATTGATGTCCTTAACATAAACTTCTGCTATTTCAGAAATGTGAACAAGTCCGGTTTCCCCTCCGGGTAGCTGTATAAAAGCCCCAAAGTTGGTTATTCCCGAGACCGTACCCTCCAGAACGCTGCCTACTTCCACCGGCATAATTGACTATTTGTCCTCCCTTTTAGCACCGAAAACATTATGCTTAATTATATGCAGATTGCAATAAAAGTGTCAAGGTAAGTTTTGTAGATGCAGATTTATTCGATTCGGTTAAATTAATTGTTTTTTTGATCCGGCTTTGGAGCAGGAACAATTCTTGCTTCTCCGGGCTTTACGAGACCCAGTTTCTCCCTGGCCACCTGCTCTATATAGGCGTCAGATTGAGCTTGTTTTAATTGTTTTCTCAAATCGTCATTTTTTAATTTTAACTCTTCCAATTGTGTCTCTATTTCCTTAATATCAGCCTGCAAGACATAAAGCCGGTGAAAGTGAGCAAAAAAGGAAATTAACAGGTAAAAAAGCAAAAAAACGGCAATTATAGCCGGAAGTTTTTTTCCCGGCCGAAAAACCATCCTGCTTTTATTTGTATTTTTTTCCCTTTCATGTCCGGGAAAATAACTTATATTGGGAGAACTTTTCATTAATTATTCCCCTCATCATCGCCAGCACCGTAAATACCCAGGCTTGTGCCGGGAATTACAATCACAACTTCATATCCCTTTCCGCGGGCCCTGTTAAATAGAGTGGCAACGGTACTGGCACTCAGTCCAAGCCTTTTTGCCACCTCATCATTTGAAATACCGGTTTCCTTTAGGGCAACTACCTGCCGCTCCCGGAAGCTCAGCTTTTCAACCCCCCGGATTTCCACCTTCATGTAATCACCCCGGGAAACTAAACCTTTATATCCACAATATGACTACTGTTTTAGTACAACTTTTCTACATAACACTGATTTCTCCTGCTACCAGGCAAAATATTTTTTTAACAAACATATAAAATAAAAAGCACATCACCTGTTGTGATAGTGCTATTATTCGATAATACCCAGTTCTTTCATTTTGGCATAAAGGGTGCTCCTATTCATTTTAAGAGACTGGGCAACGGCCGACCTGTTCCAGTTATTCTCTTCAAGAGACCTTAATATTACCTCCCTCTCCACCTCGGCAACAATTTCCTTTAGAGAATTCCCCGGTATTTCATTCAGCCACCCGGCACGGCCTGATTTCTTCTGCAGATTGACCGGCAGGTCCTCCACAGTAAGTACCGGCCCGCTGGACATCAATACAGCCCTTTCGCATGTATTTCTCAGTTCCCTTATATTGCCGGGCCAGTCATAGCCCTTCAACAGCGCCATAGCTTCCGGAGAAAAACCTGTTATTGCTTTCTTATATTCCCTGTTGCAATTCTTTATAATATGCCTTATTAAATCGGGCATATCTGCTTTTCTGTCCCTTAAGGGAGGCAGGACTATCTCAACTACATTTAGCCGGTAAAACAAATCCTCCCTGAAGGTTCCCTCCTGGATTGACTGGTCAAGGTCCTTGTTTGTGGCGGAAATTATCCGGACATCAATCTTAATGGTATTTGTTCCCCCAACCCTTTCAAACTCTCTTTCCTGAAGCGCTCTTAAGAGTTTAGCCTGGGTATTTTGGGACATTTCCCCTATTTCATCAAGAAAAAGAGTACCCCTGTTAGCCATTTCGAATTTTCCAGGCTTTGTTGTCACCGCCCCTGTAAAGGCTCCCTTTTCGTATCCAAAAAGCTCACTCTCCAGAAGGTTTTCCGGAATAGAAGCACAGTTTATCTTTATAAATGAGCTGGTGATCCTGACACTGTTCCTGTGAATAGCCCTTGCCACCAACTCCTTTCCGGTTCCGCTCTCTCCCCTGATAAGCACAGTGGCATTTGTATTTGCCACCCGCCCAATTGTTTTATAGACATTCTGCATAGTTTCAGAAAGCCCTATCATAGCATACGAGTCAGCTTCTTCCCCTGTTCCCCACTGGCTTGCCGACCTATCCATCAATTCTTTTATTTCCACGGCCTTGGCCACAACTTCCAGCATCTCTTTTACTTTCAGGGGCTTCATCAGATAATCAAAAGCCCCCAGCTTCATGGCCTCGATTGTAGTTTCGGTGGACCCGTAAGCAGTTATCAGAATGATAGGCAAATTTTTCCCCTGCTGGTTGACCGCCTCCATTACACGAATGCCGTCCATGTCGGGCATTTTTATATCCAAAAGCACCGCACTGGGATTTAAGGCATCCATTTTTTCAAGAGCTTCCTGCCCCCCGGAAGCGCACTCAACCCTATACCCGCTGTCTTCAAGTATATCCCTTAAGGCTTCCTGAACACTGCGCTCATCATCCACAACCAGGACCAATCTGGACAAAACTAAACATCCTCCTTTGTCCTCAGATAAAATGATATTACTGTTCCCCTGCCTACCTCGCTGTCAATCTCTATATGTCCTCCATGAGCCTTAATAATTTCATGCACAATAGCCAGCCCCAGGCCTGTGCCTTTCGGCCGGGTGGAATAAAAGGGGTCAAAAAGATGAACCATATTCTCCTGGGGTATACCGCAACCGTTATCTTCTACCGACACCTTTACCATAGCATCCTCCGCACAGGTATCCGTGGCAACTTTTATCACACCCTCTTCGGGCAGAGCCTGAAGCGCGTTAAACATTATATTGACGATGACCCTCTCTATCTGCTCGGTATCTATCCATACCGCAGGGATTCCCGGCTTAAGGTCTTTTATAAGGCTATACTTGCCCTGGTATATTTCATTAAAAAAGGCTAAAACACGGTCAATAAGAGCATTTATATCAATAAAGCCGAATTTTGCCTCTGCCGGTTTGGCAAAATACAATAGCTGGTCAACTATCGAGTCAAGGCGGGCAACCTCACGGTACATTGTTGCCAGGGCCCTTTGATTGGGCTTATTCTGGTTTTGCCAGTGCTGTATATAGCAGCTTATAGACGTGAGAGGATTCCTTATTTCATGGGCAACTCCTGCCACCAGTTTCCCCAGGGAGGCCAGGCGCTCCTGGCGGTGCACTCTTTCCTCCAGCCTTATCCTCTCTGTTATATCACGGCAGGTAAGTACAGCCCCTATAATATTACCCCTGGAGTCGGAAAGGGTAGATGTGCATACCAGGAAGTGGTGTGTAATATGATTTTCATTTACCCAGTGAACCTGTAAGTCCTTAAAATTCCTCATATGCAAAAGCGTTTCACCCATTAAGCTGTTAAATAGGGAACCATGGGGCAATACCCTGTTATAGTGAACATCCTTCATACCATCGGGAATGGAGAACATTTTTATAGCCATGTAATTTGCAATAACCACTTGACCCCCGTTGTTCACCACAACTATGGCATCATCAATGGAGGCAAGCATAGTCTCATTGTACAGGTTAAGGTCGGATATTTTAGCCGCCAGGCCGTTGATGGCGCTTACTATTTGACCAAGCTCCCCGGGCGCTGGCGGAAGAATGTTGCCAAGATCCTCTTCCAACTTTTCAACCCCGGCCCTTATATTGTGCACCTGTGCTACAAACTGCCTGAACAGAACCATGGCCCCGCCTATTCCAGTTACCAGCACAAAACCTATTACCAGATAAACAGCGGTTTCTATCTCCTTTCTTTTTCCATAAAACCCCGTTTCTGCCAGGTATTCGGCAGACCTTATCACACCCTCCATTCTGCCATTGCGAATAAAGGGCCGATATATCTCAACCACTCCGCCCTCTTCCGGACCCAGATTATTAACCACAGGTTTGCTGGAGTCCATTACCTCGTCAAAAGCCCTCTTTCTTCTTAGTGAAAAGTTTTCATCAAAACGAAGTGTGCCGTCATAAAAAACGTCCAGTTCCTTAAAATACAGCCCCAGGTGTATTTCAGGATATTCTTTTTGCACTTCATTTATTTTCTCGCTTATCATTTGCGCCAGCACCTGTACCTGCTCAGGCCTTGTTTTATCTTTAGCCCCCTGCTCCCTGAGATAATCCTCAAGACTCGTGGGTATGCCCTGGTCAAAAACAAACGCAGCCTGTTCAAGCTTGGCCTTCTGGTGCTCCAGAAGAGAAAGCTCACTGTTTTTTATTATGTGAACCAGATAGACAGACAATAGAGCTGAAATTATAAGCAATAGTAATATAAGAAACATGATTCTGTTACCAAAACTAATATTTTTCATTGAATAACTCCATATTTATTCAGGTACCACGTTAGCCCTTTTTATTATATTATATTTATTCAGATCAACTAAATACAATAAATCAATATTAATAGTTTGTAATATATTGCACCAATTATCCACTTAAAACAGGCAGTTCTATAGGTTTAACCCAGAACTGCCCAGTTTTAAAGCAAGCAGAATAAAATAACTTTCACGAGATATTAAGTTTTAAAAGCTCCTGCCTGGTATAGTAAATAAAATCAGAAAGATATCCTCCATATTTACCTGCTTCCTCTTGAGAATCAACATTTTCAAAAGGAAACAGCAATTTAAGCCTATATTTCCCTGTTGCCTCGACCCTGGGGCTCTCCCTCTCTATACCAAAGCCAATTTTTCTTTCCAGGTCTTCTATCCGGTTTACAAGGGGAATGAATACATTGTTTTTATTCCCGTCCATTATCAGTTCCATTACCAGAAAATCCATACCCCTGTACTTCCCTTTCCTTGGACTGGTCTTTCCTATTCTGTAATAAACGTTTGAATTATTAAAAGCTGTAATGCACCTGGAAGATTCCTTAAGGCCAAGTGTTATACTGTTAATCTTAATACCTTTACCGGAAAGCTTCCCTTGCGCCTCTAATATTATTCTGGCAAGAAAACCCGCGAGGTCTATTTTTTTGCTTTCTGTACCGGCAGTTTTGATACGGAGCGAGGTTGAATTGCTTTTTATCCATTTTTCAAAGCGCTCTATGGCATTCCTGTTTTCAAGAGCCCCGTTCTGCTGCAGATACCGCTCCTTATACAAGCCGAACACATCAAAAAAATTACCAATCAAGGATTACCGCTCCCTGCTTATACTAATAATATACGGAGCCGTCCCTCCTTTAATTAAACAATTGTCAGGAGAATCCAGCCTACCGTCAGGACAACCCCACCGGCCACAGTTAAGTGAATGGCAGCGTAAAAACCGCCTTTTTTTCCAGAGGGAACTGCCCTCGCCATTTCAGCCTCAAAGAAAGGCCTCTCCAGATTTTTTTCCATCCAGGAATGAATGCTAATCAGCTTATTCACGGTCTCAACACCCCTTTTATTTTGGTGCCCGGAGCTTAAGGCACCGAACCCCTTTGCCGGGAGTACTGTTACATATACACCTGTGCAAATAGGGTGCCATCACATATGTCTTATACATTACAATAAAAGCAGCACCCCCTAATCGCCTTCACTGTCTTAAAATGACTCTTTTTTATTAAGTGTGTATGAAATTTATACAGCATCACAGCCGGCGGACCCCAAACCTCTGATGGTATAAGGAAATCAAAACACTATTGACTGTATTGTTTGAATTTTCAGATTGTATAAAATCCGGTCAGCACCTCTGTATAATCTTCTCTTCGTGAAGCATAATGCACATTTGCTATAAATAATTAAGGCTATTTAAAATACTCCCCAATAACCATAAATACATCTATGGTTCTTACCATACCTGCCAGTTTTCCCTTTTTAAGCACCGGCAGGGAATTAACCTGGTGCTTTAAAAGGGCGAGGGCAACGTTAGCAACAGTGTCCTCCTCATTAACAGTGGCCACTGCCAGCGGCCTCATCACATCCCTTACCCTGACCTTTGCCTCAGTCCTGAGCCGGTTCACATAATACCAACCCCAGGACTCGGCCTTAAAATTAGGGTCATTATCCAACTCCCTGAGCCCGGCCGCCCTCAGAAGTCCCCTCAGGCTTAAAACACCTACTAGTTCTCCATTTTCCCCCAGAACTATAACACTGCGATGTCCGTACCACGCCCTTCCGTCCCGGTGAAAGGAGTTTCGTAATTCCTTCATGGCCTCGTGAAGGGTCGCGTTTTCAGGTATTGTACAGTAGTCACCTATAGGAACCATGATATCCCCGGCAGTCTTACTTCCAGGCATTTCTCCCAACCCCTTATTCCTCAGTCCAGGCACTCGCCAACCGCCCAAAACAGGTCTATGGTTCTTACAACCCCTACCAGATCAGCCCCTGAAAAAACAGGTAAAGAGTTTACCTTTCCCCTGACCACTGTTGCTATGGCATCAAATATACTGCTGCCCGCCTCCACCGTCACGATTTCCAGCGGCCTCATTATATCCCTTGTCTGAATTTCCAGTCCGCTGTAAAAGCGAGGCATAAAGAACAGCCCCAGAGGGTCCCCCTTTAGAATATGGTCCAAAATGGCCTGAATCTTAAATGCCTTTAAAAATCCCCTCAGCGTAAGAATTCCTACCAGTTTTTCATTGCCGTTAACCACAAGGACCGACTGAAATCCATGCCATGTACCGTCTTTTTGGTGAAAGGAATCACGCATAACACGGATTGCCTCGGACACAGGGGTTTTTTCATAAATAACGGGATATTCTCCAATAGGCACCATTATATCCCTTACAGTTTTGTTGGCATACATACACAATCCCCCGGACCAGCGGGACATCCATGTTTTCCCCCATTACAGACCCCGCCGGCGGTATACTTGCTTCTCCTAACCATGCACTGACACCTGCTGTGAACTTTTAGCCGCTTCAATGCTGAGCTCTCTTTTTCTTTTCAGCATACTGCCTATGATTATTACTCCTCCCAGGGCAAGGGAAGCGCACATTGTTACAAAGCTTATATTATTCAGCATTACTGCCGTTCCCCCAGCCAGTTCAATTATCCCCAGCTGCTTCAGGTATACAGGTATGGCAAACCCCCTGCTTACCGCCACCACCAGCATTATGGAAGACATCACCAGTTTGATCATATACTCCTTAACATATGTGGTCCCCACAGCTCCAAGCTGCACTCCTATAAGGGACCCGGCCATGATAATAAGAACCATCCTTATATCCACAAAGCCTCCCATGGCCCATGTAACAGTACCCGTGAGCCCCATCGCAAAGGCTATGACCAGTTCGGTGGCGCTTGCCATCATGGCGGGAACACCAAGAACATATATCATTCCCGGCACCCCTATAAATCCTCCCACTGCAATTGTGGCCGCCAGCATTCCGGTGCCCAGTCCAACCGGAACGGTTACCCACAGTGAAACCTTTGTATTGGCGGTTTTAAAATGTATCATGGGTGCAATTACCAATTTTTTAATTTTTTCCGCCAGTCCTGAAGTGGCTTCTTCCTGATTCGACTTCATTGACCTCCTGGCATCGGAAAATATATATATTCCCAGGACAGTCAGAATACTGACAAAGGCAAGGCTCACATACAGATTGGAACCGGCGGCCCCCCACTTTGCGAAAATCAGTTTTTGAATCTTAATTCCTATCTGCACTCCCACCGTGGCCGATACCGCCATTATCAAACCAAGCTTAATATCCACCTGTCCGTATTTGTAACGTTTATAGGCCCCAACCAGCGCCTTTGGGAACTTATGGCACATATTACTGGCCACCGCAACCGCTGCGGGCACCCCAAGGCTCATCATGCCGGGTGTCAATACAAAAGCCCCCCCGGAGCCAATAAACCCACTGATTAACCCGCCAAGAAAGCCAAGGACTACAAGAAAAAGAACACTTTTTAAATCAAGGCTGACAAACTGCTTAACAACATCCTGCTCGCTTAGCATTTCCCCCGCCGCCTCACTAATGCCCGGTATTGCTATTAGCCCGAGGAATGCAAGGAATAACAGGCAATTACCCTTAAAAAATGCTTTTATAAAACCCATCTCATTGCCCCCCCTTACTAACCGGCTTAAAGCCTATGGCTTCTATGAAATAATTGGCAAAAGCCCCGTGAACAAATGAGAAAGCAAGTGCAGTAATTATTACAGGAGCAGCGAATACTCCCCCGCGGGTAAAAATATCAGTTATGGCCTGCTGGTTTAAAAAAACTGCCAGATACAGCAACAGCGAGGCTATTCCCCAAAAGATTGTACGGCCCACAGTTTTTGGCTGGCTATTCACTATTAACACCCCTCCACTTTTACTAATTTGTCTATGCTTTCACATATCATTAACCTACTACCCTTCATTCCCCCCTTTTTATTAAAAATTTGAAACTGCTTTCACAAGATGTGTTAGTATGAAAATTTGCAACCTCCATGCCAGCCAATATAGATAAAGAAATCACATTTAATGGGGCTTTCAAATAACAACTCTACACTCACTGACCAAATGGCAGACAGATTGATGTATTTTTTCCGGTCACTTCTCCCATGGAATATTTAAAGGCCTTGTTTTGCCAGACAGCCCGGCTTTGCTCCAAATCACCGGGCTGTCTGAAGAACATACAAAAAAGATCTAGTACGAACTTTTACAATCCATATGGGATTGTAGGAAATTTTTACGGTATTGACATATTGGCCAAATAGCATAAAATACATGATAATGATATTCATTTTCATTACATTGCCAGACCTCCTCTTTCCATTTTACAAAGTCCGTGTTATGCGGGCTTTTTTTTGATATACTTTTATATATTCCGGTCCCGATTGCAGAAAGGAGACTTCATAATATGTGGCACCGTAACCTGGCAGCATTAGTACTGGTTATTTTAATTCTCCTTGCAGGGTGCGCTCAAAAAGCCGAAAAATCATACCAAAATGTAAATGCCGGTGCCCTGCACGGGATGATACAGAATGAAAAGGATATCGTTCTTGTTGATGTAAGGGAGCCTTTTGAGCTTGAAGAAACGGGGTATATTCCGGGATCCGTGAATATACCGGTGGGACAGGTTGAAAAGAGGATTAATGAAATTCCCAGAGATAAAAAAGTGGTAATTATCTGCAGGTCAGGAAGGAGAAGCGCAGAAGCGGCGAAACTTCTGACAGAAAAAGGATACACCAATATATATAACCTTGAAGGCGGAATAGCAAGCTGGTCATATAACAGGGCACAGGCGAAAAAGGCAGGGGATTGACCCCTGCCTTTTAGGTATTATGATTTTATTTTTTTCATTACCCACGCCATATTCTTTGCAAAGTGGTCCATTATGTCATGGGCCTCTTTGTCGTTCTCGGGGTCTCTTGCCCCTGCTGCCCCGGCAGTGGCCACATTCCAGTATATGTTGCCCGGAATAATCATTTCATTTATGTAATACCACATTAAGAGCTGGGCAAAGGCCAGGTTGTGACCGGCCCTTCTGGCCACCGTGATTGGCGCTCCCACCTTGCCGGTAAAGTATTTTCCACTCTGCCTCAGGCAAAAGGCAGCCCTGTCAAGAAGAGCCATTAGCTGTGGAACCACAGAGCTGTAATAAACAGGTGAACCGACTATAATTCCATCAGCCTCGTACATTTTTTCAAAGATAGGGGCACAGTCATCCTCCTGGATGCATTTTTGAATATCCTTACACCTGTAACAGCCCATACATGGCTTTATATTCTTGTTTATAAGTGAAATATACTCTGTCTCAATACCTTCGGCCGACAGCCTGTCAAGGGTATAGCGCAGGTAATACTCAGTATTGCCGTTTTTTCTTAGGCTTCCGCAAATACCTATAACTTTCATTATCCCTTCACCCCTTAAGGGACCAGACGCCCCTATATTTCCGGTCTATTTTATCAAAAGGAATGAAGTCATTCAATAGTGAATGCCTTTCCTATTGGTCGGAGGGGCCGGGGATGTATTTCCTGATGGTAGGAGGTGCCGGAGATGCATTCTTTAAGGGTCGTAGAGGACGTGAGGGCATTACGCGAAGATCTCCGACCAGCAGGTACTACCCTTTAGCCCCTCCGACCATTCGGGAATACCCCATAGCTTACTACTATTCTATCACATTGCAGGCCATACAATCGCCCTCCCTCTCCTCGCACGAAGAGATGCATTCCCGGCATAAAAAGGCGCCGCAACTGGCCTGGTTTTCTGTGTCCGCCTGAGAATTGCACATTTGGCAGTTCATTAAAACACTCCCTTCCCTATTTGGAATCCTTAATGGCCGTGTCACTATCCAACATATCTATCAATATTATTAATTACAGGCTTTAAAAATATTCTTAACCAGTTAATGTGAAAAATATACATAGAAAAAGAAAACGCCCTGTGGGCGTTGCCGTCGTTCAAGGAAAGGGGACACACCTGCTGAAGCCAGGGCAAATTCTTTATAGACAGGAATGTCCCCAATTGCAGCGGAACTCAGAACTCAGAACCCAGAACTCAGAATGATGAAGCATTTCCTGGGTAAGGGTCGTTCGACCTGCCTTCAGAATATATGCATGCAAAAATTCTGGATTCTGAATTCTGGCTTCTGAATTCCGACCTGGAAGCAGTACCCGTAAGTCTAATATGTGAAGGTGAATGCTCCTATAACCCTTGCAATAGGCCTGGAGTTAAGGAACTTGTTTTTCACCCAGGATTCCCAGAAAAAGAGGGCTCCTCCGGTGGGGTCCACCCCGTTGAGGGCTTCCCTGGCGGCCTTTATAGCCAAAGGACTTGCGGGTCTGTTAATCCACCCGTTTAATACCGGCTCAAACTGATATTTCCCCCCGGCATCCACCTGGTTGACCACCCCGCTAATAGAATTAGGGAAAATGCCGCTTTTTACCCTGTTTAGAATAACCGCCCCAACAGCAACCTTTGTCTCAAAGCTCTGGTTATCAGCTTCCGCTGTAATAATCCTGGCCAGCAAATCAAATTCAGAAGGGGATATGTTCCCTACGGCACCCCTTTCCGCTCCCCCTCGGCTCACCCCTGCCGAATTCAGGCTACCGCCAGGGGAGGTCGCCATTATCTTGAGCTGTTGTCCTGGGTATATTAAAGAGCTTTTAAGACCGTTCAACGTCATTAACTGACTGACAGGAATACCGTTGCGAGAAGCAATTATATAAAGTGTGTCTCCAGGCCTTACCGTATAAACCCCGTTTCCCTTCTCCGGCACATAAAGCTTTTGACCGGGATAAATTGAATCACCCTTAATATTATTGGCGGCTTTAAGACTGCCGGTGGAAATCCCGTAATGTGAAGCTATTTTCCACAGGCTTTCTCCGGACCTTACAGTATGAGTTGCCGCCAGTGTCTGTCCGGAAAAAGAGAATAGCAAAACAAGGCACAAAACAAGTTTAAGGAAGCCGGCTCTGTGTCTGAAACAAATCCTTTTCAATTGATTTCCCTCCTCTGGCCTCCGAGGTTAGCTGAAGGGTTCGGGTTGAGGGTACCCTACCCGGTCAGTCGTCGGTCGTAGGGAGTAGGTCGTCAATTTTTTAGGGAATTTGAGTATCAAATTCCTTCTATTCTGACGTCTGACGTCCAACGTCTGACTACTGAAATGGGATTCACCCCAATAAGATGTATTTTCCCCCGTACCCCGGCTGTGCCGGGGACTCGGCCATAAATTAATAAAGGCTCCCTTGTATGGGAACCCTTGTACTATTATACAGTCCTTCCATCTGTGAGGCCAAGCTACAATATATGGCATTCTCCTTGTTGTAGATATAATAAGGCTTTGGCTACCTTCTCTTAATAAGTTTTCTAAAGATACGAGAAGAAATACCGGCAACCTTAGCCCTTCCCCGGGCGTAAGAATTACCTGCAATTTTCCCTGTAAATCTTCCTACTCCACCCAAAAGCCTCCCCAAAAGCCTGACGGGAAAAACAATTATAATAAAAACAATTCTGAACGGAAAAGTCAGAGCTCTCCAGGCATATAAAAAAAGCATGGCTAAAAAGCTTAATACTCTGCCCATAGCCCAGAACAGCCATTTCATAATTCTGTAAAAATATCCACCAAGGAGCTTTGTAAACAAAAAAGCCCCCAGGAAAAGACCTATAAAAACATATAGCCTCAATTCTCCGTAATTAGCCCGAAGAAGAACCGCAAAAGAAATTATAGTAAGTAATATCCAAAAAAAAATATCTCCAGCATAGGTTCCTATTTTTTTAAGGTTCAAAATGTCGCTTATTACCCTGTAAACCACATAACACAAACCGGCCATCATTCCAATGGCCAGAGTCCATAAAAACACCGCTATCTGCTCGGCAAGGGGCAATAAAATAACCTCCTATCAAAAAAAGCGCCGGAGCGCTTGGTTTTTCAAACAAGTAATAACCCCTACCTCATTATCCGGCTCAGCATGTTTTTCCCTCTTCCCCTGGCTGATTTACTATCTTTATATTCCAGAGAATTTATATAACCCTCAACACTGAGCGTTCCTTCATCAAGGTTCAGCTTACTTATATGTAAACCTTCACCTTTAAGGAAAAGAGCACCCATGTTGGTGTCCAGGATTATTTCACGCTCGTCGAAGCTACCCACATGACGGACCCCTTCAAGCTCCAGCTGTTTCCTGTCAACAAGCGTAAGCTTTTGGTTTGTGCGCTGGTCCACTGAGTCCCCTCCCTTAACTATCGGTTTCCATTTACATATATATTCATCACTTTAATAATTAATGAAATAAAACATGGTAAAAGTTAAAAAACAATCTTGGTCGTTGCACTGTTCCAGGCGAAAACAAAAGGGCGGG
Organism: Bacillota bacterium; assembly: GCA_049323755.1. Classification (GTDB taxonomy): domain Bacteria; phylum Bacillota; class Desulfotomaculia; order Desulfotomaculales; family Desulfocucumaceae; genus BRHc4a. The sequence goes on from JBMOPE010000009.1 coordinate 70,670, forward strand.
TTATATCCCGCCCTTGAAGGTTTTATCTTATAGTTTACTTCCACATTTGGGTTACCTCTACGTTCTTAAAATAAAATTTTACTATATCCTCAGGCGACTTACCCTGTGTAGCCATGAGCCGGGCGCCCCACTGGCACATTCCCACTCCGTGGCCAAAGCCTTTGCCTGTCATTACCAGATTGCCTCCCTGAATAGCTATGCTGTCAAGAAGCATTGACCTCACTTTCTCGCTACCCAAAGCAAGCCTTAGCGCCGGCCCTCCGACCACCGCATTGCCCAACTTAATTTTTTCAGCCCTGCCTGAAGGACCTTTTTCCGTAATTTGCGCACTATTTATAGTACCGGGATCACTCCCCGTTATTTGCTTAACAGCCACCCTGGCTTGTTCCAGTGGTATTTCAGCCCTCCACGATTTATTTTCAGGAACAGTAATAGAAAGGCAGTTATCCTCAACCCCGGCGTTCACGTAAGGTGTGGGAGTCTTGACCCAGTTAAGGCCTTCTTTTGCAGATGCCTCAATACCTCCGTCACAGGCGGAAAACCAACCCTTTATATATTGGCCGTTATGCAATACAACCTTTCCCCTGGTCATTTGCACAGCCTTACGGACATTATCATTTATCCGGCTGGGATCATATGCCTGAAATTCTTCCACACTGGTGGAAGCATCGGTGCCGTGTAATTTTTTAATACGGCCTGCCTTAATGTTTTCCATGGTAAAAGTCCGGGCAATAATAGCCTGAGCGGCCAGGGCATTTATAGGCCAGTCAGGGGCCATTTCAGCAGCAACCACTCCCGTAAGATATTCTTCAAGCTTAATACTTTTTTTCTCACCGGTTTTATTGTCATAAAGACTTATAGTAGGCTCAGCCCCAAGCCCCCCCGGCCTTCTTTGCGGCTCCCTGGCACACGAAAAAACGAATAATAATGTACAGATAACAACGATTGACATTAATAGTTTATTTTTCACGCTACAAACCCCCGGTATTATTTTATGAACTTATTTTTGCCGGGAGTTTTAATATTATGCAGTTATTAGCCAAACCATGGGCTGGAGCGACGCCATTCAGCGCCATGTCATGCTCCCTCAATAATGTTTCGGGTTAACCTGCACCCATGGATTGCATAGATTTTCTGATTGTCAGGATATCCGGGCACAGTCAAATAAGCGGGGCCCCCTCGGACATAAACCGCACCACCAGGTTAAATGTCCTAATTTATCCTGTTCCGGATTTCCAGCAATCTTCTTTATTCCAGCCAATTCCCGAGGGGCTTGTAAGAGATTCATGTTGATTTTTAAGGACCAAGCGTCCGTGCTTTTCTCTTTGCCACATCGGCGTTAGGCTGATCTATCGTTTTAAGGCCCCCTGGCCAGGTTATTAATTCGTCGTGGACGACCGCTTTGCCTGATTCGGTCCTCACCCCCCTCCAATAACGCAGTTTCCTTCTTTCCTGGATTAAGCTCCGGGGGTTCTCTTCTGTTAATGAGATTTATTTTTTCAATAAAGTGGTACTGATGCATAAAATCCACTGAAATCACCTCATTGCCATTTTTTGTTTATTATAGCATCTTATGGCAAATCCGATTCTGGCTATTTTTAGCCGGTTTTTTAAACATATCTTTGATTTTATTGTAGTTAATGATTCTTTCACCGTTTTTTTGGTTTATATAAATAAAAAAGATCTCCAGTGTGGAGATCTTTTTTTTGTCACATCAAAGCCGGGCATATGAAACTCCTGTCTCCTGACTTCTGTCTCCTGTCTCCCGACCTGTAATAACAGTCCTCTAGGCTCAAATGCTTATTCTATTATCCTGTATAATCCCGAAGCGTCTCTGGCAGGAACGTTATCCCTTACTTCCAGTATCTCAAACCTGATAACCTTCTCACCAAGGCTAATTTCCACCCTGTCTCCCGGCTTTACCTCAAGCCCGGCCTTGGCAGCACGGCCGTTTACAGTTACCTGTCCTCCATCACAAACTTCCTTGGATATTGTCCGGCGCTTAATTACCCTTGATACCTTTAAAAATTTATCCAGCCTCATAAAGCCGCCACCCCGTAAAAAATGGTCGTCTGACGTAAGACATCAGACGTCAGAAAAAGGCCACGTGAATTTGGAAAAATAAAATCCACACAAAGAGCGTGGATTATGAGAAACCTTACAACATTAAAAATATTAAAACTAATCAAAAACGACTTTGTGAGAATCTTTCTAGCTAACGCTTTCGCGCAGAGCTTTTCCAGCCTTGAACACGGGAACTTTGGCAGCAGCAATGTTGATTTCCTGACCGGTTTGCGGGTTACGGCCTTTACGGGCTGCTCTTTGCCTGATTTCGAAAGTGCCAAAGCCAACCAGTTGCACCTTCTCACCACCGGAAAGAGCTTCTTCAATGCTGGCCAGCACTGCAGACACAGCTTTTTCAGCATCCTTTTTGGTGAAATCGGTTTTTTCTGCAACCTTTGAAACGAGATCAGCCTTGTTCATAAATACCCTCCCTTAAATTTTAACCTGTTGATGGAGTTACTATTCGCTATTTTTCTCTTATTTCCTCCCAGCAAGAAAATAATTCCTGTATTTTTATACTTTTTTCTGCTTTTTTACCTCTTCCCACCAAAAATCCATTTCATCGAGGCTGCAATCGGCCAGAGCCCGTCCAGATTCACATGCTTTTTGCTCAATATACTTAAACCTTTGTAAAAACTTATTTATTGTTTTTGCAAGGGCAACCTCGGCATCGATGTCTATAAGGCGTGACAGGTTTATTACAGAGAAAAGAACATCACCAAGCTCATCTTCTTTCTGGGAACCGCTGCCGCTTGTAATTGCCTCCCTGATTTCAGATAGTTCCTCATATATTTTTTGCAAGGCCCCCTGGTAATCAGGCCAGTCAAACCCAACCTTGGCCGCAGCTTCCTGTATTCTTTGAGCCCTCATTAAAGAAGGTAAAAATACCGGGATTCCTCCTAGAACGCTTTCAACTTTCTGCGTACCTTTTTCTCTGTTTTTTATTGCCGCCCAATTTACCAGCACCTCTTCACTGTTTTCCACCTTTACATCGCCAAAGACATGGGGGTGGCGCCTTATCATTTTTTCAGTTATGTTTCTGATTACATCGTTGACGTTAAAATGCGCGTTTTCAGAGGCGATCTGAGCATGGAAAACTATCTGTAGTAATAAGTCTCCCAATTCTTCACAAATATTATACATTTCTTGCCTTTCCAGGGCATCGGTGACTTCATAGGCCTCTTCGATCAAATATTTTCTTAAAGAAAGATGATCCTGCTCCCTGTCCCAGGGACAGCCATTTTCACCCCTTAAGCGCTCCATAACCTCCACCAAAGGGTCCAGTGGGTAAAAGCAGCGGACCGGGCCTTCTAATGCCTTATATGGTGGCAGGTATATACTTGTAAGGTGATTAACCACATCAACCCTGTCCAAATCATAAAGAGGGCATTCCACCACATTTTCTTCTCCCGGGACACCGGCGGCAGTAATTACTGTCACAATATGCTCATCGGGGTAGTACTCCATAAGTGACAGCTTTATATCAGACAAAACCAGCCTGCTGTACGCCTGGGTAACCACGGTTCCAACCTGCGGGTCCGGGCGCTCTTCTTCCATTCTTAGCCCGTCTATAATGTGAAAACCCCTGGCAGGGTTTATTTTAAGCGATTTAAAAAGAGAATCAAGAAAACTCATACCCGGGACAACCTCCACGGGAATAGATTCGCTTTTAGCCCTATCCAGTATTAATTCAACAGATTCCTCTGCTACCATGGGATGGCCCGGCACCCCGTAAACCACATCGCCTTTACTCGCCAGAGAGATAATTTCCCTGGAAATCCTTTGATAAACCTCCTGAAAATTATCTTCTTCACCGTATATGTAGTCAAAGGTTCTAAAAGAAATCCCCTCTTCCTTAATCCATCCGACCACCGGGTGAATTTCTGTACGAAGCCATATATTTTGACTCCCGCTAAGGATTTTCATTGCAGACATCGTGAGCATCCCGGGATCTCCCGGGCCAAGCCCTACAATAATAATCTTATTGCCCAACGTAAAACCTCCAGATTTTTACCATTATTATCCCGTCTATTATAACATATACACCTATAATTTGCCGAAAGCGGGATATTGATGTCTCTATGCAGCAAATACGTGCATGAAAACATATTGAATATAATTGTAGTTGCATATAGAATAATTTCAGGAGGTAATAAATGGATAATTTACGACTGGAAACTATTAAAAAAATTGAAGAAATCAAAAAAAGCCCTTCTCTTACTGAGAAGGAAAAGAACGAGAAAATATTGGATTTAGCTTCTAAGCTTGGGAAAAAGCTTTTGGAAGACATTATCAGGCAGGATTAAAAACAAAATTCCCAAAAATAAAAGACTGTTGACCCGAATAGGTGCCAACAGCCCAAAGGTGCCTCTCTTATAACAACCCTTACCACAGTTATTGTTCCATTTGCTTGGCCAAAAAACCTGCGGCAGTCTCAGCCAGCTTGAGTTCCATTTCTCCCATTTTAACGTCATTTTCCTTAGAAGCTAAAATAACCGCCCCTATAGGGTCACCCTCTGCTATTATGGGAGCTATAACCTCAGCGGAGTACTTGCAGTCACCGTCCTCAACAATAATACCCTCTTTGCACTGGGGATCTTTACCGGGATTGTTAATTACGACTGCCTTTCTTTCTTCCATCACTTTTTCGACAGCCGGCCCTATGGCCTTATTTATAAACTCCTTTTTAGGGGCCCCGGCTACTGCTATTATTGTATCCCTGTCCGCAATGCAGGCGATATGACCAAGCGCTTCATGAAGGGAATCGGCATATTCCTTGGCAAAGTCCCCAAGCTCTCCTATAGGGGAATACTTTTTAAGGATTACCTCACCCTCCCGGTCTACGAAGATTTCCAGAGGGTCCCCTTCACGTATGCGTAAAGTTCTCCTGATTTCCTTTGGAATAACTACTCTGCCTAAATCATCAATACGGCGAACGATACCGGTTGCTTTCATCTATTCACCCTTCCCTCCTTTATCTACATAAACTTCGCGAATTAACTTTCACAGATAGTATATAACAGGAGGAAAAGAATTATTCATTTTTTACCAATGACCTTTATTTTTTTTCATTATTCGAGTTTATTTCTGGTTCTCGGTATTTTTGCCTTCCTCATTCTGGGATTTTTTATCTTCGGCCTTTTCAAGCTTATTTACTATTTCGGCCTTATTCTTTACGTCTTCGATAAATTTGTCTACCTTCTCCTGCTTGGCATCGCCAGACAGGGTTTCAATTATTTCCTCTTTGACTTCCTCAAAGGATTTTTGTTTTTCAGGAGTTATTTTTTCCATTTTAATTACATGGTAGCCGTAAGTTGTTTTAACCGGCTCTGTTGTATATTCTCCAGGTTTCAGAGCCTTTGAGGCAAGCTCAAACTCCTCCACTGCCTCTCCCGGGCTAAAGGTAAAGGAACCCCCCTGCGAAGCGGTCCCGGGATCCTCGGACTTTTCTTTGGCAAGAGCGGCAAAGTCTTTGCCCTGTTTCAGCTGTTCCAGCACTGCCTGTATTTTCGTTTTGGCCTCAAGGTCCAGCTTGTCCTTTTCCTGTTCGCCACCTACCGATGAGGCCAGGATGTGCCTTACCTGGTAGCTAACGGGCACTACAAATTCTTTTTTGTTTTTATCATAATACTCTCTGGCCTGGGCCTCAGTGGCCGGCTTTACATCTTCAAGAAGCTTTTTTTGAAGCCCCTGAATAATCAAATCTCTTTCTATCAGTTGATTTAGCCTGGCTTCTGTCAGCTTGTTATCCTCAAGAAAATTTTTAAATTTTTCTTCGGTCATTGTTTCTTTGTACTTGGCAATTTCCTTGTCTACTTCTTCCTTACTGACCTGAATACCCATTTTCTTCGCTTCCTGAAGCAAAAGGGTTTGAGTAATAAGCTGCTCCATTGTCATTGAGTTAATCATGTCAGTCATCCCGGAATCTTTATTAAGATCAAGGTCCAAGCCCTGGGACTTGTAGTACTTTTTCATATCGGCAACCATTTCGTCCAGCTGGTCCCTGGTAATGCTCTCCCCGTTAACAGTGGCTACAACTTCTTTTTTACCGCAGCCGGACGCCACTATCAACATAATAAATACCATGAGCAGCACCAGTGTTCTAGTTAGCATTTTTAACAAAACCATCCCTCCCATATAAGGAAGATTATAATGTTCTTCGCCAAAAACCGCAATAAAAAAGGTAAGGGTGTTTTGACGAAATTTGACACCTGTGGATAAACCCGCTATGAAGCCAGCTCCTTAATAAAAAGTTCCAGCTCTTCCAGATAGTATTCCGGGTTCTCCTCATATCCCGGGGATTTTAACCTTATTTCAAAATCCTCCCCCTGGGCTGAAAATTTTACCCTGTTCCTGTAATCCTGCCCTATTCTGACAAGCTTATCGCCCGTCAGGGGATGTCCGGGAGCAAACTGAAGCCTGTAGAAGCCCGGCTGGCCTGCTATATTCTTTATTCTAATTCTCCCGGCCAGAGTCCTGATCCTGGCAACCCTTAAAAGCCTTTGAACAGGAAGAGGCAAATCGCCGAAGCGATCAACCATTTCTTCGGCCAGGTCTTCCAGTAGCATTTCTTCCCTAAATCCTGCCATTCGCTTATATATCTCCACCTTCTGGTTGGAATCCGGCACATAAGCGTCAGGAATATAGGCTTCAACCGGCAATTCAACAGAAGTCTCCACAGGGCCGGCCTGTTCTTCTCCCATAGCCTCCCTCACTGCCTCTTCCAGGAGGCGGCAGTACATGTCAAATCCCACGGCATCTATATGGCCGTGCTGCTCGGCCCCGAGAAGATTTCCCGCACCCCTTATTTCCAGGTCCCTCATGGCAATCTTATAGCCTGATCCGAAGGCGGTGAACTCCCTTATTGCCGCAAGTCTCTTTTCCGCCACTTCACTTAAAATACGGTCTCGCCTATATGTGAAGTAAGCATAAGCAATCCGGTTTGAGCGGCCTACCCTGCCCCTTAGCTGATAAAGCTGGGACAGCCCCATATTATTGGCGTCCTTGACAATAAGAGTGTTTACATTGGGAATATCCAGGCCGCTCTCTATTATGGTGGTGCATACAAGGACATCATATTGGCCGTCCATAAAATCCATCATTATCTGTTCCAGCTCATCTTCCCTCATCTGACCGTGTGCAATCCCCAGCCGGGCTTCAGGAACAAGCCCCTGCAGCCATCCGGTAACTTTATCCAGGTCTATTATCCTGTTGTGTACGAAAAATACCTGCCCCCCCCTGCTGATTTCCCTGTATATTGCCTCTCTAATCATTGAGGGGTCTTCCTCCAGCACATAGGTCTGCACGGGAAAACGGTTTTCCGGAGGGGTTTCCAAAAGGCTTGTGTCCCTGACCCCCACCAGGGACATGTGCAGAGTACGGGGTATGGGTGTTGCGGTTAGTGTCAGCACATCGACATTGTGCTTCATCATTTTTAGCCGCTCCTTGTGCGAGACTCCAAACCTCTGCTCCTCATCAACCACCAAAAGCCCAAGGTTTTTAAACTTAACATCCTCCTGAACCAGCCTGTGGGTCCCTATAACAATATCAAGCTTGCCAAGAGAAAGGTCATGCAGTATTTTTTTCTGTTCCCTGGCTGTGCGGAAGCGGCTTAACATTTCTATACTTATAGGATAGGGAGCGAACCTCTCCCTGAAAGTATTAAAGTGCTGCTGCGCCAGTATGGTGGTGGGAACCAGCACCGCCACCTGCCTGCCGTCCATAACGGCTTTAAAGGCAGCCCTTAGGGCTACCTCTGTCTTTCCGTAGCCAACATCCCCACATAAAAGCCGGTCCATGGGCCTGCCCCGCTCCATGTCCCTTTTTGCTTCCTCGATGGCCCTAAGTTGATCGGGAGTCTCCTCGTAGGGGAAGGCAGCTTCAAATTCTTTCTGCCAAACGGTATCAGGGCTGAATGCATACCCCGGAGTACTCTCCCTGGCGGCGTAAAGAGCGATAAGCTCCTGTGCCATTTCTCTTACAGCCTCTTTTACCCTTCCCTTAACCCTGTTCCACTCAGCCCCACCAAGCTTTGAGAGCCTGGGTGTGTCCGCTTCCCCTCCGAGATATTTTTGGATAAGCCCCACCTGGTCTGTGGGAACGTATAGTTTGTCTTCCCCCGCGTATTTAATGGCGAGGTAATCTTTTTTGAGACCCCCGATATCCAGCTTCTCTATACCGGTGTAACGGCCTATGCCATGGTTTATATGAACAACGAAATCTCCTGTTTTTAAGTCGGTAAAGGGTTCCAGGCGGCTGGCTGAACGTTCCCTGGACCTTGCCCTCTTCTGCCTTCCAAACAGCTCCGGTACGGTAATAACTGCCAGCTTTCCGGTAGGAAGCTCAAATCCCCCGGAAAGTCTGTCAGCGGTAATAACAACATTTCCCTGGACAATGTCATCTTCTATTCTGTCTGCCATGTATGCGTCTATTTTGGAGTCTTTCATTACGCCCAAAAGCTGCCTGGCCTGATCGGCAGTCCCCGCCAGAATGGCGACGGAATAGCCGGAACGCTTCCAGCTTGACACCTCTTCAGTAATGATGTCCATTCTTCCCAGGAAGGCGTGCATTCCTTTTGCAGGAAAATTTATAAGGTTCCCAGGACTTATATGCTGGGGCTGCCGGGGCAGAAAAGAAACATTTACACACAGCATCCTGCTAAAAGACCTCAACATGTCTTCCCACTGGATATACCCGCTGTACTGTCCGGGCAGTATTTTCCCCTTGGAAAGAAGGTCGGTATATGTTTCTGTCCTCTCCTTGTGAATAACCTCCGTTAATTCCTTTATCCTCTGGGGCTCGTCTATTAGCGCTATGCAGTCGGCAGGCAGGTAATCCGCTATGGTCACCGGCTGAGGGTAGAAATATGGCAGAAACTGCTCCATCCCGGGATAATATATTCCTGACCCTATCTTTTCCACTGTTTCTTCGTAAATTGCCCTGAGCGTTCTGATAGCGTCGGGACTTCCGGATTTGTTCAGCTTTTTTGACTGGGCGCTGAATTCTTTTTCTATTCTTTCAAGGGAAGCGGCACGGACTTTTTCATCAACAACCAGTTCCACAGCAGGTAAAATGACAACCCCCGAAAGATTATCAACTGACCGCTGGGTATCCACATCAAAAACCCTTATTGAATCAACCTCGTCATCAAAGAACTCTATGCGGATCGGATTGTCAGAGGTCATAGGAAAAACATCCAGTATACCTCCCCTGGCGCTGAACTGCCCCTTTCCTTCAACAAGATCAGACCGCTCATAGCCCATATCAACCAGCATAAGCTTTATCTCTTCCGGATCAACAATACCCCCCACCGAAATTGAAATCTTTTTTGAAAAAAAAGTATCAGGAGGTGTAAGACGCCTTATATAGGCCTCCACTGTAGCAACGATAACTGCGGGCTCGCTGTTTGCAAGGGCTTCCAATACTTTTAGCCTCTCACCCACAGCCTCCCTGCCAAGAGCAAGTATTTGATAGGGAAGCAGTTGCAATGCAGGAAACTGAAGAATTTTTTTATCCGGCAAAAGGCTTGACAGGTCATCAGCCATTGTTGTGGCTTCATGTTCTCCCGGAGTAATAATGAGAACCGGGCCATGTGTATGTTCTACTACTCCCGCGGCAACATAGGCCTTTTGAGAACCGGAAAGCCCGAAAACTATTTGCTGCCTTATTTTTTTATCAAGGCCCTTTAATATGCTTCTGTATTCATTCATCCTTTTCAGGGGGGCCAGTATTCCTCGCATAACAATCTCCTAGGTAATCCTATATTTGTCATTAGTTGGCATAACTAAAAAAGCACGACGAAAAGAGCTTTAGTGAGAACTAAAGCTCTCCTACACAATATAATTAATGCAGAAGATAATAGGCAGAGCAAACCCTTCCGGGATCCCCATAAAGGGACTCCCGGCAATCATCGCACAGGCACTGATAATAAAGGGAGCCAGCCCCGCTACCTGCCATAATTATATCTTCAGGGCATTCAGGCGTCAAGCATTCAGGACTTTCATGACATTCCCGGGCCACTCCGATTATTTCTTCGCAGCAACTGCACAGAATATATACCCTTCGCAATCAATCATCCTCCTGTCAGGGATGATTATACCTTTCCGGATGTCTTTGCCCCGGAAATTTTTAACACCGCCCCGTTCCACAGTATATGAACCGCTGCGGCAATAGTTACAGCCACTATCACATTATATCCCGACTTAATAATATAAAAGGTGATTAATCCAAAGACAGAGTGAGCCGCAATTCCACTTAATAAGGCCGGCACTCTCATATTTTTCCCCCACAGGCATTCACCGGCGGCCTCCAGCACCCCGAACAAAATATGGGTTCCGGGAACAGATGTATTAAAAAAAAGGGCAAAACCTGTCTTTAACAGTTCTTCAAATATCGGCCCCCAGTATACTATCCCGGCATGCCCGGCCCATCTGATAAGGAGGTTAATCCCCAAAGAAAAAGCGGCCGCCAATAATGCCGCCGGCAGTATATACACCGAAAACATTTGTCATACCCCATGAAACGCGCTAAAGCGGCTTAAGTCAGAATAGCAATTGTCTTTCCCCTATATATTTAACAAAAAGTAATAAATTATATACAATTACCTGTTATACCGGTTCATGGCCAGCTCCACACCCCCGGCTATAATGGCGATCACCGCCTCGGCCGCTTTTTCCAAGGCTTCCCGGCTCAGCTTTTCCTCCTCATCGGTAAGCCTTCCCAATACCCAGTCAGAGACCTCAAAACCGCTTATCTGGGGCCTGCCGATACCAACCCTTACCCTGGGAAAGCCTCCACCGCCCAGCATGCCTATAATGGACTCCATCCCTCTATGCCCTCCATGCCCCCCCTGAGGTCTTATTCTTATTTTACCGGGGAGCAAATCAAGGTCATCATAAACAACTATAAGACCAGACACGGGAATTTTAAACCAGTTCATCAGCGCTGCAACCGAATTGCCGCTTAAATTCATATAGGTTTGGGGTTTTGCCAGTATTACAGTTTTCCCCGATACCATTGCCCGCCCCGTAAAGGACTTAAAAAGGGGTTTTTCAACGGAAGCCCCCAGCTTTTTTGCCAGCAGGTCCACCACCATAAAGCCCATGTTGTGCCGGGTATTGGCATATTCCCTCCCAGGGTTACCCAGTCCAGCTACCAAGAACATGTAATCAACACCTTGCGTTACATTTATCAACCAGGCCTATTTTACCCCCAAACCAATAGACTTTTCAAGGGGCTGCCGCCCCTAACTCTATAGCATTAAATATTCACGGGTCAGGAATTGGGAATTGGGAATAAAATATATTTACTACATTTCGACAATACACTCCTAATCCCTGATCTAACATTGTCTTTAGCTGGTGTCATCAGCACATGTTGTGATATTCCTCTGTAGGCGTTCACAGCGGTAGGAATATCAGAATTCACGGCTTAATCGCCCCCAATTCCTAATTCCCAATTCCCGATTCCCCCAAAAAAAAACCCCCTTAATGGGGGAATCTTTCTTATAGCGGCTCCACCAGAGGAGGAATTACATCTTGAGGTGGCATTTCGGCAACTATAGGGCCTCCCGGGGTAATTGCCGATATTGCGTTCAGCGGATAGTAAACAACACGCATCCCGGCCTCGGTCATTACATGAAGCTCGATATAGTCCATCCCTACATGGTGAAGTATGCCGGTCTGGACCGCAGGCCCCGCACCCATTAAATATACTGTTACCTGCTGCCCCATGAGCTTCATAAGCTTGCATGCCAAAGTATCCTTCATGTCCATGTGCGAATGGTCACTCGGGCAGTACCCAGGTGGATGTGGAGCCACCGGCGGTTCATAGGGCGGCTTGACCGGCGGGAAAGGCGAAACAGGACCCGGCGGCATATATCCGGATACATCTACGCCCTCTGGCCTTGCCTTAGTTTTTTTATCTTTTTTATCAGCCATCACATTGCCCCCTTTTTTATATGTGTTACCAAAATATGCGGGGTGCTCTATAATGGTGAATATTGCCTTTCTAAAGAGATATCTTTATTTATTACCGGTATTTAAGTCTGCATCCCCCTCAGCGTCAGCATTCCCGGCCTCTGCCGCTACAGGCACCTCCCTGTCAGGAGCCATAACCGTCACAACAGTAACATCAGGCTCAGCAAGAACCCTGATCCCCTCAGGAATGTCGAGATCACCCACAGTAATACTACCCCCCGGGCTCATTCCTGAAACATCAACTGTAATATTATCAGGTATATTTGTTGGCAGGCATGAAATATCCAGGCTGCGCATAACAACCCTGGCCAGCCCGCCTTCAGCCTCACCGGTCAACACAACATCCACCGAGGTGTTAATCCTGTCCTTTAAGGATATTTGCTGGAAATCTGCATGTATTAATCCCTTCCTGAGAGGATCATACTGCAGGTCTTTAACCATAACCTTGTATGGACCGCCGTTTCCCGAAACCGCCAGGTTAATAATGGTATTCTTCCCCGAGTGCAGCGCCCTTTCTAAATCCTTTAAACCGATCTCCAGTGGCACGTTTCCCACTGTTTTGCCATAAACAACGGCAGGCACCATGCCACGGGACAAAAGGTCTTTGCGATAACTTTTCGCCATATTTCTGCGAACAGATGCGCTTAGGTTGTGTTCAGTCATTGTTTTACACCTCCATTAGTATTCTGCCTTTTTAGAAACACATTGACACTTGAGCTTGTAAAGCGATTAGTAATTTTTTATTAGTATTTCCCTTTATTTGTCATATAAAACGATTACTGAGCATAGCAATATTTATAGAACCTGTCGAGACCGATCTGTTATACCTCTAAAAATTTGAAGGGGGGTCAGGAATAGTGCGTAAAAGCAAACAGTTTCTGGGCATGAATGTGGTGAGCCTGGAGGAAGGCGAACAAATCGGGTCTGTGGGAGGACTGGTTATAGACCCGGCCTCCAAAAATGTGGCCGCCCTCATAATAGAGCAAAAAGGTTGGTTTAGAGAGCAAAAATTCGTTCCATTCAGCAAGGTACACAGAATAGGAGAAGATGTTGTAACCATAGATCGAGGCAACAGGGTGGAAAAAGGGGCCAGCCTACCGCAAATACTGAAGCTTTTTAAAGAACGTGTAAACATTACAGGGTGCAGGCTTGTTACTGAGAGCGGAACACTTTTGGGTGTGGTGGAGGAATATTATGTTGACCTGAAAACAGGTGATATTGTAGGACTCGAGTTTTCAGGAGGCATGGTAAACAACCTGTTCAGGGGAGGCGCGTTTTTGGATATTAATTATATCCGCACCCTGGGCACAAGAATAATAATCTGCCTGGACTCAGCTATCGATAATATAGTAAAAATGGATGGCGGCCTCCAGGAAACATTCAGGTTTTTCAGGGAAAACACCGGCCAGCTGCTGGAAACCACTATCCAGAAAACAAAAGGTCTGGGCCGTAACATCAACCAGTCCATTGAAAAGCTGAAGCGGGAAAAACAGGGCAGGGAGGAAATGGACTCAACTGATATTGACCATAGCAATCAGCAAGAAAACAGGTGCAGCTGCACCCATACTCATGAATCCGAAGAAACTGAACGAGCAGAAACTGACAAAACCAACTTTTCCCCTGTGGAAATCCCTCATCCGGAATTAAATCCTGAAGAAAACCCGGATACCCAGACAAAGCAGCACTAGTTAACGCCCTGCGGGCGTTGCCGCTGTCCCAGCGGCGGAATCCAGAATTCAGAATTCAGAAGCCAGAATGAATCAGGCATTTCATAAAGCCCCGTTTTTCTTCTTTATAGTATATAGCATTGATTTGCAACCATATCACCGTTTGCTTTAACTCTTTCAGGTGTAATATTATTTTCATAAAAAAAGATCTCCAATTCGGAGATCTTTTTTCTATTCTGAATTCTGGATTCTGTCTTCTGGATTCCGACCGGAAATCAACTCTTATGAGCATTTAAGTATCAAATAGCTTACTGACGCTAAGGTCCTCGTGTATCCTTATTATAGCTTCTCCCAGAAGGGGGGCCACCGACAGCAGCTTCATCTTAGAAATTACTTTTTCCTGGGGAACATGTATAGTATTGGTTACCAGTATTTCCCTGGCCGGTGAATCTTCCAGCCTCTTAAGGGCGGGCCCGCTCAATACCGGATGAGTGCAGCAAATGTAAATATCCCCGGCACCCCAGTCCTTTAATGCCTTTGCACCGTGGGTAATAGTACCGGCGGTATCAATTATGTCGTCAATCATAATTACATTGCGACCCTTTATATCCCCTATTATATTCATAACTTCGGCAACATTGGGCTCAGGCCGGCGCTTGTCTATTATGGCTATTGGCGCTCCAATGCGCTCGGCAAGGTCCCGGGCTCTTGTCACACCGCCAATATCAGGAGACACAACTACAAGGTCATTTATTTTTTGCTGCATAAAATACTGAGCCAAAATAGGAACACAGGGAAGGTGATCAACGGGTATATCAAAAAATCCCTGTATCTGCCCCGCATGAAGGTCCATGGTTATTACCCGCCTGGCCCCGCTGGCATGTAATAGATTTGCCACAAGCTTTGCGGTTATTGGGTCTCTGGCCCTGGTTTTGCGGTCCTGGCGGGCGTACCCGTAATACGGAAGCACAGCCGTTATCCTTCTGGCCGAGGCCCTCCTGACGGCATCAATCATAATCAGGAGCTCCATTAGATGCTCATTCACGGGAGAACTGGTGGGCTGAACTATAAATACATCGGCTCCCCTAACGCTTTCGTTTATTTTAACCTGAACCTCACCGTCACTGAAACGGCTTACCTTTGCCGAACCCACCGAAACCCCCAAATACTGGGCAATCTCTTCAGCCAGCCGGGGATTGGCATTACCTGTGAAAATTTTTAACCTTCTGCGGGAAGTCATTAAATTATACCTCCATTTTGAGAGATGGGAGGTGAGGGGGTTGGAGGTGGGACTCACTTCTCACTTCCCAATTCTCAATTCACTTCTCTGTCTTATTGGCTTTTTTTCTACGGGACCAATTTGGTATGATTTTCTGGAGATCTCTGGTAACCCCCAGAGCATCTTCCGGAACATCCTTTGTAATTGTGGACCCTGCTCCTATAACGGCACCTTTTCCTATATTAACCGGGGCTATAAGATTTGCATTGCTGCCTATGAAGGCGTTATCCTCTATGATAGTCATCCACTTTTTCTCTCCGTCATAGTTACAGGTGATTGTTCCGGCGCCTACATTAACCTTTTCGCCAAGTACTGCATCCCCAACATAGCTAAGGTGCGGCACCTTGCTTCCATGGCCAATCCTTACTTTTTTGAGCTCCACAAAGTCCCCGACCTTGACCTTGCCTGCCAGCACGCAGCCTGGTCTTATAAATGAGTATGGACCTATAGTGCTGTCACTGCCCACATCACTGTCTTCTATAACCGATTGTCTCACTGTAACATTATCACTGATCCGTGCTGAAATAATATGAGAAAAAGGCCCTATAGCACAGCCCTCACCTATTACCGTGTCTCCCTGTATGATAGTGCCGGGGTAGATAACAGTATCCCGGCCTATAGCAACACCGGCATCAATGTATGTTGCCGAAGGATCTAATATGGTTACTCCCGACATCATTAGCTGCAGGTTTATTTTTCGGCCCATGGCCTCCTGGGCATAAGCCAGCTGACAGCGGTCATTAACTCCCATTATTTCAACCGGGTCCGCACCCGGAACCGCCGCCACAACTTTATTCTGTGCCACATAAAGCCCGATTAAGTCGGGAAGGTAATACTCACCCTGTGCATTATCCGGCTTTATCTGAGCCAGGGATTGAAAAAGTCCATCAGATTTAAAGCAATATATACCTGTATTAATTTCATTTACCAGCAGTTCTGCCGGAGAGGCGTCTTTTTGCTCAACTATTTTTTCCATTCTGCCGGCAGAATCCCTGATTACCCTTCCGTAGCCTGTGGGGTTATCCAGTTCAGTTGTCAGAACTGTGGCAAAGGCACCGCTTTTACGGTGTTCCTCAACCATTTTTTTAAGGCTTTGTGCAGAAACAAGCGGGGTATCCCCGCATAAAACAAGAATGTCCCCCATAAAGTCCTTTAAAGAGTCAGCTGCCTGGTGCAAAGCATGTGCCGTACCAAGTTGCTCCTGTTGTAAAACAACCTTCCCCTGCCCCTTTATTGCCTCAGCCACCCTGTCACTGCCAAAGCCCACCACAGCAATAACATTATCAGAACCAATGTCACTTGCCACCTTTAAAACATGGCAGATCATGGGAACACCGCACACCTTATGCAAAACTTTGGGCAGATCGGACTTCATTCTTGTCCCTTTACCCGCAGCAAGGATAACCGTTGCCAACTGCATTATCCCAGTCCTGCCCTTCAATTATTTTTTACACCAAACAATTTTATTCAACAAGAAATGTTATTTCCCTTTATATTTGACTATTTTTTGAGTTTTCACACAAAAAGAGAGCCTAAGCTCCCTTATGTTAAGTCTATTCTGTTATATGGCTGCTTCATATGCCTGAAGCACCGCGTTCTGTATAACCTCCCGGGCAGAAGATGTGATGGGATGCGCTATATCTCTGAACTCCCCGTCAGGAGTTTTCCGGCTGGGCATGGCGACAAAAAGTCCGTTTTGGCCTTCAACCACCTTGACATCATGTATTACAAACATATCATCAAGAGTCACCGAAACGATTGCCTTCATCTTACCTTCCGTCAGAATTTTACGCACCCTTACGTCAGTAACGACCAATCCCACTCACCACCTTCCATAAAATAGTATTGCGATTTTGTTTCAATTCTCCATTGAAGAAAAAATTCCTTCATTTTTCCAGTTTAACATGAAAAATATTCCTGAAAGATTTTTTTAAAAATTCTACAAAATTCACAATATCTCAAGTTCATATCCGGACTTTTTAAGGCTTTCCACCACATTTTCCACGTGATCCCAGTCTATTGTTTCCAGAACAAACTCTACCACAGCCTGTTTTATCGGGACATTTAGCCTTGAGCGATCATGCATTATGGAAATTATATTCACCTGCAGAGATGCAACTAGCGACACAATTTTCTGGAGACTTCCGGGCCTGTCGGATATTATTGTCCTAATTCTTAACCTTCTGCCGGATTTTACAAGGCCCCTTTCAATAATAGTTGAAAGAATGTTCACATCGATGTTTCCCCCGCTTACAATCGCAACAACATTAAGGCCTTCCACTTTTATTTTGCCGTGTAAAACAGCAGCCAGGGCAGCCGCCCCTGCCCCCTCGGAGACAACCTTGTTTCTTTCAAGAAGCATCAGTATTGTCTGGGAAATTTCCTCATCGTCAACAAGCACCACATCATCAACATACCTTCTTATCAAATCAAGGGTAATTTCCCCAGGACAGCCAACATTTATACCGTCTGCCAAAGTTCCTGCCGCAGGCAGTGTATATTTCTCCCCTGTCTTTTTTTGATGGCATATTGCAGGGGCACCTACAGACTGCACACCATATATCTTTATGCCGGGTTTAATTGATTTTAGAACATAGGAAATACCTCCAAGAAGGCCTCCCCCTCCGGCAGGAGCCACTACCACATCAACGGAAGGCAGTTGGTCTAATATTTCAAGACCTATGGTTCCCTGGCCTGTAATCACCAGTGGATCATCAAAGCCATGAATATAGGTTGCCCCTGTAACCGCCTGTATCTCCTTTGCCTTTTTAAAAGATTCATCGTAATCCTTTCCGGAAAGTAAAACTTCGGCCCCATAGTTTCTGCTGGCCACTACCTTTGTGATTGGAGATCCCTCAGGCATAACTATAGTTGCTTTAATTCCGGACTTTGATGCGGCATAGGCCACCCCCTGGGCGTGATTTCCTGCAGAGGCGGCTATTACTCCTTTTGATTTCTCGGCGGCTGTCAGGGCAGATATTTTATTGTAAGCTCCCCTTATTTTAAAAGAGCCTGTTTTTTGCATGTTTTCCAGCTTAAGAAACAGGTTTGCCCCTGTAAGCCTGCTGAATGTATGGGAATAATCCAGCGGCGTAAGGTGTATTACATCTTTCATCCTACTCCTGGCTTTTTTTACCCGCTCTACTGAAAAAATGTTTTCTATCAACCCTTCTCCCCCGCTTTTTAGGGACGGTTCCTTGGCTCATCCTATAAAAGCAATGAGTCAAGGGACCGCCCCCTGACTCTACTCAAATATTATGCAAGCTCCAAAACCTTGTTAACCAGCTCAAGGTCACTTGGTTTGTCCACGTCTACACCTACCTCAGGGTAGGAAGTCACAACCACTACGCCTTCAACGCCGAGAAGGGCAGACACCTTCTCCTGCGCTTCCTCCAGAGTAACCATCTTTAAAAGAAACTTTAACATAAAGGACATACCGATTAATTTACTGAGACGCACAGGGCTCTTTCGGGCTTCAAAAATCTGCTGGCCTGTTTCCATACACCTTTTTACCGTAGCCGGATCAATAAGAAAAAGATTTCCCCCCGTAAATTCTCCTTCTTTAAAAGTCACATAGGTCCTTTGTACATTACTATAGGTTTTCTCCACCACTTCTCTGGGCACCACCGGATAGTATATCTGGGCGGACCTGCTGCCGCACCTGTCAAGAAAATCTTCAATAGCCTGGGGGGTAATTAGTGGTATATCACAGGTGGCCAGCAATATCCTGTCAGAGTCAATAAGCTGGTCTACCCCTCTGGCCAGGTTTTCCAGCAAGCCCCCTTCAGAGGACAGAACCATTACATCTTCCCTGTCACAAAAACCAGAAACACCAGGGGGACCCAGCACCACTATCCTGCCTATACGCCTGGATCCTCTCAAGGCATCAATGACATAATCCACCATGGCCTTTCGGCCTATAGTGATCATGGCTTCGTAGGGAACGGAGCTACACTGCCTTAAGGGTCCGTCATTTCTGCTGCCAGCCAAAACCAGCGCATCAATCATCTATTCCTTTGCCTCCCGCAATGCGTTTAAAAGGCTTTGTTCCGCATTTTCAATATGCTCCCTGGCCAGATTTTGTGCCATTTCAACATTACGGTCACTTATTGCCTCAACTATGGCCCGGTGTTCTCCCAGGGCATCCTTTGAACGTCCGGGCTGAGAAAGGGATGTCGTTCTAAAACGCTGAATCTGCTCCTTAAGGTGAGTTATAATTGAGACCAGCCTTTCATTGCGGCAGGCCCTGTAAATAAGCTCGTGAAAATTAGTATCGGTTTCAACAATTGCGTCTATATCAGCCTTGTCACTGAGCTCCGAAATCTGAAAGAGAGACCTTTCCAAATCTTCAAGCTCCTCGTCTGTGATTCTTTCGGCCGCAAGTCCCGCAGCCAGGGCCTCCAGGGCAGCCCTCACCTCAAATACATCTACAATATCCTTTACCGATATACCAGATACATATGCCCCTTTGCGGGGAATCATCACAACAAAACCTTCCAGCTCCAGTTTTCTGATGGCCTCTCTTACCGGGGTCCTGCTGACTCCCATCTCATCGGCCAGCTGCATTTCCATTAAACGCTCCCCAGGCTTTAACCGGCCCTGTATTATAGCTTCCCTCAGTGATTCAAATACCATTTCTCTTAAGGGCTTATAGTTGTCAAGCCTTATTGGGATTAACCTGGGCTGTTCCATTTCGATTCCCCCTACCATTATACTCCAGTACTATTGTAAACTCTCACGGTAAACACTGCAAGTAGACCCTGCCACCTGCATTTTTGGCGCTTTATATATTGTTCACACAGTGAAATTAGCTATGATTCGGCAGTCCGGCAAATCAAGGCGGGAAGCCACAATAAGGGCCTCCTCCGGATCCCTGCACAGTCCAAAAACCGCAGGGCCGCTTCCGCTCATTAGAGAACCTGCAGCCCCGGCACCGATAAGGGCCTCCTTAATTTCAAGTATTTCCGGGTGAAGATATGTGGTTACCCTCTCCAACGCATTGTTCATCATACCGGCCACCGCTTTATAATCCCTATTTTCAATGGCCTGAACAACTTCCCGAAGATCAGGGCCGGAGTTTCCCGGAAAATTGTCAATCATGCTGTACACCTTTGCCGTGGAAACACTGAAGGGGGGCTTTACCACTACAACTCCGATGTCTGAAAAGGACGGCAGGGGCGTCAGCAACTCTCCCCTTCCCCTTGCCAGAGCTGTTCCCCCTGTAATGCAAAACGGTATATCAGACCCTATCTTTTCTCCAACTTTTTGGAGTTCACTTTCACTGGCATTTAAATCCCATAAACGGTTTAAAGCCTTTAACACGGCAGCCGCATCAGCAGACCCCCCAGCCAGGCCTGCCGCCACCGGTATATGCTTCCTAATGGATATTTTTGCACCCATTGAGCAGCCATATTCTTTTCGAAGGATATCAGCTGCCTTGAAAACAAGATTTTCCTTTCCTGACGGTACATCCGGATGACTGCACTCCACCTCTATAAGTCCATCCGGATTGGTTTCCACTTCCAGCTTGTCATGCAGTTCCAATGCCTGCATAATGGTTAGTATTTCATGATAACCATCGGAACGGGTGCCCATTACATCAAGAGTCAGATTTATTTTAGCCCTGGCTTTTATCTTCATTGTAAGCCCCCCGCATACATTATGAAAAGATTTTCAAAAAATATAATACTACTTACAGTAATTTTTCCCTTTTTTTATTCAATATTTCCACCATAGAGAGCGCATTATTATTTTTTATACACAGCACATCGTTTTAACCTCTTAAGCTATTAATCACATCAAACTTAGCCAATTAATAGATTATTTTAATAATGCTTTTAAGGGGTGATAAGTTTGGCAGATGACAATAAAATACTGGAGGCCGGAAGCCATCTGGTAATAATGAGGTCGTCCCGAAAACTCCAGCATTTCACAGGAAGCAACCTGGTTAAAACATATCCTGTAGCTGTAGGAAAAGCCTCAACCCAGACCCCACTGGGGAACTACAAGGTCATAAACAAAATAATGAACCCCGGAAACATTTTGGGGACCCGCTGGATGGGGCTCAGCATACCCGGAGGCAATTACGGAATCCACGGAACCAACAACCCGTCATCCATTGGAAAATTTATATCAAAGGGCTGTATAAGAATGTATAACCGGGATGTTGAAGAACTTTTCCCCAAAATAAGCATAGGCACACCGGTAACAATATCCGACAGCCACGGGGAAACAGGCACAGCTGCCCATACCGGGAGCGGAACCCAGGGAGGAAAAACCTACGTTGTAAAAAAGGGGGACACCCTGTGGAAAATTTCCCGGCAATTTAACGTACCTCTTGATGAAATCGTAGCAGTTAACAACCTTGTAAACCCTGACGCCCTGTCGCCGGGGCAGGTAATAATACTTCCCTGAGAGACATAATTCCGGGTCGGAATCCAGAATTCAGAATTCAGAAGCCAGAAAAAAAAAGGTATTCCTTTGGTGCCATGTAAAAAACATTCTGGATTCTGGCTCCTGGATTCTGGCTCCTGACCCTAGGAACAATCTATCTTTTAAGTATAAGCCAGGCCCCGCTTGCCATTAAAAGAGTTCCACCTATTCTGCACCAGGTAAACTGAAGCCTTTCCATTCCAAGCAGCCCAAGGTGGTCAATAATACCCGCTGTGAGAACCTGTGCCAGTATTATGGCTGTGGTGGCCGGGGCAACCCCCACCTTTGGTATACTCCTGGCCACCGTATATACAATAACGACCCCGAGTATTCCTCCCAGGTAGATATAATAAGGAACCCGGCCAATCAGGCTTATATTGCCATCACCCAGCTTAAAGACAAATAGAAGGGCTGATACAAAAATAAGACCAACCAGGTGAACCACAAAGGTGGCCTCTAATATTCCTATAACCTTACCCAGGGCGGCATTTAATGTTCCCTGCAAAGCCATTGTAAATCCGGAAAGGGCTGCGGTTAAAAGTGCCAGTAGCCGGACACTCATCCAATTCTCCTTTCAAAAAGCTTTTATTATACACTGCAAGATCCCAATCGCATATGGGGATTTTTGTTAAGTTAGCCCTATGAAAATATAAAAGGAGAATAACCCAGAGAATTCAATGTTCTTTTAATAAAGTCCTCACGGATAATCTCCGGGTTGAATTCTATAATGACGGTGCTGTCATTCATATTTACCTTGACAGACTTTACCCCGTCAATCTCATGAAAGGTGTCCTCAATTTCCTTCCTGCCTTCATTACCAGACAGGCCTCCCACCTTTAATATGGATTTACTATAATTCCCCAAAAAGAAATCACCCCCATTTATATGGGGGTATTCTTTGCTTTTGAAGAAATATAATACAAGTAAATTTACGGTAAACTTACCCAAGCCTCATATCCCAGGAAAGCTGCCTTTCCTGTTTTCCAGCCTCCTTTACATAATTCACGGTGCTATTTCCGCTGCCGGAACGAGAATGACCGCCCTGCCTTTCCCGCTCCTCACCCGGTGTCTGCTGGGCAGGTGGTCCGGGTGGCTGCATAAAACTGCTTAGCAGCGCAAGCATAAGAGCATTTTCAGGCCTTTGCCCCCTGGAGCCAAGCAGGCTCATAAGCATGGCCGGATTTATTCCAGGGGCCCCACCCCGCTGGCCCTGCGGCCCCTGGGCCAGCATGCCCATAAGGACGGGCATTAGGGGGTCTTCCGCCGCCGGCCTGGAACCGGGCTCAAAGGGAGACTGCTTGTTCATTACACTGATTATCCCTAAAAGGTTTACCAGGCTTACCATTATCATTGTGTCTAATTTATCCGAGCCTTCCTTTGTATCGTACTCCATCAGGCGGTACATTACACTTTCAAGATTGGCCGCAACCGGCTCTTCTTTGTTCATTTAAGCTCCTCCTTAGTAACAAAATTTACCTTACTGCCATAAGATGAATTAACGTTTATTAACAATACATTTCAAAGGGGGTCTATGAATTGACTGAAAGATTTAGAACCGGTCCAAATCCCGCTCTCATACCAGTGTTGCTTGCCATGACTCAAAATCAGGACAATTTTGAAAAAACGCTAGACGATTTCATACAGCTCATTCAATCCACCAAAAACGCCATGAATGCGATGAGAAGCGGTATGGAAACCTTCCAGGCCGGTATGATGAAGATTGCCCTTCCCCAGGGGGGACAGCCAGCAGGTCCGCCTGCCAACAAACCGAAGGAAGCCTATACAAAGCCCGTGGAAGAAGAAAAACCGGTCGAATAAAAGAACCTTTTATTAAAAGGCAACACCGGGAAGAGTATTTTCCGGTGTTTTGTTTTTTATCCCTCGATAAAATAACTCAGGGCTTGGCCGGATTGCTTTTTTCCGGCTTCTTTTCAGTCTGATTTTCAAGGCTTTTTTCCTTCTTCACAGCCTCTCCCTGAGACTTCCCCTCCTGCTGGCCGGGAGCAGGCCCCATAAAGCTCTTAAAAAGGCCCTCAATCTGCCCCGGGCTGATACCCGGCCCCTGTTTTCCACCCAGCATGGAAAGAAGCGGTGTGGGGTCAAAGGGGCTATCTTTCATTGTCTTCGCCCCGCCGCTTTCCCCAGGCCCCGCTGTATAGGCATCGGGGCTCTTTTTCAGCCCTGCCCTGTAATTGATAAGGTTAATAATACCCATCATATTGACAAGGCTTAACATAATCAGCAGATTGCCATGGTCCATACCATTGGCCCCGTTCCTTATTAAATTTAAAAATGTCTCCTCCATGTTGGCGTATTTAACGGGATCATCACTCAAAACAAGTCCCTCCCGGTTTTAAATGTTTTTAAAATATATGCCCGGCTGAGGCGGGCTGCCACATGTTTTTTATCCTTCACAAAAAAGAAGCTGCTTCCGCTGAAGCAACTTCTTATTCCTTAAGCAAACAACGATCTATCTATCTACTATGAGGGATGCACTCAAAGGATGCATCGTCAACAATAACCCAGCAGTTATTGGGCGCACCACCGGGAGGAGGCGCCTGGGGCTGCATGGCTATCCTTACCAGGGCAAAGGATGCCTCCGGACCCACAGGATCAACATCCACGCAGAATTGCTTGAAGCTGGTGGGAACCTGCGCGTCGTCCCAGGACTGCGACTGGGTGTCTATAAGCCTGCTTTGGGCGTCAAAGAACTGCACCTGGGCCTCCAGGACAAAGTCACAGTTTGGAGCTGCCGCCGGGGTTTGCTTCGCCGCATAGAAGCATAGACGGTGGTGGAATCCCGGGCTGACTTTTCTGACAGTCTGGAAAACCGCAGCCGGTATCGCTGTATTGAGACCAAGACCGGCAGCGTGAGACCCTGTCCGTACCAGCACATCCTCCCTGAATACGTTTGTGGACCCCCACAGCAACGGGGTATTGCCAATCCACTGCTCGAAACTGGGGTCCAGCAGCAGGTTGCCCCTTGGGCACTCGGCCACAGCCGGGCATACCGCCACAAAAATCTGGCGCTGTTCGGAAACCTTAACCCTAATCATAATCACACCGGTCTGCTGAAGCCTGCTGGCGCGCACCAGGTCCCAGGTTACATCAGCCCTGCTCCCGTGAAACTGAACTTCTACATCGTCCACGTCAATAACAGGCACGGGTTCAGCAAGGTCAATGGTTTTGGTGAAGGGAATATCCTCGCCAACATGCTTTACGGTGTCTTCCATGTTCACATAGAAAATCTGCTTGTGCAGTGTGCCGTGGACAATTACTTTTCTTACAAAGGCCCGGCCGGCCGGCATTTGATGTGAGTTAAGAATTGGCCAGTTGTTAGAAATACTCATGTTCCAGGTAGACTCATCCTGGTGGACAAACACCGGGTCGGCCTCCAGGTCCCGCAGGGAAACATCGATGTGATCGACTTTCTTGGCCAGCTCGGGCAGACAAAAAGTTGTGTCAACAACTATCTGGGCCTCCGCCTCGGCAAGAACCACCGGGACCTTGATCTGCATGCATCTCAAGGTATTCGGGTCGACGTTGAACATCTCCATTGGCATTCTATAAACCTCCTCTATAATAATCTTTTTTATCCCATCGCCACGCAGGGAACGTTTATTACCATTCCCGGCCTTATGTTGTTCGGGTCGGGCAGCTGAGGATTGACGGCCCTCATCTGGTTCAGCGAAACCCCGAACATTCTCCCTATTGTGTACAGAGTGTCGCCCTGTTTTACGACATACTCAAATGTCTCTCCCGGAGGGCACGGAGTTGCCGTTGGGGCTACTGTAGTAGGCACAGGGGTAGTAGCCACGGGAGAAACCTCTGTAAGAACATCGATCTGGAGCATCCTGGTAACCCTTGCCGTAACCTTGACAACCGCCTCTATAGTTATTTCGCACCCCTTGGCCCTGGCGGTTACAAATTCCACCACAGCCCTGACGTCCACATCCAGCCCCTCACGGGCGCCCATTACCTCCACAAAGGTTCTGAAAGGCAGACGCCTGTGCACCGCGTGCACCGACTGATCGGCCTCAGCCGCCACATATACAATTTGGACATCCACAAAGCCACTGACTATTACCTTATCTTTAATTACCTTTTCCTCGGTAATTGTAACTTTTTCAGCCATGGTATCCAGAATTTTTTCAACATCCGGCTTTGGATCGGGAGTCTCAAAGGTATCCCTGACTATTACCTGGTTTGTGTTTTCACCTACCAGGCTATCAACCTTAAGTTTGGTAAAGGTTGGCTCAATGTTGGGGCAATTGCTTAATTCGGTAATTGCATTAACACGGCGGGGCTCAACAGCGCTGGCCGTTATACCGAGCACAATGTCGGCCCGGAGGCGGAAGGACTGTGATGTTTTAACCAGGTCAACATCTGCGCTCTCAACCATAACATTGACCCTGACATCCATTCCCTGCATTGCTCCCTGTACTTCTACAAAATCACTGAATTTAAATGTGCGGTGCAGACTATGTACTGGCTGGTCAGGGAGAGCCCCCACATACATAACCTGGATGGTGGCTGTTCCGTCGATTATAATCTTATTTCTCAAAACCCTGGTATCCGTAATCTCAACCTTCACGTCGGTGTCAAGTATTTTTTCCACCATGGGCTTCTCTTCGGGAACTTCGAATACGTCACTGATCATAACCTGTCTTCTGCCTGTTCCTATCAGGTTATCCACCGTGATATCCTGGGTTTCACAAACACAGCTGTTGGGGCACTCGGTAATAATATCAATATCCATTACTTCAGTAACCTTGGCAGTTACCCCCAAAACGGCAGCAACATCGAAATCCCTGGGACAGGTGGTACTTCGGATGACACTCACATCCTCCACCACAACATCAACATCCACATCCATCCCCGGCATCGCTCCGGGTACATCCACAAAGGTCGTAAAGTTAATTGTCCCGTGCATGTGATGGACCGACTGAGCAGGCTCGAAAGCAACATAAACTATCTGCAGGGTTAAGGTTCCCTCTACGATAACCTTATCAGGTAACAATTCTACATTTCTAACCTTGACTGATTTATCGGTGGACAGGATTTTTTCAACATCCGGCTTCGGGTCCGGTACGGTAATTACACCCCGAACTACCGTCTGGACTGTATCTTCGCTGACTACCTGATTGACCCGCAGCCTTTCCATGCCCGGTGCTGTAACTCCAACCATTCGTCTTCCTCCTTTCAAGGCTGGTCTAATATATAGCCGTTCTTTATATATATATGAATTGCCCCCTAAAATGTGCAAAGCTGACTGACATGCTATATTAAAAAGTGATAAAAATTACCCTCCTTTCTTCAGGGCTTGGCGTGTAATTAGCAAAGTTTTTAAATTAGAACTGCACACTTATATGTATATTTAAAAGACTTTAAAAAAGATAACCATAATTATGCCGAATTCTAAATAAATAAATACCAAAGTTAATAAAAATACCCAATATTGGATTCCTTTGATAATATAAGTATCGTTTCCGGACAAAAACAAAAACCCGGGTATTCCCGGGTTTTGTTTAAGTCCTTGATTAATTAACCTATAAACATCTGAACAAACATCTTTCCGTATGGCCCACCGTCTATTATTCCTATTCCTACCTCCTTAAAACTACCGTTAAGTATATTGGCCCGGTGGCCAGGTGAGTTCATTAAGTTGGTGTGGGCAATGTCCACCGAGGGCGCCCCCGCCAGGTTTTCCCCGGCAGTCCTGTAGGTAATCCCGAATTGCCTCATCATGTCAAAGGGACTTCCATAGGTCGGTGAGGTGTGGCTGAAATAATTCTTTTGAATCATATCCCGTGCCTTGACCCTTGCCACCTCGGTAAGCTTCAGGTTTGGAGTGAGCGGGGCCAGGCCGTTTTTCGCCCTTTCAGAATTAACCAGACTTAACATCCTCTGCTCATCAGCGGTCAGCCCGGTGGTGCTACCGGATCCCGGCTGGGTAGGAGGATTTGACGGAGGCTGAGTGGTTCCTCCGGAAGGAGGCTGGGTAGTCCCCCCGGAAGGAGGTGAGTAAGTAGATCCCCCGTCTGTAAAAATCTGCACAAAATACTTGTAACTTCCTTTGTTAACAATACCTATTCCTACCAGTTTGTAGTCTTTGTTTAGAATGTTGGCCTTGTGTGCAGAGGACCCCATAAGCGCGGAATGGGCCCTTTCAACCGTATATGATGCGGCAAGATTCTCCCCGGCCTTTACGTATTTAACGCCGTAGCTTGTAAGCATATTACGGAATGTACCGTACACCGGGGAAGTGTGTCCAAAATAGTTATTGTTAATAAAATCTCTGGCCTTAAGCCTGGCCAGCTGAAACAGCTTACTGTCCGGACTTAGTTTAGGCAGCCCCGCGCTTTGCCTGGCCTGGTTTATGAGATTAACCATTTTAGCCTCTTCAGCTGTAAGTCCGGATGGGTCGGAAGGCTGCGGCTGTGGCTGTGGCTGTGGCTGTGGCTGCGGAGCGGTGTCCCCGGGCATGGAGCCCCTCTGCCCGCCGGTAAACATCTGTACGCAGTAGCGATATCCTCCACTGACTACTATCCCTATTCCTACCCTGTCGTAGTTTTTGTTCAATATGTTAGCCCGGTGCCCCGGTGACTCCATCAGTGCCCTGTGGGCGCTGCTGACCGAAGGAGCCATAGCCAGGTTTTCTCCTGCATAAGAATAACTTATGCCGAACCTTTTCATCATATCAAAGGGACTTCCGTAGGTGGGAGAGTTATGGTCGAAATAGCGATTGTCAATCATATCCTGGGCTTTAAGCCTTGCCAGCTTAACCAGCGAAGGGTCAGAACTGAGGGATCCCGCACCGTATGCTGCTCTTTCCTGGTTAACGAGGCCCAGCATTTGCTGCTCTTCGGAGCTCAAAGTTCCTGTTTCAATGCCCAGAACCGGGTAATCTGAAGAAGTGCCGGTCTTTACCACTGCCTCTCCAACGTTACTGACAGCCTGTCCAATCTGAACAGAAACGTCAGCCAAATTTTGGATGTCACCGGGGGGAACATTTGGGTCAATAACAGAGTCATTAATGGCAGAGAGGCTGCCATCGACAGGTTCAGCAAAAGCTGCTCCCATCAGGCACAATGACAAGAAGACAATAAGGAAACCGGTAAGCAGAGTCTTGCTTCTGGTGATCATATACAGCTCCTTTCTTTTTTTGCCTCCGGAGTTAGCTGACGGGTTCGGTAAAAAGATAACCCTACCCAGTTCAGTAGTCGGCTGTCGGACTTCGGACGCCGGATTAAGGACGTTTTATATGCTTTTTAACCAAAAAGGATTACCCTCTCCTGACGACTGACGTCTTACTACTGACGACTAAATCGGGATTCACCCCCAAAATGGTTCCTCCGTACCCATTCTTTTGGTTTAATGGGATTCGGCCTTAGGTATACGCAACATCCTCCTTCTCATACAGTTGATTACTGATTCACCATAGCCTGTACAAAAAGGAAATATGTGTATACAATTTATCAAAAAAAAAAGAATTGTCACAACGACAAATTTCGACCCTTACTCCCCTGTTAACCAAATGACTTATTTTTATCGTTTTATTAAGCCATTTATCATATAATATCGTTCACATGGTATAATAAGCCACTTTAGGGAACATACATTACAGCTCCAAGACCGTCAGTCAGGGCCATGCACTCCAGGTTTTCTCCCTCTTCAAAAAAACTCGTTAAAATAAACATCCTCTTTTTGAATGATCTTTGAAATCTTTTCATTGTCAGCTCATCAAAATTATGCAGCAACTCCAAAGTTTTCCCGGCCCCTTTAATCATCATTATATATCTGCCGTCGTCCTGCCGGGAGAACGTTACCCTGTACGATTTATCGGTGAACTTTGCCAGACCCTCTATTTCACTCACATACTTCTTAACCGCTGATAAAGCGTCTGTTTTAGTTTTCATCATGGGTCCTATGGCAGGAATATCTCCTCCCAAAAAGGCCAAGGCAATTTCACCGGATTTGAAGACCGGTTTTCCCATATACGATCCTCCCGCCCGGTATAAATTTTATAAAAGACCCGCCCCGTTACGAAGGGGTAAAGAATCATGCAAGCTCAACACCCAGCCGGGAAAACACGTTATTGAGCTGATTAAAAATTGTATATTTATCGGAACCGGCAAATAAAAGACCCACCGCCCGCATTTGATCATCCATAACAAGGGAACCGCTGTCCCCGCCCCTGGAAAGCATATCACATACTATCTGGCTAGAAAAATATCCCACATTACCTGCATCATCCAGCTCAACTTCAAGAGTAACATCAATTGCAGTAATACCCCCCGAAGTAAGTCCCGAACTCCGGCCGCTTTTCATAACCTTAAGGTTAACATCCGGAACTGCCGTTCCACGTGGTGTTCCTATTTCCATAATATCAGCAGATATAATATCCCTTGATACCGGCCTGGCCAGGGCAGCATCAATTATATTGTCATCCTGGTTAGTCCTTACAAAGTGAATATCATAATTGGGCCTTATTATGTGAACCAGTTTGCTCCCCACTTTAGCCGCGCCTGTAGCCACCGGGCAATCAGCAGGCTTCACTTTTCTGACCAGGGGCCAGAATCTAAGCAGATCGGCAATCCTGTCGCCTTCCTTGCCCCCGTCATAGGGCCCCGGCTGCAATATTGGATCTCCAGGACTGGACCTGCCGTCTTTTCCATCAGATCCGTTGGCCAGGATATGATTATTACTCAGTATAAGAGGCTCACCGGTCTTTATATCCCGAACAACAGCCCCGAAAGTTCCTGCAGTTATTTTGTGATGCCCGATACTTGAACCCGGTCTTGCCGGCCTTATTTTATCGGTACGACCGTCAAGGAGCCTCACCTTGCCAATCTCAATAACATCCGTGAAAACCCCGTCAATTGTTTCCGGTATAATTTCTTTCCTTGACAACTCTCCCTTGCTGAGTTTTTTCTCTACAAAGACAATAACCGAAGGCTGTTTGGTCCGCTCAAGGCCAACCTGCTTCATTCCAGCCCCTATTCCAATAACGTTCATTTTACCAAGAAAAGATTTTCTTATTTTTTTTAAAGTAAGCAAGCACCTTTCCATCCGGAACCCCCTCCTTGCACCTCAGACATAATATTCAAAAATGCAAGAAAGGGTTCCGTAAGAAAGCAACAGGGTTTGACACAACAAATATTAAATATCAGTAGGATGATTTGGGTAATCCCAACCTGTATTTACCACGTGTTTCAATAATGAGGTTGCACTCCGTAAAGCCGTCAAATAAATAATGAACTGTTACCCGAACAGTGGGTTTTTCACTTTTATATACCAGATCTACCGTTATATCATCCACCAGCTGCCTTACAAGCTCCCTTCTTTCATAAAAGCTGGCAGAGGAAAGCCTGTTTTCAATTAATTGTTCCGGGTTTAAATGACAGATCTGCCTCTTTGACCACTCAAATATTTCAGATTTTCGTAAAATCAGGGCGCTCATTTCCTGGTTAATACTTTTTAAATGCCCCCTTACATCATCCTCAGTAACTATACCCTTACCGAAAAGAGATATTAACCTTTTCTTTTCGGCCTCTTTGGAATCAATGAGCCCGTCTATCAGAGACAGGTTGACATCCTGTAATTCATCCCGAATAAAAAGCTTTTCCCCAATGCTTCTGATAAAAGGCCTGTTTTTAAGGACATACGTACTGATATCATTCCATATGACCCCTTCCAGGATATCGGCCCTCACCGACTTCGAAGGGCACTTTTCAGAGCTTCCTCTAAAGGATGTGTTTCCAGCGCACCTGTAATAACTTAGCCTTTCTTTCTTTCCGGAACCATCCCCGAAGAATTTCTTTCCACAAATACCACAGCTTAAAAGTCCCTTTAACAGATATTTTCTCCTGGAATTTCTCCGGGAATATAGTGCCTTCTTTTTTCTTTCCTCTTCTGCGGCACCCCACTCCCTAACTGAAACAACGGGAGGGCAATTAAGCGTTATAGGATTTTTCCCCTTCCTTCCGTAAATAAAAACGCCGCTATATACAGTATTGGAAAGTATACTCCATACCCTGCTGGCGTACCACCTGTCGGCACCTCCACCTCCCTTTTTCCCGGACCTGGCCGGCGCAGGGAATCCTGTGGCATTAAGGTAGCCGGCTATCAGGGAGGTACTCATCTCCCCCCGGGTATAAAGCTTGAAAATGATTTTAACAACCCCGGCCTCCTGCTCATTTATAACCAGTCTCCTGTCCATCAGTGAATAGCCGTAAGGAGGTGGGCCGCCGGGCCAGCGTCCTTCCCGCACAGCTCTGTCCTTACCCACCCTCATCCTTTCAGAAATGGTCTCCCTTTCTATCTCGGCAATTCCTCCCAGGGTAGTCATAAAGAATTTTCCACTGGGGGTTGAGGTGTCGAAATTCTCTGTCATACTCCTCAAGGCTACGTTGGCCTCACTTAGTTTTTGATGTGTTTTAAGTATGTCAAGGGTAGTCCTTGCCAGCCTGTCAAGCCTGTATACATATACCACCCCGAAGGCGCCAGCAGCTGCATCATGCAAAAGCCTTGCGCCACCGGGCCTTTCTTCCACAGGAACAGCTCCACTGATCCCGTCATCAAGATAAAAATCAAATATATCAAGTTCGTGCAGGCCGCAGTATCTTACGGCAAAGTCAACCTGGTTTTCAATTGTCCTGGCATCAACCTGGTCATCAGTGGAGACCCTGCAATACACAGCAACTTTCAAAGGTAAACCCTCCAGTAATCAGGAAAACATATTCCGCATAATTATAACCGGGAGTGATTGGTTATGCTGGTGCGTAAAATCTTTGGATGTGGAGAAAACAGGGAGACTCGTATCGAGTCTGCCCTGAGTAAATTCTTTTACCCGGAAGGAATCAAAAGAGAAAAAAATACTCCGGGTGTTAATAAAGAAATACGGACTGCAAAGATTGCAGCAGACCCGGTTATTTTTAATAAAAATATTTATAAATAAAAAAAAAAGAACAGCCGGAATACCATTTCCGGCTGCTAAAAAATATCCAAATACTTTTTACCCTAGAAAATACTGAATGTCTTTTTATGAACCACAGAGGCCACAGAAATCACAGAGAATTTACTCTCAGGTATTACTATGAGGCCTAAAACCGAAACAATAATAGAGATTATACGCCCGGTTGCCTAAATACTGATTCCCCAATCCCTAATCCCCAATTCCCAATTCCGGACCCGGAAATAATGCTTACGGGCCTAGAATATGAGACAAGTCGTCTCCTTGTATCATGTTTAAAAACTCATCACAGGCTCTGGACTGAAACTTATCCTTAAGCCTAATAAAGAAAAAACCTCTTGGAATGTCAAGTCCCTTAATTCTGAGAGGCTTTAGGCTTCCAAGGGCAAGCTCCTTGCGTAAGGTCCATTTTGATAAAATGGATATCCCCAGCCCCGATTCGACAGCCTCTTTTATTGCCTGGGTACTGCCAAGGGTAATTACCCTCTCAGGCACAAAACCCGCCTTCTCAAAAAATTCTTCCATTGCGACCCTGGTGCCGGACCCTTCTTCTCTTATCACAAAAACAGATTCTTTCAAATCATCTATATCCACTATGGATTTTTTCCCAAGCGGGTGAAGAGTCGGCGCCACAAGAACCATTTCATCCTGTAAAAAAGTTTTTATTTCCATCTGGTTGTCTTCTATGGTACCCTCCACCAGCCCCAAATCTATGGAGCCCTCCCTTGTGAGCTCGTGAATAAGCTCTGTGTTTCCAACTATAACTGAATATTCAACATCAGGGTAATTCCTGGCAAATGTGGCCAGAAGCCTGGGCAATACATATTCACCGATGGTAAGGCTTGCCCCTATGGTAAGTTTTCCGGTAACCATATCAACAAGGTCGGAAACAGCTCTTTTTGCTACCCTGTGAAAACTCAGTATCTCCTGTGCGTACTTATATAAAACCATCCCTGCCTGGGTAAGCTCCACTTTCTTGCTGGACCTTTCAAACAATTTGGCCCCGTAATAATCTTCAAGGGCATGAATATGCTGGCTGATCGCCGGCTGTGTCATATTCAGGTATTCACCTGCCCTTGAAAAATTCTTTTTGTCAGCCACGGTAATGAATATATAAAGCTGATTGTCAAGCATGGCCGCCCTCCGATAACTCACTTGTTTAAGATAGCTTTCCAAGCGATAATATATATCCAGGCCAGGAATTTTACAATGGATTTCCTCCCAACGGTCGGTAGTCCGGGCTAACCGGACAAAACAACAAAAAACAGCTACATTTTTCCGGCTCTAAAAAAGTATTTAAAGAGTAAAAGAAGCATAAAACCACCCACCGCTACAACGGCCGATTCAGTATTCACTCTACCAGGCTGTGTCGATATAAAAAACGATTTCAGATCAGCAGCCAGAATTTTTGCAGTATGAAGAGCTGCAGTAAGAGCAGGTGTAATATTGTACTTTGACTCGGCGTATGACCCAATTATAAAAATGGTTATGGCACAAAGAGCCATAATAGTTTTCCTTATCACTAGCCTTTTTCCTCGTCAGTTTATTTTAAACCGGATACGTAAAAACTCCGGTTATTTACCGGAGTTTTTTTAAAGTTTATGGACATTATCCGCCTGGGGGCCTCGTTTTCCCGAAACAATATCAAATGCAACAGATTGTCCTTCATCCAGTGACTTGAACCCTTCTTCCCTGATTGCGGAATAATGGACAAAAACATCTGTGCCGTCTTCGGATTCGATAAACCCGTAACCCTTGCCGGGGTTAAACCATTTAACTTTTCCCTGCATAGCTTCCTCCGTAAAGAATGATTATACACCTATATTCTAACCCATATAAATATTTTTATACCTTTTTTTACAAAAAAACGGATTGTAACCCCGGCGCTTCAACTCCTCCGATTCCGTCAAAACCGGTAACAGTGCTGGCAATAACATCCTTTAGCGGTACAGGGTCATATATAGAGGTATAGGCGACTTTTTCCATAACAAACACCGGATCGTAGGCGTTAATCAAAACCCTTTTGGGAGAACTTGCAAAATTAGCCCCTGCAGCCAGAAGTCCCTCATAATGGGACTGACAGGCCCCTGCAAATATTACCAGATCATCACGGCTTTTTTCATAAATTCTGGCCGCTCTCACAGCATTAATAAAATGCTGTGAGTTATGGTACTTCTTTATATCCCTGTAGTGCTTTTCCTGCGTTCCCTTTATCAGGCCGTCATGTCCGGTCAGAACAAGCATATCGGGGCGGTGCTCCATCAATAAATCGAGTACTTTCTCCGCCTGCTTTTCTTCATCAATGTGGTAGCCGTAGCACTCCATGTTAAGCTGCTTGTAGCTGGTCATACACATTTCAAGGTATTCCTTGTCGCCGTCAATATGAACAAGGGTGCCCGGCATGTCGAAGCTTTCTATATCGCTGCTGTTATCTTTGGTGGCCCTGCCAACTGCCTGCTTTCGGTATTCATCTCTTCTGCTGAATATATTCTTCATTTTTTCCATGTTTTTAAGCTGGCAGCTATGCCAGTATTTATTTACCTCGATCTGTTCAACTTTTATAAGGTCCTCAATAAGCGCTGTGGCCTCAAGGCGCATGTCCAGACCTTTGAGCCTTGCGAACTGCCTTCCGTCCCCACCTGTAAATAGGTTTATTATTTTAAAAAATATATCACCGCCATAGGATTTTCTGGCCACAATATCTCCTGTTTTCATACTGACCAAGTGACCTACCCCCTTTATTCTCATTTTTTTCATCTTATGGAAGCCAGCTATAAGTTGTTACTACCCTTAAAAACAAAAGCACCCTCCGGGGTGCCTGAAAAACAGCTAATCCTGATAGATACTGTTGTCGGAATCCAGAATTCAGAATCCAGAAGTTAGAATAGGTGTGCACACGTTTGGAATTGCCTTATAGGATTATATGCTAAATTCTGGTTGCAACCCC
The DNA here is from genome assembly GCA_049323755.1 of Bacillota bacterium. GTDB lineage: Bacteria > Bacillota > Desulfotomaculia > Desulfotomaculales > Desulfocucumaceae > BRHc4a. The sequence goes on from JBMOPE010000009.1 coordinate 106,011, forward strand.
TCCGGTGGGTGCCATTTTATCTCATAGAGGAATACCCTTTAAATCCTGGATTCTGACTTCTGACTTCTGTATTCCGACGGGAAAGCAATACAGAATAAGATTATTTCGTGTGTTTATCAGCCACGCTTGATGCAGCATAGGCATCCGGCTTTATCTTTGCCTGAAAACCACTGCCGGTAACCATTCCCACAACTTCGCGGATTAAATCCCTTGTTTCACCCTGCTTACCTACATCAATGTGTATTTCCACCTCAAGGTCATCAAGGCCGCTTTCGGCCAGGAAATTGGCAATTTTACTCCCTATTTCCAGGCTTAATGCAGTCTCATAAAAAATTTTCTGTCTTAAGCTTTTTATCTTCCTCTGTACTTTTTTCCTGTAATAATATCTGGCGCCCTTGCCCAGCCTGTGCACCACAACAGCTGTGATAAAGCAGGTTTCCTGTCTTACCTGTGAGTCCGACCCGATAATCACCTTATAGGACGAGGTGGGCAGCCCTGTTATGTAGCCGGCTATATCGGCCATCATCTCATCAAAGGTTAATTTTCCTTTTGAAGGACTGGTAAAATACATAAAACCACCTTTTAAATCGCTGTGTAAGTTAAGCAATAGCATCTATTCAATGCCATTTACCTCTCTGTATAACGCCTCGGCAATAACAGCGAACTCTTTAATGCTCAGAGTTTCCCCCCTGCGCCTGGGATCGATTCCGGTCTCCTGTAAAATGTATTTTATTCTCTCACGGGATATGTTGGTAAAAGCTGAATCCAGTGAATTTAACAATGTTTTCCTTCTTTGCCCGAAGGACCCCCTGACCACTTTGAAAAACAGGTCTTCGTCTGAAACCTCCACCGGAGGCTTAGGCCTTTTTACCAGCCGCACTACCGCAGAATCCACATCGGGCTTTGGAATGAATACCGTCCTGGGAACTTTAAAAAGGTACTGGGACTCGGTAAAATACTGCACAGCCACTGAAAGGGAGCCGTATTCCTTACCACCCGGCGGGGCCGCAAGCCTTTCAGCAACTTCCTGCTGAACCATTATAACTAAAACAGATATATTAAAACTGTTCAGTAAAAGGCGCATAATTACCGGAGTAGTTATGTAATAAGGCAGGTTGGCAATAAGTTTGTATTGCCCCCGGTGTCCAGTGCAGGTTTCCACCAGGTTGTCAAAACTGGCTTCCATTGCGTCCCCCTGCACAATATTTATATTCTTATATTCCTGAAGAGTTTCTTCCAGTATAGGCAGAAGGGCTCTGTCCAGCTCAAGACTTACAACAGCTCTTGATCTCTCAGCGGCAGCCCTGGTTATTACTCCCAGGCCTGGTCCTATTTCAACAACCACATCGTCTTTTTCCAGTAAAGCTGAAGATACTATTTTATTTACTATATTGGCATCAGCCAGAAAGTTTTGGCCCAAACTCTTTCGGCAGCGAAAGCCGTATTTCTCCATAAGGCTTTTAACAGCCGAGGGCGCCGATAAATCTGACATATTTCCTCCGAATGCCCCAATATTTACAAAACAATTTTAACATAAATATTATTATTCTGCCCAAAAAGCCGAAGATGCATTTCCACGCACTACCCAAAAGAAAAAAGGGGGTTTCCCCCTTTTTTATCAGTTAAGAATATAAATCTTAACCCTTTTAACTCCCCATCTTCTGGCCTCACTCTCCGATTCAACAAACACATCTATCTTGTTGCCCTTGATGGCGCTGCCCTTGTCGAGAGCCGTGCCGTAGCCATAACCTTCTATATACAATTTCGTGCCAAAAGGTATTACCCTTGGATCAACTGCCACCGTCCCGTACGCAGGTTTTGTTCCGTTTGCGGTATTGTTGCCTGTATAGGTGTACGCCGTAGCCGTAACCTCCATGGCTTCTTTAAATCTGATATTATTACCGCCCCTCGAAACACTTTGCCCGGTACCAACCTGTAAGACCTTTTCAACCGGTTTGGAAATCTCTTTCCGGTTAACCAGCTCCCGGCTAACCTCCTGCCCGTCATGATAGGTCACCTTCCATGCCTGCATCTCTTCTCCGTTCCGCCCCTGACTTACAGTCCTGCTTAATCCCCTGGATATGTCGGGGTTGGGTATTCTCCTTGTCTCATACGGTATTTGTGCTTTCTTTTCTTCATTAACCGTACTAACCCTTATTACCCTGATTTCCTGTTCACCGGATATCAATGTCCCCATTTCGGGAACAACAATATCTTCGGGATTTAAAGCAACCTGTTTTTCCTTTAGAACATCGCCAACCGTTTGAGCCGCAGAATAAAACTCTGTTTTTTCCTTATCCACTGATATTGTAATTCTATATGCCCTTTTGATAAGTATCCTTGATCCTTCAGCCACATCTTCAGTCAATTCCGGAGATACCTTGTCCTCTGGGCTAAGAACAATTTTTTGGCTTTCCAGGAATTCCCCGACGGTAGAGGACCTAGTTTCTACGGTAACCTCATTTTCACCGTCAACCAGTGTAACAGTTTTACTGTCCCAGGCAAAGCCAAAAATAGATGCTGCAAAGATAACTATGGCGACTCCTGCTATAACCCATACCGGGCGGACGGTAGCGACGGCAGGCGGGATTTTAATTGATTTCATCTGTACTCCCCCTTTCCGGCTCACAGCCACCTAGTAGTATTAATTCTATCTATTTCCCCGGTTTCCTCCCAAAACCAGCTTAAAAGTGTTGTCGAACAATAAGAAAAAGTTGCCGGCAACTGTACACACGTTGCAGGTTGTCTGTTAAATTCCTAATAAACATCATATTCTCCGGGTTGTAAAATAATGCCGAAAAGTTTAGTCAAGTTTTTATGTTAAATTTGTCACACAACTAAAAGTGCCACCGGGCAAACATTCCGGCGGCACATTCAATAGATATTTTTTATATTTACCATAAAAATGTTTTTGTTATCAGAACTCCACTCCCTTTTGGGCCTTAATACCTTTGGCAAATGGGTGTTTTATCTCTCTCATTTCTGTTACCAGGTCAGCCCTGTCAACAAGGAACTGGGGAGCATTTCGACCGGTTAGGACAAGGTGCATTCCCGGGGGCTTCAGGGAAACCAAATCAGTTAAATCCTCTTCCTTTAACAGATTAAAGCCCAGCGCGTAAATTATCTCATCGAGAATTATCATGTCCCATTTTCCTGAAGCGATCTCTTCCCGTGCTTCACCCAGGGCCTTTTGGGCAGCCTCCCTGTGGGATTCAGGATCACCCTCACCGCCCCTTACAAAACCCTCGCCTAGCTGCCTTATTTCAAGCCCTTCAAGTTTTTTTGAGGCATGAAGCTCTCCGTAAACCCATCCACCCTTTATAAACTGGAGAATAAGTATTTTCATCCCCTGCCCCCAGGCCCTGAGTGCCATGCCAAGTGAAGCCGTGGTCTTTCCCTTTCCGTTCCCAGTAAAAATCATTACCAATCCTTTACTTTCAGACATACTTACCCCCCATATTCTTATACTGAGATTCTTATTATGTCGGAGGAGCCATAGATGTATTTCCGATTGGTCGGAGGGGCCGAAGATGCATTTCCGGATGGTCGGAGAGGACGGAGATGCATTACTTTTAGATCTCCGACCGGAGGTACTACCTTTAAGATCCTCCGACCAATCGGGAATACCCGTGAGCCCCTCCGACCAAACGGCAATGCCCATTAGCCCCTCCGACAAACCGGGAATACCCCATAGCACCTCCGACCATCAGGTATTACCCTCAAGCTCCCGGGATGCTAATTCCGAAAATGGCCGCCGCATTGGCCGAGGCTGCCCTGGCAAAATCATCTGCAGGCATTCCCCTTAACCCTGCTATCTCTCCGGCAACATACTTCACATAGGCGGGCTCATTCCTTTTTCCACGCCATTTCTGGGGAGCCAGATAGGGGCAGTCTGTTTCAATAAGAATCCGGTCCATCGGAAGCTTTACCGCTATATCCCTAAGCTTTGCCGCGTTGGGAAAGGTCACCGGGCCGGCAATGGAAATATAAAATCCCATCTTCATAAACTCCCTGGCCATTTCCCAGCTACCGCTGTAGCAGTGCATTACTCCCCCCCTTTTTGGCAAACTGTCCCCCTTTAATATTTCCATGACATCGCTATGGGCATCGCGGTCATGTATTACCACAGGTATATCGAGCTCCCTTGCCAGGGCCAGCTGCTCCCTGAAAACCTTTTGCTGTACCGTTCTGGGACTAAGGTCACGGTAATAGTCAAGCCCCATCTCCCCCATAGCTACAACCTTTCTTCTTTTCGACAGGGACTCCAGCTGTTCCAGGTAGTTTTTCGGCACCTCATCAGCGTCGTGTGGATGGACTCCAACCAGTGCATAGATCATTTCATGGCTCTCAGCCAGAGCCACCGACCGGTATGACGAATCCATGTCAAAAGAAGCATTAACTATAGCCGCAACACCGCTTTCGACAGCGCGGCCGATTACTTCATCCCTGTCTTTGTCAAACTCTTCAATATCAAGATGTGCGTGGGTATCAACCAACATCATAAGCATTCCACCTTTGCCTGGCTAATGGGTATTTCTATTCGGTCGGGAGGAGCTCTTTAGCATTCCCGATTCGTCGGAGGAACTCATAGGCATTTCCGATTGGTCGGAGGAACTAAAGGGTAGTACCTGATGGTCGGATGATCTCAAAGGTAGTACCTCCGGTCGGAGACCTTTAAGTAATGAGATTCCGTCTTCTCCGACAAATCGGGAATGCATCTTCGGCCCCTCCGACCATCAGGAAATGCGTCTCTGGCTCCTCCGACCATTCGAAAATACTTCTCCGGCCCCTCCGACCGTTCAGAAATACTTCTCTGGCTCCTCCGACCATCCGGAAATGCTTCTTCGGCCTCTCCTTAAGCTTTCCTCTCCTCCGTCTCAATGCGTGGAAATAGCGCCTCTCCTCTTTTCACCACTGTCCCGCCCGGGAATTTACCCCAGGCAAGTGATTCCCACCCCTGCAGGTCAGTTCTGCCGGCTATTCCCAGCATAGGCCAAACCTTGGGAGCCATTAAGGGCATAAAGGGGGAAGTCAGGATGGTGATAAAGCGCACCGCCTCAGTAAGGTTATATAACACGGTGTTTAGCCGTTCCTTCTTTTCAGGGCTTTTTACCAGTACCCAGGGAGCGGTTTCATCGACGTATTTATTGGCCCTAGAAACAAGCCGCCAAATAGCTGCCAGGGCGCCGGAAAGGTCCCTTTTTTCAATCATATCTTCAACTGCCCCCGGAGTCTCCCCGGCCAGGGAAATTAGCTCCCCGTCGGGTCCTTCAGCTGGACCCGGGGCATTTATTTCACCTTTAAAGTACTTATCTGCCATTCCAAGGGTGCGGCTTACAAGGTTTCCAAGGTCATTTGCCAGTTCCTTGTTAATCCTGTTAATCAGCGCATCCTCCGAATACAGCCCGTCAAGCCCAAAGCCCATTTCCCGTAAAAGATAATACCTGACGGCATCAACACCGTACTTGTCAATAAGTATATGGGGGTCCACCACATTCCCCTTTGACTTGCTCATCTTTCCACTGTCCAGAAGGAGCCAGCCGTGACCAACAACCTGCCTGGGCAGGGGAAGTTCCGCCGCCATAAGAATCATTGGCCATATAACAGTGTGGAAGCGCACAATATCCTTACCCACCAGGTGAATGTCGGCGGGCCAGAACTTTTTGTACAGCTCATCATTTTCACTGTTATAGCCCAGGGCCGATATATAGTTGGTAAGTGCATCCACCCAGACGTATACAACATGCTTGGGGTCAAAGGGAACCTTTATGCCCCAGTCAAAGGTGGTGCGGGAAACGCAAAGGTCCTCCAGCCCACTTTTTATAAAGCTGACCATTTCATTTTTCCTTGACACCGGCTGTATAAAATGGGGGTTTTCCTCAATATGCTTTAACAGCCTGTCGGCATACTTGGACATCCTAAAAAAGTAGCTTTCCTCCTGAAGTAGTTCCACAGACCTTCCACAGTCCGGGCAATTACCGTCTTCCAGGCGGCTTTCAGCCCAAAAAGTCTCACAGGGTGTGCAGTACCAGCCCTCATAGCTGGCCTTGTATATGTCACCCTGCCGGTAGAGCTTTTCAAAAATTTCCGAGACCACCTTTTTGTGCCTGTCCTCAGTTGTCCTTATAAAATCATTGTTGCCTATTTCCAATCTTTCCCATAATTTCTGGATGCCTGCAACAATATTGTCGACAAACTCCTTTGGCGACTGGCCCCTTGACTTTGCAGCCCTTTCAATCTTCTGGCCATGCTCATCGGTTCCGGTAAGAAACCACACCTCATGCCCGGTCATCCTTTTAAACCTGGAAAAGGTGTCAGCCGCCACAGTGGTATAGGCATGCCCTATATGAAGATTGTCGCTGGGATAATAGATAGGTGTGGTGATGTAAAATGTTTTCTTATTTTCCATATACTCGCTTCCCTCCATGTTTATTGCTCAAAGGTATTACTTTTGGCAGGGGAGACAGGAGACAGAATACAGGAGACAGGAGTTTTGAATGCCCGCCTTTGCGGACAATTGCAAGACTAACCCTGTGTTATCTAGCCACAGGGTACAGAGAAAATTATAACAATATAAGCATGGGTAAATCTCAATTTAAGTTTGCTCATAAGAACTGCTTGGGCAACTCCTGTCTCCTGTCTCCCGACCCAAGGTATTACCTCTGGGCAGTCTCCTGCCTCCAGACGGAATAGCTTTTCCCGTTAGAAATAAAAAATCCCCCGCCCGACCTGATACAGGTCGGGGGCGGAGGTAATTTCCGCGGTACCACCCCAATTTTGCCATCGCCTTACGGCCACAGCCTCAGCAGGTGTGGATATATAATATCTACACCCCGAGAATGATAACGGTCTCGACCGGCCATGCCTACTGCAGCACAATAACTAATACCGCTTTCGACACGCGGCTCCGGAGCCATGTTGGGCCGTATGGTCCGGCGGGCTCTCACCTTCCCCCGCTCTCTTATGCGGATTGCCCGGCTTACTCTTCTCCTTCACAGCCTTTAAAAATTTTAAATTTGCTGAAGCATATTTTAACTGTCTTTTACCGTCATGTCAAGTTTTCCCTGGTGATCGCAATATAAGACAATATTAACCAAAATTTAGAACACCTATTGACTTTTACTGGTATCGTTGGTACCATTTAGTCAGTGAGCATTTTGTTCCTTTATGTCGATATGTGTAGAACACTGAGGGGAGGGATAGAAATGAAATCCACAGGTATTGTAAGAAAAGTGGACGAGCTGGGTCGGGTAGTTATCCCTATTGAGTTGAGGCGTACCATGGGTATTGACGAAAAGGACGCCCTGGAAATCTATGTGGATAACGAAAAAATTATCCTCAAAAAATACGAGCCTGCCTGTATTTTTTGCGGAAACGCCGCTGATGTCCAGGACTACAAAGGCAAGAGAGTCTGCAAGGAATGTGCAGCGGCCATGAGCGACATGGCCTCCAGTAAGGCCATATAATCAAATTAGTTAATGAGTGGCCTTTCTCTCAGGGGGTATTAATTCCCCCTGATTTTTTTTGTTCAACCAGGGCAGAGTACACTTCTCTTCTGGGCTTTCCGGACTTTCTGGACACCTCTTTTATAGCTTCCTTACGGGGGACTCCCCCTTTTTCCATCTGGCTAACCATTTCTGCCAGATCGTCGCTGCCAAGGGCAGATATATTGTCCGTCCCGCTCACTTCCGGTGATAACAGACCGGACACCCCTTCCATCACCAGTGTGAATTCACCCCGCGGCATCTGATCTTTAAATTTCAGCACAGCCTCTTCCAGGCTTCCTCTCCAGACTTCTTCATAATACTTGGTTAATTCCCTGGCAATACAAATCTGCCGGTCCCCAAAAAATTTTATAAAGTCGGAAAGGGTGGAACGAAGCCTGTGAGGTGACTCATAAAATATTATAGTGCGTTTTTCAGACCTTAAGTCCTCCAGACGCCGCTTCCTTTCCTTGCCCCTCGCAGGCAGAAAGCCCTCAAAGCAAAACCTTTCAGTGGGCAGGCCTGAGACAACCAGGGCAGAAATGGAGGCGCTGGCACCGGGAAGAGGAACAACCCTTATTCCCTCGCTTACTGCCATTGCGGTCAATTCTTCACCAGGGTCGGAAACCCCCGGCATTCCTGCGTCGGTAACCAGGGCTATGTTTTTTCCTTCCATAAGGAGGTTTACCAGGTAACGGCCTTTACTCCGACTGTTGTGGTCATGGTAGCTTGTAAGAGGGGTGTGTATGTCAAAGTGGCTGAAAAGCTTTCTGGCGTGCCTTGTATCCTCCGCAGCCACCAGGTCCACTTCCTTAAGTATCCGCAGGGATCTTAATGTAATGTCCTCAAGGTTGCCAATGGGAGTGGCACAGAGATACAAAACTCCCCTACTCTCCATCAGGAGGAGGCCACCTCCTTGCCTTTTTGCAAAAAGGCAGCGCAAAAAAGGCAGTCCCCCCTGCGGATACCTCCGAAATAAATATTACAGATATGGAATCCCCGGTCATAGAGGCTGACAAGGTTATCCATACCCTGGCTGCCGGAAATTTCGTCACCTTTATCCCCGCCGTTTTCCGCCGCGCCACCGGCAATTCTCGCCAGCTCCTCTTTCAGCCTGAAATTTTCGTCCTCCAGGGACTGGACATACCTTTTAATCCTGGCAAGATCCGCAGCAAGGTCCTGTATGCGGGTCTCCATTTGCTTTATCAGCGCATTCACAGGCTGAGCCATTTTCACCCCTCGCTCCCTTGGGAATAATTTCATCGGAAGTATAGTCCTTTATTACCTTGCTTTCCTTCAGCTCTACGGAAAGGGTCTTTTTAAATATATTAATGCCTATAACCTTGCCCTCACCCTGAGGAGTTAAAACCCTGCTCCCCACTTCGGGGAATTCCTCCCTGGCAAGCTCATAGGTATCATTTTCATATTTTAGACAACACATAAGGCGTCCGCATATGCCCGAAATTTTTGTGGGGTTCAGTGAAAGATTCTGATCCTTGGCCATTCTTATCGAAACCGAGGCAAAATCGGACAGCCATGTTGAACAGCAAAGCTCCCTTCCACAGCAGCCAAGCCCGCCCATCATCTTTGCCTCGTCCCTTACCCCTATCTGACGCAGCTCTATTCGTGTTCTAAAAACCGCAGCCAGGTCCTTGACCAGCTCCCTGAAATCTATCCTGCCCTCGGCAGTAAAATAAAAAATTATTTTGTTTCCGTCAAAGGTCTGCTCCACACCAACAAGCTTCATTGGCAGTCCATGGATATTTATTTTTTCAAGGCCAATCTGGTAGGCTTTAACCTCCTTCTGCCGGTTTTCCTTAAGCTGCCTCCTGTCTTCCTCGGTTGCCTTTCGTAAAACCTTTTTCAGAGGGGCTACAACCTCTTCCTCAGGAACTTCCGAAGTACCCACCACAATCTCTCCATATTCTATTCCCCTGGCAGTTTCAACTATAACAGTATCGTCCACATCAAAGGACATATCCCCCGGATCAAAATAATATATCTTTCCAGCCTTCTTAAATCTTACCCCTACAACGTGGTAAGTCATATCACAAAAACCTCCTCCGGCCGGTTAAACACGGATCCGTGCCCGGCCAGCCTCAGAAACAGCACCTCCAGCGCAAGCTGAACATTTGCGCTGGCTATGAGCGATCCCTTGGCCATCTCTATATCATTAATTATTTCCAAAAGCCTTCCTGTGCCGTAGCGTTCCGACAGACCGGCAATTTCGGCCTCTCTGTCGGAATTAATAAGATGTCTTTTGTTACTCGTTTCATTATACAACAACATGTCCCGGAACCAAAGAATCATCATCTCAAGAAGGGGAATTACTCCTTCTTTTTTATCAGAAAAGCGCCCCGCCAGTGAAAGTGCCTCCTCAACAGAGGCACCGGCCAGCTTCCGGATGGTGTCAAAGGCACTGTCCCTTAAGGCAAGCCCACTGGAAAAAAAGTCCAGCGCCTTTCCCAGGCTCCCTCCGGCAAGAGATGCTGCAAGGACAGCATCATCCTCACTGACTCCTGCAATCCTTATCATACCTTTAACTATATTAGTTTTCAACAGGGGCTGAAAATACATATACTGGCAGCGGGATATAACGGTTGGAATTATAGCCTGGGGCCTGTGGGAAACAAGAACTATAATCACGCCCGGAAAGGGGTCCTCCAGGGTCTTTAGGAGTGAATTGGCGGCCTCCGGGGTCATCAGATCAGATCCCTCTACTATCCTGACAGCCCACTTCCCCGTGGCCGGCCCCCTGTGAGTGCTTGCGGTAAGCTGCCGTATCTGGCTTATTTTTATAGTGGCACCCTCAGGCCTTAGCAGTTCCACATCCGGATGAATCCCCCCGGCAACCCTGCGGCAGCCCTCACACTCTCCACAGGCATCACCTTCGACAGTCCGCAGGCACATAAGTGCTCCGGCAAAAGCCAGTGCCGCTGTCAGCTTACCTACGCCTTCAGGCCCCGAAAATAGATAGGCGTGGGCCACTCTGCCTGTAATAACCGACCCTCTGAGAATTTTTACTATCTCCTCGTGCCCAATTATATCCTTTAACCGCAAATCCATACCTCCAACGATTGCTTGATGGTAATACCTCCGGTCGGGAGGAGCTAAGGGGTATTTCCGAATGGTCGGAGGGGCTTATGAGTATTCTCAATTGGTCGGAGGAACTCAAAGGTAATACCTCCCGTCGGAGATCTTTAAGTAACGTCTTCTCCGACCAATCGGAAATGCTTCTCCGGCCCCTCCGACCATCTGGAAATGCATCTTCGGCCCCTCCGACCTCATGTACTGCTTATAAGCCTCTCCACCACCCGCTTTACATCACTAAAAAGTTCTTCCACCGGCATGGAACCATCTAAAACAATATAGCGGTCCGGATACCTTTCAGCCCTTGCAAGGTACTCTTTTCTCACACGGCTTAAAAACTCCGCTCCTTCACTTTCCATCCGGTCTGCCGGGCGCTTCATCCGGGATAGCGCGGTGACCGGGTCCAGGTCAAGTATAATGATAATATCAGGAACGATCCCCCGGCAGGAATAGCTGTTGACAAGTTCCAGAAACTCTACTGAGACTCCCTTGCCCGCACCCTGGTATGCACACATTGAATCGGCAAAGCGATCCGAAACCACCACCCAGCCCTTTTGGAGCGCAGGAAGTATCTTTTCACCGACATGCTGTGCCCTGGCTGCGGCGAACATGAGAGCCTCAGCCACGGGGTCAATGGAGTGCCTGCTGTGCAGGAGGACATCTCTAAGGCCCTCTCCAAGCTCTGTGCCGCCCGGGTCCCTGGCAAGAAGCACCGAACAGCCCCTTCCTGAAAGAAATTGGGCCAGCATACCTGCCTGGGTGGTTTTGCCGGTGCCGTCAATGCCGTCTATAACAATAAAAATACCTTTTTTCAAACATCTATCACCCTGACAAAATTTAGTTCGGGGTCAGCGGGTCCCTGGAATCTGGCCCCGCTTTCCCTGGCCTCAATTAAGTAATTCACCAGAGAGGGACATACTTCCTCTCCGGGTATAAGGGCAGGAATCCCGGGAGGATAAACCGCCACCCACTCGGCACTCACCTTACCGGCCGCATCCTCTATCCTTACCTGCCTTGAGGGGGCAAACCAGGCATCCCTTAAGCTCATTATCACTTTTGCTTTGGGTATTCCGCTGAAGCTCCCTTTAGCCAAAGGAGGTCCCCCCTCCCTTTCAGCCATGTTTTTGATAGCCCCGGACAACTCCTTACACCCTTTTATAGTGGTGCCTGGTCCTAATACAAAAACAATGTTGTTCCTGTCAGCCAGCTCAGCATATATCCCATATTTTTCAGCGAGCCAGGAATAGGCGTGGTAGCCTGTCATTCCTATGCCACTAACCTTTATTACAACCCTTGAAGGGTCCAGGGCAAAAACATCATCTCCGTCTATATGCCTGGGCTCCAGCATTTCAAGCCCCCTAATGCCGGAAATGTTCTTCCTTAAAACTTCTGCCCCCTTTAATATTTCCTCAAGCATTTCAGTGCCCCTCAGGGCAAGCTGCCGGCGGGCGGCATCAAGGGAGGCCATCAGCAGATACGACGGGCTGCTGGTTTGCAAAAGCTTAATGGCTGAAAAAACGCGGTCTCCTTCCAGCAGTGTATTGCGGCCAAGGTGGAGTATGGAAGACTGCGTTAACGATCCCCCGGTCTTGTGAATACTCTGTACCGCCGCGTCAGCCCCCAACTCAAGGGCGCCTTTGGGGTAGTCCCGGTGAAAATAATTGTGGCACCCGTGAGCCTCATCGGCAAGGAGCGGAATCCCTGCAAAGCGGGCCAGCTGAGATATTTCAGCAGTATTCCCAACCGTCCCGTAATAGGTAGGGTGTACGCACATCGCCGCGCAGGCCCGCGGATGCTTTTCAAAAGCGCTTTTATAACTAAAAACGGATACCCCGGCGGCAAAATCAAAACCGGGAACTATCACAGGGCTTACAAAAACAGGGTCAATTCCCGAAATAATGAGACCGCCTATTACTGATCGGTGGCTGTTCCTGGGAAGCACCAGCCTGTCCCCCGGCTGTCCGGCCGAAAGAATCAAAGACTGCAGCCCCAGGGTTGTCCCGTTGGCAAGGAAAAAGCTTCTATTTACGCCAAAGGCTTGGGATGCCAGTTCCTGGGCCCTTGCAATAACCCCTGTGGGGCTGTTTAAATCGTCCAGGCCCGGAACTTCTGTAACATCCATAGAAAAAACACCGGAGCCCCAAAAGCGCAATAAATCTTCGGGAACTCCACTGCCCCCGCCGTGGCCGGGAACATGGTATCTTCCCCTGGACAACCGGATATATTTTAATAACGCATCAAGCAGGGGCGCCTGTTGCTGGTCATTTTTCATATAACAGCCCACCGGTTAAAAAATTAAAATCATTTTATCATTTGAAAATTAAGCTGAATAGTTTTAAATTGTATTGCCAACATTTAATTTAATATTAGTTTTTTATTTACGCAAACTATATTTAATGAAAGCCTTTTAATCCAGAAGAATTCAGAATTCAGAATTCAGAATAGGAAAAGCATTCCTTTTACACCTGGTGGAATTACCTGACCTGAAAGCACATCATGCAAAATTTCTGAATTCTGTCCTGAAAACAACCCAGGTTTTTATTAGCCACAGAGGGCACAGAGATCACAGAGAATAATTATAAGGCACTACTCTGTAGCAAAAGTAGGCACTTCGGGAATAATTATCAAACATCTTCACTTATTTTAAAAAGATCTTTTAACATTCAGGCAGCTCAAAAAATCTCTGTGTCCTCTGTGTCCTCTGTGGCTTTAAAAGGACCCAATTTTCATTCTCCTTGGTGGCTGCTTTGGCAGCCCGGGAGTCTGAGTTCTGAATTCTGGATTCGGACCAAAAAGCAGTTCAAAAAAGCTACAAGAAAGGAGTTGATCCCGTGCAGGCCGAAAAAATTGATGAAAAGTCCCTGTGCAAGAAATACCGGACAAACGTGGCAAAACTGATCCGGGCATGGAAAAAAGGGCTGTCTGACATGGAAATATCACGGGAGACCGGAATTGACCCGGTAAAACTTCAGCATATCAAGGCAGATATTGAAATAGCCCACAGAAGGCTTCGCCAGGCAAAAAGGAATACCTCTCCATTTAATGATCAGGCCGTAAAGCAGCGCCATATTTTCTTCAACCCGTTCATGTAGGCTTCATAAAAGGCATTTCCGCTTTGGACACTTAAAATCCCTTTTTCGCAAACCGGACATATAATCCTGCCCCTAATAATAAGAGCTCCTGCATGTGTACATAAACGGCCGCAAATGGTACACCTTTTCTGAAAATCCGTAAACAAAACGTTTTTCCTCCTTTATGCCACCGAAATAAAAACGGGATACTTATTAAAGTATTCCCGTTTGAGTCAGGTGGTTACAAAGGCTTTTTCAATCAAAATTTCCCTGAGGAGGCACTGTTTTACACACCCCAAATACTGGCATAAGCTTGATTTTTACATTCATTAGGTCATCTCCTATACAGTCCCGGTAAACTCCACTTACTTTTATACGTTATTTTCCCTAAAAAATTAACATTTTTTTTGAATATTGTAGGAATTATCTAATTTTTATGGAAATATTTATTGGCAGGAGTTATTAGCTTATTCCACCACAGGGAGTGTTTGACATTTGACTGAGTTCTTTAAAACCCAGGTGGATTACATTATCTTTTTAGAGGGCCTGGCCTACCTGGCCTTTGGAGTTATATGCCACTTTATCCTTGATAAAGAAAAAGACCGGGGCCTGCCCTGGGGATGGCTGGGATGGTTCGGCATAACGCACGGCGTAAGTGACTGGATTGAAATTTTTGTTCTGACGCTGCCTAATCCAACTATCTCCCTGGTCCGGGAAAGCATGTTGGCATTATCTTTTGTATTTTTATTAGAATTTGCTCGAATTGGGTCGGCCCGCCAACGTGGATCCAAACCGGGGCTGTGGTTATATGCGCCCCTGATTTTACTGGCAGCGGCCGGGGGGATGTATAGCTGGCAATGGTTTAATTACACTATAGGTTTTATAATCATACCTTTGGGAGGATTGTGGTCCGCCTATATTGTTTTCATGGCTTTCAAGCTGGAAGGAGAAAAGAGGCCTTCTATTCTCCTTCTGTCCGTCGCATTGGGAACTTATACTGCAGTAAGCTTTGCAGACTTCTGGGTACCCGATACATTCTCCGGGCCGGGTATAGTGCTTCAGGTTCTTCATTATTTATTTGCACTATGCGCCAACCTGGCGGTTTTGAGTATTATCAGGACAGCTTACATATATGATGTCAATTCGGTCGGGAAAGGGCGGCAAGCCCTGGATCGCCTGTTAATAGTCAGCAGTATGGTTTGTATGGCATTATTAATAATGGGATGGACATTGACTGATAAGCTGGGAAAGGTTGCAGAAAGTGAATTAGAACAAAATTTGCTTTCAGACGCTTTAATGGCTTCTTCTGCCATCAACCCCCAGCGTGTTGAAAGGCTTTCCGGATCCCCTTCCGATATAGAAAAACCTGATTTTGAATTTCTCCGCAGCCAGCTAATAACCATTCAAACAGCAAATCCCCGTTTTCGCTTTGTATACCTGTTCAGGCTAGTCGATGGAAAGGTTGTTTTCCTCGTTGACGCTGAGCCCGAGCACTCCGAAGACTACTCTCCTCCGGGACAGATATATGATGAAGCCTCAGAACAGCTTCTGGCATCCTTTTCAGACGGGCAACCCTTTATTGAAGGGCCCCTTACCGATCGCTGGGGAACCTGGGTATCGGGATTGGCTCCTGTTAGAAATAATGAAGATGGGAAAATCGTGGCGGTTCTGGGTATGGATGTAAGCGCAGAGGACTGGCCGTTTAAAATCTCAGCTTACAGGCTTGCCTCGATTTCAGGTATTCTTATATTATTTTTAGCATTACTCTTCTTTAGTGCAATGTATTTTAATAAGGATATCGCCAAGAAAAGCATCTCTTCCGAGAAACGATTCAGAGCAATCTTTGAAAGCGCTGCAGAAGGTATTTTCATATTTGAAGTTGCAACCTGCAAAATTCTAAAAGTAAACCCCTTCGTAGTTAAATGGCTGGGCTACCAATACAGCGAAATTGTCGGTAAAAACATAGACAGCCTGTTTGGAACTCTTATGCAGGATATCCAGGAAAAAAATACGGCAGCCGACGACGAACATGACTTTGGTCAAATCAAAGAG
This sequence comes from Bacillota bacterium, assembly GCA_049323755.1. Taxonomy (GTDB): domain Bacteria; phylum Bacillota; class Desulfotomaculia; order Desulfotomaculales; family Desulfocucumaceae; genus BRHc4a. The sequence goes on from JBMOPE010000009.1 coordinate 121,708, forward strand.
GGGCAGTGCCGCAAAAAAGACGGCAGCCTGGTTGACGTCACTGTCACCGGAACCACCTTAAATTTCCAGGGAAAAGACTGCATTCTAATGTTTACCAGGGATGTGACCAGGCGAAACCTTGCCAGAGAGGCGTTTCACATTCAGACAACCGCCCTGGAGTCGGCTGCAAACAGCATAATAATTACTGAGCGGGAGGGCCAAATTGTTTATGTAAACCCGGCATTTAACCGATACACCGGTTTTTCCAGGGAAGAGGCAGTAGGGCTAACCCCGTCTGTGCTAAAATCCGGCTCACAAGGCAGGGATTTTTATAAAAAGCTTTGGGATACCATCATCTCGGGTCAGGTATGGTATGGGGAAGTGATCAACCGCCGCAAGGACGGAAGCCTGTATACGGTAGAGATGACCATAACTCCGGTATATAACAAGCATAGTGAAATAACACATTTTATCGCCATCCAGCAGGATGTAACAGATCGCAAGCGGGTTGAGGACCAGTTACGGTATCTGGCCACCCATGACTCGCTAACAAACATTCCCAACAGATACTACCTGGAGGAAGCCCTAAAGCGCGCTATAGCAAAGGCCAGGAGGGGTAAAAAGAGCGCCCTGATCTTTATCGATCTTGACAACTTTAAACTGGTTAACGATACAATGGGACATGATGCGGGAGATCAGTTGCTTGTGGCCCTTATTGAAATATTAAAAAACAATCTTCGTGAAGAAGACCTTCTGGCAAGGCTGGGCGGAGATGAATTTGCAGTGCTGCTTGATGTGGACAGTGCAGACGATGCAATGGGTGTGGCCAATAAATTACGCAGTGCTGTGGACGAAGACGAATTTTGCCTTATTTCCCACGAAACCTGTTTCAATATTAGCATAAGCGCAGGTGTCGTCATGGTTGACGGAACTCTGGATCCGTTAAAACTGCTTTCTTATGCCGACACCGCCCTGTACAAGGCAAAAGAAGGGGGGCGAAACAGGGTTGTGTTCGTTCAGACTGACGAGGATGCCACAGCCTGGCTCTCTGAGGCCAACCAGTTAATTGCCCTTATAAAAAGTGCACTTAAAGAAAACCTGTTTGTAATTTATTTTCAGCCGGTGTTTGACGTAAAAGCAGGTAAAGTAGCTCATCACGAAGCTCTTTTAAGACTGAGTGCAAGAAACGGGGAGATAATCTCCCCTGAAGCATTCATTCCTGTGGCTGAGAGATTCGGACTAATGCCACAAATAGACCGATGGGTTGTTGAAAACGCCATCGGTGCACTGCATAAATATCCGGAACTTAATCTTTTTGTAAATCTTTCGGGTCTAAGCTTAGGTGATGAAGAACTCCTGAGTTATATCGAAGCCCATATCCGACAAAGTGGAATTAATCCTTCCCGGATAGGCTTTGAGATAACAGAAACCACCGCGGTAAAAGATTTGGTGAGGGCTGAGCGCTGGATTCGCAAGCTTAAAAACTCCGGCTGCCGCTTTGCCCTTGATGACTTCGGCATAGGGTTTTCCTCTTTTTCTTACCTTCGCATCCTCCCGGTGGATTATCTTAAAATAGACGGAACCTTTGTGCAAAGTCTTGACAAGGATTTTACCTACCGCGCCCTGGTTCAGGCCATGAGCACGGTAGCCAGCGCCCTTGGTAAAATGACGGTGGCCGAATACGTTGAAAATGAAGATATACTGACAATACTGCGGGATCTGGAAATAGATTATGCCCAGGGATTTTTCCTGGGCAAGCCCTCTCCGGAGCCTGTTAGCTAATAAGCACTGCTCATGGGTCAGGAATTGGGAATTAGGAATTGGGAATTGGTGATAAAGTTCAATTACTACATTTAGAATACACAATCCCAATCCCCGATCTAACATTGTCTTTAGCCGAAGAGATCATTAGCATATGTCATGATTTACAGCTAAAATTCTTTCCTATGCCATAAATAAACGCCGCTGTTCCAGCGGCGTTTTCCAGCGGCGTAATATTAAGCAATATTCACAGGTCCGGAATTGGGAAATGGAAATCGAATTAGTAATCCAATCCCTAACCCCTAATTCCCAATTCCTAATTCCCGATCTTACTTCTCTCCCTTTTTCTTGGCCACGCTGATAGCGCAGTCGGGACATACCGTCTGACAGATGCCACAGGCAATGCACTCATCGTTTACTTCAACAGACGGGGTACCATATACCCCCAGGATGTCCGACCATGACATGCATTTTTTGGGGCATTTCTGTATGCACAGGCCGCACCCCTTACAGAGTCCGGGGAATATGGCCCAGAAACCCTTTTCAACCTCGAAGGACCTGTCTTTAAAGGTTTGCGTCATCTTAAAGCACCCCCCTACAGTAAACCGGCAACAAGTTCGGCGCCCCGGTCAATCGCCTTGTAGTTGAGATCCCGGAGCTTGGGATTTTTCTCAAACTTGTACCCCAGCTTTTTCTCGATGGCATCCTTGGCCATTTCCTCGGTAACCACCCTGGTCGCCCTAACCACTGCCCCCATAATTATTACATTGAAAACCCTGGGGGTCAGCTCATCATTGGCCACCTGCAGTGCAGGAATGGCCAGAACTTTCTTGGCATTAGTGGGTATAGCGTCCTGAACACCCTCTATACCGGAGTCATAAACGAAAACAGTGTCGGGCCCCACGTACCTGCGGGTCCTGTGAACCGCACGGTCGCTCAGGGCGATAATAATGTCTGCCGTATTAAATTTGGGCGATCCCACCGGCTCGTCTCCTATTTGTAAATAGGCGACCGAAACTCCACCCCTTTGCTCCACACCGAAATTGGGAATGTAAAGGGCTTCCCGGCCTTCCTCGTTGGCAGCCTCGGCGATGATCTCGGCCACCGACTGCACACCCTGGCCTCCTTCACCGGCCAGAACAATTTTAACCGCCTTAGCCATTATTTTCCCTCCTCATGCCGGGACTCTGGCACTTTGATTTCTCCTATTTTAAAGTATTTGGGCATTTCCTTCTCTACAAAGTTCCATGTTTCCTCGGCGTTTGTCCTCCAGTTGGTGGGGCATGTGGAAAGCACCTCCACGAAAGAAAATCCGTTGCCCTCCATCTGGTTTTGCAGCGCCTTTTTCAAAAATCCCTTCATCTGCTTTGGGTTTGCCACTGTAGTCCTGGCCACGTAAGACCCCTGCTGGGTGATTGCGGCAACCATTTCAGGGCCCTGGGTAGGATAGCCTGTTTTTTCAGGATCCCTTCCGTAGGGGCTGGTTTCAGTTTTTTGCCCCGGCATGGTGGTGGGGGCCATCTGGCCTCCGGTCATGCCGTACTGGGTGTTATTAACCAGTATTACGGTTATTCTTTCATTTCTGGCGGCTGCGTTGACCAGGTGCTGAGAACCTATGGCGTAACCGCCCCCGTCACCCATGTAGGCTATACCTATCACATCAGGGTTTGCCCTTTTCACACCGGTTATAACCGGGGTTGTCCTTCCGTGGTGAGTCTGAACGGTATCAACATTGAAAAAATCCCAGGAGAGCAGTGAGCAGCCGATGTCACACCCGTATACCACTTTTCCCTGAATGTCCAGCTCGTCTATGGCTTCTCCCAGGGCCTTTAACACCAGCCCGTGTCCGCAACCGGGGCAGAATTTATGCGGTTTTGTATCTACTCGCCAGCTTTTGGGCATGGCTAACTGCACAGACATATTTAAGCCTCCTTTCAATCTCTCAGAAGAGCAAGTATCTCATAACATCAAAAGCTCTTCTTTACCAGCAAATCTCTCAAACAAAAAATACGTACAAAGCCTAAACGGCTACTATTGTATATCTCTAATTTTATAATGTAACATTAGCCCAATATCGATTTCACCTTATTAACAATGTCCTCTGCAGCTATACCCTTTCCGGGCTTATACAGGGAGTGCATTTCGGCAGTGCTTCCGTAAATGACATCCTTAACCAGCCGTGCCAGCTGTCCATTGGCTGACTCAGCCATCAGGAGAGCCTTTGTTTTGCCTGCAGTTTCCTTAAGCTCTTTTTCAGGCAGGGGGCGCAGGGTAATGGGGCGGAAGTACCCGACCTTCAATCCAGCTTCCCTCAGTTCCTTAACAGCCTCCTTTGCAGCCCTGAAAACAACACCATGGGATACTACCACCAGTTCGGCGTCCTCGGTGCCAAAGCTTTCATACTCGGCAACCTCGGGGGCAATAGCATCAAAGTCCTTGGTATAGGACTCAACAATTTCGTAAATCTCTTCCTCAACGTTATAGGTGTTTCTGTACTGTCCGGGGGGCCTGTCGACTCCCGGAACGCCGGGCATGCCCACGTAAGCTTCCGTGGGAACCATCTTAATACCCCTTTCCTCGGGGTCGTACATGGTTAAGGACTCTCTCATCTTGGCCTGATATCCGTCCCCCAGCACAAAGGTGGGGAAGCGGTACTTCCACGCGGTGTTGAAGGCCTTAATGGTGTAGTCGAAGAGCTCCTGGTGGGTTGCGGTGGAATACACAATACGGAACCCTTCGCCGTTTCCGCCGATGGTTGTCATAGTGACTTCCTGCTGGGAGTAAATAACCGTGGCGGTTGAAGGGCCTCCTCTCTGCTGTACTACCACCACCATGGGAAGCCTCATGGCCTCAGCCATGGAAATGGGCTCCTGCATCAATGTGTTTCCGGGGCCGGCAGTGGCGGTAAAGGCTCTTCTTCCGGCCAAAACGCCCCCTACGGTTGTAAAACCGGCAGAAAGCTCGTCTTCGGTCTGTAAGAATTCCTTCCCGTACTTGGGAGCCATCCTTGTCCAGTAGTGCATGATTTCATTCTGCGGAGTGATGGGGTAGCCGTACATGATTTCAGCGTTTGCCATTACTGCGGCATAGGCCACCACCTCGTTGCCGGTCATGAAATACCGCTTCTCTCCCTTAATCGGTTTCTCTGGCATAAAGCAGGTACACCTCCTAAATCAATTGGATTATAAGTATTTCTCCGGGAGGAATACAGAAGTCAGGAGTCAGAATCCAGAATAAAGGACTCCTTAGGAGAAGCTCCCGGGCAACTTACAAGCCATATTTTGACAGTTTTTTAACTGCCTTATAATTACCCAAAGGGGTCACTTTATGAATTCTGTCTTCTGGATTCTGAATTCTGACCCCAAAGTTTTACCAGAAAGTCCTGGGCATGTACCTTTTTATGGGCCATACCGGATTTCCCATACAGTCCCTGGGCCCTATATCGGCAGCAACAGCCTCCACCGCAGTGGTGGCCAGCACAGGAATGCCAAGATTACCGGCCGCCTCGGTAATGCAGGCCGCGCCTTCCTGAACTATTTCAGCCGTTGTCTCGTCTCCCAGGTGAGTGTTGTTAATCAACATGTCCACGTTTCCCAGTTCCCTGACATAATCAATAACATCTTCCACCGAACCGGTCATGGGCCGGGAAATGTTTATTACAGCAACCATTTTTAAATCCGGGTCATCTTTTGATCCTTCCAGAAGATTCAGGGTGCGGGACCCTCCCACACCATATCCAATATCAAGTATCACATCACCCGGCCTTTTAAGAGCCCAGCGGCTTTCAGCCCTCAAAATATTTCCGGCCTCACCGAGTCCTACTGTTTCCCTGGTCTCCCAGGCAAGAACATCTATTCCGGCGGCAATGAGCTCATTTTTTATGGGTCTCAGTGTATAGCACGGCTCCACAATATCCAGGTCCACCAGCGTAACCCGGCGGCCCTCCTGTAACAGCATCAGTGCCCTGTTCACAGCCACTTCACTTTTACCGCTGGCATATTCTCCTATATATGCTTCCACTATACGGCTCGAAATATTTAGTTTCACCTCCGGGGCCTCCGATAAATGCGCGGCAGGTAATTTATTAGAATGTTTTGAAGTCTTGTATTACGTATTTTGGCAGGCAGTATTAAGTATAAAAATGTCTCAATAAATAAAACCGGGTGCAAAAAAAGACACCCGTTTTAACCAAACGCTATTATTTAGTATATTGCAAAATTAAAAAATGTCAACAAAACCCTATTATTGTTTAAAAAATTAGATTTTATAATTTATTGGATTTATTAGAATAATTATTGTGAAACTTTTATCGTGAATAAGATCTTTTATGTATAAATAACCTGATACTAAGCAAAATAATAGTTTAATACTACCATAAGAATGACTCCGGGTATTTTAAGAACTCCTACAGCCAAAACAGTTGCAGGGTTCAGGGCTATATGCATTCCAACCCTCTCAAGGACAATGTTTAAAAGTAGAATAAGAACTGTGCCCACAACAGTATAAGCTAGCAGGTGATAAAGTAATTTTATGTATTTAATAGCAAAGGTAGCCAGCACAAAAACCACTATGAGCGCAGTAAGTACAATAAAAGCAAATTTCCATTCCACCCGGCATCTTCCTTTCCAATATACTTTTCGTATATTGATTATGCGGTAAAATGGAAAATTATACCTACTTCAGTTCCTGGCGGCCCTCAAGGGCCTTTGACAGTGTCATCTCATCTGCATATTCAAGGCTGGCCCCCACCGGAAGGCCGTGGGCTATCCTGGTAACTTTTATTCCGGCGGGCTTAATCAGCCTGGCCAGGTAAAGAGCTGTGGCATCTCCTTCCACATTGGGATTGGTTGCAAGTATCACTTCCTTAATGCCGCTGTCCGTAAGCCTTTCCAGCAACTCCCTGACAGTAAGTTCCCCCGGCCCTATTCCCCCCATGGGAGAGATAGCTCCATGCAGCACATGATAAAGCCCCTTAAACCCCCTGGATTTTTCCATTGCAATTACATCCCTGGGCTGCTCCACCACGCATATTATTTCCCTGTTTCTTCTGGGGTCCCTGCATATGAAACAAGGGTCGCTGTCAGTGAGATCAAAGCACTCAGAGCACCTCCGTATTTTGTCCCTGGCCTCTACCAGCGCCCGGGCAAGTCCCCGCGCCGCCTCAGGGGGAGCGTTTAATACATAAAATGCCAAACGCTGGGCGGTTTTTGGCCCAATCCCCGGCAGCCTGGCAAACTCCTCAACCAATTTTGAAATAGGCCCGGCCCCACTCATGCCCTTCCCCCCTGTTCATCGGGCCGTGCATGTTATTATGCACGTTTTTTGAAACCACAGAGCACACAGAGATCACAGAGATTGCTCTGAGGATGATACCTCCAGTCAGAAGACAGGATGCTTATTATAGCAACTGGGAAATGCTTGCACCATTCTGAATTCTGTATTCCGACCATAAAAACTTACCCATAAGCAAAATTAAAACAGCCCCGGAATATTAAGCCCGCCGGTAAGTTTGCCCATTTCTCTGGAAACCATCTCCTGGGACTGTTTAAGGGCTCCGTTTACAGCAGTCAGGATAAGATCCTGGAGCATTTCCACATCTTCAGGGTCAACCGCCTCAGGCTTAATTTCCACTGAGACTATTTCCTGCTTTCCGTTAGCTACCACCTTAACAACGCCGCCCCCGGCAGTGCTTTCCACTGTCCGGCTGCCCAGTTCCTCCTGCATTTTGGCCATATCTGCCTGCATCTTCTGAACCTGTTTCATCATTTTTTGCATATTACCGCCACCCAGCATTCCATTTTCCTCCTCTAATTTTATATAAAACTAAATTTTCCCAACAATTCACTTTTAATTCAGTCCTCAAAGCCAAAGCCCTCAAATTCTTCCTCCTGGGTATCTTCTCCTTTTCCAAAAAGGACATCAACATCATCCGGGCATACAGTTTTCTTTTTAGCACCTGCCACCGGCGGGGGCTTTCTCTCCGATTCCACCAGGCGTACCCGCAAGTCTTCCTTGCATACTGATTTAATAAGATCAGAAAGCTCCCTCATGTTTGATTCATTTTGCAGAATTCCTACCGCAAGGGGGGTATAGGCCTCCGCTTTCGAAAAGGCAATGGTTAAGGTTTTACCTTCAACCTCCATGGGCCACCCCTTACCCTGGGTAAGGTGTGTAGCTATATTGGGATACACCTTTCTGGCCACTTCCAGTATATCGCCCCACCTTGTATCTATCTTTTTGAATATTACATCTGTCGGTCCGGTTAAATCCCTTTCAGGCTCAGGCCTTACAACCTGCCTTTTAATACCGGTGCTGCCCGGAGAGTTTTCTTTTTCCATTACAGTATATTTTATTCCCGGGTCTTCAATTCTGTCTTGAACAACTTCTTTGGGCCGGCTCTCCCCGACCATAAACCCCTTATCTGCTCCGACGGCCAAAGGCGCCGGTGAATTCACTGCTTTTTTTACCACTCCCGTGTCTACCCCTGATGGGACAGCCTGCTCTGATTCTTTTCCTGTTTTACCCAGCCTGGCTACCAGCCCTTCAATTTCCTTTAGCCTGGCCGCCAATTCTACTATTCCATCCCCGGCAGATATACCCTCAACTGTTCCCATTATTCTTGCCGCCCGAACCAGGGCCACTTCCAATAGTATACGCGGTTGTGTGCTCCACCTCATATCCTGCTCGGTTTTGGCCAGCTTTTCAATGATACGGCAAAGCCTGTCAGTTTCTGCTCCACCTGAATCAGAAGAGCTGATTATTTCTAACAGCCTTTTACGCAGTGACGAATTCAGGTCTTTCAAAAAAACCCTTAAGTCCTTGCCCTGGTCGCAGATATCCCCTATAAGGCTTAAAATATCTCCGGCATTTCCTTTTATCAGCCCTGAAATAACGGCAGCTAACAGATCTTCCCTGACAGTTCCCAGTATTCCGTGTATTTCTTCGGCGCCAACCCTGTTGGCACTGTACGCCGCAGCCTGGTCAAGTATTCCGAGGGCATCCCTCAGCCCGCCGTCAGCAGCCCTCACAATAAGCTTTATTGCCTCATCATTAATTGTGATTCCAGTTCCATCCGCCACTGACCTCAGCCTGGTCTCCATTTCCCCATCGCCTATCCTGTGAAAATCAAACCTCTGGCAGCGGGAAAGAATAGTCAAGGGCACCCTGTGGGGCTCTGTGGTGGCCAGAATAAACATGGCATGCCCCGGAGGCTCCTCCAATGTTTTCAGAAGGGCATTAAAGGCCTCATTGGTAAGCATATGAACCTCGTCAACGATAAAAACCCTGTATCTGCCAACAGAGGGGGCAAATTTGATTTTTTCCCTGAGGTCCCTTACCTCATCTATTCCACGGTTTGAAGCAGCGTCAATCTCGGTCACATCCATGGATGTCCCCGCCTCTATATCCAGGCAGGATACGCACTGGCCGCAAGGGTTGCTGTCATCCGGGCTTTTACAGTTTACAGATCTGGACAGTATTTTGGCAATGCTGGTCTTGCCTGTCCCCCTCGGTCCGCAAAAAAGGTAGGCGTGTGACGGCCTCCCCTTTTTCAGGGCATTAACCAGAGTGCGCACAACATGGTCCTGTCCCACCACATCCCTGAATGTGCGGGGCCTCCATTCCCTGTACAGAGCCAGGTATGACATCATAACACCCCCAATTCCCGTTGAAGAAGAAACTGGCACCTTAATAATCTTCGCTGTGAAAAAGTTATTTCCTTTTACGTTGCTAATATGTATTCTTTACGGTCGGAATTCAGGAGTCAGAATCCAGAATTCAGAATGGTGAAGGCATTCCTTTGATGTGATGCATCCATTGTATTCGTGGTCATTGCTTCTGCACCCCATTGCTATATATTAACATAATGCTTATTTTATAGCTAACCGCAATGTAGCGCATGCAAAAACTTCTGGATTCTGGCTCCGGAATTCTGAATTCCGACAAATGGCACTTGCAGTATAAGTAAAAAAAGAGCAGTATCCTCTACCGGATACTGCTCTTTTTTATTTAAAATTACAGGCCGCGCACCCACCTTTGAATAATGACTTCCGGGCGTTACCCTTGCAGGTAGCTCGGGCCAGGCACCCTCGCGGCACCCGCAGATCATCCCTTAGTGCTGCTTCCGCCAGGACCTGACACGGTTCAGGAGTCTCCGTCGCGCAAGACCCGACCGTCAACACCCCTTACACGGGCCAGACCCCACAAGCCAAACCCGGGGGTGGGATTTCAACCCCGCTATAGCGGTTTGCGGGTATAGGGCACCGCCAGCTCCCCGTCTAGCACGGCCAATATTAAAAATATGGCGGAGAGAGCGAGATTCGAACTCGCGAAACGGTTTCCCGTTCACACGCTTTCCAGGCGTGCGCCTTCATCCACTCGGCCATCTCTCCGCGGAATCATTAATAACAATTATAATGGTTTGGACACTAAATCATTATACATATAAAACCGGCCCGATGCAACCCTTTTTCACTGGAATAGCAACCAAATACAGCCGGTTCAGCTAAATATTTTGATTTATTTTTTAGCTGAAGCAGAACGTATTAAATAAAGGCAGGAATGTCACCAATAAGACATGTCGGACATACAAAAAGACCGCTGGAATATATTCAAAGTTTCATGACAAACATAAATGAAGGTGATGTAATGAAAGTGTGTATTATTGGAGCCGGGCTGTCAGGGCTATCCTGCGCCCTTACCCTTGAAAAATATGGGATTATGCCCGATATATACGAGCAGTTTGACCGGTGCGGAGGACGTGTAACCTTCATCACCACCCTGCTGCAGATTATGAACCGCCCGATAAAGGACCCGCTTACTGATCTGGCCAGGCGCTACGGCATAAGCATCACGCCCATTAACATTTTAAACAGAATGGTAATGTTCACCCCCTGCAACATGGGTACGGCCAGAGGCTTTCTGGGCTATATTTTCGAAAGAGGTCCTTCCCCAAGAGCACTGGACTCCCAGCTTACCCGGAAGCTATCCGCCCAAATTAAATACAGCACGGTGGCTGACTTCAAAGAATTGTCCCAAAAATATGACCGGGTGGTGGTAGCCACAGGGTCACCCTATATTGCCAAGGAAATGGGCTGCTGGACAGATGTTTTCAGGGGTTGGGTAAGAGGTGCCCTGGTGGAGGGGGAATTCGACCCCACCACGTGGATTACCTGGTTTAACAAAAGCTATGCCAATAACGGCTATGCATACCTGGGTCCGGTAAATTCCCGAAATGCATCCCTGGTCCTTATAGCGTCAGACATAAGGGAGGACGAGGCAGAGTCTCGCTGGAAAAAATTTCTTTCCACTGAAAAGATACGCTGTATTGAAAAAGATTCCTTCCTGCTTGAGCACATCGCAGGCATCTGCCAGCCGAAAGAAGTGGGAAATATCCTTCTTGTAGGCAATGCCGGGGGATTTATGGAATCTTTTCTGGGCTTCGGGATATATAATGCCATTGCCAGCGGTGTACTGGCCGCCCAGGCAATTTATGAAAAAACATCCTATCAAGCAAAGATGTCATATCTGGATAAAACTATTCACCAGTCAATTCCCATCAGGCGGGCCCTGAACATGATCGGGAACAGCGGTTATGACAGCCTGTTAGGACTCATAAAAATTCCTTTATTAAATAACTTAATTTATAATACAAACATTAACTTCTTGGAGCTTGAGGCCAGTGCCCTGAGCCTTGTAGAACCCCTGTTAAAAAAATAAAATTAAAGCATTATTTACGGGTCCGGAAGTGGGAATTGGGGGTTAGGGATGGGGGATTGCTCCCCCTAATCCCTAATCCCTAATCCCTAATCCCTAATCCCTAATCCCTAATCCCTAATCCAATTATAACTCGTTAAAGTTAAGGGTCGCAAAATAGTCGTCAATGGTTTCCGCCCGGCGGATTTGTTGAACTGACCCATCCGGCTTAAGAAGCAGCTCTGCCGATCTGAGTTTTCCGTTGTAGTTAAACCCCATTGCATGACCGTGGGCGCCGGCATCATGAATTACCAGCACATCACCTATTTCGACCATAGGGAGTTTGCGGTTGATGGCAAATTTATCGTTGTTTTCGCACAATGACCCGGTAACATCATAAATATACCCCAGGGGCCAGTCCTCTTTACCCAGTACCGTTATATGGTGGTACGCCCCGTATATCCCCGGGCGCATGAGGTTTGCCATACAGGCGTCAAGCCCTACATAGTTTTTATAAATCTCCTTCTTGTGCAGTACTGTAGCCACAAGATATCCATAAGGCCCCGTAATCATCCTGCCGCTTTCCATGCTGATTTTCAGGGGGTGCAGCCCATTGGCAACAATTCTCTTCTCATATGACTTCTTAATACCCTCACTCAGAATATTCAGGTCCACCGGCTCCTGGTCCGGCCTGTAGGGTATTCCTATACCTCCTCCGAAATTAACAAATTCCACCTTAATGTCAAGGGTCCTGTTAATCTCCAAAACAAGGTCAAACATCATGTTTGCTGTTTCAATAAAGTAGTTTGAGTCAAGCTCGTTGGAGATTACCATGGTATGAAGGCCGAATCGCTTCACACCCCTGGACTGAACTATCCTGTAGGCGTCAATAACCTGTTTCCTCGTGAGCCCGTATTTTGACTCTTCGGGATTTCCAATAATTGCGTTTCCGCCTTCACGGAGGGGTCCGGGATTATACCTGAAAGACAGCAGCTCGGGAATACCTGCATGCTTCTCAAGGAATTCAATATGGCTGATATCATCCAGGTTTATTATTGCTCCCAGCTCTCTGGCCTTGGCAAACTCTGCCGCCGGGGTATCGTTGGATGAAAAAATAATATCCTCGCCAGACAACCCGGCCCTTTCGGCCAAAATAAGCTCGGGAAGGGAGCTGCAGTCAGCGCCGAAGCCTTCTTCCCTCAGTATTTTCAGTAAAAATGGGTTCGGTGTGGCCTTTACCGCAAAAAACTCTTTGAATTCCGGCGCCCATGAAAAAGCTTTTATTAGTTTTTGGGCATTGGCCCTTATTGCGGCCTCATCATAAATATGAAACGGCGTTGGATACTCCTTAATAATTCTCATCAGCTGTTCTTTGTTAAAAGGCACTTTCTTTTCCGGCATTACACTACCTCCCTGACTAAATGTTCCCAATGATATGTGATAGGACGAATTTAATGCATAAAAAAAGCGGCCGTGAGCTCTATCTCGCAAACCGCTAAAAGAATATAAAGGAATATTCCAGTTAGCTGTCAGATAGCGCTCCATCCTTAAATCCGGATGACAGTCTTGCATTTGTTCAATGCAAGCCCAGCAAAAGTCTCCCGGCGAAAGACCTTTGCTTCGGCGGCTATTCCCTTCCATGCCCTCATCGCCCGCCTGGCTCGGGTCATGTACTCATAATAAGCCGCACCTCTATCTCTCACATATTCACATGTATATAGTATTCAATATATCTAAACAAACAGGCAGTGTCAACCGCTTTTTAACCCCCGCCCGGCGTTTGACCCGTTATCAGGGATAACTTTACCGCCGAAGCCCTTGTATGATAAACTACTGACTGACACTATAAAACTCTTTCTTTTATTAAACATTATTTACTGGTCCGGAATAGGAAAATGGAAATTCATCCCCCATCCCCAATTCCTAATTCCTAGTTCCAATCAGGGCCCGCCTCCAAACACCGGCTATTATACCGTGAAGGGGAGAGAATATTTGAACGGCAACCAGCTCAACACCTTTCGGGAGTGGTTCAGACAGTACGTGGGCAACTGCTATAACAATCACCCCCAGCACGAGGCATGGATAAGGCTAAAGGAAAACCACACCTTCAGGGTATGTGAAAAAATTGTAAGGATTGGGCAGTCACTTAACCTTCCGGATGAGGATATTTGCCTGGCGGATACAATCGGCCTGTTCCACGATGTGGGCCGTTTCAGGCAGATTGAAAGATACCGCACTTTTAATGACAGTAAGTCTGAAAATCACGCAACACTTGGGATAAAGGTCCTTGAAGAGGCCGGAGTACTTTTGCCCTTACAGGAAAAAGATCAGCAGCTTATTAAAAAAGCCATAGAGCTGCATAATCTCCGAGACCTTCCGGATAGCCTCCCGGACAGGTGCCTGCTATTTGCCCGACTGATCAGAGATGCCGACAAACTGGACATACTGGAGGTCTTTACCCGGTACTACACCGCAAAGAACAACGAATATTCCTCCGCCCTGGACTCCTACCTGCCGGACACACCGGGGTACTCCCCCATTCTTATTAATAACATCCTCAGCGGGGAGAGATGTAATTACAGTGATATCAAAAACCGGAATGACAGAAAGCTGTTGAACCTCTCCTGGGTTTACGATATAAACTTTACGCATACCCTTTCAGAGATACTGAAAAACGGATATATCGATAAAATTATCGGGACCCTCCCGGCAACCGGCGACATAAAGACCATCCACAAAAATATTTGCGCCTACTCCAAAGAAAGGCTTGAGGCCTCCTCACAGGCTGCTGACTGCTTTTAAAAGCTTTATCCAAAAGAAAAGGCCCCGGGCTTTTTATGGCCGGGCCTTTCCTTAATATAAATCAATTTTCTTATTGAGTCGATGGGTATTTAGATACAGGGTCAGACTTGAACATGCCTTCGGACTTATCAAATTTAGCGCAAATCAGGAAATAAAGCAAGATGCCCAAAAGCAGCCCCCATCCCGGACCAAACTTGACTATAGCCAGGGCTGTAAAAAGCGCGTAGCCCTGACTTGTGGAGTTGGTAACCATGCGCATGGCTATGTACGCGCAGGCAAAGCCCGTAAGTATCAAAGTAATGGACAGGGCAACCGGCAGCATAGGCTTCATGAAGGTTACCAGGGGGGTTAAGAATACCAGTATAAATGCCGGCCAGTACCAATTAAGTATACCTGTAAAAATTGAGTCCATCTGATGTCTGCCTTCTTTGTAACGCTCCACCAAAAAAACCGTAACCCCTGTCCATATAGGGCCGTGTTGTGGGATTAAAGGGCCCATCGTCAGCAGCTGCCCTATATTTCTTAAAAACAGGGTGTAGTGAGTTCTGGTGGTATCCTGCACAACTTTTTCATCTGTTCTGATTTTTCCGGCCTCATCCAGAAGGGTATTGGCCAGAACCAGGTCCCCAAATACAATAACATATACCATAAAAGCCAACGGCAAAGCCTGAAGGCATAATTCAAGGGATGGCCAACCGATAAAAAAGGGAGACACCGCCATTATTGCATCAGCAAAGGGAGGAACATATATCCCCATTTCTATTTTAAAGTTAAATTCACCCGAAAGAGGCCCTGCCACAGCCGCAACAAGAAATCCCACCAGCATCGACATGGATGCTATTCTTAACAGCACCTTGTTACCTGTTTTCCTCTTGGAAAACCACAGTGAAAACATCAGCACAAAAACCACAGCCCACACAATTGACAGGGTAATCGGCATAGACGAGTGGCGAGCGAACTCACCATTAAAAGCCGCTATGGCTGAAGCAAGAATAATGGCCGCACGAAGCTCAACGGGAACCCAGGAAAAAAACTTTTTTCCCAGACCTGTAATACCGAATACCAGAAAAATGGCAGAAACCATTAAAGATAAGGCCGTCATAGCCTTTATAGCCTCTACGCCTGAGCCAAAGCCTCCGAGGAAAACCAGCACCAGCGGAATAGCCGGGGTAATCCAGCCAGGCGCATAGGGCTCACCAAAAAGAATGGCCTGCGAGAAATACCAGATCATTGGAAGAATGGAAAGAGCCCATGCCTGCTCAAAGGATAGCCCAAAGCACTTCATAAATAAAGGGGCCGCTGCGGCGGCCGTTGCCATGGACAAAAGGCCCCCCTGTATTATTTCCGGCCAGCTAAGCCCTACATGCACCCCGGGAATCCGAATAGTAAAGGGACCCCACCTGATGCCCGGCTGAATACCGCCCTCTACCCGTTTTAGCGCCAAAGCACCCCACTCCTTTCCTCATAATTGGTTCCATTAACCAACTAAAAACACCCCTTTCATCTGCCAGCACGACAAACAAATATTTTTATTTGTCTAATTATTCAAAATTATATTTCATTACAAATTTTAATACTATTGCATTAGTTTACAAAAATAAACAGTGGTTTCGGCCATGTTTTGTATATAGCAAACAAATAAACGCCCTGTGGGCGTTTCCGGTGTATCAGCGGCAGTTATCTAGCATTTTTCGTGGGTCCTTGGGATTGGGGATTTGGGATTGGGGATTAAAGCAGCATATAATATCCTTTGCAAACACAAAGAGAGAGGGCTTACGCCCTCTCTCCAAAGCAACCATCCTTACAGCCTATCAAACCGTATACGACTTTTGATGGGACAACTGAGATAGGTTACGCTATTTACCCTCCTTGAAACCAACTTTAGGTTCCCTAAACCTGATCGGACACTTACGTAAAACCCTGATGAACTTACTTCACTTGTATCCTGAGACAAAAAACACACTACCCTTTGGCTGGTCGACATTTGCAAACAAACTCCACAGATGTTCCTTGCAATACCGTGAACCTGAATCCCGTAAGGATGGTGCTTATTTAAATATTAGCATATTTTAAAGTTCTTTTCAATCTATATAGCTTGTATAAAACTATAATCTTTTCTTATATTTTTCTAACCAGCGGGAGGCCAACTCCGCCACTGTAACTTCAATTAGCCGGCCGTTTTCATAAACCGGGACAGTGCCCCTGTCTTGAAGTAGCCGGCTATCCCTGTCAATATCAGGTATCTCCCCGGCGATATCAAGAAAGCGAACTGTGTACCCGCGCACAACCGGATCAGGGTCATTCAGGTATTCAGCCAGTTTTTTGGCATCATCTTTTACAAGGCCGGGGTCGGCCTGGGCAATCCTTCCCGCAGCCCATAAAACCCCTCTTCTAATCATTTCTTCATCGGCATAGGACAGAATAACCGAAGCAAATTCCCCAAACAAATCCGGACGGCAGTATACTATCTCCCCTATCCCCTGGGGTGCCCCCCAGCCTATACCTCCGGATTCATCGTTTACGGACCAGAGCAAATTTCGAAGTATCACCCTGACGGCCTCCGGGTCCTCCCCGGCAATCCTGTCGGCAACTGCCCCCAATGCCTCTATGGCAAGCCAGGACAGAATATTATCCCTGTCATATAAAAGCCGGTTTAGGTACCTCATGGCCGATCTTTTTTTTGCTATCATATCGGCTAGCTCATCAATTTTTCTTTCCTCAAGGAGGGTAATAACCTTCTCTTTGGATAAAACAGTCATCTTTTCCTCCCACTGCTTATACCAGTTCACTTAAAACCCGCACAAAGGTTTCATACTGCTGGGCTCCTACAATTTTCTTCTCACCGTTAAAAATAAAAGCCGGAATGCCGGCGACACCGTGCTCAGCCCCCAGTGCCCGCGCTTTTTGGAGGCGGTCCGGATATGCTCCGGATCTAAGCGCATCCTCAAGGGCTTTCACATCCAGCCCAAGGCTTTCACAGACTTCCAGAACTGTTTTAAGGTTTCCTATATCCTTTCCCTCAAGGAAATAGGACTCAAAAAACCGCTCATGGGCCTCTTTAAACTTTCCGCTGTCCCTGGCAAATTCAGTGGCCTCCAGTGCCAGCCTGGAGTTTGACAGCACTTCAACTGTATTGAAGCTGACCCCGTATGGGGCCCCGGCTGTCCTGAGCCTTTCCACCATTGCTTCCGGGCTAAACCCCGGAAACAGCCTGCTCAGAGGCACCCCTTCCGGGGGAGTCTCCGGGTGCAGCTCATAGCCTATCCACTGAACCTCCAGATGAAATTCTTTATTAAGTTTTTCGACAATTCCATTGCCGATATAGCAAAACGGTCATACATAGTCAGAAAAGACAAGAAGATTGATCTTGCTCAATTATTACACTCCCGTTTCAGAATTGTCCGGTATTGTCTTCAAAATAACACTATTTAAAAGTCAATACAAGTCCTAGAATAAACGCCCTGTGGGCGTTGCCGCTGGAACAGCGGCAGTTATCAAGCATTTTTTGTGGGTCCTTGGGATTGGGAATTGGGAATTGGGAATAAAAGGGCTTTGCCATTAATTGCAAAGCCCTTTTTGCTATACTTTATGTTAAAGCCTAATACAGAATTTTTTGATCTATATCGGCCAGCGATTCGCAGCCGGTAAGTATCATGGCCTGTTTTAACTCAGAGGTCATCTTCTCAAGAATAAGCTTAACCCCCTCAAGGCCGCCTCCGAAGGCCCCCACCGCCAGTGGCCGCCCCACCAGCACCACATCGGCGCCAAGAGCAATGAGCTTTAAGGCGTCAATCCCGCTTCTCACCCCGCCGTCCGCCATAATAAGCACTTTTTTCCCCACAGCCCCGGCTATGGAAGGCAGAACCTCTGCAGCCCCAGGGGTATGATCAAGTACCCGCCCACCGTGATTTGATACAACTATTGCCGCCGCCCCGGCATCCACCGCTGCCTCAGCCTCGTCCACAGTCATTATCCCCTTTATAATGAACGGTAGGCTGGTTGACGAAATCAGTTCCTTTAATTCGGCTTTTGTTTTTGGGCCTACAGGCTGACCTTTCAGCGCCATGGTAACAAGCCCTGCCCCGTCTATATCCATCCCCACGGCACAGGCCCCGGCGGCCTCTGCCCGGCGGATACGCTCAATTACTTCCTCCTGGGCCCGGGGCTTTATAATAGCTATACCGTGCCCACCTTCATGTGCTATTGCCTCAAGGCCGGAGTCATACATGGAGGGATCTGCGCCGTCGCCGGAAAAGCCAAGGGAACCTGCCTCCCTGCTTCCTGATATGATCATGCCGATAAACTCCCCCTCGGTTAAGGCCCCACCCATATTATAGGGAGCACCGGTCATGGGAGCTGCCGTTATGGGAGTAGCCAGCTTTTTACCGAACAGGTCCAGCCCGGTGTCAGGGTTTTCTGCCCCGTGAATGGTGCGCATGTTAAGGATTACCCCGGCTAAGGCCTCCAGGTTCGCCATAAAGGCCGATCCGGTGCCTGCGCCGCCCATACCGGGAACCTCCCCGGCACAGGCCCTTCCGTCGCACACCGGACACACTCTGCAGTACCCTTTCATTTTCTCCCGGGCCGTCTTCTTTATATCGGCTAAATTCATTTTTTACCTCTCCTTGCAGTTATGGTGCTATTTTAAAAGCGCCTTTTCAACCCGATCCAGGTGCTCATACATAGCCCTGCGGGCATCCTTGTCCTGACCGTTTTTGATGGCCTTGAATACCGCCTGATGCTCCTTTAAGAGCCGCTGTGGCGTTCCCGGAGTCCGATACAGCTCCTGCCTGGCCGTACCCAAAACCCGGCGCATGGTGTCGGCAATGGAGTCCATAAGCCTTATCAGCAGGGAGTTGTGTGAGGCCTCGGCCACGGTGTAATGAAAAAGCCAGTCGGCCTGCTGGCCCAGGTCACCCGACTCAATGTCTTCTTCCATCTGCTTTAGGGCTTCCTCCATTTTTTTCAGCTGTTCCCCGGTGTGCCGGAGAGAGGCCAGCCCTGCAGCCTCAACCTCCAGTATTTTTCTCAGCTCAAGGAGTTCCCGGGTGGTGTCCTTCTCGGTCATAAGGAAAAGCGCCAGTGTCTGGGCCAGGGAATCAGAGTTAACCTCTCTTACAAAGGTACCCTCACCCTGCCTTATTTCGATTATCCCCATTGCCTCCAGCGCCCTGAAGGCCTCCCGGACAGCCGACCGGCCAACCTTCAGCCTATCGGCCATTTCCCTTTCGGAAATCAGCCTGTCCCCTGGGTTTAAAATACCCTCGGCAATAAGCCCCTTGACCTGATCGATTATTTCCTCGTATATTTTCTTTGTCTTGATCGGTTTTAAATCCACGGAACCCCACCTCAGAATTCTTTATGAACACATATCCATTCTACCTTCTGTGTCCAAATCCCTTTGAAAAATATTTTAAAAATTCCATCTGTAACCGGGGATGTAAAACCGTATTAAATATAAACCTTAGAGACAGGCATAAATTCTGAAGTCTGACTCCTGACTTCTGTATTCTGGCAGGAAAAAGTGGCAGTGTAAGTAGTATTACTTTACCACCACTGACACCCCGTCGGGTATTACGGTGATGGAAGCGCTTTTCCCCTTAATGCGGTCGGCAATATCCAGGGCCTCGGAAAAGGTGGCGGCATGCAGCATTTTCATTCCCGTTATCAGCCCCGGGTCGCACTGGTCGGTAACAATTATAACCTGGTGCTTTATCAGTACGCGGGCCAGTATTTGCGACTCCCACTGGTCCGGAATGGTCTTCTCCATGGGAGTGGCCATTATGCTGTCCATAACAGCCCTGGCATCCTTTGCCTCCAGAAAGGTTCTGTAGAAGGACTCCCCGCCATGGCCGTCACTGCAGGCGGTAACTATGATAATCACCGCCCCCTCCCTGGCGGTGGCCTCGGCTGCTGTCATTCCCTTTACCGACTGATAAATATTCTGGTCAAGAGGATATCCCCCGTTGGTGGTAACCACTATATCGGCCGGTACCGCATCAACCCTGGCAAGGCTTTCAACAAACCTGCACCCTTCTTCGTGGGCCTTGAAAGGATCCCCGGCAAAGGCGTTTATAATTCTCTTTTCCGCGTCTATTACCACGTTAAGTATAAATTTTAGTCCTGATCTTCTGGTGGCATCCAGCATGTCCTCATGCATCGGATTGCCCTGGATAATTCCCGTGCGGCATTTTTCACTGTCAATAAATTTTGAGCAGTGATTGGTCAGGACAGTTTTTTCTCCCGCTATACCGGGCAATATGCTCTTGCGCCCCCCTGAAAAGCCTGCAAAAAAGTGCGGCTCTATAAACCCCTCGGCTATCAGCAGGTCTGCCTCCAGGGCCATGCTGTTGAGCCACAGCTCGGCGCCGGAGGGCAGCGGTCCCATATAGGTAAGATTATTTTTGTCCCAGCAGTCATGGTTTATTATTTTTTCCTCATCAACTATTTTTTCACCAAATTTAAAAATCATTTCCTCCCTGGTGCTGGGCCGGTGAAAGGCGGTGGCCAGCAATATAGTTACCTCAATGCCGGGGTTTACCTTCCTTATTTTTTCCAGCAGCACCGGCATGGTAATATGGCTGGGAACCGGACGGGTATGGTCGCTGGTTATAATAACCACATTCTTTTTACCCCTGGCCAGTTCTTCCAGCCCGGGCGAGTCAAAGGGGTTATCCAGGGCCCTTCTTACCGTTGTTTCCTGATCATATTCAGGCCTGTAGCTGTGGGCGCGGGATTCAAGAATACCCGCCAGCCGGCTGTCGGGTATATTTACACTCATGTGTCCGCGACCATAGGGCAATTTTAAAACAGGCATTTTTTATTCCTCCTTTATAAACTCCAGTTAAATACACAACTGGTTTCACAGGCCTATAATATGTGTATGATATCCTGATGGCATGACCATTTCTAATATTCTCTATACCATCAGTTTTTCCTCCAGGGAAAAACACCTTAGCCATAAAATTTTTTAAATACTGAATATTTAAAGAAAATATTATACATATCTTGCAGGGATTTTCAAACATATATATAATTTAATTAAATGGTATGACCATCTGAACACCTAACTATCAGCGCACTGTGGAAAATAATTTCCATTACCTTTTCCTACTACCCAAAATAAAGAATACTCCTAAAGCCAAGGAGGCTGGTCAATTGAACTACAATAGAATAACTGAGGAAATTGTTGGTAAATTAAAGAATATCGTAGGTCCGTCGAATATTATTACTGATCCGGAAAAAATGGAGGCCTATGCAGGGGATGAAGTTCCAGAAAAAGAATGGAAGCATCTCCCGGAAATAGTGGTAAAACCCGAGAATAGCCACCAGATTTCTGAAGTGATAAAATTGGCAAACAGGGAAATGATTCCGGTAACACCCCGGGGAGCCGGCACCGGCCTGGCTGCAGGCGCCGTTCCCATGCTGGGCGGAATAGTGCTGTCCCTGGAAAGAATGAATAAAATAATTGAAATAGACAGAATAAATCTGTTCATGGTGGCTGAGCCCGGGGTAACAACAGGAGATATACAAAGAACGGCCAGGGACAACGGCTACCTTTATGCCGGTGACCCCTGCAGCGCCGACAGCTCTTTTATAGGTGGAAACGTGGCCACCAATGCAGGGGGAAACAAGGCGATAAAATACGGGTGCACCTCCCGTCACATATACGGCCTTGAAGTTGTGCTTCCCAACGGGGACATAACAACACTGGGCGGCAAGTGTGTCAAGGATGTCACGGGGTATGACCTGGTTCATCTTATGATTGGATCCGAGGGAACCCTCGGGGTTGTGACAAAAGTTTATCTTAAACTTCTCCCCCGGCCCAAATTTAATGCCGTGCTGCTGGTTCCCTTCGCCGACATGCAAACGGCCATAAATATAGTGCCGGTCATCATGACCAACGGTGGCATTATACCAACCTCGGTAGAGTTCATGGACAGCCTGTGCATCAGGTCCGCGGAGAGCTACCTTGACCGCAAGCTGCCCCACGGGGACGCCGGGGCTTTTATAATAATAGAGCTGGACTCCAATTCCGAGGGCCAGCTTGAAACAGATTGTGAAACTATCGGCAGTTTGTGTGAGAAACACGGGGGGCTGGAAATTTTCATGGGAGATAATGCCGCCACCCAGGAAAAAATATGGCAGGCCAGACGGTGCCTGGCGGAGGCCCTGAGGGTGACCAGCCCGGTATACTGTATGGAGGACATAGTTGTTCCGGTCAGTGAAATTCCGGAAGTATTGAAAAAGATAGAGGCCATATCGCAAAAGCACAATATAAAAATACCCTGCTTTGGACACGCCGGAGACGGCAACATCCACGCCACCCTGCTAAAAGAAAACTTAAGTGAGGATGACTGGCACAGTGCAAAGAAAGCCTCACTTGAAGAGATTTATACTGTTGTTTATTCCCACGGAGGAAAGCTTTCGGGAGAGCACGGCATAGGGGCCAAAAGAAAGGAAGCCATGGCAAAGTTTATAGACCCGGCTCAGCTTAACGCGGTAAGAGCCATTAAAAAGGCACTGGACCCAAATCTTATCCTTAACCCTGATAAACTGGTGGATTTAAACGGGTAATTAATCTTTGGCCGCATCACAACTTAGGGGTTTTGCGGATACACAGCGGCCTCCAGAGCAAACGGAGGGATATGTGATGATACTTAAGGAAACTGTGGCTGGGCAGGTAGTTCAGTTTATCTATCAGCAAACAGGTTTTCCAACCATCGCCTGTGACCGGAACGGCAGTATTATAGCCGACTCCGCCATGACCCGAATAGGAGTGACGCACCAGGGGGCAAAAACAATACTAACTTCGGACAGGGATGACTACGGGGTAACTGAGGAAGAGTCGGCGGCCTCCGGCGGCAAAATGAAAGAGGGCTACAATTTCGCCGTAAAGTATGATGGGGAAAAGATAGGTACTTTCGGGATAGCCGGCAAGCTGGAAATAGTCACACCGGTGGCCAAAATAGCAGCCGCGCTTATTAGCAAAATGATTAGGGATGACCAGCTTAAGTCACAAATGCAGGACCAGGCCCAGACCGTGGCCTCATCAATACAGCAGGCCGCAGCCTCCGTTCAGGAAATGGCCGCCTCTTCCCAGGAGCTGGCGGCCACCAGCCAGGAAGTGGACAGGATTGCTGAGGAAACCGCCATACAGGTTAAAGAAACCGCCCAAATACTTGATATAATCAGGCGTATTGCTGACCAGACAAAGCTTCTGGGACTTAACGCCGCCATCGAGGCCGCCAGGGCCGGGCAGCACGGGCTGGGGTTTTCAGTGGTGGCCGGAGAGGTCCGCAAGCTGGCCGAAGAAAGCGAGCGCTCGGCAAAGGAAATCAAGAAAATGCTGGAACAGTTTCAGATTTCAGTGGAAGGGGTTGCCAGGGGCATCCGCCAAGGCAGCGCTGTCAGCCAGGACCAGGCCAGGGTTATCCAGGAAATATCAAAAATGCTGGAAGACCTTCAGCGCACAGGCCTTCAGCTGTCGGATATCGCTTTACAGCTGTAAGTATTTATAATACTCCCAAAAACAACCGCTGGTTTAAAGCGGCTGTTTTATTTTATAGCCCAGAAAAATAATATTTTGTTTTTGGATAGAAAATTGTGTTTGACAAAGAAAGACCTCTGGGGTCGTCAACTCCACCAAAGGTCTTTCTTTTCACTTACCCGTGCTTTAAAGTTGTTCACTTAATATCTCAGCCAGATGCTTAACCTGGGTGGGGCTTCCATCCAGCCCCCTGCGGATTTGCAGAAGGCAGCCCGGACATTCCACTGCCACCATTGGTGCTCCGGCAGCGTATATGCTTTTTAGCTTCCTTCCCAATATCTGCTCTGAAAGATCCGGGTATTTAAGTGAGTAGGAGCCCCCAAAGCCGCAGCAAAGGTCGGCGCCTTCCATTTCAACAAACTCAGCCCCGGCCATTTTTATAAGGTCTCTGGGCTCCCGGCTCACACCAAGATTCCTCTTCAGGTGGCATGAGTCATGGTAGGTTACCATTTTGCCAAGGGGTTTAAGTTTAATCATGGCTTCCCCCGCCTGCCGGCAGGCAAATTCCGCGAAATCATAAACCTTTCCGGACATTTCCAGGGCCTTTGGGCCAAATTTTCCGTCGTGCTCCAGTATTTCCGGGTACAGGTTCTTAAGCGAGTGGGTGCAGGTGGGACAGGGAGTAATTATATAGTCCACCCTGGCTGACCCGAAGGCCTCCAGGTTTTGCCGGGCAACCCACTCCATCACTTCCGGCGCCCCCATCTGCCGGGCAGGGTAGCCGCAGCAGGTCTGCCCCTGGGGAAATACCACCTTAAAGCCCATTTTCTCCAATACCTTTACTGCCGAATTACCTATTCCCGGATAAACAAAGTCCACCAGGCAGCCGGCAAACAGTCCGACCACAGGACGGCTGCCTATTTCGGCCTTGGGTCCGTCCTCCTTAAGAATATCCCGAAGAGGTTTTTTGGCTATGGCCGGAAGTTTTAAATTACCACCCTGCCCGGACATTATTAAAGGCAGGTGGCGTATGGTACCCTCCCCGCTTAGCAATGGCTTCTGGGCCACCGCCGCAGCCCGCAGAAGGCCGTGGAAAATCTTCCTGTTTGGAAGAACCGTCTTAAGCAGTATTCTCTGGGAAACTGACAGCCCTCCCTCTCCGGCCTGACGGTTTCTCAATTCGCTGATAAGACGCGGTATATCTATTTTACCCGGGCAGAAATCTTTGCAGCGCTCACAGCCCACACAGAGAGACTGTATATCCTCCGCACTCTGCATACCGTCAAAAAAAGCGGTAAGTATAGTGCCTATGCCACCAGTGTAGACATGGCCAAAAACATGCCCCCCCACCAGCTGGAAAACGGGACAGACATTGAGGCAGGAAGCGCAGCGGATACACTGCAGGGCCTCCTTAAAAACCGGGTCCCGCTGCATGGCAGTGCGTCCGTTGTTTAAAAGAACTATGTGCATCTCTTTTTCCACCAGGTTGCCTTCGGAGTCAACAGCCTGTGCCGGGCCGGTAAGCATGGTTACATAGCTGGTAATCCTCTGGGCGGTGGCGCTCCGGGGAAGGGCCTCCAGTATGGGAGCCGTGTCGCTAAACCCTGCCACCAGCTTCTCCATCCCCACAAGCACAACGTGAAGAGGCGGCAGGGTAGTGGTGAGCCTTCCATTGCCCTCATTGGTAACCATCACCACCGTCCCGGTCTCGGCAACTGCAATATTGGCACCGGAGATACCCATTTCGGCAGTAAGGAATTTACGGCGGAGCCTTTCCCTGGCAAGCTTTACCATGCGGGGTATGTCGGCCGGAACATCCTCACCGGTCTCCCTGGAAAATACTCCGGCCACCTCACCTCTGGTCATATGAATGGCAGGCATAACCATGTGGGAGGGCCGCTGTCCTGAAAGCTGTATGATCCACTCGCCAAGGTCGGTTTCCACAACGTCCAGTCCCGCACCGGCCAGATGGCTGTTCAGGTGGATTTCTTCGCTGGCCATCGACTTGGATTTTACAACGGTTTTAACCCCCCGGTCCCGGGCAAGGTTCAGAATATACTCACGGGCCTCTCCGGCTGTTTCCGCCCTGTATACCACCGCGCCCCTCTCAGAGGCCTTTTCAACAAACCGGCGGGCCAGTTCTTCCATATTGTCAGCCGCATACCTTTTAATGCATTTAATTTCCTCTCTGATAACCTGAAAGTCCTTACCCTGGTATGCGGCCTCCCTGGACCCCACGTAAGCGTCCCCAAATCTCCCCAGCGCTCCCCGCAGATTTTCATTGGCCAGGGCTTCCTGTATATCTTTTCTTATATCATTTCCTTTCACCGGCCATCACCTCCGGGGCTTTCTATGAAAATGACGTGCAGTATTTCAGGGCCATGCACCCCTATGGTGAGCACCCTCTCTATATCGGCGGTCCTGCTGGGGCCCGAAATAAATGTGAGGTACCCGGGCAGGGAGCCGGCATTGCGGCCATACTGTTCAATGGCATCCCGCAGCGAGGCCACCAGGGAGTCCGTCCTTATCAGCGCCACGTGCACCGGAGGGAGCATGGAAACCAGCCTTCCATCAATACCGTTGGCGTGATGGGCCAGGGTGCCCGTTTCGGCAATGGCCAGATCCGCTTCGGATATACCCATGTCGGCCCCGGCAGCATGCAGCCTCAAGTTGTCCTGGTATACCGGCGTCCCTTCGAGTACACCTTCCAAATCTGTTTTTATGACAAGGGGAGTGGCTGCGGCCACAATTTTTTTTACACCAAGGTCCTTTGCCAGTCCGGCTATTATCCGGGCCGCCCCGGAAAAGTCCGGGACCCGGTGAACAACGGCAGATATGGCCTCAGCCTTCTGGCAGAACTCCCCATACAGTTTTTCCTCATCGGTCTTACATACGGCATACCCTAACATCTCCTGGTTCCGCAATACCTTCACCCCGTCTTTTTGCATTCCTTAACTGTTTATCCGAATTTAAGCCCCGGCTTTTTTTGCCTCTGATGTTCCGCTATTTTGCATATATGCGATAACTCCCAGTATAAGCACAACCACAGCAGTGCCAATCAGGATGGTGGAGCCTCCTCCGGATGCTCCGGCCGCAGCGGCTGAAGCCTTTATGGCCTGGGGAATCATCCATGGGAATACATAGGCCTGCAGCATGGCTACTATACCTATCAATACGGTAAAGAAAATACTGTGCGGCAGGGTAAACCGGAACAGGTCTCCCTCACGTCCCAGCAGTCCCGTAGAGGCGCAGCCCACCGCAATGCTCTGGGGGGAAATCATCTTTCCAGCAACGCCCCCGGCGCCGTTGGTAGCCACTGTAAGGACAGGGTTTATACCCATTGACTCAGCAGTGACCTTCTGCATATTGCCAAAAAGGGCGTTGGAGGAGGTGTCGCTGCCGGTTATAAACACGCCCAGCCAGCCCAGGAAGGCCGCCATAAAGGGAAATACCACACCGGTTATAGTAAAGGCCTTTCCAAGGGTGGGAGTCATTCCCGACCAGTTGGCCACGTAGGCGAAGCCCAGCACACAGGCGATGGTCAGGAGGGCAAAGCGAAGATTCTTTAAGGTCTCACCCATTATGCCGAAGAATCTCGACGGGCTGATACGAAGAATAAATGCCGTTAAAATTGCTGTAATAAGGATAGCAGTTCCTGCAGCCGACAGCCAGTTAAAGGTATATACAACTGCGATAGGCTTGCCACCGGCTATAATCATATTGGTTAGGCCTTCAAAGGGAATCTTTATACTTACTGCATCAAGGAGAGCCTTTACAGGCCTTAATCCCCAGTCCCCTATAAGCATAGTAAGTATTATAAAGGGTGACCATGCTTTAAGGATGGCGCCGGAGCTGTGTTGTTTAATGGTCATTGTTACCGGCGGCTCATCAGCAAACCGCCATGTATTCTGAGGCTTCCACACACGGAGGAAAAGAACAAGGCAGATCATCGAGGTAAGGGACGACATAATGTCCGGAAGCATGGGGCTTAAGTAGTTGGAGGAAAACCACTGCATAACAGCAAAGGACCCCCCGCTTACCAGTATGGCGGGCATTACTTCCTTGGCGCCCTTCCAGCCGGACATAATGAAAATCAGCCAGAACGGAACAAAGAGAGAAAGCAGGGGAAGCTGCCTTCCTGTCATCTGGCTGATAGACATGGCATCAAGCCCGGTAATCGCTCCCGCTGTGATAATGGGTATACCTATAGCTCCCCAGGCTACAGGGGCGGTGTTGGCAATAAGACAGATTCCCGCGGCATACAGTGGGTTAAAGCCTAATCCCACCAGCATAGCGCCGGTAATTGCCACCGGGGTGCCGAAACCTGCTGCCCCCTCAAGGAAGGCCCCGAAGGAAAAGGCAATAAGTAGTGCCTGAAGCCGCCTGTCTTCTGTTATGGACGCAATAGAGTCCTTTATTATTTCAAACTGCCCGGTCTTAACCGTGAGGTTGTATAGAAACACAACCGTCACAACTATCCAACCAATTGGAAACAGACCAAACATAGCCCCGTAAAGGGTAGACATAATAGCATATTGGGCAGGCATCCCGTAAGCTAAAACAGCCACCGCAATGGCCAGGACAACTGTAATAAGGCCGGCTATATGGCCCTTCATGCGAAGTCCCGCCAGGGCAATGAACAGAAAGAAAATGGGGATTGCAGCCACCAGGGCCGAAAGGCCGATACTGCCAAGGGGGTTAATAGCTTGGGTCCACGTCATGTGAATCCATCCTCCTTTTTCTTGATTCTCCCGTTTGTTCAGCCATTTTTGAAAAAAAATAAACTATGCCTACTCTACTTACTGATTACAGTGCTTTTTACTCCTTACACCTCCCCCCGGTTTCAACATTCTTCAGAATGTTTACCTAAGCCATTCAGATACAGAAAACTAGTGTACTGGAAAACATATGCTTACCTGATGGTATGACCACCTTGCCATTTATATTCTATATCAATTTTATATCTCCTTCCAGATAAATTTGATTTTATAAATTTTTTTGAAAATAATATATCTTTCCAAAAATCCTGACAAAGAATAAAAAAACCTGAGCTTAACAGCACAGGCCTAGTCTTAATTTTTAAACAAATTGTTGATTCCCCACTAATAGTTTTGGTTATCTAAAAAATCCGGAACCTTAAAAATACAAATCTCTCTCTCCCATGGCTATACGCTGAAGCCTTTCCTCGGTCTGCGCCCTTATGGCCGGGCTGGATATTTCCAGCAGGTGCTTGCGGATGGTTTCTTCGCCTATTTTCCGGGTTTGTTCCGTTGCATAGTCAAGAAGGTACTCTTTAAAGGTAAGGATGGCGTTTGGCTGGCAGACATTGCCTATATCCCCGCTCTTGGCCAGCGTCATAAAGCGGTCCCCGGTCCTTCCCCGCCTGTAGCAGGCGGTGCAAAAGCTGGGGATATAGCCAGACCGGCAGACATTCTGTATTACCTCGTCGGGGCTCCGGCGGTCCTCCACGTTGAACTGGGCAGTGTTTTGACAGTGTTCGGCGGCCTCCCCGCCGTACTCTTCCTTATATCCCCCAACCCCGGTACAGGACCCTGCGCTTACCTGGGAAACCCCTATGGAAATGAGCTCATCCCTAAACTCCGGCCTCTCCCTGGTGGAAAGTATTATGCCGGTGTAGGGAACAGCCAGCCTTAACACGGCAATCAGCTTTTTAAATTCGGCATCCGAAACCAGGTGCGGGAAATTTTCCACCGACACCCCCTGGGCCGGCCGCATTCTGGGAACGGAAATGGTATGGGGCCCCACCCCGAACTTTTCCTCCAGGTCCAGCGCGTGCAGCAGGGTGGCCACCACTTCATACTTGTAGTCGTAAAGACCGTAGAGCACCCCTATGCCCACATCGTCAATGCCACCCTCCATGGCCCTGTGCATGGCGGTCAGGTGAAAAGCATAGTCGGACTTTGGCCCCCTGGGGTGCATGGCCCTGTATGTATCCCTGTGATAGGTTTCCTGAAACAGTATGTAGGTGCCTATTCCGGCCTCTTTGAGCCTCTTGTATTCCTCCACCCCGGTGGCGGCAATATTTATATTCAGCCTCCGTATGCTGCCGTTTTTCTCCTTGACGGAGTAAATTGTTTTTATGGCCTCCAGCACGTACTCCAGTGGGGATTCAACAGGGTGCTCGCCGCACTCCACCGCCAGCCTCTTGTGGCCCAGGGACTCCAGTATCCTGACCTCTTCCTCTATCTCCTCCATGGAAAGCTTTTTCCGGGCCATTTCTCCGTTGCTGCAGCGATACCCGCAGTAATAGCAGCTGTTGACACAATAATTGCTTATATAAAGGGGGGCAAAAAACACCAGGCGCCGTCCGTAAATATCGTTTTTTATCTTACGGGCGGTTTCATACATACTCTGTAAAAGACTTTCATCCTCAACATTCAGCAGCACCGCGGCCTCGGCCGGACTAAGGCCCCTGGCCTCCCCCGCCCTGGCAATAATTGCCCCGGCCTCCCCTGCGGCTGCCTCCCGCCCCCTGGCAAGTAGATCGTTAATCTCCCCGTCATTGATAAAGCTGGTTGAATAATTAGTGTTCATAAGCCCGGCCTCCCCCATTAATAGTATATTCTGCCCTAAAAGTATCACATGCAAAAAATTCTACTCTGAGAAATGAATGTCTTTTTATAAACCACAGAGGGCACAGAGAATTAGCTTAAAGGCACTACTATCAGGTCCTTAAGAACTTTCGAAATTACTTTTTTTCCTTATATTTAACAAATCTATAATGAGCATTCGGGAAGGCAAAAAACCTCTGTGTCCTCTGTGTGCTCTGTGGTTAAAATATGACCCCAAAGGATGCCTTGCATAAGAATCTAAGTATAAGCGTCACATCATGTTAAAAGCCTCAGCGCTGAGGGAAAAGGAGACAGCGCGCGCTTCAGTATTCCGTGTATGTAAGCTATTAAAACCCCGTAATTAACTATGGGCACCCCTGCCCTGTTAACCTGCATTATCCTGTGAAGCATTTCCCTCCTGTTTATCATGCAGGCCCCGCAGTGTATAACAAGCTTGAACTGTTCCAGGTTTTTTGGAAGCTCTGTCCCGCTGGACCACTCAAAGGACAGCTCTCCGCCCACCTTCTGTCGCAGCCAGCGGGGTATTTTAACAGTGCCTATGTCGTCCGCCACCCGGTGGTGGGTGCAGGCCTCTGAAATAAGCACCCTGTCTCCGGGCCTGAGGTTGTCCACTGCCCTGGCTCCGGCCACAAGGGCCTCCAGGTTGCCCTTGTATCGGGCAAACAGTATTGAAAAGGATGTCAGCGCTATCTCCCTGGGAGTGTCTGCATCCACCTTTAAAAAGGCCTGGGAGTCGGTTACAACCATTCTTGGAGTATTTTTTAGGTTTGACAGCGCCTGCCTGAGCTCTCTTTCCTTCACTACAAGGGCACAGGCATCGTTGTCCAGAATATCTCTTATGGTCTGAACCTGAGGCAAAATAAGCCTTCCCTTCGGGGCCGCCAGGTCTATGGGCACCACCAGCACCACTGTATCACCGGGATTTATAAGGTCACCTATGATGGTGGGAGCGGTCCAGTCCTTTGGAGCCGATTTTATTAATTCACTTTTTAAATCCTCTATTCCCTGCCTTGTGGCCGCGCTCACCGGAACAACCCGCAGGCCCAGAAATTCTTCCAGTCTCTGAGGAGTAACCCCCGGGTCCAGATCTATCTTGTTTAAAACCCCCACTACAGGGACACCCTGATCTCCGGCCTTTTCAACAAGGTCCTTTTCATATCCCCCGGCGCCCTGGGCCGGGTCTATTACCAAAACCATCAAGTCGGCTTTATTCAGCACCTCAATTGTCTTTTTCACCCTTAGCTCACCAAGCTCACCCACATCGTCTATTCCTGCTGTGTCAATAACCACGACGGGCCCGATGGGCAGTATTTCCATTGATTTGTAAACCGGGTCGGTGGTGGTGCCGGGAATATCAGAAACAATGGCTATATCCTGGTTGGTCAGGGCATTGATGAGGCTCGATTTACCGGCATTTCTCCTGCCGAAGATGGCTATGTGGAGCCTGCTTCCCCTTGGCGTTTCATTAAGGCCCCCGGTGTTCACTTAAAAATCACCTTCCCTTTTAAGTATCCCTTTTCCGGCCACACCAGGCCTGGTAAGCTCCCCCGGAGCAAGTATGGCTTCAAGCTGATCTTTAGACAAAAGACCTGACTCAATAACCACTTCCCTTAATTTTTTCCCTTCACCGGCAGACCTTTTTACCATAGCCGCTGCCGTGTCATAACCCAGGTGAGGGGCAAGGGCTGTTATAAAGCCGTGGCTTTCCTCCAGCCAGCGCCTGCACCTGTCTTCATTGGCTCTAATTCCCCTTATGCATCTTTCTTCAAAAATCTTAACGGTTCTTGTCATAAGTTCCAGTGACTGTAATAGATTGTGGGCAATAAGAGGCAGGAAGGCGTTAAGGTCAAGCTGCCCGGATGCCGCAGCCATGGCTATGACCTGGTCGTTTCCCATAACCTGGTAAGCCGCCTGGGTGACCATTTCCGGAATAACCGGATTAACCTTGGCCGGCATTATGGAGGAACCAGGCTGTAGCTGTGGAAGCCCTATTTCCCCCAGCCCACCCAGCGGGCCGGAAGATAAAAGCCTTAGGTCACCGGCAATTTTGGCCAGATTTACCGCCGCAGCCTTGATAAGTCCGGACACTTCCACAAAAACATCGGCATTTTGGGTAAGATCCACGGTGTTTTCGGATCTGGCAAGGCCGTAGCCTGTTATTGTCCTTAACTCTTCTATCACCATAAAAATATAGTCCGGGTCGGCATTAAGGCCGGTTCCCACAGCAGTCCCACCAAGGTTCACCTGGCGGAGCCTCTCCTCCACCTTGTAAAGCCTCCAGCGGTCCCTGGCTACGGCCTCGGCATAAGCGCTGAATTCCTGCCCCAGGGTTATTGGCACAGCATCCTGCATCTCGGTGCGCCCCAGCTTTATAATTCCCGCAAATTCCGCCTCTTTGCCCTGTAAAGCCGACTGCAGCCCTGCAAAGGCCTGGCTTAATTCCAGAACCATACCTATGGCGGCTATTCTCAGGGCCGTTGGAAATACATCATTGGTGGACTGTGAAAGGTTAACATGGTCCAGGGGATGAACAGTGCGGTAATTCCCCTTTTTACCCCCCAGTATCTCAATGGCCCTGTTGGCTATTACTTCATTCATGTTCATGTTGGCGGAGGTCCCTGCCCCTCCCTGGAAGGCATCTACAATAAACTGGCCGTCCAGCCTGCCTTCGGCCACCTCTGCCGCGGCTTTGGCTATGGCCTCACCAACACTTCTGTCCAGAAGCCCCGCCCCCATATTGGCCAGGGCTGCGGCCTGTTTTACCTGCGCCATTGCCCTTATCAGTGCCGGGTGAGTTTTCAGTCCTGACACAGGAAAGTTTTCCTCCGCCCTCACGGTATGTATTCCGTAATAGGCCTCCAGCGGTACCATCACTTCTCCAAGAAAGTCTTTTTCCACTCGGAAGGACATATATTCACCTACTTATACTGAATTCCTTATTCTGTCGGAATTCAGGAGTCAGAATCCAGAATACCTGGCAATCCTCATATGTATAAAATAGCATAAAACTGCGGAGTAAGGATTCATTCGCCTGACCTTAGAGTACTGCATGTAAAAAATTCTGAGTTCTGAGTTCAGAGTTCTGAGTTCAGAGTTCTGAATTCTGACCGTTAAGACTTACCTGGTAGCATGCCCGTATCCCCTACCAACCCCTCTACCTATCCCTTCAATTAAAGAGACCGCTTCCGACACTGCCTCCCCAGGCTCCCTGTCAATACCGGTTTTATTGGGATAAATGCTGTAATGGGGCCGGTATTTAAGCGGCGTCACGTTTGGCATAATAACATTGGCGCCGCACTGCAGGGCCAGCCTCCGGCCATCGCGGTGAAGGGTTGCCAGGGCGGTAGTGGCCGGAAGGTGTATCCCGGGCATAACAAGACGGGCCACCGCCAGGGTGGTCAGGGTTATATGTAAATTTCCGGGGGGATATTCCCCCAGCGGAGTTCCGGGATGAGGTATGAAGGGGCCTATCCCCGCCATTTCCACATTAAGCTCCCTCATCAGTAATAAATCTCTGGCCACAGTATGTACAGTCTGTCCGGGGAGGCCCACCATGTTGCCGGACCCCGCCTGAAAGCCCAAATCCTTCAGGTGGCGCAGATTGCTCACACGTTCCTTAAGAAAGGTTCCGGGCCGCAAAGCCGCAAACAGACCGGGGTCTGCTGTTTCGTGCTTCAACAAATACCTGTCCGCCCCGGCTTTTCGAAATGCTGCCAGCTCATCTGAAGGGCGCACCCCCACAGAAAGAGTGACCGCCACATCTAATTCTTTTTTTATTGAAAAAATAATTTCACTCAAAATGTTCTGTGTATAAAAAGGGTCTTCCCCACTCTGCAGCACTATTGTTTTAAGTCCCAACCCGGCCGCATTCCTGGCGGACTCTAAAATCTCATCCGGCTGCATCCGGTATCTTTCAATGGCCCTGTTGCCCTTTCGGAGGCCGCAGTACCTGCACAGGCAGGCACAGTGATTTGAGAACTCAATAATCCCCCTTAAATGAACATCCTCCCCCACCCTGGCCGATCTGACTCTATCGGCCTCTGCATAAAGCAAAGGCCTTTCCTCGGGCCCGGCTCCCAGAAGCTCAATTACATCCTTTAGCTCCAGTGCTTTATAGTTTTCAGCAGCTTTTTCCAGGACCCCTCTGAATCCTGCCATGTCAAACTCTCCTGTCATGCCAAGTAACTACATCCTTCTTTATATTTCGGGGAATATGGATAATAGTTTAACATTGGACCTATTTTATATATAAATAAAAAATGAATATTGATTTTTTCAAAAATATTAATTATTATTTAACATAGCACGATTAGTTATATTTATCAATATCAATTTATTATATTTATAAACATAAGTGCTTTGTAATAAATTTTCTTTATGGTAATTTTCCATGCCGCACTGGGAACCATCAGATTAAAAAAAACAAGGAATGCCCGGAATTCTGAATTCTGACTCCTGAATTCTGGATTCCGACAATAGTTACCTTCAGAATTAGCTTAATACAGGGTAGGTGAGTTCACATTAAACTGCATGAAGTAAAAAAGATTTTAGATGCAGAGGTGTTAACCGGTGAAGGCCTGCTGGATACCGAAATAACCTCGGGGTTCGGCTGCGACCTGATCAGCGACTCACTTTGCTTTTCCAGACCCGACTGCCTCCTGCTTACAGGACTCACCAACATACAGATAATCAGGGTGGCGGACATGGTAGAAGCCAGGGCCATAGTTTTCGTCCGGGGAAAAAAGCCCGGAAAAGAAATAATACGGATGGCCGAGGATAAAAAGCTCCCGTTACTGGTAACCAAGCTATTCCTATTTGAAGGCTGCGGCCTGTTATACCAGCACGGCCTGCGCAGTTCCTGACAGAAGCGGGGGGAGTGATAGACATTGAAAATGGAATTCAGTGTGAAGGGGATGGACTTCACCCGTGCAGGGGAAGCAGCTGCCAAAATAAAAAAGGCCCTGCAGATGGTGGGGATGGAAGTAGAGACAGTGAGACGGGCCGTTATAGTTGCCTATGAGGCCGAACTGAACATTGTAATCCATGCCAGCCAGGGCACACTGACTCTTTCTGTTTACCCCGACAGGGTGGAGATTGTGGCAGATGACGAAGGTCCCGGAATTCCGGACATTTCCCTGGCCATGCAGGAAGGGTACTCCACTGCGCCTCCTCACATAAGGGAAATGGGCTTCGGGGCAGGCATGGGGCTGCCAAACATCAGCCGGTGCTCAGATAAACTGGAAATAGAGTCACAGGTAAACAGGGGCACACAGGTTAAAGCTACTATTATTAACCGGATAAGTGGTGAATAAAAGTGCAAAAATATTTCCACTCCGTCATGCTGGACCGGGAAAACTGTAAAGGTTGCACAAATTGTATAAAGCGCTGCCCCACTGAGGCAATCCGGGTTCGAGAGGGCCGGGCCAGCATTATAGAGGAGCGGTGCATAGACTGCGGGGAATGCATACGCATATGCCCCAACCGTGCCAAGCTTGCCATAACCGACGTACTGGACCGGCTGTCCGCGTACAAATACACCGTGGCACTGCCCGCTCCCTCTTTATATGCACAATTCGGCCCCTCGGTGATGCCGCACCATATATTAGGGGCACTTCTGGATATGGGTTTTGATGACTACTATGAGGTTGCCGTGGGAGCAGAGGGCGTCTCACTGGCACTTCGCGACTATTTAAACCACACCCACCCGAAGCCTGCCATCTCTTCTGCCTGCCCGGCAGTGGTAAGGCTGATGCAGGTGCGCTTCCCCGGTCTGCTGGAAAATATCGTCCCAATGGAGTCCCCCATGGAAATATCCGCCCGGCTGGCACGGGAAAAAACCATTGCCGACAGTGGCCTTAAGGATGAGGAAATAGGTATTTTCTTTATTACCCCCTGCCCGGCCAAGGTTACCGCCGCCAAACAGCCCTTTGGGGACCGCTCCCATGTTGATGGGGCAATTTCCATGACCTCTGTTTATGGTGAGATACTTAGCAAGCTGGAAAAGCCTGAATCTATAGTAGAAAGCAGCCTCTCACCGCCTGGGGGGGTTGGCTGGGGAAGGGCCGGGGGTGAAAACCACGCCATAATGAGCCACTCACTTCTTGCCGTAGATGGTATTCATAACGTGATAAATGTTTTGGAGGAGATTGAGCGGGGAGGATTAAGGGACATAGACTACGTAGAGGCCCAGGCCTGCACCGGAGGCTGTATAGGAGGCCCTCTGGTTCCCCAGAATCCCTTTGTGTCACGGGTAAGGATGGAAAAGCTGGTCAAAAAACTGAGCTCAAAAAAGTCCTCCTTGCCGAGCTTATCCAGGGACCCTGCATTTTTCCGCCTTGAAAGGCCTATTCAGCCCATTCCCACTATGAAGCTCAGTGATGATATTGATAGGGCCATTGCAATGCTCGAAGAAGTGGAAAGGATATCCGCCGCCCTTCCGGGACTGGACTGCGGCTCCTGCGGCTCGCCTAACTGCCGCGCCCTGGCAGAGGATATAGTCCGGGGTGAGGCAGAGACATCTTACTGTATTTTTAAGCTGAGGGAGAAGCTTCAGATACTGGCCAGAGAAATTGTGGACCTTTCGCACATGCAGCCCCCCGCAATGGGGCGGGAATCTTCAAATAGTAACGAGGACGGTGGCGAAAAGTGAACCTGTGGGACAAAGTAATAAAAGCCCTGGAACTTAAACTTCATACCGGTCTCCCAGCCCCTCCCGATATCCGGGGAGCATACTGCGGGGACCTTTTAAGCGATGTGCTGGCCCACGCTTCTCCAGGTGATTTGTGGATAACCATTCACCGGCACCGTAACGTAATAGCAGTTGCAGCCCTTGTAAACATAAGCGGGGTAATCATTACCGGCAACCGGGAGCCCGACCCGGAAACCCTTGATGGTGCCATAAGAGAAGGAATAATGCTTTTCACCACCCCGCTGAATAACTTTCAGGCAGCCGGGAAGCTGTACAGCATTTTATCAGATAATTAGTTATTTAAATAATTAGAAAATTCCCTATGTTACGCACTATTCTAAAAATTAAAAAGGGAGGGAGTATTTATGTCAGGCGGATGTGCTTGTGGATCCCGGGTAACTCCGGATCAGCTGGGAGAGGTGGAAAGAATCATCGATCCCTACCGCGGACAGCCCGGGAGCCTTATTCAGGCCCTGCACGGAGTGCAAAACTCTGTGGGATACCTGCCCCGGGATGTGCAGGTCAGGGTCGCGGAAGGCCTCGGTGTTCCACTGGCCAGGGTTTACGGAGTAGTTTCCTTTTATTCATTCTTTACCACTGTTCCCAGGGGAAAACACAAAATAAGCGTTTGTGCGGGGACAGCCTGCTATGTCCGTGGGGCTAACCAGCTGCTTAACAAGCTGGAGGAAGAACTGCAGATTAAGCCGGGAGAAACCAGCCGGGACGGGGAGTTTTCCCTGGGAGTGGTCCGCTGTGTGGGGGCCTGCGGCCTGGGCCCGGTGGTTACGGTGAATGAAGATGTTTATGCCCGTGTACATCCCGAGAAGCTTACCGACATTCTTAGCAGCTATACGAAGGAGTGAAAGGGATTGGAAGAGTTGTCCCAGCATATACTTGACATCGCATTTAATTCGCTGGAGGCCGGCGCCACAAGGCTGGAGATAAACGTCCGCGAAAATCTGTTAGTTAATATACTGGAATTTGAAGTGCGGGACAACGGCAGGGGAATTGCCGAAAGTGATCTTCCAAAAGTACTGGACCCCTTTTATACAACAAAGAAAAACAAGCGTGCCGGGCTGGGAATACCCCTGCTCAAAGAGGCCGCTGAGAGATGCGGAGGCCTCTTTGACGTCATATCACCCCCGGAGGGCGGCACTATTGTCAGGGCTCTTTTTCCACACGACCATATTGACCGCGCCCCAATGGGAGATATAGCAGGAACCCTTAATGTTATATTAACGGCAGGCCAGTCCCTGCACATGGTATACCGGCACCAATACAACAACAATACCTTCTGCTTTGACACTAAAGACATTCAGTCACACCTGGGAGATATCCCTGTCTGGACCCCGGAAGTGCTGGTGTGGCTGGAGGAATACCTGAAAAACAATATTGCCCTTTTAAAGGAGGCAGGCGAAAGTGAAAAGCTTGGAAGAACTGGATAAGCTCCGTGAAAAACTCAAGTCTGACATGAAAATAAGGGAGCAGGACCACCAGGTGAAAGTTATAGTAAGCATGGGCACCTGCGGAATCGCTTCAGGGGCCCGGGAAATAGTGAAGGCCCTGCTGGAAGAAATGAAGGAACAGGGGCTTAATAATGTGGCTCTAACCCAGACAAGCTGCATAGGGCTTTGCCAGTACGAGCCCCTGCTGCAAATAAGCCAGGGAGATGAAAAAATAACCTATATAAATGTCGATACGGACAAGGCCAGAGAAATTGTTAAAAAACACCTTGTTAGCGGAGAAATATTGAAAGAGTGGACAACTGCGTAAAAGAGAGCCCTTAAGGCAACCCACCACAAGGAGGATTATGGATGGAAATGTACAGGTCACATGTGCTGGTATGCGCCGGCGCGGGATGTATATCCTCTGCCTGCAAGTCGGTGCAGGAAGCGCTTCTGCAAAGTATTGATATAAGCGGCCTGAATAAAGAAGT
This sequence comes from Bacillota bacterium, assembly GCA_049323755.1. Lineage (GTDB taxonomy): Bacteria > Bacillota > Desulfotomaculia > Desulfotomaculales > Desulfocucumaceae > BRHc4a. The sequence goes on from JBMOPE010000009.1 coordinate 160,650, forward strand.
CAAAGTGGTTGAAACCGGCTGTATGGGCCCCTGCGACCTGGGGCCGGTGGTAATGGTATTTCCGGACGGGGTTTTTTACCGCAAGCTGAAGCCTGAAGACGCAGCCGAAATTGTAAATCAACATCTTTTAAAAGGCAAGGTGGTTGAGCGTCTCCTGCACGGTACCGAGGCCGGCGGCCAAAAGCAAAGCTTTAGCCAGCTCGATTTTTTCAAAAGGCAAACCAGAATAGCCCTGAGAAACACCGGCGTGGTCAACCCCGAGTCGATAGAAGAATACATAGCCAGGGACGGGTACCGGGCCCTTGGAAAGGCACTGTCTCAAATGACACCGCAGCAGGTAATAGACAGCATCAAGGAATCGGGGCTGCGGGGCCGCGGGGGCGCGGGATTCCCCACAGGGATCAAATGGGAATTTACCGCCAGGGCCTCCGGATACCCCAGGTATGTGGTCTGCAATGCAGATGAGGGAGACCCCGGCGCTTTTATGGACAGGAGCATACTGGAGGGAGATCCCCACTCGGTACTGGAGGCCATGGCCATTTGCGGCTATGCCATAGGGTCTCCCATGGGCTACATATATGTCAGGGCTGAATATCCCCTGGCGGTAGAGAGGCTGGAGATAGCCATACAAAAGGCCCGGGAATATGGACTTTTGGGAAAAAACATTTTTGGTACAGAATTTAGTTTTGATATTGAAATAAGGGTAGGGGCCGGAGCCTTTGTATGCGGGGAGGAAACCGCCCTTCTGGCCTCCATAGAAGGACGCCGCGGGGAGCCCCGGCCTAAGCCGCCCTTCCCTGCCCAGGAAGGGCTTTGGGGAAAGCCAACAGTAATAAATAACGTGGAAACCTGGGCCAGCGTGGCGCCGATTATTTTAAACGGGCCCGGGTGGTTTTCCGCCATTGGAACAGATAAAAGCAAGGGCACCAAGGTATTCGCCCTGGCCGGGAAAATAAACAACACCGGACTGGTGGAAGTCCCCATGGGAACCACCATGAGGGAAATTATTTTTGATATTGGAGGCGGCATCCCGGACGGCAAGAAATTCAAGGCTGTACAAACCGGCGGACCTTCGGGCGGGTGCATTCCGGAGGACTTCCTGGACACCCCGGTGGACTACGAGTCCCTTACGAGGCTGGGCACAATAATGGGCTCCGGCGGGATGATTATAGTTGACGAGGACACCTGCATGGTTGACCTGGCCAAATTCTTTCTTGAATTCGTCCAGGAGGAGTCCTGCGGCAAGTGCTCCCCCTGCAGGATAGGTACCAAGCGGATGCTGGAAATACTGCACCGCATCACCTCCGGTAAGGGGCGGGAGGGCGACATTGAGCTGCTGGAGGAGCTGAGCCAGGGCATAAAGAGCTCTGCCCTCTGCGGCCTCGGGCAAACCGCTCCCAACCCCGTTCTCAGCACTTTACGGTATTTCCGGGATGAATACGAGACGCACATCAGGGATAAAAGGTGTCCCTCAGGATCCTGCCAGGCGCTGCTGACCTACTATATTGACGCAAAGACCTGCCAGGGCTGCGGCCTTTGCAGCAAGAAATGCTCTGCGGAGGCTATATCGGGAGACAAGAAAAAACCCCATTCCATAGACACATCAAAATGCGTAAAATGCGGCTCCTGCATTTCAAAGTGCAAATTTAAGTCTATCCACACCTTTTAAAATGGAGGAAAATGACATGCTACCTTTAAAGCTGACAATAGACGGGCTTCAGATCGAGGTGGAGCCGGGAACCACCGTACTGGAGGCTGCTAAAAAAGCGGGTATAAAAATCCCCACCCTCTGCTATCTGAAAGAGATAAATGAAATAGGAGCCTGCCGCGTTTGTCTGGTGGAGGTTAAGGGAGCCCGGACACTGCAGGCTTCCTGTGTCACTCCGGCAGCGGACGGAATGGACGTCCGGACAAATACCCCGGAGGTGCGCCAGGCCCGGAAGTTAAACCTGGAACTCATAATGTCCAACCACCCCCGGGAGTGCCTCACCTGCCCCCGCAGCACCAACTGCGAGCTCCAGCAGCTTGCCTCGGAGCTGGGAGTAAGTGAAATGAGGTTTGAGGGAGAGAACCCACCCTACCGGCCTGACCTGTCCAGCCCTTCCCTGGTGCGTGACCCCAGGAAATGTGTGCTGTGCAGGCGATGCGTAAGTGTGTGTGACACGGTGCAAAAAGTCAGTGTCATTGCCCCCCAGGAAAGGGGTTTTAATACAGTAATTGCCCCGGCCTTCCTTGAGCCTCTGGGCGACGTGGCCTGTATTAACTGCGGGCAGTGCGCCCTGGTCTGCCCCACTGCGGCCATACACGAAAAAGACCATACCGCCCTGGTGTGGGAGGCTCTGGCGGACCCCAAAAAACATGTGGTGGTTCAAACCGCCCCGGCTACCAGGGTAAGCATTGGTGAAATGTTCGGACTCGAGCCGGGAAGCGTGGTTACCGGTAAAATGGTGGCCGCCCTGAGAAGGCTGGGCTTTGACAGGGTTTTTGACACAGACTTTACCGCCGACCTGACAATCATGGAAGAGGGCAGCGAGCTTTTAAAGCGCCTGAAGGAGGGGGGCAGACTGCCGCTGATAACTTCCTGCAGCCCCGGCTGGATTAAATTCATAGAACACTATTACCCGGACATGCTGCCCCACCTTTCCACCTGCAAATCACCCCAGCAAATGTTTGGGGCCCTGGCAAAAACCTATTATGCAGAAAGGGCCGGAATCAGACCCGGGGATATATTTGTGGTATCCATAATGCCCTGCACCGCCAAAAAATTTGAGGCAGGACGCCCGGAAATGAGCGGCAGCGGCACACAGGATGTGGATGTTGTTCTGACCACCCGGGAGCTGGGCAAAATGCTGAAAGAAGCAGGCATTGATTTTAATACCCTGGCTGAAGAGGATTATGACAGCCCCTTCGGCATCACCACCGGGGCAGGAGTCATCTTCGGCGCCACCGGCGGGGTTATGGAGGCTGCGCTGCGTACCGCCTACGAGCTTGTAACAGGGAATACCCTCATCTCCCTGGACTTCCACGAGGTCCGGGGCCTTGACGGAGTTAAGGAAGCCTCGGCCAACCTTAACGGCACCACCCTGAACGTGGCTGTTGCCCACGGGCTGGCAAACGCCAGGGAGCTTCTGGACAGGGTAAAGAACGGCCAGCAGTACCACTTTATCGAAATAATGTGCTGCCCCGGAGGATGTATAGGCGGCGGAGGCCAGCCCATACCCACCAACAGGGAAATAAGGGAAAAAAGGGCAGCCGGAATATATAGCGCAGACACCTCCATGTCACTGCGCAAGTCCCATGAAAACCCGGCAGTGCAGGCGCTATACAAGGAATACCTGGGCGAGCCCCTGGGGCACAGGTCCCATGAACTTCTGCACACACACTATACTCCCAGGCAAAAGTATTAATACTTTAATCAGTTAACCCTACCTCTCAATACTCTCCAAATGCCCCCGTCCGGCGACGGGGGCATTCAAATTCAGCGGATAAGCAGAGAAGGTTCTTGTCCTATAAGTTAGACTTATACTCAAGATAAGGAATAGCAATTTAACATTCCAACAAAACAATGATAGTATTAACTTAACATAAAAATATTCAAACGCAGTACGGAAACAAAACTATCTTAACAAATAAATACTCCAAATGGTCATTATCCCTATTTTATGGAATAATATTGGACATTTTTTACTATTACCCCTGACTTCGACTCAATAAGTCAATTAACACATAAAACATTGAAGCTGTTTTATCACCTTGAGCATACAAATGATCCTATATAAAGAATCAAAGGAGGTGATTTTTAATGGCAACTATCAATGTTAACGGGAGAGCATTGGAACTGGACGAAGACGGATTTATTGTTGACCCTGAGAAGTGGACTGAGGATGTAGCCGAATATTTCGCGCCTGGTGAAGGGATTAACCAATTGACCGAGGAACACTGGAAAGTTATCCATTATGTAAGAGACTATTACAAGAAGTTTCAGATTGCTCCCATGGTCCGAAAGCTCTGCAAAGAGACCGGCAACAGCCTTAAAAACATTTATGAGCTGTTTCCCACCGGTCCTGCAAAGGGTTCCTGCAAATTGGCGGGACTGCCAAAACCAACCGGTTGCGTTTAATAAACTCCTTGGATATAGTGGAGTTGGAGAGATTAGGTAAATATATTTTATATAAGGCACAGGCCAGGAAGCTTGCCCGCAACTTATCCACCGGCAAGCTTCCTTTTTTATTGTAGCAAGCGGGGACGGTTCTTGCCTTGCTACCCTCTTGCTGCTAGGGTCAAGTTGCCTTTTAGGCACCTTCTCACAATCTCCCGCCATTTTCATGCTTGAATCAAGGAACCGTCCGGCGAAGGGGTATTCGCCTGTGGGGCTGTCAGTGTAGACTTAGTGATGTATAATAGGCATAAGAGGAGGTATTTATATGCCCGACAGAATAAAGGGCTTGGTTTTAATCGGGATTTTAATATGCTTAGTAATCATAGCCTTGAAGCCGGTTCCGCAAATGAGTGTCAATCAGCCTCAAACCCCTGGCCCGGGAGATTCAGTTATTCAACTTGCTGAAAATAGGATAGCTATAATCGAAACTAACAATAATTCAGGGGCATACGGCACTATCCTAGTGTTTGATTACGATACAAAAACAAACTCTTTTAAGCTGCTAGGGAAATACGACTACTCGGATTACTTAAGAAACCCGCATATTGCAAAGCCCATATTGCCTCAGATAAAGTGAAATGGTCTGCGGCCTGACAGAATACAGACAGGCAAGTGGGGACGGTTCTTGTCTTGCTACTCCCCCACTTAGCCCCAGGTTATGTTTCCCATCTGTTTTAATATCTGTGTGACAATTTTATCTTTTTCAGTCTATTAACAAAAACCCATAGCGATTCTGTGTTTCATCCTTATTTTGAAGAACCTCACAGGGTAGCCCTAAGCTTCTTGCTGTTTTATATACATCTATATTAAAAAGCTGATCACATGGCCTTACTTTATCCGGTGTAGGACACGGCTCCCCTTTTTTTTCATTACATGACTTGCAAATATTGCAGAAACGAACAGCGAAAGCAAAATAAAAATTATGATGTGTTTCTGCTGTGGCACCTTATACTTTCTTTAAAATAGTCTTCGCAGCCCCAACGGCATTTCAACATGGCTCTGATATCAAAATGAATATTATCCGGTGAAATTATCATGGCATTAAGCATATTAAACTCTTTTGCTAAACTAACATATTTATTTAGGTCTGCCACATTAAACACTCCTTTCGAGGCAAGTGGGGACGGTTCCTGCCTTGCTAGCACCCCGCCCTCTTCAATATTCTGCTAACCCTGGACTCACTTAGCCCACCGAATATATCTCCTATCTGTTTTAATGTCAGTGAAGAGTTTTTTCTTATTTCAACCATAACCTCATTTCTCATGATTTTATCCTCGATTATATCAGCAGGTGAAAGCCTCCTTTCCTCAGCAATACGCATTATCTTCACACGTGCCTGATCAATTCTTTTAATAAAACAACTGTTATCCTTTGAAACAGCAGACTCATTTTCATCTATATCCATTACCTGTACTATTTCATCCTCTAAAACATATTCCCGGTATGCTTTTATCGCCTTTGCCCTGTTTTTTGAGATAATACCCAATATTTTCTCTTTCTCAATAATTTTTTTTATGTCTTTATTTCTCCCGGTATAAATGTTGTAGCTGCTCCACTCATATTCCTCTGCCTTACTCACCATTGCTGCCTTTACCGGATTATTATGAATATATTTGCTTGCTTGGAGCAAGTATTTGTCATCCTGTATCATTTCACTCCGGAATCTATCCTGGAATAAGTGTCCGCACCTGTTGTAACTTTGGTTAAAATAGTGAACATAGCTGATGTTTATGCTCTTTATCAATTTAGATATATCGTTTCCATTGTCATTGATAATAAGATGTATGTGGTTGTCCATAAGACAGTAGGCATAAACCAGGAAATTGTATTTTGCTCTCATCCTGGCCAGGGTTTCCAGAAACCTTATCCTGTCGTCATCTGAGTCAAAAATATTTTTTAGTTCGTTGCCTCGTTGAATTATATGATATGTGTTAAATTCTGCTTTAATTCTCGCCTGCCTTGGCATTTTATCGCCCCCCTGTCTCCATGTTACCATTTATTAACTGGCAAGGCAAGAACCGTCCCCACTTGCCTGCTTGTAATTTTAAATTTAAGATCTCTCGCTGATGATCTTTTCAGCGAAAAATTTCATTCCGTTCTTGATACGTCCTGTAATGTCCTCATCGGTTATAAATGTCCTGAAAGCCCTGGAGGTGAGGCTTTCACTGTCAGGGCGGCTCCAGGCAAGGTAAAGGTCGTAGCTTAAATCCACACCCGGAACATAAATTTCACCCAGCGCGCCCCTTTCAAGCAGTTCTCCTGCCGCCCGTCGGGATACCACACCTATGCCCAGCCCCATTCTGACAGCATTGATTACCGCCTGCACGCTTCCCATCTCAAAGGTGCTGGCAAACTGGTCCAGACTGACATTGAATTCGGAAAACTGCTTCTCCAGAATCTGTCTGCTACCCGATCCCGGCTCACGCACAATTATGGGCTCGCTGGTCAGGTCAGGAGGGGATACCTCCCTGCCCCTGAGAGGATGCCACGGGGGGGTTATAACCGCCACATTGTCCCTCACCCAGGGCCGGCACTCCACCTCATCGGATTTTACCGGCATTCCCAGTATGCCCACGTCTACTTCCCGGTTTTTAAGCCACTGGGCCACATGGGAGCTCCCACCCACCTGAACGGTTACCGTTACCGCCGGGTATTGCTCCCTGAAGGCTCCGATGACCATTGGAAGCAGCCATTCTCCGGCCACCGGATTGGCTCCCAGCAAAAGGTGTCCCGCCTTGACTTCCCGCAGGTCATCAATTCCTGCCTTAATTTTGTTGTACTGGCGCACCATCTGTGTGGCGACTGGGTAAAGAAGCCTTCCCGCCTCAGTAAGAACAACCTTTTTGTCAGTTCTCTCAAAAAGTGTAATCTTGAGGTCTTCTTCCAGCGACTTTATCTGAAAGCTTATGGCCGGCTGGCTCATGTCGAGCTGAGCGGCCGCCCTTGTAAAATTTTTAAGCTGGGCAATAAGGAGAAAGGCCTCCAACTGCTTGATATTCAATAAAATCACCTATAACATATGTTTATTGATATAGTTCTACTTTTTTTATCATAATCCTTTTTCAGACAGTATTATTCTGAGGGAGGGACTAAGGTGTATTTCCGATTGGTCGGAGGAAATAATGGGCATTCCCGTATGGTCGGAGAAGATAATGAGCGGATAATCTCCTCCGACCATCCAGAAATGCTTCTTCGGCTCCTCCGACCGAAAAGTAGTGCCTGTTAGCAATTAGTAATTCGGCCTCACAACTTTTCCTGAGGGATTAAGCCTGTAGCCCTTTTCTGGCGAAAAAGCGGTCTGTGGCTCGCGAGCCTTACTTTCATGGGGCAGTATGCTGAAATTCTCAACCACAAACAGGTACCCCAATACGCCGATGGCAACCAGCCCAATGCTCACACCCCACTCTATAAAGGAAGGGAAATAAAAACCTCCCATTGAGCCCGACATTCCGGTGAACACCACGTTCATCCTGTTGATTATGACACCGGCCACAACCAGAACACTGAAAGACATGAGCCCGGCCTTTGTTTCCCGAAGCCTGGGGGTAAAGCAAATAATTAACGGCACAACAACTCCTGCTATCATCTCAAGGAGAAACATGTTGCCTTCAAAGTTGCCCTTAAAAACAAGACCTGCAGCCCCGCGGTAAAACAGGTCAAATATCTTTAGGCCCAGGTAGGCCAGCATCAGGTATCCCGACACTTTAATCAGGGACTGTAAAACGTTTGTATCTGTCCTGTGCCCCAGAGCCCTGCCTGCCAGCAGGTTCTCGAAGGTAACCATGGCCGGCCCCACAAAAAAGGACGACATGAGGAAAAACACCGGGAGGAGCATGGACCACCAAAGGGGATACAGCTTTCCAACCTCAATCACGTAAAGCGACCCCAGTGAGGACTGGTGCAGGGTGGGAAGTACAATGCCGATTATAAATAGTACCGGAAGCACCTTTTTAACAATTTTATGCCAGGGCTTCATAACCTTTTCGGTGGCTATTTCCCCGAACTCCAGAAGCTGTATGGTGGTATAAAGGGACACGCACCAGAACACCTCGAAAAGCACACTGTGATAGCCCCAGGACACAAAGGGCTGCCAGAAGTTGAACCAGCGGCCAATATCCATAAAAAGCCCTGCCATAACCAGCAGGTAGCCGATCAGCGAGGTAAGCATTGCGCTCCTGGCAATGGGAGTAAACTTTTTGATATGCAGCACATGAACCAGAAGGCATGTGCTATAGCCTCCACCGGCCAGGGCCACACCCGTCAGCACGTCAAAACCTATCCAGAGGCCCCAGGGCCACTGGTCATTGAGGTTTGTGGAGCTCCCCAGCCCAAAAACCAGCCTGTACACCATCATCATTATTGCCGCAGCGGCAACACCCATCAGTACAATCCTCACCGGGGTTATCTTAAAACTCCACTTTTTTTCCATATATAAACCTCCCCTCTAATCACGCGGCAAATTATTTCTCTCTTTTGCTGTTTTCTTCCCTGACAATTTCATTTCTCCGCCTGTTATATACGTAAAGCCCTGTAAGAACTGCCCCCCAGCCAAGCCCAACCGCCGGGGTAAGCTTCAGGATGCTGTCGGTATACTCAGGCAGCGGCCTGGTGGTGATATCGGTCCTGAACCCCAGGTCTTTAAAAGGAATATCAGAAATGTACAGCCAGGAGGCGCCACCGGCCTCTTTTTCGCCGTATATTTGCTTTATGTAGTTACTTCCACCGCTTATTCTCTGATTGGCCAGCCCGATCATCTCTTCGTGCTCACCAAAGGCCAGCGCCCCTGCAGGACATACCCCCACACAGGCCGGCATCTCATTACCGGCTATTCTGCCGGGACACATCTGACACTTTTGAACCTTGGGAAATGCCTTGTCCCACTCGTACTTGGGTATATTAAAGGGGCAGGCCAGCATACAGTACCTGCAGCCCACACAAAGGCCTGCATCGTATACTACCGGACCCTCCTTCGTCTTTTTTATAGCCTTTGAAAAACAGGCCGAGGCGCAGGCCGGCTCATGGCAGTGCAGGCACTGCTGCTTTACGAACCTCCATACGTTTTCCTGCTCTTTTTTTGCCTCCACTAATTTGACCACTGTCCAGCTGTCCGACGACAGTTCGGCACCCTTACCCTCAGTGGGCTTGTTATTATATTGCAGATTGTTCCAGAGCTTGCAGGCCACCGCGCAGCTTCCACAGCCCACACACCTGGTAACATCAACCAGAACACTCTTTGGCACGCAGATTACCTCCTATTTAAGCCGTATGCGGGACCTTTTGAGAGCCCGCTAACTGTTTAAAGCTTTTACCCCGGTCAACATAATCGGTGTGCAGGAGCTCCTCGGCAAGGTGGCTCATCGGGTGTTCGAGGAAGTTATTATAAAGCGCCAGAACCTCGGAGTTCTCATGGCTCTCCCGCCAGGCCATTTTTTCATCAGCCCTGTAAAGGCTTTCAATCCTCTTTTTACGGACCTCGTCAGAAGGGGGAACTGACGTTCTGGGCTGTCCTCCCCCGCTCTGACAGCCGCCGGGGCAGGACATGAACTCAACAAAGTGCCAGGGTGCACTGCCTGCCCGCACTGCATCCAGGACCTGGCGGCCGTTGCCCATGCCGTGGCAAATAGCCACACGCAGTGTCCCCACTCCGGGAATATCTACCGAGGCCTCCTTTACGCCATCAAGGCCCCGCACCGGAGTGAGAGAGAGAAGCTGGGCCGGAGGCTGCTTCTGGGTTATAAAGAAATAGGCCGTTCTGACTGCTGCCTCCATAACCCCCCCGGTGGTGCCGAAAATAATTGCCCCCCCTGTGCTCTTGCCCATAAGGGGGTCGTAGCTTTCCTCCGGAAGCCTTGTAAGATCGATCCCCTGCTTCTTAAGAAGCCGCGCCAGCTCCCGTGTTGTAAGCACCGCATCAACATCGCGCAGGGAGGGGTTTTTCCAGTAATAGCCGCTGCCGTTCATTTCAGGCCGCTGAGCCTCAAATTTCTTGGCGGTGCAGGGCATTATTGCCACGGAAAATATTTTCTCGGGATTTATGTTCTTTTCTTTTGCAAAATATGTTTTCACCAGTGCCCCCAACATCTGCTGTGGAGATTTGCAGCTTGAAAGGTTTGGGAAAAGATCGGGATAAAAATATTCACAAAACTTAACCCACCCGGGACTGCAGGAGGTAAACTGAGGCAGAGGCTTCTTCAGCTCCCCCTTGATCCTCTTTATAAGTTCGGTTGCCTCCTCCATTATGGTGAGGTCAGCAGTGAAGTTGGTATCAAAAACTGCCTTAAAGCCAAGCTTTCTAAGGGCAGCCACCTGCTGTCCCATTACCCAGGTCCCCGGTGGAAGTCCGAATTCCTCGCCAAGGGCTACCCTGGTGGCAGGGGCTGTCTGAACCACCACGTACCTGTCCGGGTCCTGCAGGGCTTTTAACACCCTCTCTGTATCGTCCCGCTCTGCAATGGCCCCGGTGGGACACCACAGGGCGCACTGGCCGCAGTTTATGCAAACGATGTCATTAACCAGGGGAAAGTCGTAATATCCAAAAACAGTCTGGGTGTTTCTGCACACCTCCAGACACTGGCCGCACAGCACACACTTGCGGTCATCTCTTACGATTGAAGGATTGTTCGGCTCAATGGGCACCCTTCCCCGCACCTGGGCCGGCCACGTACCCGCCACCTGGTACTGGTGAGGCAGCCACCCGCCACCCCCGTCATGCTCAGCCACGGTTGATTTACTGCAGCCAGCCAGACTGAGCACCATGCCGCTCAGCCCCAATCCCCCCATCATTTTAAGAAAAGACCGTCTTGTAACTTCCTTTTCCTTACCCAGATGGTCCTCCATCCCTTTTTTCCTCCTCGTTCACAGTCATTCTATCTCTCTATAAAAATAACGAATAAACCCGGACGCCTACCTGGACGCGAACCTGTTTAGCCCAAGTTTTTGCACCAGCCTTTTGACCGGCGCCAGGAAAGGCAAGAGCGTCCTGCCCTCCCTTTTCCTGCTCATCCCCCATTCCACCACCCGGACTATGGTTGCGCTTACCTCGTAAAGCAGGTATATTGGCGCAGCCATTAAAAGCACGGAAAAAATCTCCGGGGACGCCACAAGGGCCGAGGCAATTACCACCGCCGCCACTATGGCAGCCTTCCGGCCCCTGGCCATGGTGCGGTAGGATAGCAGTTCAAGCCTCGCCAGGAAAAATGCCGCCAGTGGCATTTCAAAAACCAGCCCGAAGGGCAGCAAAAAATTAATTGTAAAGGAAATATACTTGCCTATGCTGAGCATGGGAACAAGCTCAGCTCCGCCGTATTTGAGAAGCATCATAACGCAAAGGCGGAAAACAACCAAAAATCCGAATACCACCCCACCTATAAAAAACAAAAAAGACAAAAGAACAAAAAAGGTGAAATATATTCTTTCAACCTTGCGGAGGGCGGGTATGATAAAACCCCAGAACTGCCAGAGGGTGACGGGCAGCGCGGCCAAAAACCCCAGGAAAAAGGCCAGCTTTATCTTGGTCATGATGGCCTCTGTAATGCTTATGTATACCATCTTGTTTCCTGTGATGGCTACAGGCTGAAGGAGTATATAAAGGACCCGGTCACTGAAAGCCCAGCACGCCACCGCCATAATAAAGATAGTGATTATCGATATAATTAAAACTCTGCGCAGTTCCTCAAGGTGCTGGAATACCGTCATTTCCTCACTTTTAAAAACCCGGGCCACCCCCCATCGACATCAGCAAGCCGGCTGACAGTTTTTCTAGTTAACGGATTGGTTTTGATTTAAACCGGAAGCTGATGCTGCGGCTGCCGAAGCAGCTGCCGGTATATTGCCCGGAGCTGCGTTTTTATCTTTTTTATCTTCGTCATCCGAGCTGGTGAAGGCATTTCGCATATCTTTCAGTGTCTTGCCAATGGCTTTTCCTGCTTCCGGAAGCTTTCCGGGCCCAAATACTATCAGAACCACTACAAGAATAAGTATCAGGTGCGTAGGCTGCAAAAGTCCGTTAAACATTCTTTTTCCCCCCTTTCATTAAATATTTTGAACATTTGCTAATAATAAAGGATTTTTGTTAGTGCAATAAAGAAAACGAATTGATATTCAGTTAACTTAATTAGCTATATTTATCATAATTAATAAATATTATTTATCATGATAGTATTACTTTTTACCTAAAAAATCAATGCTATTTTTTAAATCAATATAAACATAAAAAACTAAAGCCACTCCCTGTGGAGGAGTGGCTTAGTCTGTTTTTCAATTGTAGAATGGCTTTTATTAGCCCACTTAAATAATACTTTTGAAAATGCTTATCTGTATACAATTGTACTGCTAGGCATCCATTCCCCGCCGCCTTCGGGCCTCATCACATCTGATCCAGGGAGATTAATGCCTCCCAGGCACAGTGCGCAGCCTGGCTCTAACGCCCTGGTGCTGTATGAAAGAGCCAGCCCCCCGAACACTTTTTTCATATCCTTCTCATTTAACTGCCTTTCCTTTACAGGAAGGTCTTGAATTTCTACCCTTGCCATAATATAAACCTCCTTAAATTAAAGTAAGAATTCTATACTGGCCTTTTTTTTCTTTTCCTCAAGCCACTGGTTTAAGATTTTTTCCTTGACTGTCTCCCTGGTTTCTTCATCAAGTTTGGCGGGCTGCACCGAGTGAACCTTTATTATATGAAATCCCCGGTCGCTTTCGAAGGGGCCTATAATGTCCCCCTCCTTCGATGAAAAAATGGCGGATTCAAATTCGGGCTTAAGCCTGGTTCTGCTGACAGTTCCCACAAAACCTCCCCACCCTGAGCTGTAATCTTTTGAATATGTTCTGGCGAGGTCTTCAAATGGAGCGTCTCCGTCTTTTACCTGCATGACAAGCTCCTGTGCAACTGACAGCTCCTGCACTATTATCTGGGATATTTCCGCCTTTTCAAAGTCCAGCATGTTTTTAGCGAAGTATTCCTCTACCTTGCCCTGGCTTATGTAGTCAGTAAATTTTTTTGTTCTTATAGCGCACTCACACTGGGTCTCAAGATCCTCCACGGTCATATTGTTTTTTTCCAGCCAGCGGTAGGTATCTTCGGCCTTATCAAGCCCCAAACCATAGCGAAGCTCATTAACGTGCTCCTGAAGCTCTTCGTCGGTGACCTTTACACCTGCTGACTCCACCTCTTCCTTAATAAGCAGGCACTTCACAAAGCTGTCTTCTATCTGGTTCATTAAGCCTGTTAGCCTCATAAAGGATAAAAGCCTCTGCAGAGTTAATACCTCATTGTTGACTTTAAGTAATACCATTTCTTTCATAACAGATACCCCCCTGAGCCAAAATTAGTTTTATGCAGTTCTTAAGGGGCTGCCAGCCAGACCATTTTCTTCCGCAGTACAATTATCTCACATTCAATAGCCGGGTTCTGTTGCAGCCACCACAAACTCCCAAATTTTAAGTTAAATTATATTGCCTCCCTGTACAGGCCCTAAAGCATAAGCTTGCGCAGCAGTGTAGTTTTCCCCACAAGGATATCCACATTTGCGGACATCCCGGGCATAAGTTTTATATTCCCTCCGGGAACTTCATCAACACTTATAATTACCGCCAGCTGCTTATCAGTGCCACTTCTGCCTCCAAGGTATGAAAACTCCCTGACTGTACCCTTCAGGGTACCGAAATTCTGGTAGGGAAAGGCATCAAGGCTGATCCTTACGGGCATTCCGCACTGAACCCTGCCAATTTCGCTTTGGGGAAGAGAAACCAATACTCCCACCGGCTCCCCAGGGTATACCAGGGCAAGCCTCTCCCCTCTCCCGGCAGCATCACCTTTAATAAAATCCCTCTGCCATATCAGCACACCGTCAGCCGGTGAAGCTATTGGTGTTTTCCCTCCATCACCCTTTCCGGGAGCCGTAACGGTCATTATGTGCTGACCTTTTTTAACCTCACCAAAATCCTTTGCAGCTACCGCCCAAACCTCCACGTTATCAGAAATTGACACCGCCTCCGGCTGGCCGGTAAAATTTACGCTGCCCCTCCCGTGAACCGACAGTTCCACGGGCAGGAAATATGCCCATGCGGCACCGGAGATAACCAGGGCCAGAACGAGATAATACATCCAGTTTGTATTCGGCGGCAATTGCTTTCTCACCCTGACACCTCCCTAATTAACCCTGTATCTGCTGGCTGCAGAGATAAAAATACAGTCCCTTCTTATCCATAAGCTCATAGTGGATTCCCTTCTCCACGATGATCCCCCTGTCCAGAACAACAATCATGTCTGCATTGCGCACCGTACTAAGACGGTGGGCAATAACAATAGTGGTCCGGTTATTTAACATACTCTCAAAATTTTGCTGGATTATCCTCTCCGACTCGGTGTCTAGAGCGCTGGTGGCCTCATCCAGTATAAGTATTTTAGGTCTTGTAAACAGTGCTCTGGCTATGGCGATGCGCTGGCGCTGCCCGCCGGAGAGGCTCATACCCCTCTCCCCTATAACTGCCTCGTAACCCAGGGGAAGCTCTGATATGAAGTCATGGGCTCCTGCCATCATAGCCGCTGCTATTACCTCATTCATTGGAGGATCAGTATTTCCGAAGGCTATATTTTCCTTAATAGTGCCGCTGAAAAGAAAATTTTCCTGCAAAACCATTCCTATTTGCCTGCGCAGCGAGTCGGCCGCCACATGCCTTATGTCCACCCCGTCTATCAGTATGCTGCCTTCCACGGGCTGGTGAAGCCTCAGAAGAAGGTTTGCCAGGGTGGTTTTCCCTGACCCGCTCCTGCCCACCAGGGCCACCGTTTTACCCGGGGGAATCTCAAGGTTAATGTTTTGCAGCACGTTTCTTCCTTCGCTGCCATAGCGGAAGGTTACATTTTTTAGTACCACGTGGCCACTTACCGGTGGCATTGTAATGCTGCTCTCACCGGCCTTTTGCTCCGGCTCGGCTTCAAAAACATCATTTAGCCTTTCCAGGGCAATCCTGGCCTCCTGTATCCTGTCCCATAGCCCCACCGTCCGCAGTATCGGCGTTATAACGCTGCCCAACAGGACATTAAAGGCCATTAGCTGTCCGATGGTTACTTCGCCGGCCATAACCAGCCTTGCTCCATACCATAGAACAAAAGTGGAGCTCAGCGTCTGCAGAATTCTTCCGGAAGAATCAGCGGCCATAGCAATCATGGACCCTTTCTGGTGCATGGAAAGCATCTTTTCAAGCTTTTCCTCCCAGTTCCACCGGACCGGCCTCTCGGCAGCACAGGCTTTAACGGTGTTAATGCCGTTAATTGACTCGACAATATAAGACTGTGTTTCTGCCCCTGCCTGGAAGGCCTCCCGGCTTACTTTTTTCATCATGGGCGTAAAAAACAGTGTAACAGCGGCAAAAAGAGGTATAAAAAGGAGCACTGCAAGAGACAATTTCCAATTGTAATAAAACATAAGTGAAAAATATACAATTACCGTTAAAAAATCCATGGCAACAGAAAGGCTTGTACCTGTGAGCAGCTCTCTGATTTTTGAGTTTTCATTAAACCTGGAAATAATATCTCCAACCTTGCGGTCCTCAAAATACTTAAGGGGGAGACCAAGTACATGACCGTAAAACTCAGTCATTAGTGAAAGGTCAATACGCGTTGACGCAAATACAAGCATGTACTGCCTCAGCGCCGAGTAGGCCACCTGGAATACGGCTATCACCAGCATTCCTGCCAGCATCACATTCAAAACAGTAATATCCTGCTGAACAAGTACTTTATCCACAATATTCTGGGTAAAAACCGGCATGGCCAGGCCGAAAACCTGCAGTACAAGGGAGGCCACGAAAACCTTCACCAGAATATCCCTGTGTGCCAACACAAATGGATAAAACCTGGCAAAGGAAGATTTTGAGGGCAGCACCTCTCTCAGCCCCGGGGTAGGCTGCAACAGAAGCAGAAGGCCGTTCCAGCCCCTCATGAATTCCTCCCTGCTTATTTTTTTAAGGCCCAGAGCAGGGTCCGCTACCACTGCCTGCCGCTCATTAACACTGTACACTACTATATAGTGATACCCTTCCCAGTGGGCCACGGCAGGTAGTTCAAAAGTTTTCAGGGAGTCGTATCCGGCCCGTACTCCCTTAGCCCTGAACCCTATTTTTTCTGCAGTTTCGGCAAGGCTGTGCATTGTAGCGCCATCCCTGGTAACATTGGCCATTTCACGAAGCCTGTTAATGCTAATTTTTAGCCCGTAATAGTGGCTTATCATGGACAGGCAGGCAGCCCCGCAGTCGGTCTCGCTCTGCTGAAGAAGAACAGAGTACCGCCACCTTCGCCTGGGAGAGAATAGCCCGGCGTCTTCTACCTCCTCTACCGTTTCCGGCTTTACAGGTTCTGCTGCAAAGGTTTCCAGCTGGGGCGGGAAATCCTGTACGGGTTCCGAATCCCCTTTTAATTCCGGCTCAACGTCTGACCCGGAAATCATCTGGCGGGCTGCCTGGCTGTACCTGGCAGCAATGCCCAGTATGGCATTTCTTATCTGGGGGATGGTTGAAAGCATAGCTTCAAAATCTTTTTTTGCCAGCCTGTACAGCTTAACATCAGTAACGGCCCGCACGCCGCCAAACCTGGGAGCACCCGTCAAAAGCGCAAGCTCTCCAAAAAAATCTCCTTTTTTAAGCCGGTTTAAAATTCTTCCGCCCTGGCTTTCCTTAACAACCTCAACTTCACCGGACCTAATAAGATAAAAGGAATCCCCTTCTTCCCCCTCGCGGAATATAAATTCTCCGGCAGGGCAGTTAACCGGAGAAAACGAGTCAAGAAAACCTCTCATTTCACCGGGATTAAGCGGAGAAAAAACAGTGCACTGCTTCAAAAAGTTACGCAGGGATACATCAGATATATACTCATCAAAATAGTGCTTCAGTTCCTGGTATTCTTTGAGAATATCCGAGAAATTGGCCTTTGAAAGACGTAGGACGGAAAGGTTTCCCGTTGCCCTTATAGTATATTCATAGGGCTCCCCGGTAAGAAGGGCCTGCTCACCAAAGTGGTCTCCCCTGGACAGAACATGCAGGTTAATCTCCTTGCCATCCGAGTCCAGCCCCACCACCCTGGCCCTGCCGGAATAAATCACGTAAAAGGCTTCACCCTCTTCTCCGGCCCTGCACACGGTGTTGCCCAGCTGAAAGCTTATCTCTTCAAAGCCCGAGGCAATGGTTTCTATTTCTTCTTCCTTAACAACACTTAAAAAAGAAGTGTTTGTCAGTAATTGTTTTATTTCGTCCTTTTTCATCGCATTATGCCACCTTAAAGCAACAAATTAATAGTTAACCATAAAAATGTTGCCATGATACGTCTTATCTTTAAAACATAAATAGAAGGTGATTAGATATAATATTTTGCACTTATATAGTTTCAACAAAAAGTAACTGCTCCCTTCATAATGAAAAACATAAAATATTGAAAACCTTGCTCCTTAATATAAAACACCGGGCTATTTTATTTCTGAGAGATTTCTCACCATCTCCTCCAACCCCACCAAAGAAACCCGTTCTGAAAAACTGTGGCCAAAGGTGCAGGCCGTCAGCCGGCTTCCGGCATCCAGGCCATATTGCCTGAAAAGCACTTCCCCCGTATGAGGACCTTCTATCATAGAGGTATTCCCATCGGCCTTCTTTACAGTGAAAGTCCACAGGGGAGTATTAAGCCCTGTGCCCAACGCCTTTACATAGCTCTCTTTTGCAGTCCACAGATCATAGAAGTATTCCAGCCTCAGGTCCTGATCCTTTTCCATAAGGTCCTTGTATTCCCGTGGAGAAAAGTTCCTCCCTGCAATCCCAGGATAATCAATGGGGGATATTTCTTCGACGTCTACACCCACCGGGTAGCTGTCCACAGCGCAAACAGCCCATTGCCCTGAGTGGGAAAGGCTAAAATGGAATTTATCCTTTCCTTCCAGAAAAGGCTTCCCCCACTGATTTTTTTTGAAATGGATTTCCCTGGCTGAAATCCCGAACCTCTTCATAATGATATACCGTATTAACAGGTCGGCCGCCATGAAGCAGTGTCTATCTCTTATGTCCCTTATGCGCCAGGCTATATCCTGCTTTTCCTCCGACATGAGCCACAGTTGAGCGTCTGTTTTTCTCCTGTCCGGACTGCAAACAAATACTTCAACCATACACATCACCCTGACAGCAATAAAACCCGGTCAGTCCTTTTACCGGCTGCCGGGATACAATGTTTTCAAAGCTCTTCTTCGCAAAGTGATACTGCTGAATTTGTTTATCCTGCTACTGCCATATAGACGGCTCATACATTATCCTAAGCAGTGAATTCGCCCTAAATTGCTGGGTCCCGCTGTAGTTTAGATTGTAGGCACCTTGCTGCTGAAGATTGTAGGTGATTCCCCCGAAAATGCCCTTCATTGCCTTTACATTCAATTCCTCCACCGGAATCTCAAGATCGTCTACACGAATAATAGCCATTTTAACCCCCCTACTCTTTTTAAAAGGATGACTGAACAAAGGATAATATAAATCCCTTTATCATTCAGTAGCGGCCGTCACAAAATCGAAAAAACTTTTCATCTCTGCTGCAGGGCTTCCCAGATGTTAAATGTCACCTGGCTTTTGCTTAATTTATTTGCAATCCACGTCCTGAACAAAATTTCTTTTATAAGGCTGGTGGTTTCCTCGTCCAGCACAGGCTCCCTCAGCTCTTCCACCTTAATAATGTGATACCCCTGGTCGGTCTTAACCGGCCCCACGACAGCCCCTTCCTTTGCCTCAAAAACAGCAATTGTCACCTCGGGAGTTAGTGAAGTTCGGGTAACCCGTCCCACGTAGCCACCAGCCATCCTTGTCCGCTGGTCAATTGAATACTGCCGCGCAAGTGTGTAAAAATCCGCTCCCTCTTCAAGCACCTGAGACATAAGCTCCCTGGCAGCGTCCTCCTCCCCCGTGACAATATGTGCAATTACGGCTGTATCAAAGGCTAATGACTGTCTGAAATACTTTTCAAGGTTTCCGTCGCCGGAAACAGTCTCCCTCAGCTTGTCAACCAGAACCCGGTACCTTGCATATTCTTCAAAGTCATCCACCGACATGCCTACATCTTCCAGCCATTTCATTGTATGTGACGAGTTATATAGCTCCTTGCTTCTGCGCAAGTCGTCTGCCTTATTCTGCAGTTCTTCCGGGGTCACACTTATTCCCATCTCTTTGGCTTCCTGTATGACAAGGGTATACTCTAACATCTGATTGAGTGCGGAAAATGAATTCTGAAACCTTGCCCACCTGAGAACATCCCTGAGGTTAACTTCCTCACCGTTAACAGTTATCGCAGTTACCTTACCCAGATCCATACAATGACCTCCATTAAAAACCATGATTTTCCAATATAATATTATCAAAATTAAATATAAAAAACTTCTCTTATATTGCTGTTTTTTTAAAAAACTTGCCTAATGCTCCCGAAGCTCTCCCCCAATTTAGAGGAGGACTGGTCCAAGTTAGTATTACTGAAAGATGAGCGCCCCGCCTAAAAGCGGGGCGCTCATCTTTCGTATATTTAAATATCCGGGTACCTGTCGGGAAAAGCCTTACGTATAATTAATATATCATCCAGATTACCCAGGAAAATATCCACAAGCTGGGGGTCAAACTGTTTACCCCTTTGCCTTTGTATATAGTCTACTATTTCCCCAAGGGGCCAGGCCTTTTTATATACCCTGTCGTTTCCGAGGGCATCGAAGACATCTGTCAGCCCCACAATACGCCCGTATATATGGATTTCCTCCCCCTTCAGGCCCTTTGGGTACCCTGTCCCGTCATATCTTTCGTGATGCTGCAGGGCAATAACTGCACCGGCCTGCAATATCGGGCGCTTTGATTTCCTAAGCATCTCATAGCCTATTTCAGAATGTGTTTTCATTATTTCAAACTCATTCTTTGTCAGGCTTCCCGGTTTATTCAGTATATAATCGGGAATAGCCAGCTTTCCGAGGTCGTGGGTAGGCGCGGCAAGCCTCAATAGCTCAGCCTCTTCGGATGAAAGCCCGTATCTAAGCGCCAATAGCCTGGACAATTCAGCCACACGCTTGACATGATACCCCGTTTCCAACGACCGGGCCTCGGCAATCTCCCCCAGGGTAAATATAATTTCTTTTTGCGTTGCCTCAACCTCTTCGTTCAGGTCAATATTGGCAAAGGCCACTGAAATGTTCATATTGAATATTTCAATGAGACTTCGGTCCCATTCATTCAAAGGGTGTGCTCCCTCAATGCAGATAATATTCTCTGAACCCCTCTTACTGCAGGTATATATTATAAAATAATCCTGAAAAAAATAGCTTCTCTTTTTCTGAAAAGCCTCCTCAATACCTTCCAACAGCCGGTCCGGCACACTACCCCTCAGTTTCTTTCCCGCTAACAGGCTGTGTCTTTTCGTGGCGGCAAGCACCCGAAATTCACCACTCTCTTGTTTTGCTGCCATAAAGCCGGATACATTGCAATCTTTTTCATGAGATCTCAAATTCAATATATCAGTCAGTTGTTCCAAAACCCTGTAAGCCAGTTTCATCCTGGACTGATGCTCATAAATTGTGGCAGAAGATCGAATGATATTCTGCAGGCCCCTCCGGTTTGCGTCAATAATAGACAAGTCTCTATACGACCTGAGAGCAGACACAACGGCAGTATGAAGCTTCTGGGAAGTCAGCTCTGTTTTCTCCTTATAATCGTTTATGTCATATTCTATAATTACGCTTTCCTCCGGAGCCTGCCCCGGATGGCCGGTGCGCAGTATAATCCTTACAATACTGTTCCCCATCTCTTTCCGGATAAAGTGCACTAAATCAAGCCCGGCGTTTTCCTCCTCCATTACCACGTCCAGCAAAATTACAGCGGTATCAGGGTTCTCAGCAAGCATTTTTTTTGCTTCGGCCGCCGAGTATGCATTAATTAATTCAATACCTTTATTCTCAAAGACTAGTCTCTTCAATGAAAGCCTGGTGACTGTGTGGACACTTTCCTGGTCGTCTACTACCATTATTTTCCATTTCTCAGCGGAAAAAGTTTCAGTCGCGTTAATCGTTATGTCCTGGTACACAACCGATTCGTCGTTTTTTTCCTTCACTGTCTCATCTCCTTCATGAGGGGGAAAACCATAGTAAAAATGGTCCCTTTACCAGGCTCACTCCTGCATTCCACCGTCCCGCCAAATTGCTGGTTAATAATATTATATAGTATATATAGTCCGAGCCCATTCGACCCCTCACCACGCCTGGTGGTAAAAAAGGGCTCGTAAATTCTGGCCAGCACTTCTTCCTCCATGCCCTTTCCATCATCCGAGAAAGCCAGGACAAACCTGTCATCAGTAGTTTTCACATCTATTACAATCTCCCCCTCATCCTCTGGCCTGTATGCATGAATAAGAGAGTTAATCAACAGGTTTGTTATTATCTGTGAAAAGGCTCCCGGATAGGCGTCAAATTCAAAATCCTCACGGCAGTGTACCGACACAGTGTGTCTGGCCCTTCTCAATATGGGGTTAAGACTCATGATAATCTCTTCAATGTACTGCTTTACATTGAAAACTCTCCTGGCTTCACTGGACTGATCCACCGACACCTGCTTGAAGCTCCTTATTAGCCTGGCCGCCCGGTCCAGATTGCTCAGAACGATCTTTACCGCCTCGCCTGAATCTTCCAGGAACTCCTCCATGTCCCGGCGCTTTAGATTACCACTTTCGTACTGCCTCATCAGCTTTGCTGTTATCAGTTCCAGGTGTGAAACAGCCGTCAGACCCACTCCTACAGGTGTGTTTATTTCGTGGGCCACCCCGGCCACCAGGTTTCCCAGGGCCGCCATTTTTTCCGACTGCACCAGGTATGCCTGAGTTCTTTTAAGCTCTTCAATCGCATAAGACAGCTCGCAGTTGGTACTGGCCAGCGACTCTTCCACCTTTTTGCGGTGGCTAATCTCGCTCTCAAGATCGGCGTTGCTCTGCGTGAGCTCCTGGTTCATGGCATACAGTTCCTCATTCACCGCCCTGAGCTCCTCATTTAGGGCGGTAAGCTCCTGGGTTCTCATTTCCACCTTGCTTTCAAGCTCGTCATGGGACTTTTGCAAGACCTCTTCCGCCTGCTTTCGGCGGGAAATATCTCCCACCGACCCCACCATCCTAACGGGCTCACCTTCTTCGTCCCATACTGCCTGCCCCCGGACAAGAGTCCACATATACTGCCCGTCTGATCTCCTGCAGCGGCACTCGGCATATACATAAGGGGTCTTAAGCAAAAAATGGTCTGAAAAGCTCTTTTCCAGAATAATTAAATCATCCGGATGAATAATCTTTTCCAGATTATCTTCCAGCCAAACCGAGTCCCTGGGTTCATACCCGCAAATTTTAGCGGCCTGGGCAGAAAAAAACACTTCACCCTTTTTTATGTTATAGTCAAAAATACCGTCATTACTGCCCTGCAGCGCCAGCTGCCAGCGCTCTTCACTGGCGCGCAGAGCTATATTAACATTGTTTAAGGCGTCCATATTGTTTTTAATGGTCTCCGCCATAGTGTTAAAGGTGAGGCAAAGATTACGCAGCTCCTGGGGCGCAGAACGGATTAACCGTTCATCTATCCTGGCAGTGGCAAAGCTACCCTCGTTCATACGGGCAATCTGCTCCGTCACAGCAGTAACAGAGCGGAATAGCCGGCTGAAAATAGCCCAGGCAGCAAAGGCAATAAAAATAAAGATAGCGCAAAATGTTGCGATTCCTTTTCTGGCACTGCCATAAAAAGCCTCCAGCAGCTCAGCGTTGGTTATGGTGGCCGCCACTCCCCAGTTCGGTTTCATTATACGCCTTACCGCAGTAAGTACCTCCTGTCCCTCCGGGTCGGTATATTTCTCCACATTACTGGAATCTTTTCTAAATAGCTCCTGAATCTGAGAAGGAACTGGCGATCCAACATAATACTCCCTGGGAACAATAACCTGTCCACCGGATGAAAAGACTGTAATTCTGCCCGACTTGCCTATTTTGGCATCCGCCGCCATGGCCTGCAATATATCCAGCTTTACATTCTGCACCAGAACGGCCTTCAGGTTACCTTTAGAGTCCAAAACCGGCTGGGTTAAGACAAAGACCATTTTACCGGTGAATTCATTAGCCTTTTCCCCGCCAAACCGGGGTAATCCGGTTGTAACCGCTTCTTTGAAGTAGGGCTGGGAAGCGATGCTGCTGCCGGCTAAATCGGGGTAAGAAGGAAAAATAGAGATTACTGTTCCATCCGGCCTGACCACCATCAGGCTGTCATAAACATTAATGGTATTGTACAGGTTTCCCAGAAGTCTATGCATTTCCTCCGGTGTTGCATTCTGAACGTGAGGCTGGTTAACAAAAAACTGCCCCACCTGTTTTATTTCGAAAAACCACTGGTCAACATAGCCGGAAAAGTGATCGGCCTGATTTTGAAGGATTATTTCCACATTCCGCCGTGTCTGGCTGTAAACTGAAAATATAAGAACTGTGCCAACAAGTGTTGTTGTGATGAACAGTGCAGTTACCAGCAAAAGCAGCATCTGGGAGCGTATTTTCATGCCGGTGCCTCCTACTATGTTTAGAGCTGTAGAGTTTCCGGAACAAATTCTCCGTCTTTCACCGTCAGTATTATTATTTTGCTTTGAGCATCATGATTGGCGTCAAAACTTATATCACCTATAACTCCATGGTAGCCTTCAGTACTTTCCAGGTATTTGTAAATATCCTCACGGGTTGCGCCGTTTGCACCAATAGCCTTTATTATCAGCCTTGCTGAGTCATACGCCATGGCAGCGTACGTATCGGGTTCTTTTCCGTATTTTTGCCTGTAGGCGTTTACAAACTTCCGGGAGTCATTGTGCTGGACAGCAGGGTGAAAAAATGCGGCAAGCCTTATTCCCTCTACAGAATCGCCTCCTATTCGAATAAGCTCCCTGGAGGTTATTCCATCGGTTCCGATAAGAGGAATCCCTAGGCCTGTTTCCCTGGACTGGCGAGCAATCATAGCGGCCTCGGTGTAATAACCGGCCATAAAAATGAACTGGGCCCCGGAATTTTTAATTTTAATAAGCTCAGGAGTAAAATCCCTGGTCTGACCCTCAAAGTACGTTTCTATATTTGTAATTTCACCGCCCAGCTGCCGAAATTTATTTACAAAGTCCTCCTTCAGGCCTTTGCCAAAATCATTATTGGCATAAATAATCGCAGCTTTGCGAAAATTCAGTATTTTGACTGAGTACTCAGCCAGCTGTGCGGCCTGTGCTGTGTCAGTCAGGGATATCCGGAAAATGTATGGAGTCGATCCGTCTGTAATGGCTTTATTTACAGAGTCTGTTATTACAGGCATTTTAGCGCCATTGTATACATTCCTGGCCGCCAGGGTGCACGCGCTGTTCCAGTGCCCGATTACCGCCAGCACCGACGGGTCGGCCACCAGTTTCTCAGCCAGCCTGTGTGCCTCCTTTGGCGTGCTGGCATCGTCACCAATAACCAGCCGGAGTTTTCTTCCGTTGATTCCCCCGGCTTCGTTTACTTCCTCAAAGGCAAGTTGAATCGCCTTAACTTTCATGTCGCCGTAGTCGCTGGAATTGCCCGTCATGGGATTGGCGCTGGCAATGACTATATCTTCCCCGCCCGGGTCATTGTTTTTAGCACAGCTTGTCAGCACAACAAGCTGTAAAACCAGTAAACACAAGAAAAATAGCTTTTTCACAGCATACTCCTCCTACTATTTAAGGAGTAAAATGTTGTTAGATAATTCCTCAGCACCCTTATTTATCTACATATTTCGACAAGAGGCGGAAATTTCCTGCGCTTATTATTAAGGATATTACATAAATTCCAAAATAAATAGTGCCTCTAATCATTAATTCAGAAAATCCCTACGGCATTGATCCCCGGCACTCTTTTAAATGTTTATTTTACCCCATGGATTTCACCCATACCTCGCATCCCTGGAAGGGATTGGCTTATCTTAAAAAAACCCCTTAAAAGAATAAGGGACTCCCACTGTTAAACATGGAAATCCCTTTAAAATCCCCGTGCGCTTTCAGATTGAAAACTACTATACCGAGCGGCTCTTTAAACCTGTTTTTCCCCTGAAACCGGCACCCCGTCCCGGGCCTTTTTGAACCCTTTCGCCCCTGGGGTGATCTCTTCGCCAGGATTTTACATTCTTATCCTTTTTTATCCTGAGGGGCCTCTCCTCGGTCAGAGTTACCGGGGTCCGGTCAGGCTCCCTGGTTAGTATCCTTAATGCCGCAGATAAAAGCGTAACAGAGTCAGTTTCCTGAAGCAAATCCTCGGCAAGCCCCCTGTATTTTTCTATATCATTTTTTTCTGCAGCAAGCAGAAGTCTCTCCACCGCCAGGCGCTGCTGCCCAAGAAAGGCATCATTTATTGTTGGAATGGGCATTCGGGTTATTCTACCCTTCGTCATTCCCTCAATAACCTTGAGGTGACGTATCTCCCTTGGCGTTACGAGGGATATTGCCTCACCGGTTTTGCCCGCACGGCCGGTGCGCCCGATCCGGTGGACATACCATTCAGGGTCCTGGGGAATATCAAAATTGTATATATGAGAGACCCCGGTTATATCCAGGCCCCTGGCAGCTACATCGGTAGCCACCAGCACCTCAATAATTCCTTCCCTGAATTGCCGCATTACCGAGTCCCTCTTGGACTGGCTTAAATCTCCATGGATCCCTTCGGCTGAATAGCCGCGCTTGTTAAGTGCCTCAAAAAGTTCATCCACCCGGCGTTTTGTCCTTCCAAACACAATGGCGCGGTCCGGTGACTGGGTGTCCAGCAGTCGGCAGAGAACATCAAATTTTTGTCTTTCATCAACTTCAATATAGCTTTGATCAATGGCCGGAACAGTAACCTGCCGGGCCTCAATCCTGATAAACTCCGGGCTTTTCATGAACCGTTGGGCCAGAGCCCGAATAGGGCCCGGCATTGTTGCCGAAAAAAGCATGGTCTGCCGTTCTCCGGGAATTTCCTTAAGTATCATCTCTATATCATCTATAAAACCCATATTCAGCATCTCATCGGCCTCATCCAGGACCACAATACTGACATTATTTAAGCGGATAGTTTTTCGCCTCATGTGGTCCATTAGTCGTCCAGGCGTGCCAACAATTATGTGGGGCCTTTTTTTAAGCGCCCTTATCTGGCGGCTGATTTCCTGCCCGCCATATATGGGCAGGGTGCGGATACCCCTGAACTGCCCTATCCGGTTTAACTCCTCGGCCACCTGGACGGCCAGCTCACGGGTTGGAGCCAGGACAATCCCCTGCACCTGATCCCGGTCAACATTTAAAAGATCCACCATGGGAATGCCAAAGGCAGCGGTTTTACCGGTTCCGGTGTGCGCCTGCCCGATAAGGTCCCTACCTTGCAGGCCTATGGGAACAGCTTTTTCCTGGATAGGTGTCGGCTCCTCAAAGCCCATATTATTAAGAGACCGGGTTACTGGCTCGGTCAGTCCAAAATCATTAAACGTAGTCATTATTTATTTCCCCTTTGTCTTTATTACAGGCTATAGTTTATTAATAGAATACCCACCAATTAGGGCAATAAACCTTGCCTGGGATTAAAGAATACAAAATTAATCAGGGTTATACAAGCCTCCTGTATTTCAATAATAAAGCCGCGCCGATAATCATAAGGCTTAAGCCGCATATAGTTACAGTTACAGTCATTGAATAACCTTTCAGCACAAACCCGAATACCACAAACGACACCGGCAGTGAGACATCGGCAATCATGGTGCTTACGCTGAACACCCTGCCGGCCATTTCATTAGGAACATGAATCTGCAATAGTGAGCGCCAGTAGACTGAGGCAACTGAGGCAGCCATTCCTATAAAAAGCAAAATCCCTATGTAAGGGCCCCTGACAACAATTCCAAGGCTGTTTACTGCACCCAGCAGCGCAAAGCAAAGGCCCGCAGCAAGTATTATCATAAACAGGTGGCCTCCGCGCATATGATTCAGTTTTTGCCGTCCAACCACCATAGCTCCAAGGATCATGCCGACTCCCATGGCTGTTTCAAGATAGCCCAGGTTTTTAATGCCGCTGCCTGTTATTGTACTGGCGAGAAAAGGCATTGCCACAGCCAGGCTCCCGTAGAAGATATGAACAACTCCAATAACCAGCAGTATTATACGGACAGTTTTGTTATCAAAAATGAACTTAAACCCCTCTTTAATTTTTAATAGTAACTGGTGCTCACCAGCATCTGACTGCGTGAAATGCAGTGTTATGAATGCCTCCAGCAGTGCTGAGGCCAGGTAAGACAGCCCGTTTATTATAAACACCGCCTTATAGCCCAGTAAAGCAACCAGTGTGGCTCCCAAAACAGGCCCGGCAACAGTGGCGAGGCCGCTTATCATCTGGCTAAGGGAATTAGCCCGGGGAAGATCCTCCTGACTCACAAGCTTTGGTATCACTGCCATAACCGTGGGATCAAAAAAGGCAGACGAAAGAGAAATAATCACACCCGCCATAAAAATGTGCCATATTTCCAAATACCCCAGCGCCGATAAAAAGGCCAGCGCCAGGACCGTAAGACCCCTAAAAACATCAGATACTATTAGTATTGACTTCCGGTTCCACCGGTCAATGAACCCCCCTGCAGCCAAGCCAAAGATAAGCTCCGGCAGCACCGAGGCAGCCAAAAACAAACCCATAATGGCAGGGGAATTTGTTTTCTCCAGCACCCACCATGCCAGAGCGATGCTGTAGAACCTATCCCCCAGCTGAGATATCAGCTGCCCTGTCCACAAAAGAAAAAAATTCCTGTTAACCAGTACCATACTTTTTCTACCTCCACTCTTGGTTATTTGAATCAAGCAAATTTACGGTTTAATAAAACACTGCATTTAGCAATCACCCCTTTTACATAAATAAAAAAAGACCAGGGGGCTGCCGTCACTAAACGGTTCCCCCTGGTTTTTTGTTATCTGTTTTCTAAACACTACCGCAATAAGCTATGTAGTAAAAACTTAATTATACATAAAAAAAAGACCTTGTCAAGATCTTATTAAAAATAAGCCGGTGCTTTCAAATTGTACATCTACATACTCTTTACCCGGTTACGGCCCTCTCTTTTTGCCTGGTATAGCGCCTTATCGGCCTCGGCAATCAATGTCTCCGGCAGAGAACCAGCGGCTGGAACAGCCGCAGCAACTCCCAGACTTATGGTAACATACCTGCTAACCTTGGAATTGCCATGAATGATTCCCATTTCTTCAACCCTGGAGCGCAGTGTCTCTGCTATCACACTGGCGCTGTTTATATTCGTTTCAGGTAAAACAACGGCGAATTCCTCACCACCGTACCGGGCTACCAAATCTCCGGGCCGCTTAACGATGTCACCTATTACACGTGCCACCCGTTTCAAACAGTCGTCTCCGCTCAAGTGACTGTAGGTATCATTATAGATCTTGAAAAAATCGATATCAAACATAATCAGGGACAGGGGCGTGGTATTACGCATAGCACGTCTCCATTCCCTATCGATATACTCATCAAAATATCGCCGGTTGGCAATACCGGTTAAACCATCAAGAAAAGAAAGACGCCGTAACGTTTCCTCGGCAAATTTCCGCTCGGTAATATCGACAATGACTCCCACCAGCCCGGCCGGGTTGCCATGACTGTCCATGTAAGCAGCCTTGTTAAAAATAACATCGTGTCTGGTGCCATCGGCATGGTTCACAGAGTATTCATAGAACTGGGTCCCCGTATTCTGAAACAACTCCAGGTCCATTTTGTGGTATTTATCTGCCAGTTCTTTAGAACATAAATCATATACAGATTTTCCGATTATCTCTTCTTTATTTAAACCTAAAAACTCCCCAAAAGCTTTATTGCATCCTTTATATAAGCCTTTAATGTCTTTATAAAACAATGGATTGGGAATAGTATCAATCAATAATTGCACAAATTGTAACTGTTCAAGCAAATTCTCTTCAGCCCGCTTCCGCTTGGTAACGTCTACGGCAAACTCAAACCGCACATCACGACCGTCCGGCCACTTAACTATTTTATTAGTTATCAAAAAAAACTTATCAACTTTAGGGTTATAATACTCCCACTGGTATGGTTTTCCTTTCTCCTTCAGAATAATGCTATTGGTACAAAAATCACACGGCGAGTTCATTCCTTGAAACTCCCTGTAACAGATACCTCCGACAGGATCTTTCTTCAACAGGCTTTTGACATTCTTATTTACGTACAAAATTTCAAAATTTACCGGGTCAGAAATATAGATTATCTCACTTATGCTGTCAAATACTAATAAAAGCTCCGCCCTCTCATACTTCAGCCTGTTCTCTGCCTGCCGGCGCAGTGATTCCGCAACCTCTATCCCTGCGATCTTTCTTCGCAGTTCAACCAGTTCATTTATAAGCTCTTCTTTTGTCTTCTCTTCATCTTTTTTCATCATAACGTCCCCTTCCGCCAATTAAATTGGTTTGGGGAATCTATCTAAATTAGTATTTCTAATTATACCATGTCAGTCATATATCAACACATATGCAAAACCTCCAATTTAAAATTCCTGGAGTGGCAACAGTTAAACGCTTTTTTCCATTTTCTCTTTACACCTTACAAACCTGTTTATATAAAAGCCTGTTGAAAGCACTATCAACAAAACAGCTGCAGGGACCGCCAGTTCAAAATAGGGAACATACCGGCCAACCTCCCGGTATATGATTGCATCCTCGGTAATCATTTTGCCGGCAGTCCATGCCAGTACACCTGCTCCTATATAAACAATAGCCGGGAATCTCTCAAGCCATTTGAGCATGATAGTACTGCCCCACACAATAATGGGAATGCTAATAATTAATCCCAGGATAACCAAAAGCAGGTTCCCGTGCGCAGCACCAGCCACGGCTATAACATTATCGATACCCATTACCACATCTGCCAGTATAATTACCTTTATTGCGTCTAATAGATTCTTCCCTTCTCTGCACTCAACATCTTTGTCCTTCAGTAAAAGCTTGAGTGCAATCCAAACCAGCAATAATCCCCCCACAAACTGCAGAAGCGGTATTTTTAACAAATAAAGCGCAAAGCCTGTAAGTGTTATGCGGATCACCACTGCCCCCACGGTACCGTAAATAATTGCTTTTTTCCTTTGTTCAGGCGGTAATGACCTGCTGGCCAGAGCAATTATTATGGCATTGTCCCCTCCCAGTACGATGTCAATGATAACTATGCTCAGTACCGCAATAATGATTTCAGGTGCTGTCATTCCCTAAACTCCTTTCAGTACATATTCAGTTATAAATAAAAAAGCGAGACCTTTAACATAACCACCAAATGATAGTCATGTTAAAAGTCTCGCAAATTGGCATGGCCAACGGTAAAGCCAGGTTTAAAACCCAGTGCTGTTGACTTTACCGCATTTAAGTAAAACGCTCGCTACTCCCCTTTAACAAGACAAGTATAGCTTATATCCTTTTGGGATGTCAATACTTGTGCCGTTAAAGTGTAATGTGAATATTATTTGTCCCGTCCCTCTTTAGACATGGCAGCCTTTAACAAATCCCCGAGATTGCTGCCAACAGATTCCTTATCGCCATACCTGGATATTAATCTCTGGTTCTCCTGGCTGGCCCTC
Organism: Bacillota bacterium; assembly: GCA_049323755.1. Lineage (GTDB taxonomy): Bacteria > Bacillota > Desulfotomaculia > Desulfotomaculales > Desulfocucumaceae > BRHc4a. Next base: position 191,454 of record JBMOPE010000009.1, read on the forward strand.
CTGGAGCTTGAAAAACCTAAAGCATCCTCTTTTTCAGGCTGCCGGTGCCCGCAGCTTCTATCCTGGCAAACCAGCATTCTCCCCCTTTTGCCCTTTACCAGCAGCATATACTTTCCGCAAAGGGGACACTTGGTCCTTGAAATATTGTCGGCCCTGTATACAGCCGTATCGGCCGCAACACTCCTCACCAGCTCCCTGGTATTATCCCGGATGCCGCTTATAAATTCGGCCTTGCTTCCTCTGCCCCGGGCAATATCGGTAAGGCTTTGCTCCCACCTGGCGGTAAGCTCGGGGCTCCTGAGTTCTGGAGCCACAAGGTTTATCAGCTGTATTCCCTTGGAGGTGGGCACCAGTTCCTTGCCACTGCGCTCTATATAGTTGGTATAGAGCAATTTTTCTATAATTTCCGCCCGGGTTGCCGGGGTTCCCAGGCCGCTGCCATTAATTGGGGACATTCCTCCGCAGGAGGTGTGTTCCCTTTCCTTAATTGTCTCCCGCAATTCCTCGTCCTCTATAAATTTGCCCGGGCTTTCCATGGCAGACAGCAGGGTGGCCTCGGTATACCGGGCAGGGGGCTTTGTTTTAGACTTGTTGTCCTTGAGGACTTTGACCTGCCTCTCTTCTCCCCTGCTAAGGCTGGTCAGGGCTTGATCCGGAAGAGCATCCTCCCTACCCTCTTCCTTTTCTGTAATATTGCGGGCAACCGCCCTCCACCCCTGGTCCCTGACAATCTTGCCCCGGGAATAGAAGCTCTCCCCATTTACAGCAGTAACCAGGGTAATCTGTTCATACCTAAAAGGCGGGTAGAGCACCGCAAGAAACCGCCGGACAATCAGGTCATACAGATTCTTTTCCTCGGCGCTGAGCTCAGCCAGCCTGACAGGCTGTTCCGTGGGAATAATGGCATGGTGGTCAGACACCTTGCTGTCGTCCACAAAACGCTTTGATGGAGAAAGAGGCTTTTGTAAGAGAGGCCTTGCCGGATCAGCATAAGGCCCCACAGCAATACTTTTAAGCCTGGCAGGCAGGGTGGGCACAATATCAGAGGATATATACCGGGAATCCGTCCGGGGATATGTAACTAATTTGTGCCTCTCGTACAGGTTTTGTAAAAGGCTCAAAGTTTTCTGGGCGGAAAAGCCCAGGCGCCTGTTGGCTTCACGCTGTAGTTCCGTGAGGTCATAGGCCAGGGGGGCCGGATCACTCTTGTTTTCCCGCCGAAGTTCGGTTATTTTCCCTGTATGTCCCTTTAATTTACTTAGAAGATTTTCCACCTTTGAGTATTCAAAAATCCTGTCACCCTCTTTACCCCGCCAGTCACCGAAATAGTCGCCAAAATCTGCCCGGATGGTCCAGTAGTCCACCGGCACAAATTTTTTAATCTCTTCCTCCCTCCGGACGATCATAGCCAGAGTAGGGGTCTGAACCCGGCCGGCGGTAAGCTGGGCATTGAATTTACAGGTCAGCGCGCGGGTAACGTTGAGCCCTATCAGCCAGTCAGCCTCAGCCCTGCAGACCGCCGCGTCATACAGGCTATTAAACTCGGCCCCCGGCCTTAGCCTGGCAAATCCTTCGCGGATAGCGGCATCTGTCTGGGAGGATACCCAAAGCCTTTTAAAGGGCTTTTTCCAGTTGCCCAGCCTCATTATCCAGCGGGCCACCAGCTCACCCTCCCGGCCGGCATCAGTGGCAATTACCAGATCCTTTATATCCTGGCGCCTCATCAGACTCTGAACCACCTTAAACTGGTGGGAAGTCTGGCGAATTACCTTTAGCTTCATTTGTTCCGGCACCATTGGGAGGTCTTCCAGCCGCCACTCTTTATATTTCTTGTCATAGTCCTCAGGCTCGGCAAGAGTTACCAGGTGTCCCAGCGCCCAGGTTACCACATACCCGGTTCCTTCAAAAAAACCCTTGCCCTTCGTGCCGCAGCCGAGAACCCGGGCAATCTCCCTTGCCACACTTGGTTTTTCTGCCAATACCAGTGATTTCATAAGATCCCCCAATTAAGTTTGAATGATTACCCTGCAAGGCCTTTATACCTCATTTTTAGGTTAACTTTCCTGTAGTATTTTGTAATAAAAATAAATATAAATAATATTAGACTCCTTTCTGGTCGGTGATTAGTCGTGAGTGAGACTTTTTTGTTAACCCTGTTCACCGCATTAATATTTACCATAGCTGTTACCCAGCGTTCTAAAATCTTTAGGATACTGAAAAACAGAAGCAAATACAACCACATATTTTTTAAAAAGTAACCGCCTTAAGTAATTATTTTTACTTTTCTCATCTTTAGTCCTCATAGCCTACCTTCCAGCGCATGCCCCATCCAAATGCCCTATCAATTTCTTATGCCCTGAAAAGCAAGAACTAAATCATTTTTTGAGTGGAATAAACTGACGTATCCAATTTCCAAATCCCCTGGGGTTTCTTGTTTGAATTATCACGGGGCCGGGCCCCCTAAACCTGCACACCGCCACCTCACCGGAAGTAAAGGATGAAATCCATCCGCTGGATGCCTTTTCAATAGTGTAGTGCATATAGTCCGGCCAGGCCACCAGGTGGGCGTTGTCTACAACGTAATCCTCCCCCTGCTCAAGGTTGATTACGTGGATGCCGCCATATGAATTAATAAAAACCATCCCTCTTCCGCTTACCTTGACAACGAAAAAACCCTCACCGGAGAATATCCCCTGGGCGAGGTTTTGCAATTTGGCAGACACCTGCAGCCCTGCCGAGCCGGCAAGAAAGCCATCTTTTTGCACCACCAGATTATAGGACCCGTCCAATTCCACATCAACAACATCTCCTGGCATTGAAGGGGCCAATAAAACCTCCCCGGGTCCTCTGCGGGCGGTAAGCGTCTGCAAGAAAAAGCTCTCCCCCGCTACCATACGGGCAATCCCTCCTAATAAGCCGCCTTCCATCCTTCCCTCTACATCAACGGTTGAAGACATAGCCACCATGGCGTCAGATTCCGCCTTTATGGTCTCACCCTTTTCCAGGTTGATCTGAACCAAAGGGAACGCCCCCTGATATAGTATTTTGTGCTTCATTTTCAAACCCCCTACAGTTAATCAACCAATATTAACCCTGTCCCGCTGTTATCCAGCCTATAACCTTATCTAGAATCTCTTCCCCGGCTATTATCCCTGAAGTTCTTGTAAATAGCCAATCGCCTGAATTGCTATACTGATCGTATAATTCGCCATGGGCCGGTGCTATGGCACAGTCTGCCCCCTTAATAAGAGACAGGTCCAACAAAGAATCCCCTGCTCCAAAGACCCCTTCAGCTCCCGTCATTTCGACCACTCTTTTTATTGCCGACCATTTATTAATAACACGGGGAACCAGATATAGCTTTCTGCCCTGTATTGAAACTTCCCATTTCTGATCATTGGCCCATCTGCTAAAATCATCCAATTCCCGCAGCGGAGCTTTATCCCTGTCTATAATGCAGTAATGGAAGGCTCCGTCTGCGTTACGAATTGGCTGAGCCCACAGGCTGCTTGCCAGCTTATTATACTCCTTAAGGATATCCTCACCGGCCATACAATCATTTGAAAGCAACTGAAATATTTTTTCCCTGTAGCCGGTATCTATAAGACCATCTACCAGGAGATTGGCGCCGTTACTCACAACAGCGTAGCCTGGAGTTACCACGTCCTGAAAAAAGTGAATTCGCCGGTACTGTTCAATGGTTCTTGTTGTACAGGGCACAAAAATTGCTCTGTACGCAACATCCTTCAGCAAAACAGCCGAGCGTTCAGTCATGTAAGAAAAGTATTTACCGCTTTCTACTGCCGTAACCTTCCCGGTAAAGTCCTGAAGAAACTTCTCTGAGTATATAAGAGTGCGGTCCAGGTCACTGGCAAAAATCATTATTTATCCTCCATAGTGTTAATGAGGCCATAGCAGGAATAATTAATTTCAGGGTATTCCTCCACGGGCACCCCTCTGTCCTCTGCAAGCAGCAATATATGCTTAATGTCAGGGTTTTTAATATCTTTAACAATAATCTTCCAGGGCACCCTCCGCAGTAGGACTCTAGTCGTTTCTCCAACTCCAGGCTTTACATAGTTGATGCTGCTAATTCCATACTCCATCTGTATCTTTTGGGTTTCATTTTTTCCTATCCAGGAGGGGTGATTATCTATCCCGGTTTCAGGGTTAGCCTGTAAAATAGCAAGGGCCTTTCTGTGAGTACCCGCAAAACACCTGTCAACCGTATCAATATAATAATTGGAGAGGTCTTCAGCCAGAAGTTCCCGGTAATACTTTGCGCCATGAAAATCAAAGGGGCCAACAAGGTCATCCCTCAAAACCGTTCTGGACATCAATCCGGACACCGTTGAGTTAAGACAGGCGCTTGGGATCAAAAAATCATCCCGTGTCCCGAATATATTGGCGCAGTACCCCGGGTCAGCCAATACAGCAATATCTTTACAAATTGTATCTTCCTCCAAAGCAAACTGCCTTTCTAAATCCCGGACAGACTTCAGTAATTCCATAGTAATTGCGCCTTTCCCAGTCCATCCGTCAATGAATTGTACCTGACAGCCCGAGTGCCTTTGAAGGATATATATCATAGCATTTTTATCAATTCCCCTGTCACGGATGATAGAAATACTATAATGAGGTAAATTTATACCGTAAAAACGACTGATATATCTTTTTATAAGCACCCCCACCGGGGTGCCTGCCCTGGCCAGTGAAACAAGCACCAGGTTTTTACCGCGCCTTTTGATAATAGTTTCTGACACTATAGCCGTTGCCTCAGCAAGTCTGTACACTGTTTCTTTCAGGGATTTATGAAATAAATCAATATACTCCCGGGTTGGCTTATATTCAACAGGCAGCATTTCAGAATAGTGCTTCCCGCCCTGAACTGCCCTTTCCCTTTCCTCGTTCCCCAGTTCTTTAATATACGGGCCAATATTCTTTAATAAGAAGATGACATCATCGGCCGAATAACTTCCCATTGGCTCAGGGCCGGGAACTAACGGATATTCTTTAATATTTTCTTGAATCTGGCATTTAGCCGGAGTGTTTATAAAGAGCACCTCCAGTCAGTTGCAGAAACTAACGAATGAAATATTGCTTATACCCAGTATCTCAAAAGATTTTACAAGTGGGGCAACCTGCTCCGGAAGTACTTTTCTTTCCCAAAAAACAAATACTTCATCGTAATAGTCAGGCGGGATGTTATAAACAAAATTTTTTATATCCTGTCTAAAAGGATCATAGAAGGTTATGGCATGTTTCACGGCATAGCCCTCTTTTAAGTGGGGGTGAACGGGGCTGCGTGTTGTAGACTGCACCATTATGCCTTCCCCCATAAACCGGGATATTAAGAAAGGTATATACATAAACTCTCCTGTGCCAAGACACAGACTCTTTTTACCTTTCCTGATTTTTGAAAGTTTTTGCCCTATCTCTTTTGCCCTTATATGCAAATAATGGTTTTCACTTTGGCCCATTCCAAAACGTCCTGTTAATCCGAGGTAGCCATATTTCTCACCACTCTGGAAATAAGTGTTAATTCCATGACGCATTTCCGGATGAAGCATATTAACTTCAGGTATATTCCCGGATATGGCAGTAATGGGATCATTAAAGAACGGAGAATCTCCCTCTGACCAGAAAACCCCTTCTAACAGGGATATGACATCGATCTGGATACCCAGCTCCTGTTCTACTTTACAATACTTTTCTTTGGCCTTCTCGGAACGCCAGTCAAGTATGGTTAAGACTGCGTATTTCTTTTGGGGGTATTTCTTTTGAATGGTTTTTATTATATTAAGACATGTATTTCCTGAAGTAATCTCGTCGTCAACCAATACCAAAAGGTCATTATCCTGCATAAGGCTTGCATCAAATATAAGGCACCGCTGGTCAGGCGCATGGCAGTGTTCCTCGGTAAAATATATGGTATCTTCCGTACCCTTGATGTTTTCCCTCGTTGTATGCAGAAAGCTAATATCCCCAGTAAAGGAACTAAACACAGAATGGCCGAGCGCTGTTGCCGTCTCAGCAAAACCAATAAACAGGGCTCTCCCGGGAAAGCTGTACGATATACCCTGAAAATCGAAATTTAAATCTGACGACAATATATCAACGGCCTCATTAATCTTTATCTTACTTATCAAAAGCCCCAAGGCTTCCGCAAGTCTTGAGGCTAAAAGGAATCCTGCAATAAACGGGACTGGGGGGCATACAGGAATATGCTTTCCAATCAATTTACTGACAAATAAATAGCTTCTGTTGGGATTGTTTCTTGCTGCCATTGAGAAGATACTCTCGGGTGGCAAAGAATAGCGGTTTTCTTTTATCCCAATGCCAACCGAAAGACTATCCAATACTCTGTAACTTCTCTCCTTCACAGATAATGCTTGTATAGTCATATCCTTCATTCAGCACTCCAAATATTTTTGATAGTGTCATAATCCTTTTTGCCCAGTTGATATGCGGTTTAGGCTCATTCATCTTATTATTGTAAACACTCTTTGTAACCCCGCCGCTGCCGCCATTATCAATGATATCTCTGGCATCACAGTATTCTTCGTGGGTAATGGCATAAAGGGCCTGAACAGGAAGAAGGTGGCTGGGGTGGATAACTGTTTTACCAATTAAGCCATTGGCCTTATCAAGCATGACTTCCCGAATAAGCCCGTCAATGTATCTGCAAAGCAGGCTCTTGCGCACCCTTTTTCCATCACTGCCAAATTGCTCATTAAAGGGGGTTTGCCTTAGTTGAGGTTTTAGGACCCTTGAGCCCACGGAAAAATATTCCCAAACAGGGCCGGAGATAATATAACCATCATGAGGTCTGCCGAAAACATTAATCAGGTCGGCTATAAAGCCCTGAATAACTGCTATATCGTAAATAGTAAGCTCAGGACTCCTACGGAGGCCATATAGCCCGGATAAATCAGTGGCCCCCATACGGACATTTAAAACCAGATCTTTATATCGATCCAGTAGTTCCTTTATTTTAACAAGGTTTTCGGCCCGGGACTCCAGGTGAATCACTCCTGGCCCCTCTAATATAGGCATACCATACAATGTCTTACCTACTTGCCTGTTGATCACTTTAAGGTGCTCAAAATACTCAGGCCCAACTGCAGTATCAAACTTAGGAAAAACAAATCCACTCAGCGCATAAATTGCCCGGCCAAGCTTTTTTGTAAATCTTTTGAACTGCTCTACATCCCTTATTCTGACAAATATAAAGGGGAGAGCACTCCCCTTTTCCCATTTTAAAAACAGAGCTTTCATATGAAAAGAAAGGCTCTCTTCAGCGATTTGAACCTCGCTGTCATCTACCGCATCTTCAAGGCATAACACCGTAGAAATAAGGTTTGGTATATCGTTATCGATTAACCCCTGAACAGCCTTGGAGTTCGCCGGCATATACAGGACGGCGCCTAAAGCATGGGCCAGAGTTTCCTTATCGGTATCCAGTGCGGTCGGAGGAATGTAGAATATCCTTTTAGTTTGTTCCTCACTCAGATAATCAAAATAAATCATGCAGCTTTTTTACCGCCTTCACGTATATGATGAAGCGCAATAGTTCCCAGCAATACTGCTGCCATCAGTGAAAAGAAGGCCAAATGCGGCACGTGGAAGTCAAAGGCCTGTCCCATAAGTTTACCGCCAATCAGCGCAATGAGAACGTAGGCAGCGGCCTCCAGGGTAGGGTATTTTTCCAGCAGCTTAATAAAAACTGTTGCCACACCCCTCATCATCAAAATACCTAACAAGCCTCCAAGGAACAGTACCCAGATTTGATCGCTCAACGCAAAAGCCGCCAGGATGCTGTCCACACTGAAGGAAATATCCATTAATTCAACAGTAATGACCACACCCCAAAATGTATCCCAAAAGCCGCCTTTTCTGACCTTCGGACCTTCATCATCACCCGCTTCCTCTTTTTTGGAAAGGAAAAATTTTGCTGCCATCCACAGCAGGTATCCGGCGCCGAGAATCTGTATCCACTTGAATTTGATAAGGTAGGTCCCCAGCCCAATAGCCACGAAGCGGAAAAAATATGCACCCCAAATACCGTACATGAGCGCCTTTTTCTGCTGGTGCTTGGGCAGGCGCTTGACCACTACCGCCAGCACCAGGGCGTTATCGCAGGACAGTAGTCCTTCCAGTATAATCAGCCAGAAAATAATTCCCCAGCTCACCGGGTCAGTGATTACCCCATATATTGCGTCCAAAGAAAAAAACTGACTGTAGTTTTGTAAAAGACCGGCAACATATCCCCAAATCGTTTCCACTCAGTAATTCCTCCTTAATTTTTTACCTTACATAGGTAAATGGAGGGAAAATATCACCTGCCGCATACCTAATATTAGGGAAATACTATTCACAATAGTATTTCCCCTGCATTTTAAAAAAAGGGGCGCTTAAAACAGCACCCCTTTATAAGAAGTTGTTTACAAGCTATATTAGCCGGCGCTGAGTCCATAGGTCGCAGCCAGGGAACCAAGTCCACCCTGGAAGCCGCTGCCCACTGCGCTAAACTTCCACTCACCGTTATGGCGGTAGATCTCAGCAGCCACTATACCTGTCTCAATTGAATAGTCTTCTCCAAGATCGTAACGAAGCAGCTCTTCGCCGGTTTCATCGTTGGCAACACGCACATATGCGTTGGAAACCTGACCAAAGTTTTGATTCCGCTGGGCAGCCTCATGGATGTTAATGCAGACAGCAATTTTATGAACGTCAGCAGGCACACCGGCCAGATTGACTTTAACAGTCTCATCATCCCCATCCCCTTCACCGGTGCGGTTATCGCCGGAAAGGGCTACAGAGCCGCTGGGGTCCTGCTTGTTGTTGTAGAAGATGAAGGCGCCGTCACCAGCAGCCTTTCCCTCTGCATTCACCAGGAAGGCCACCGCATCCAGATCAAATTCATGTCCACCGTCATACTTGTTGGTGTCCCAGCCAAGTCCAACCACAATTTTATTAAGACCAGGGTTAGTTTTAGTTAAATCAATTTTTTGACCTTTCGATAAAGAAATCATCCCAGTTACCTCCATTTTTGAATTTCGGGGTTACAGATACCGCCTGGTTAGAGCTTCCAGACCAGGGTCCGTAGTTGCCTCTCCAATGGCGGCAAACTTCCACTCACCGCTGTGGCGGTAAACCTCTCCGGTAATCAGCGAAGTTTTTCCGTCATAGCCCTCAGACAGGTTAAACTTGCACAGTTCCTGGCCGTTGGAGCTGCTTACTATACGGATGAATGCATTTTTAATCATACCGAAGTGCTGCTTGCGCTTTACACAGTCATAAATGTTGACCACAAATACCAGGCGGTGGACATCGGCAGGCACTCTGCCTAAATCAACATGAATCTGCTCGTCGTCACCATCACCGTCTCCGGTAAGGTTGTCCCCGGAGTGGCGTATACTGCCGCAGGGGCTGGTTTTGTTGCCAAAGTAAATTAGATTTTTGTTTTTGGCTAACTTCTGGTTAGCGTCCAGCATATAAACAGAGGCGTCGCAGTCAATGTTGGCACCACCGCCGCCGCCGCCGAAAAGACCCCCTAGAAGGCCACCGCCGCCGCCGCTCTTAACAGGATCCCATCCCAGACCGACCATGATCTTTGCAAGACCGGGATTGGTTTTAGTAAGATCTATCTTCTGACCCTTCTGTAAGTTAATCAATAAACTACCTCCCTCTAATTCAAGCCGTAAAGGTTTACGAGTCCCTGCAATCCATCGTTGAAACCTTGTCCCACAGCCGCAAACTTCCATTCAGAGCCATGCCTGTACAGTTCGGCAAACACCAGGGCAGTCTCAATACTGTAATCTTCACTGAGGTCATACCGCAACAATTCAGCGCCGGAGTTATCATCTACCACGCGAACAAAGGCGTTGGATACCAGGCCAAAGTTCTGATTGCGTTCCTTAGCCATGTGGATGGTCACAGTAATGGCAATTTTGTGGATGTGAGCGGGAACCTTACTTAGATCAATTTTAATCTGTTCGTCGTCACCGTCTCCATCACCGGTAAGGTTGTCCCCCAAATGCTCAACGGAGCCACTGGAATGCTTCAGGTTATTATAAAAAACAAAATCATCAGCGCTCGCGCACTTACCGTTCTCTCCAATCAAAAAGGCGGAAGCATCCAGGTCAAAGTCCGGGCCGTCAAACTTATTGGTATCCCAGCCCAAGCCTACAATAACTTTTGAAAGGCCTGCTCTACCTTTCGTTAAGTCTACTTTTTGACCTTTTTGCAAATTAACTGCCAAAATACATCCTCCTTTACAGGTAATATTTGACACTATGTAGTTTATATAACAAGATTATTATAGAATTTTGCACCATAGGTTGCAAGCGTTTTTACAGATATAGACGCTTTCTTCATAATGCTAGCACAATTGGGGTATATTGGCATTTAATAGTAATTCGTCCAACCTCTGGTTTAAATCAAAGTTGCCTTCAGTAAAATATGTGGAAGGGTTTTACCGATTAACCTATTAATATACTCATATCAAGGTGAGCAATTGTTTTCTAAGAAGAAGACTCAAAATGATTTTAAGCACTAAAGGGTGTCCGGTTGGATCTTAAAAATGGGAGCAGTCCCCTGAAAGGAGTTAATAAAAAAGGAACCTAATGTTCCATAAATATTGCTTGTTTTTAATTCCCTAATAATGTATAATAAAAAATACGCATACTTACCCATGTTAACCATATACTTTATATTATCTTATCACAGATATTGGAGTAATGTCAAGCAAATAATTTGAGGGGTAATAAAATGGACAGCTATCAGGAAAATCTCCGGGAAGAGATGTCACACCTTGAAAAAACAGTGACTTTTATAAGAAGAGAGCTGAAGGCCGAAAGCGAATACCTGTCAGGCAAAAGGAGCCAATTGATTGCTTCCAGAAGGGACATGTGGGAAAACACCGCCCACTTTACAAATGATTTTGACAAGCTTACCGAGATTAACCAGCACCTTTCCGAGGTTAATTATCAGGCGGCGAATTACCTGGAAACTTATAAGCAGCTGGAAAAATATCAAAGAATTATTAATTCTCCCTACTTCGGCAGGTTCGATTTTGCAGAAGACGGCAGCAGCTATCGTGAAAAGATTTATATTGGCCTCCACACAGTGGCGGACTCCAAAACCCATGATGTATATGTATACGACTGGCGTGCGCCCATATCAAGCATTTTCTACAGGTATGAGCCGGGTAGAGCTGAATACAGCGCTCCCGCCGGGGTGATTACCGGCGATGTGCTGCTAAAAAGGCAGTATAAAATCCAGAATGGCAAACTGGAACATTTTTTCGACTGCAGCATAGCCGTTACCGATGAGATTCTTCAAAAAATCTTAAGCCGAAATGCTTCGGCCGAAATGAAAAACATTGTGGAAACCATTCAAAAAGAGCAAGATCTGGTAATAAGAGATACGGAAAGCGAGCTCCTGATGGTGCAGGGCGTGGCAGGCAGCGGTAAAACCTCCGTTGCCTTACACCGCATTGCCTTCCTGCTATATGAAGGGTTAAATTCAAATTTAAAATCCAATAACATATTAATCCTTTCGCCCAACACCATTTTCAGCAAATACATTTCCAAAGTACTTCCCGGCCTTGGGGAGGAAAACATAGAACAGGCCACATTTGAAGACATAGCATCAAAAGCCTTTGGAGAAAGATTTGCGGTGGAATCAAGATCCGACCGGCTTGAGTCGGTTATTAACTGCCGGGACAGCAAAGAAAATGACCATATCAGACAGAGTATTCATTTTAAAGGATCAAGAGAATTTATAAAGATTCTCGACAGGCTAATCCGATATTATGGACACCGCCTTATTCCTTTTGAAGATGTGTACTATAACGGGACGGTCCTGATGACAGGGCAGCAGCTTAAAAATCGCTTTCTTAACAATAAAGCCGGCATACCCATGGCCTTGCAGCTTCAAAGGTTGGAAAGCGTAATATGGGAAAAGATACACCCTCTTCAGAAAACAAGAATCAAGACACTGGAAAAAATAGTAGCCAACAGTGAGGGACACGATCTGGAAATAAAGCCCTTCAGCCGGCTTTTATCTATTAAAGAAACAAAGAAGCTTGAAAACCGGCTTCACCGGTTTACAAAAGTCGACTACTGGAATATTTATCATACCCTTTTTAATAAGAGAGATATTTTCTTTAGGCTTGCAAAAGGGCTGGAGCTTCCGGGTAATATAGACCGGATAATCTCTGAAACCAGTAAAAAAATCCAACAGGGACAAATCCGCTTCGAGGACTGTGCCCCCCTCCTTTATTTGAAGCTAAAGATTGAGGGATACAATCCATTTCCGGATATAAAACAAGTGGTTATCGACGAGGCACAGGACTATTATCCACTGCAATACGAAGTTTTTAAACTTTTGTTTAAGGCTGCACGATTTACAATATTGGGCGATATTCACCAGTCCATAGAAAAAGACCCGGGCCAATCCTTCTATGATGAAATTGCAGCTATATTAAACAAGCCAAAAACTATTCAGCTATTTTTAAACAAAGGCTACCGGTCTTCTTACCCAATAAACACCTTCACACAGAAGATTTTGGGAAATCAGCAGAATTACACATCCTTAGAGCGTCACGGGGAAAAACCGCTGGTGCTGCACAAAAAAAACGAAGAGCTAATTGACCAGGCTATCATAAAGGATATTGATCGTTTGGGCAAGTGCGGCTACGAATCAGTGGCAATAATATGCAAAAGCAGGCAGGAAGCTGAAAGAGTTTACACCAGATTAAAAGACCGCATTTCGGTTATACTTATTGATCCCCATTGCGGCAAGGTGAAAAAAGGTGTTTTGGTAATCCCATCTTATTTGGCAAAGGGACTTGAATTTGATGCCGTTATTGTATACGGAGGAGACAGGAGAAACTACTCAGGCCCACTTGACAAAAAATTATTATATATTGCCTGCACCAGGGCGCTCCACCGGCTGATCATATATTATACCGGAGAGAAAAGCTTATTCTTATAATATAATTTCACGTATTATCACATCTATCTCCCGCTCAGCCCCGTGAACCAGTATCGTCACTTCTTCAGGTGAAAATCGTTTTCCGGATTCCAACTGACATAAAGTTTTGTTAAAGTAGTTTATCAGGCAGCGGTTCAGCTTCATATAAATCAACCTTGCTCCCTCCGGCTCTTTGGCCTTCCCGCTCCAGATCCCGTCCATCTTTACAAACAAACAATTTGTAATTCCGCTCATAATCTGTGCCAGCGACTCCACCTGCCGGTTGGCAAAGCTGGCCGTTCCTTCATAGGTGGTGGATAGAAGTTTCAGCCTCCCTTCCTCCTGAAGCTTTTGATACGCCCTGGTGCCCTGCAGTATAATTTGCGGGTGATAAAGCACATTGGCGGTAATGGATAAATCCTCAAGCAGTTCATTCCTCTGCAAAAACTCAAAGTTCACCCGAATGTCCTCCAGTGAAGAGTCCGGCTCAAACATGATAAACCCGACACTGGGCTCTATGCCGTGCTGCCGGAGAACTTTAAGCGCCTTTTCATTTTGGGCCACGGTGGTCATTTTGTTTAAACGTTTGAGTGACTCATCCCTTCCGCTCTCCAGGCCCACCAGTATGTTGCGCAGTCCGGCCTCCACCAGGGGGCCGATGGTTTCGTCACGGATATCGTTAACCCGGGCCTCTATGCCAAAACGGATATATCGGTCTTTCAGCAGGGAGGCCAGTCGAAGCGCTCTCTCCCGGCCTTGCTGCCCGGGCCCGAAAAAGTTGGGGTCCACAAAATAGAAATCCCTTTTCCCGGTTTCAGCAATCAGCCGGTCAATCTCGGCAATAATATTCTCCGGGCTGCGCCCCCGCCACCGGGTGTACCCCCTTTCCTCAGAATCGGGGACATTCCTCCGACATCCAAATTGGGGACATTCCTCCGCAGGAGGTGTGTCCCCTTTCCGCTGACGGTGTGTCCCCATTCCATAATAGGGGTTGATATAGCAAAAGGTGCACCCTCCGTAGCACCCCCGGCTGCCTTCTATGTTTATTTCGGGCAAACGCAGCAGGGCCTTTGTGCGGACGGGTAAAGGCAGCAGGTCCAGGTTTGCCGCAGGCTCCCGGCGCTGTGAGCGTATTGCGGCCCCGTCCCGCCAGGCAAGCCCTGGTATATCTTTCAGCCCGGCGCTGGGTTTCTCCGCCAGTTGGGCAAAGGTGACTTCCGGCTCCCCCAGAATAATCGCATCGACTGCCTGACTGTACCGTAAAATTTCCTCAAAGGCAAAAGTGGGATAGAACCCGTAGGCAGCAATTAAGGGCGCTGCTCCCGCATCTTTTATTTCTCCCAGGAAAGAAAAAAGATCTTCATCCCGCTCCCAGTGATAGACCATGTGAACGCCCAGAATGTCCGGGGCAAACGAACTCACGCCCTGGCGGATTTCATCATAGGAAAGACCGTCCAGGTACCCCTCGACAATTTCAACCTCATGTCCCCTGTCTGTCAGCATTCCGGCGGCACACCCGGTAATGAGGCACGAGGACAGAGGGGTATTGGCTATGTCATTGCACCGGGCTCTGACAATTTTTCTCGGGTGCTCCAGCAAAAGGACTTTCATTTTACTCCCCCACTTTCTGCCACATGAAAACATTTTTTTGCAGGTGATAAGCTTCCAGCCGGTAGCGCAGCGCTTCATACGGTGGCGGGTTATAATACACAGGATAAAGAAGATCTGCTCCGGGCCGTATCACCCCTTCTTTTACGGCCATCTCCGCAATGGGAGTGCCGGGCATAATGCGGATGTTGTTAAGCACCACCGTTCCCAGGTTTCTTTTAGGGCTGTGCAGATCATACAGGCGGTCAAGCAGCCGCAGCCCCCTGTCCACTGTCTTGCTGTTTTCTCCGGGAACGTTGACCATAAAGTGGTACATGGTGACCACGTCTGTCCGGGCAGCAAGGCCTGCCGCCCTTAAAACATCGTCCTCAGTCAGATTTTTACCCAGAACTTTCAGGGAATCATCACAAAGGCCGTCCGGAGAAAAGGAAAAACAGCTGCACCCGGCCTCCTCAAAAAGGCGGGTATTACGGTCATCCATATGGTCTTCCCTGAAAAAGCCGCTCCAGGAAATCCTTAGCTTCCGGTGAAGCAGCTCCCGGCAAATTTCCTCCAGGTGACCCGAAGGAATGTTCACAACCGGGTCATTGAAATGAAAATCTTTAATGCCGTATTCCCTGTGCAAAAATTCTATTTCATCCACCACCCCGGCGGGCTGGCGGCAGCGCAATTTTTTACCCTGAAGCCGGGGATAAACGCAGTAGGCGCACTTTAAAGGACAGCCCCTTTTGGTTTCAATCCCCGTGACAGGAACGTAACTGTTTAACCCTTCGTAAAGCTTTGGCAAAAGAAGCTCTCTTGAAGGAACGGCGTACCGGGCCATATCGTAATCCATCGAGGGCGGGTTGACCAGCACTTTGCCGCCCTTCCTGTAACAAAGTCCTTTTAATTGCGGCGGGTTATCAATAGAGGCAAGTAAGGCCGGCAGCGATATTTCGGCTTCACCTGCGATGCCGTAATGGATTTCGGGCAATTCCGCCATAAGGCGCTCAGGAAAGAGTGAAAAGCCCGTTCCCCCGGCCACTATCCAGGCCCGGGGAAGAACCGCCGCCACCAGCCTCACCGTGATGACAAAGGGAGGAACAAGTGAGCTGGTTTTATTGGCCAGGGGGTCTATATTGCGCAGAGAAAGGCCCACCACTTCAGGACTGTACTCCAGCAGCCGGTTCTTTAGAGCCCCAAAGGGGTCCGCTTCAATATTCATGTCTAATAGCTCAACTTCATGGCCTGTCATTTTAAGATGGCTGGCCAGATTAACTATTCCAATGGGATATACTTTTTCCGGGGACAGCCCCTCCACCGAAGGGGCCTGGATCATAAGCACCCGCACAGCAATCACTCCAGCAATAAAATACCAAAGTACTTGATAAAATCCCCCTGTTCAGCCAGCGTCCGGAGGGAAAGCCCCGCCCTTTTCACCGTTTCAAACACATCAATCCCCGACCCTTCCATGGAAGGCCTGGAATCCCTGGTATTGAGGCATTTTCCGTCCGGAGTGCAGGTGTCGCAGAGCGAGCAGGGCCCTGCCCAAAGGGCAAAAGCCTTATAAAAACCAGCTTTAAAAGCCTCTTTCTCCGCCCTCAGCACAAGCCGCTGAAAGTCTCCGGTGGGGGGAGACCCTTCCAGGATCAGGCAGTGCCTGTAGTCCCGGATCATTTCCCTGGTTTTTTCAGGTGAGGGGCTGTTCGGCGGACAGTGGGGCTTGCCGAAGTTGCCGCAGCCAAACCTGCACCGCAAATCGGCCCATTCCGGGATGTGAACTGCCTGTGCACGGGTGGGACAAACACTTTTAAAGCCCAGGCCCTTTATCCTGGAAACAAGCCGGGCTCTGGCATCCGGACAGAGTTTTTGCAGTATTTCCGGGCTTTTTCCGGCAATTATCAGTGCGGTATCCGACTCAAGAGGCAGCAATTCTGTTGTATAGAGTTCCCTCAGGATTAGCTGCTCCCTGATCTGCTTTGCCGGGTAAACCCTGCCGTTAAAGGTATTCACAAACATGTTTAAATCAAACAGCGCGGCCTTTTCCGGGAAATGTTCGAAAAAAAAGTCATGGATTAAAAGGAATCCGTCTTTTTTAAGACTCTTCGCAGCTCTGTCCAGTAGTTCCGAAATTTCCATTTCCGAATAGGCATGAACTATATTGGAGAGTATGATCAGGTCAAAACGGCCTTCGCTCACCGGCCAGGGTTCCAGTATATTGGCAGGGCAAAAACTAATCCGGCTATTGTATTCCTTTTCCTGAAGCAATTCCCTGGCATAATCAATTACTTCCGGCAGGTCAATTAAAGTTGCCCTCAGCTTTGGAAACCGCTCCAGAAAACCGGCTGAAATGGCGCCGGTTCCCGACCCGACATCCAATACCTCCCCAGATAGGAGAACTCCCGCAAAAAAAGGCAGTATCTCTTTTACCTTGGTTCTTGCCACGCAGTCCATAGCCCGGCTGTATTTGCGCACACGCCGGGTTAAATGCTCCGGATCTTCGTCCGGCTGCCCAAAATCCACCCTTCCACCCTTTCTGAGGCAGCTATCAAGACTTCGCCAGCCGGAAAACAGATGTTTTCTCCAGAGTACGGAATCTCCCTGGTAATCCTCCGCACCCTTTAACAGGTGCCTCCTGGATATTTTTGAGTTAAAATAAATTCCTTCGTGCCTGCTAATCAGCCCCAGGCAGCAAAGGGCCTGCAGGAATCTCTCCAGCCCCTCCCGGCTCAGGTCCAGATACCCGGAGATCTCCTCTACTGTTTTCCCGTCAGGCTCCAGAAGGGTAAACACGCCCAGTTCCACGGCGGTGAAAAGGGCCTCCGAGTACCAGTAGGCCGTAGCCAAATCCTCAATATACCGGGGACCATTTTCCTGGGGATCATGGTTTAGATAAGACAGGCTCAACGTCACACACTTCCTTTACATTTCCGGGCCGTTTACCCCGGCGTCTTCGAAGGTAAGCATTTTACAAATGGCCTGTGCCGCCGATTCCACAATATTCATGGCCACTGCCGCCCCGGAGCCTTCCCCCAGGCGAAGGTTCAAATCCAGCAAAGGTCTGAGCCCCAACTCTTCCAGCATAAACCGGTGACCGTACTCCATGGAACGGTGTGCCGCAATCATATACTCAACGGAAGCTGGGGCCAGAGACCTGGCCAGCAGCGCCCCGGCAGTGGAAATAAAGCCATCGACAACCACGGGCACCCTGTGATAGGCCGCCCCCAGTATTAACCCGGCGATTCCGCCGATCTCAAAGCCTCCAACCTTGGCCAGAACATCAATAGGGTCCTTGGCGTCAGGACGGTTGACTTCAATTGCCTTTTCAATGACCCGTACTTTGTTTTCAAGTGCCTCGTCACTGATTCCCGTCCCCCTGCCGGTAACCTGGCGAACCGGGCGTCCCGAAATCACGGCCAGGATGGCGCTGCTGGGTGTGGTATTGCCTATCCCCATATCCCCTGTGGCCACGAGGTCAATACCTTCACGAACCAGATTTCCCACTATCTTAATGCCGCTTATCAGGGCTCTCTCGGCCTGATCGCGGGTCATGGCCGGTCCCTGAGCCATATTGCGGGTCCCGTAGTCAATTTTATTAGAAAGTATTTTACCTTCCTTCACCAGTGCGCTTAGATCTGCGGCCACTCCCATATCCACCACCACAACCCTGGCCCCGGCCGCTTCCGAAAGCACGTTGATGGCCGCCCCGCCCCGCACAAAGTTATTTACCATCTGGGGAGTAACCTCCTGGGGGAAGGCGCTTACCCCTTCGCTAACAACACCGTGATCCCCCGCCATGGTAACAACGACCTTCCTCTTCACAGAAGGCTTCAGTGTTTCTTTAATGCCCGACAGCTGTTCCGCAAGAACCAGCAACTCCCCCAGGCTTCCCATGGGAATGGCCAGCCGGTTCAAGTATTCTCTGGCATTTTGCCTCCATTCCCGGCTTACAGGCCTGATATCGGAAATTATCTTATAAAGCTCAGAACTCATCTAAAAACCTCCCTATAAAAAATGCGCTTATACTGAGAGATTAACTCTGTCAGAATACAGAAGCCAGACAACCGGGCCGTATAAACTGCCACCAATGAGGATGAAAATTGGGGTCCTTTTAAAACCACCAGAGAACACAGAGCACACAGAGGTTTTTAAGCCCTGCTTGTAAGCTTTAAGAGATTTTTATGAAAAGAGTATTATCTACTTTAGTTTTAGACCTCATAGTAATACCTGAGAGCAAATTCTCTGTGATCTCTCTGTGTCCTCTGTGGTTTATAAAAAGACATTCATTATTTTCAGAATAAGAATTTCAGTATTAGCACGTCATAACCAGCATTGTTACCAGGGTCAACACTTCAATACACTCGCTGGTGGCCCCAAGGGTGTCCCCTGTTATTCCCCCGATTCTTTCGGCAATATACCAATCCAGCAGCGCGGTACCGGCCAGAGCCGCAGCCAACAGTATCAATCCATGGAGTTTTAATAAAAATATCGCCAAAGCCACGGCAGTCAACGAGTTAAAAATAATTTCACGAAAGCCCACATAGGCTGTAAAGCTCCCGGTTCCCCCAGAGGGGCGGGCATAATCATAAAAAGCGGCGCCATAGACCTGGGACCAGCGGCCCAGTGTGGCTGCCAGCATTAACGCAGTTCCCTGCAAGGCCACCGGCATTTGCCCCAAAAGCACGAATTTTGTCAATAGCACTATGACACCTGCGGTGACCCCGTGGGACCCCACCCGGCTGTCTTTCATTATTTCCAGCATGCGTTCCCGGGGTTTCCCGCTGAAAAGGCCGTCCGCCGTATCCATCAAACCGTCCCCGTGTAAATTCCCGGTTATCATTATGAGAAACACCAGGGCAAAAAGTATGCAAACCGGAGGCGCAAAAACCAGGGACGTTAACTTATAGAGAGCTGCGGCGCAGGCTCCCAGCAGCAGCCCCACCAGAGAAAAATAAGCCATGGACCGGGCCAGCTTTTTTTCATCCACAACACACCGGACAGTAATAGGTATTTTAGTTAGAAACTGCACCGCCAGCAAAAATTCCAAGGTTAAACCACACCCATTTATGTTTATACTGAAAAAAAGAAAAACCCACAACCCAATCGGGTGTGGATTTTGCCATCATCCTCACCTGGCACAGCCTATACTCGAGGCAGTCCGGTAATTTCACAGGCAGGTCTCCTGACTCAGGTTCATTGCTTCTTGCCCCTTCCCCCTAATCGGAGTGGATATGGCAACAGCTTCCCCTTACAGTGGCGGGTCCGTCCAGGAATCTCACCTGGTTCCCTATTCTCCCTTACGGGCACCTGTAAAATAAAACATGAAAATTATTCTAAAAAGCATAGTATCTTATATAGATTAAACTGTCAAGCCCCATCACTCACTCTTAAGCAATATCCACGGGTCCGGAATTGGGAATTGGGAATTGGCGATAAAACTTTAATACTGCATTTGGCTTATACAATCCCCAATCCCACCTAATTATATGTCCCGCTAATCCACCTGTATAAGTCATCGTATATTGCGCGCACATGCGGATCACTGCTTCGTGAGGCCTTAACCAGGGTCTTTTTAACGTGTCCGGCATAATAGGCATTTGTCATGGCGCCGTCGAAGCCAAGCTGGTGCCCCTTTTTCAACTGGCTGTAAAACAGCTCGTAATACTTCCGGTCATACAGCACGTTCTCATCGAGCTCCACCTCAATTCCCATACCGTAACGCCTGGCTGCTTCCGCCGCCCTGTCCATGCGGTCCTCCGGGGGGCCATCCATGGCAAAGTAGTTTGGCTGAAGGAATACGTGAGAAAATCCATAGGACCTCCAGTTCTCATAGCCTTTAGTGCCGAAATAGGGGATCCAGAAAAAATTAAGGTTGTCTTTCCTCGCCAGTCTGGCGGTACTCTGCACCAGTTCTGTTTCCCCGATATTACTTTCTATGGCCTCTCCGTACCAGTAAATCCCGATCAGGTCAAGATTCTTAAACCCGGCACTGCTCCATCTCTCCATAATACCTTGGTAATACCACTGAACCACTGAAAGTCTGTTTTTTGCTGCCTTTTCCTTTCCAGCAATCTTTTCCGAGAAGTTAAGAGTTTCTTTGTCATCACCCAGCAAACCGAAATTAGCCTGATTTATATCGGGGTAAGGAATAGAAAGTATCACTTTTTCCCTTATCTGCAGGCCGGTAAGGGTATTCATCCTTGCCACAGCTTCATCCAAAGCCATCAGCTGTTTTCCAGGGGCGAACAGATCTTCCTGGTAGGCGGCCCAGCTGTCCCTGGTGCTTGGTATTCCGTGGTATGGCAGGAAAAGCATTGTATCAAACATCCTGCCCACCACTTTACGGTTACTGTCCTGGTAGCCCACCAGAGGTAAAAAATCTGCCAGGGTTATGTTTTGATAGTCGCTATTTTCTCCTGTATATATCAGCAGAATATCGTTTACATTGGGGACCTGCATATAATTGCCGGCTAAACCGCTATCCGGGCCGGAAGGGGCCAGGACCGCCGGGTCAGTCCCCGGCCTGCCCTTTACCGATAAATGCCGGGCAAACACCCAAATATCCACCGGGAAACTGACCCTGATGTACCGGGCGGTCACCGGGGGACTGTAGAGTGTCAGGTTAATCTCCCTGGCCTCGAGGTCAGACTGACTTACCCCATGATATGCATATCCCAGGTGATACCAGGCAACCCCGTCCACAGATACCTCACACTTGATATAATTAGGCAGGTATATTCCCCACCCGGGGTTGTGCCAGAATTCAAGGGATATTTGAGACACATTCAGGGGAGCCTTGAGATCTACTGTTAAATCTCTGCCCTGCTGACGGAGAAACCCTGTCCATATTTCGCTTTTAGAGGCGAGCCCCTCTGCCGGACCGGGGTTGTTTTTATGCTCAGTCTGCTGGAAGGAGATATCGGGGGCGTGCTGTTTTAAAGTATAGCTTAAGCCGTATTCCCTTTGATCACTCGCGAGAGTGCCTGAATAAACCTCTCCCGGCACGGTATCAGTCTTCCTCCCGCCTGGGAGGGGTGAGACCTCTGTTTTAACTGTATAGGAATTGTACCCCCCATTAACCGTGATTGTGCCCTTTCCCTGATTTTTGCCGTATATTAATGATCTCTCCGGATCAACCGTGCACACCTCCGGGCTGTCTGTCCCGTATACCTGTGTAAAGGGAGGAAATATACCTGCCGACCGCGGCTCAATTTTACCGGTTTCTCCCTCTTTCACCCGGGCCTGGGCCGGGGAAACCACAGGGAAGGCTGTAAGGGCCTGCTTTCTTCTTGACTCAAGAAGCCGCGCCGCCAGGGAGGCGGCCTCGGCCCGTGTAAGATAATCAAAGGGATAGAAGGAACTATCCCTGCCTGACATCCATCCCCTGCCGGTTACAAAGGCCACACCGTTATATGCATAGGGAGAAATATGTCCTTTATCCATATATCTATCGTTGAGGGAGGGCCTTTCATAACCTTTTCCCAGGGCCCCATGAATAAGCACCGCCGCATCCTGCCGCAGCAGCGGCCCTTCTGGCCCGAAGCCACCCCCGGCTCCCTTAACTATGCCCAATCTTGCCAAAGCCTCAACATAACCGGCCTCCACAGTGCCGGCGGGAATATCGGAAAAAGACTTCTCCGGGGGAAAGACCGGCTGTATTCCCAGTGTTTTGGCCAGCAAAACCACAAACTGCAGGCGGGTAATGCTGTCATTGGGGAGGAACTCTCCGGGAGCTGCTCCACCTATAATTCCCTGGCTAGCCAGCCGGATAATTGATTCCTCGGCGTAGGAACCCTTAATATCATTAAAATTAGAGACTCCTGGACTACAATATGCCCCTGTTCCGCCAGCTAAAAGCAACAAAACTACTGTTATCAAAACTTTTAATTTCATTTTCCGTCTCCTCAACGCCCCAGCATAATAAGCCAGCCCGGGTATTACTTAGTTTTTTAGACATGTACTTCCATTACCCCTCTTTATTTGCATGAACAATTTTTTCCTTTTACATAAATCCCAAAATATTTTTTCAGGTACATTGAACAGTAAAAAAAAAGCACTTCCGTGAAAATCGGAAGTGCTTTTTCTGTTCAGCTTAAGGCTTAAAGAGGAACTACGTCAGCCGCCTGGGGACCGCGGTTGCCTTGTACCACGTTAAATTCAACGGTTTGACCTTCCTCCAGGGTTTTATATCCCTGTGTCTGAATAGCGGAAAAGTGAACGAATACATCCCCGCCCTCATTAGACTCAATAAATCCAAAACCCTTGTCCGCATTGAACCATTTTACTTTGCCTTGCATATTAAAGGCCTCCTTAAAAAAGTTTAATCAAAAAGCTGAATACATCAAATATCTTTGTACGTACCTGTAACCAGAGGCCGAAAGATGTTTCGGGTGACCCAACTTTTTAACACTAAGAAGCATTTTATCATAAATGGAATAAAAATGCAAATCTTTGATTACCATTACATCCTTGCCGCCAGTTGTCATTATTTTACCCCTAAAACAAAAAAGGGATTCACAATGTTTAACTTTTTAATATTTTTCATTAATAAACCTTACTGCCTCTGCCCTGAATTGGTCAGGCATGCTCCACATCAGCGGATGATTTCCCTCCGGAAACAGCACCACCTTTGAGTTCTTTATTCTTCTGGCTATGGAGCACAGCCCGGTCTCAACATTTGAAATGGAATCATCAGAAAGACTTCCGGTCAGCAGCACCGGGCAATTAATCTCATTCAGCCTGCCCCTGTATATGCTCTCTGTGCTGTCTGCCGCCTTTAATATAAGCCTTGAGTCAAACTCTACAACCTGCTGCCAGTCTTCACCATGAGCAATCTCCCAAAACACCCTGAGATCCTCTGAAGGCGTTTCTCTCTGTTTAACCTCACTTTTTAAGTCCTCTGAATTGGGGAATTCACCCGGAATACTTTCTGCTATGGCACACCTTACCGAGTTGCCTGAAATAACAGCCATTATAAGGGCAATTATTCCACCGCCGCTGGAACCCACAACAGTATAGCTGTCAATATTTAGATGCCCTATCAGATCAGTGCAGACTCTGGCATTATACCACCAGAAGTCCTCCGGCAAATCAGAAATCCTGCCCGATTTACCGCACCCGGGATAATCAGGACAAATTACACGAAAAAATTGAGAAAAAAAATCAATTTCCGAGGCATACACCGCAGAGGAAGCAGTGTTCCCGGGCAGTAAAAGCACTGGCGCGCCGATGCCCTTATCAACAAAAAATACTTTTTCTGTCCCATGCTCAAAATAAGGCATTATATCAGCTCCCGCTATAGTATATCCCATCGGCAAGCACGACAGAAGTTTCAATTTTAAGCCAAACCACATCAGCCCAAGTTCCGGTTTTTTACTATAATTGCTATATAACTCAAAACCGGCTTGACTGGTAATTGGCAAAAATTTGGGTACAATATGGCCTTGCATGATAAAATAATTAAAAAACATCCTTAGCGCGTCTGATGATAAGGAGGTAGTAAAATGGCCCTGAAAACCGGAAAAGATTATATTGACAGCCTTCGGAAACTGGATATGAACGTATGGCTCTTCGGGGAAAAAGTTAAAGATTTTGTAGACCATCCAATAATTCGACCGTCAATTAATTCGGTGGCAAAAACTTATGACCTGGCCCACGATAATCGGTATAGCGACCTGATGACCACCAAATCCAGCCTCACCGGCCAAAAAATAAATCGCTTCGGACACCTCCACCAGAGCACCGGCGACCTTGTGCGAAAGGTCCAGATGCAGCGCCTGATGGGACAGAAGACAGCCTCCTGCTTTCAGCGCTGCGTAGGTATGGATGCAATAAACGCCATCGACAGCGTCACCTTTGAGATGGATAAGAAGCTGGGAACTGAGTATTATGAAAGGTTCAGACGTTTTTTAAAGTACGTTCAGGAAAATGACCTGGTGGTGGACGGAGCCATGACCGACCCCAAGGGCGACAGGTCACTGCGCCCAAGCGAGCAGCCGGACCCGGACATGTACCTGCATGTAATTAAGGAAAATTCCGACGGCATTGTGGTTAGGGGGGCAAAGGCTCACCAGACCGGAGCGGTAAATTCTCATGAAATCTGCATTATGCCTACAATAGCCATGACCGGTGCAGACAGGGACTACGCTGTGTCTTTTGCCATTCCAAGCGATTCACCGGGAATTACATATATATACGGCCGTCAGTCCTGCGACACCCGCAAAATGGAGGGCTCGGAAATAGATGTAGGCAACGCCCTGTATGGCGGGCAGGAGGCCCTGGTGATTTTTGAGGATGTTTTTGTGCCCTGGGACAGGGTTTTCATGTGCCGGGAATTCCAGTATTCCGGGCTGATGGTGGAGCGTTTTGCAGGGTATCACCGCCAGAGCTACGGCGGCTGCAAGGTGGGCGTGGGTGATGTGCTTATCGGGGCAGCTGCCCAGATGGCAGATTACAATGGAGCATCCAAAGCCTCCCATGTAAAAGACAAGCTTATTGAAATGATCCATCTTAACGAGACCTTATACTCCTGCGGCATCGCTTGCTCCTGCCAGGGCCACCCCACAGCCTCGGGAACCTATTTAATTGACCTCCTGCTGGCCAATGTATGCAAGCAGAATGTAACCCGCTTCCCCTACGAAATTGCCCGGCTGGCCGAGGACATCGCCGGGGGCCTTATGGTAACCCTGCCGTCTGAAAAGGATTTCCGTCACCCCCAGATAGGCCCGTATCTCGAAAAGTACCTGAAAGGCGCAGCCAATGTGCCCACCGAGCACCGCATAAGAATGCTTCGCCTCATAGAAAACCTTACCCTGGGGTGCGCCGCCGTGGGCTACCGCACCGAGTCAATGCACGGGGCAGGCTCCCCCCAGGCCCAGCGCATTATGATTGCCCGCCAGGCCAACCTGGACCACAAAAAGAAACTGGCCAGGGTCATAGCTGGCATTGACCGTGATGAATAACAGGAGCATAAAGGTTGCAGTAAAATATTGCGGGGGCTGCAATCCTGAAATAGACCGTGAAAACATAATCAGCCGGCTAACTGCAGAAACAGGCCTGGACATTTATCACTTTAATGAGTCAGCTGAAAGGCCTGATATTCTCATCGCGGTAAACGGGTGTCCCAGAGGGTGCCTGATGCCCGGGCCAGCAGGTTTTCAGGATGGAAAGGTTATTGTAATTGCTGGCCTGAGCATTGACTGCTGGCCGGTAACGCAGGAAGAAATGACTTCCCGGCTAATCGGTAGATTGAAGGCAATGCAAAAAACCAACAGTTAGGCTCTCCTGGCAATCATTTCTATTTCCACCCGTGCACCAAGGGGCAGGGAGGCTACACCGATTGTGGTCCGTGACGGATAAGGGGCGGAAAATTGCTTTGAGTAAACAGCGTTCATTTCCTTAAAATCTCCCATATCGGTCAAAAAAACATTCACTTTTACTACATCATCAGGTGTCAAGCCGGCAGCCTTCAGTACGTTAAACAGATTTTTAAAGCACTGCTCCGCCTGAGCGGCAATATCACCCTCGACAAGACTTCCGGTTTTGGAATCTATTGGGGTTTGTCCGGAAAGGTACACCAGATCCCCGGATTCAACAGCATGTGAGTATGGACCGACAGAAACAGCTCCCTCAGCGCTAAAAGCTTTTCTCGGCATTGTAAAACTCCTTTCGAGTCACATTAAACTATTCTTGACCGCTGGTATTCTCAACAGAAAAGATATTAATTCTGTCCCTTACCTCCCGCTTTACTTTGCCTTCGTCTTCAAGGTATTTTAAATGAGCTATGGCCTCCCCGGTGGCAAACCATTTCTGGGGGGTGGGGAATTGATCCCATGTGGGGCAGTCTATGTCCCATTTCATTTTTGAGGCTATGGTATAGGCGTCAGCGCTGCCTTTATCCAGGATGGACAGCATTTCGTCAGCCCTATCCCGGTGATGTTTTTTAAGCTCACTGATTCTCTCCCTGTGGTCTTTGAAAATATTTCTGTGTCCGGGAAGCACTAGCTCAACATCAAGCCGGTAAACCTTATCAAGGCTTTCAAGGTATTCCTGCAGGGGATTTCCCTCTTCGGTCATGAACATGGATATGTTGGGGGTAATATCACCCAGCACATGGTCCCCGGACACCAGTATTTTTTTATCCCGGTCATAAAGGCACATATGCCCTTTGGTGTGGCCCGGAGTCCCCACGCACCTGAATATATAGTCACCAATGGCTATGGAATCTCCATCCTTCACGATGCTAAATTCTATGTGTCCCCTGGAGGCATATTTATAGCCGGGGTGCTTTTCCAGGGCCGTTCTGAGTTCGATTTCGGGAAAGCCATGGGCGCAGGCACCTTTAAGAACATCCTCCCAGGAATCGGTATATAGGATTACATCAGCATCCGGCCGGCTGCAATATACCTTGGAGTCAACAGTGGCAAGGGCTGCCACAAGGCCTGAGTGATCCGCATGCATATGGGTAATAAAAAAGTCAGTATTATGTAAATCCACATCAAGTTCCTTCAAAGCGGAAAGCATAACACTTGAGCACTCTTCCCGGTTCATTCCGGTATCAATAACCAGGTTCCTGTCCGATGCTTTTATGAGATATGAGTTAATTGCTTTTAGCGGATTCTTAGGTAGCGGAATCTCTATTCTGTACAGATTGGGTAAAATTTTTTCAGCCAAATAATTCACTCCATTCTTTATGTTTCTGGCCGAGCGTGCAACCTGAATAATTCCGTCAGGAATCCGGCATTCCAGCAGGCGGCCGCCATGCTTACGGTCTTTGCAGCCTTATCCTCCCTGGCCTGCTTTATATAAGCTTCGTTTGATTGCAGAGACTTAACTGTAATACTGGATCCTTTTCTTATGACAAATTCACTTAACCCTATTTCTGAACATGGATTTCCCCAGTCATAGGTATATCCCAGCCTGGTCCAGGGGTATTTTTTATCACCAAAATACAAAAACATTATGGTATTGTTAAACCATGCTTTGTGCTCCTCTGTAACAGAATCTTTAAATTTAAGACATGCCTCAGTATCGGTTATTTCTGGATCGGGGCTTGGGCGGAAAAGATCATCCGGCTTCACCCACAGCTCGGCAAACCACATGTTGCCGCTTTGAGGCGGCAGGCCCAGAACCTGCTCAATTCTCAGTGTATTTTCTTCTGACAGCTCATTCTTTAGTACAAATTGCTTAAGCTCCGGCACCGCCGTTACCCAGGTGTCTCCCCACCGGGTGGTAATTTCCTTTCCCGGAGGGAAGCTTTCAGGGTACCTGGTCCATGTAACCACTAAAACACAGCCTTCCTGCCATACCAGGTTTTTATTGCCAGGGGCAATTGCTATAAGACTCCTGCAGATTTCATCCTCCTCTGCCAGCATGGCATCCTGCAGGGCCTGGTTATAAATGTACCTGTTATCCTGTTCTGCCCAGGCCATATTAAGATTACATAATACAGCCAAAACAAAAACCACGAGAAAAGAGGTGTGCCTCAGCATTCTACACATTTATGTCCCCTTCCGGAGGGAATACACAGAGTTTTATCTAGTTTTTACCTTATTATCAGGAAAATATTTTCTACAGAATTCTGCCTGCTGCCATAAGCCCGTGCCGCTACATCCCGCCGGTAAAAATTATCACCACTTCAATATTCTAACCCATAACCCTCCTGATACAGAACTGACACGCCGTCAGATCCCCATATAGGCACTGGCAGTTTACCCGAAGGCTTGTTTAAACCAAAAACTGTTTTTATGCCTGCAGAGATACTGGAATCGGTGGGTGTGCCATATACTGTCAAGTATGCTTTTACACCCGGCGTGAGCACTATATCACAGGGATCTCCTACTGATATTACAGTCAAAGGTTTATTCAAAGCATTTGCATGGTTAATAAGGTCACTTAAAAAAAAGATGCTCCAGTCCTTTCCCGAATTTTTATTTGAATATCCATAGATGGAAGCATCATGTATTATAAAACTTGCCCTTCTAACTGCATTTTTTTGTTCGGGTGTTAATTTGTAACGATTGCTATATATATGCCCGCTTATACTGATGTTTTTTAATCCTATTATTTTAGTAGCCGCGTTTATTGAACTTTTTATTCCAACAAGGCTTTTTTCAGAGGGAGAGAAAACGACTATCCTGCTTCCATCAACGGCCTTAAATGGCAACACATTGTCATTTTTAAGCAAGGTAACTGACTGCTCTGCCACAGTATTCAATATAGCCCTGTTTTCCGGGGAGCCTACACATTTTATAGCAAAACCTATTTTTTCGTTTAAACTCAGGGTAAAATTATCACCCGGAACTACCCTTCCGTTTGCTATCTTAATAATTCCCATTTTTAATTTGAGGTCTAATACTCTTTTAACTGACTGGTTAATCCTTAAATTACTTATCTCACCCTTTTTCACAGCATTAATAACTCTATTATATGACTTTTCCAGGTTTGTATGAACCATCAGCATGTCAGCACCAGCCTTAATTGCCATTACTGAAGCCTCTTCCTGTGATTTTGAAAACTCCCTGACAGAGTTCATATGTAGGGCATCTGTTAAAATAACACCTTTGAAGCCCATCTGATTTCTTGCCAGCCCGGTTAATAATTTATAGGAAAGTGTAGCGGGCATATAAATATCCCTGTTTTCTTTTTCAAGGTAAATTTTTGTTGGTTCAACCTCCGGGTAGGCTGCATGAGCAGTCATTAAGATTCCGGCTCCATTATCGAAAGCCTTTTGGAACGGCTTTAATTCAACACTTCTTAATCTTTCAATATTATAAGGGATTACAGGCAGACTTACATGAGAGTCAAGTGAAGTTCCGCCAAGCCCTGGGAAATGCTTTATTGTCCCTGTTACACCGGCATCCCTTAGGCCTTTCATATATGCAAGCCCCAAGTCCGCCACCTGTTCAGGATCTGAACCAAAGGACCTTGTACCTATGGCAGAATTGTTGTTTT
The DNA here is from genome assembly GCA_049323755.1 of Bacillota bacterium. Classification (GTDB taxonomy): domain Bacteria; phylum Bacillota; class Desulfotomaculia; order Desulfotomaculales; family Desulfocucumaceae; genus BRHc4a. Next base: position 220,974 of record JBMOPE010000009.1, read on the forward strand.
GGCAAATATCCAGCACCGGGGCCAGATTAACATTAATCCCCAAGGCCTTTAGCTCTTTACCAATGACAAACCCTACACTATTAGCCAAATCTGGCGAGCGTGCAGCACCAAGGGCCATGTTTCCGGGATTTTTTGTAGCAAAAGGCAGCCTTTCCACCCTTCCACCCTCCTGGTCAGTGGCAATGAGCATTGGAATATTTCCAGCGGTTTTTTGGATTGAATCAGTCAGCCTGACTGTTTGTTCAGTATTTTTAAAGTTATAACTATAAAGTACTATCCCTCCGACATGCGTTTTCTTTATGATAAGGGCATCATTAGCACTCAATTCTTTTCCGCTGACCGTAGTCATAAACAGCTGGCCGACTTTTTCCTCTAGGCTCATACGGGATACATATTCATTAAGAAAAGCCTTCTCATCCCCCGGAAATCCTTCGCAGGACTCAGAGGATGCTATATATATACAAAGCAAAAAAAGGCTCATAAAAATGCATTTTAACCTTCTTATCATGAATGCACCACCTACAAAGCCTATCTATATAGGTAATACACAATTTTACCATTGATCCCAATAATAATTCAATCTTCTCATGAATACCGTAAAAGTTACCATTCCCCGCTCATGAAACTCCGGCAGCACTGACACCCGCTGCAAAAGCAAGGGATGCTCACTTTCAAAAGCGGGCATCCCTTTTGTAACTATGTTTACTCCTATAATATAGAATACTTTATTGCTGGGGTAAACTCTTCATCATCTGGCCCATATCCATGACCTGCGTTCCTGCAGGCAATTCAAACTCACTGTCGGGAATATCGCCCACCTTTATATTTGTAAAGTCCATGGTGATCAGCTTTCCTTCGGCCCTGGTTTCAACCCTGGCAGGAATGCCGTATTCCGTTGTTACCCAGACCTTAACCTGGCCTTCCTGCTCTGCTACCTCCAGCACCTTGCATTTATAGCCGTTGACAGTTTCCTCCCCTACCTCCTTGTATTTTGCACTGTCTTTTCCGTACTCCTCACTGTAATCCAGCGGTGATTCCTTTGTTTGGGACTGCGCCTGGGCAAAGTCAATCTTGGTGGCCATCTTTTGATCGGGCATGTAATTATAAGCTACTTTCTTTTCATCATCTGCATACATCACCATTGTTTCCCCGGTTGGTGAGGTAAATTCCATTTTAGATTTTTTTTCTTTAATCCAGGTCTTGCCCTTGCTCATTTGCTTGCCCTCGGAGGTCATTGCCATATCATAGGAAAGGGCCTTTATTTCCTTGGCGCCGGCAAAAATCGACTTCAGATCTCCACCTTTGCTGCCTGTTTCAGAGGCCTTTTGGGCTCCGGGATCCTGCTTTCCGGAGGTCTCTTTGCTACCCCCGCACCCGGCCAGCAGCGCGGTAGCCACAACAATACACAAAAATAGTTGAAATACTTTTTTCACAGACTTTTACTCCCCCTTTAATTAATTGTTTTACCTGTTAAATATTATATGCCCCAATAAAAAAAACAACAAATGGTATTTCATGAAAAAAACCCCTTTACCGTTTTTGGGTAAAAGGGTTAGTCTTAATCTATTAATATGTCTCGGCAAAAACTTCAAAGAAAGACTGGGGATGGTCACAGGCCGGGCATTTTTCAGGAGCCCCTGCGCCTTCGTGGACATATCCGCAGTTACCACACTTCCAGAGGACCTCACCGTCTTTTTTAAACACCCTGCCGCTTTGAATATTTTCTACTAGCTTGTTATACCTGGTCTCATGCCTCTTTTCAGCGGAGGCTATCATTTTAAAAGCTGCCGCAATTTCCGGAAACCCTTCCTCCTCCGCAACTTTGGCAAAGGCTGGATAAAGGTCGCTCCACTCTTCCTTCTCACCGCCGGCAGCCGCGTTTAAGTTATCCAGGGTAGTTCCCTGGGCCACTGGATAGCCGGCATTGATTTCGATCACCGCAGGCAGCTCACCCTGAAAGCCCTCCAGCAAAAACTTATAAAATCTCTTGGCGTGCTCTTTTTCATTGTCGGCGGTTTCAATAAAAATATTCTTTATCTGCTTATAGCCTTCCTTGTCAGCCACCGAGGCATAATAAGTATACCTGTTACGGGCCTGGGACTCTCCGGCAAATGCCTTTAAAAGATTTTCGGCAGTTTTTGTACCTTTTAAGCTTTTCATAAATAACCTCCTCAATTCTCATTTTTATTATCAAGGCAATGGGAACATACGCCTTTGTAATAAACATTTTTTTCTTTTATTCTGAAATTGCTTAAGCCTTCTGTTTTAATTTTGTCTATGTTTATGTCAAAATCAAAAATTCTTCCGCACACCTCGCACTTGAAATGCCCATGATTTGAAACGTCGGCATCATACCTTGTCTCATTGTCCTCAATGGTTACCAGCCTGGCAATATCTGTTTTTATAAAAAGGTTTAACGTGTTATAAACCGTGGTTTTCGATAAAGTGGGAAGATCTTTTACCAGCTCATTATATATTTCATCCACGGTAGGATGACTTTTTTTAACCACAAGATATTCCAGCACTTTAATTCTGGGGTATGATGGTTTTATCTTTTTCTTTGAAAGGATCTCTGCAAAATTATCAGTAATGGTCATATGTCTTCTCCCAGTCTTCAGAAAAACCAGCTCATTATTGTAATGACTACAATTTTGTAATGATTACAATTAAATTTTAACCGAACATTCAGCCAGAGTCAATATTTTTTTAAAATTATTAGACTATGGTAAATTGTTTACCCTTGCGTCATCTTAAACCAGCTTTTTTTCATAGGCATAAATAGCCGCCTGGGTACGGTCGCGAAGCCCAAGGCAGTTAAGAATGCTGGAAACATGGTTTTTGACTGTTCCTTCACTTATATACAGCCTTTCGGCAATTTCCCTGTTAGTAGCCCCGGAGGCAATCAAACGGAGTACTTCCCTCTCGCGCTCTGTAAGGCCCGCCAAATCTTCTGAAGCTTTTCCTCCGTCAGAGGAGCCTTTCTCTAAAGTAGCTTCGGCTAACAGAGACGGGTTTTGCGCGGCACCTCTTGCCGGGTAAGCCGGGTCAAGCAGCTTTCCGACCAATTTTCCGGCAACAGAAGGCTCTAGCTGGTATATTCCTTTATGGGCTAAATGAATAGCCCGAGCCAAATCCTGAGCAGGGATATCCTTTAGCAGGTAGCCGCATGCCCCCTCCACCAACGCCTTGACAATGTACTCATCGTCGTCAAAAGTTGTAAGCATGAGCACCTGGCACGCGGGCAGCTGCCGGCGCACCAGGCCGGCGGCGGTGATTCCGTCCATCACAGGCATTCGCACGTCCATTAAAACAACATCCGGCTGCAGCACAAGCGCCTGGTCCACAGCTTCCTGTCCGTTGGCTGCGGTGCCGGCCATCTCTATTCCCTCCTGAATACTCAGAAGGGAGGCAAGGCCGTCCCGCATCAGCTCCTGGTCATCCGCCACCAGTATTCGGACCGGCTTTTCAGTTTGTTTAATCATACAGTCCTCCTGTCCCCCGCCATCAATGTCAGCGGGTTCCTGGGAATGGTAATCAGCAATTTCGTTCCTTTGCCAGGTGAACTCTCCAATTCAAAGGAGCCCCGGGCCAGCTCCAGGCGCTCCCTGACCCCCTGCAGGCCATAATGAGGTCCCCCTTTTTCCGGGACACCGGGGTCAAATCCACGGCCATTATCAATAATACACAAACTGGCCTGCCGGTCATTAAATTTAATGTTTATTTCAGCACAGTCCGCCTCTGCATGTTTTTGGATGTTGGTAAGGCCTTCCTGGGCCGCCCGGTAAAGGGTCATTAATAATTGTTGAGAAAAGCCCTCCTCACAGCCGTCAATCTCCAGCCCAATAGACAGCTGGCTGTTTTGCAAATTGCTGACCAGTCCGGTTAACGCCTGTACCAGTGAAAAAGGCTCCTGGGTTTTTCGCAGGGCACCAACCGACCGGCGGGTGTCCTGCAGGGCTTCACCGGCTATACGCTTGGCATCCCTTACCGCCTGGTCCGCAGCCTGAGGATTTATGTCCCGGAAAGCCATGGCCTTTTCAAGCTGAATATTAATAACAGTCAAATAGTGTCCAAGGCTGTCGTGAATATCCCGGGCAAGGCGATTGCGCTCTTCTATTGTAGCCAGCTCAGCCACCTTTTCGGCATAGTCCTGCAATTGCCGGTGAGAGACTTCCAATTCACGCAAAATCTTTTCAACCCGGAGGCGGTTGACCCGTTCCCTCTTGGCCTGGCGGGCCATTGAAAAGATAAAGGCCAGCACCAGTAAGAGAATAATGAAAAATAATAGATCCTTTGATAGATCGTGTTCTTTTAACCTGTCAATCAGCTCAATCATATCCGTAACCTCTGTTAACAGTGTTGCCCTGCTCATTACAAAGTTGGCTATTCCCAGTATACAATCTATTAAAAACCAGTTCAATGTGCCCAAAGACAGGGTACTTAACCAAAAGTAATACTACTATTGGCTATACCTTTGAGCCTAAAATGTTGCCTTCGGCAGCCACAAAATAGACCCTCCTGCACATCACACAGCCTTTATAAACCTTTACACTGATAGATATCCGGCACCAACCCCGACAAATCATACCAAGCACAGCTGTGAACAAAAAAGATTAATTGGAGGGAACGAAATGATAAAGACTGAAACAAGCAAAAAGACCTGGTGGACTGTACTTGTATTCTACTTCCTGATCGCTTTTGAGATTTTCTACATGGTTAGCCCCTTTGCCGCTTATTATTACTCAATATACGGCAAGGGCTTGAATGCTTTCAACAGCAATCCGCTAACACAGTGGCTCAGCAGTTTCTTTTTGCCGCACATAGTTGTAGACACCGCCTCTCTCTTTCTGGATGCGCACAATATAATCGGAGGAATACTGGCGGCAGCAGGGTTTATATTCTTTCTTGCCGGAGCAGGCCATATCTATTATTACAAATTTACCGGGAGAGGGGCAGTAACCGGAGGCATCTATAATTACATAAGGCACCCCCAGTACCTGGCCTTATCCATCTGCGGCTTCGGCTTATTGCTGGTATGGCCGAGATACATGGTTCTTATAATGTTCATGGCCATGCTGTTCGCTTACTACTTCCTTGCCCGGGCCGAGGAAAAGGAGTGCCGGGAAAAATTCGGACAAACATATATTGATTACCAAAAACGCACCAGCATGTTTGTACCCTTTAATTTACCCCTGCCCGGCAGGCTCCCCTCTCTTCCCAAATCAGGCTTTAAGCGGCTTATATCAGTTCTGGCGCTGTATATTTTTTTAACTGCTACTGCCATAGGAATGGCTAACCTGTTAAAGAGCTATTCATTAGATAACATGTATACATTTTTTACTGCGGACTCTGCAACCATATCAGTATCAAAGGTGGAAGAAAGCACTCTGAAAAGAATCGGTGAATTAGCTTTATCCAGCGGTGAAGTTCAAAATAAAATTAAAAATAAGCCGGGAGCAGACAGTAAACTATTAAACTACGTTCTTCCAGCGGACTGGTATGTGCCTGAGATCCCCATGAATGAAATAGGGCCGGGCCTGGGCCACCACTTCCCGGAAAACTATAATAAAAGCCTGTACAAAATAATAATTACCAGGGCCAATCTAATTAACAGTGAAAATGCTCAGGGCAAGGATATAATTTTGAGGGCCACCGGGAGAATCCCACTTATTGAAGTAACGGTAGACCTTTCCCAGAATAAAATACTTAAAATTAATGATCCCCCTGCCAAAATCCGGTATGAGAATGTCCCAACCCCACTTTTCTGATTGTTCCATAGCATAAATTTAAAGGGGATTCCCGCATAATAGGCGGGAATCCCCTGTCTTTTCCCTGTTATTTTTCTTTTGCCATTTTTTCTGCCAGCTCGTTTAAGTAAACCCACCTTTCCATCTTTTGAGCAAGCTTATTTTCCAGGTCATCTTTTTCCTTTAATAATTGCTGTAAAAGAACATAGTCGGCATAGGACTCCTCAACTTTTTTATTTATATTCTTTATCTGATCTTCAATTTCAGCTATTATACCGTCTATTTCCGCAAACTCTCTCTGCTCTTTAAAAGAAAACTTTAAAGGCTTTTCCTTCTTCCTAACCGGATCGGTTTTGCTGCTTATGTCAAAAGCTTTTTTGTTGCTGTTATCCTGGCAGCCGCCGCCGGCCTTTTCTTTGAAATCTGTGTAATTTCCCGGGTACTGAACTATTTTTCCATTTCCCTCGAAGGATAAAATTCTCTCTGCCATTCTGTCCAGGAAGTATCTATCATGAGAAACGGCAATAACTGCACCCTTAAAGCCCTCCAGATAATCCTCCAGAATGGCAAGTGTTTCTATATCCAGGTCATTGGTGGGCTCGTCAAGAAGCAGAATATTAGGTGCTTCCATCAGTACTCTCATTAGATTAAGCCTTCTTTTCTCTCCCCCTGAAAGTTTCCCGATAAGAGTCCACTGCAGCGCGGGAGGAAATAAAAATCTCTCCAGCATCTGTGCCGCGCTTATTTTATTTCCCTCTGCGGTGCTTAAGTATTCGGCCCCCTCTTTTATATACTCAATAGCCCTTAAACTCCCGTCAATATGTTGAATTTCCTGGGAGTATAATCCTATCTTTACTGTTTCCCCAACGTCCACCGCTCCACTGTCAGGCTTGGCCCTGCCGCTAATAATATTTAACAGCGTGGTCTTGCCGCTTCCATTTGGCCCTACTATGCCAACCCGGTCATCTCTTGACACAATAATACTAAATTTATCTAATACCCTGTTCTCATCAAAGGATTTGCTGATATCATTCAGCTCAATTACTTTTTTTCCAAGGCGGCTGTACGGTACTGAAATCTGAAGCTTTTCATCCGCTGCTTTCCCTGTCTGCCCGCTCAGCTTTTCAAAACGTTCTATTCTGGCCTTTTGCTTGGTAGTCCTGGCCTTGGCACCCTTTTTAATCCATGCCAGCTCTTTCCTGAGAATGCTTTTTCTTTTTCTCTCACTGGCTCCCTCCAGCTCTTCCCTTTCAATTTTTTTCTCAATAAAATAGCTGTAATTTCCCTTGTATAAATAGAGATTTCCTCTATCAAGCTCTATGATCAGATTTACCACTCTGTCCAGGAAGTACCTGTCATGGGTAACCATCAGCAGGGCTCCGCTTCTTTTGTTTAGATATTGCTCCAGCCAGTCAATGGTGTCATTATCAAGGTGGTTTGTAGGCTCATCTAATACAAGTATCTCTGAGGGATTCACCAGTGCCGCCGCCAGGGCTACCCTCTTTTTCTGCCCTCCTGACAGGGTACCTATCTTGGCACCAAAATCAGAAATGCCCAACTTTGACAGTATTGTTCTGGCCTCACTTTCTATGTTCCAGGCGTTCATGACATCCATGTCGTTGGCCAGTCTGGAAATCCTCTCACTGGACGCATCCGGGCAGTGAACGGCTTCTTCATACTCTCTTATTAATTTCATGATATCGGAGTTCCCTTTAAAAACCTGCTCCAGCACCGTAGCCTCAGGGTCGAAATCCGGATTCTGGGAAAGGTACTCAATACTAACCGAGTTTCCCCTGATTAACTCACCCCCGTCCGCCTTTTCCACACCGGCAATTATTTTAAGAAGTGTGGACTTACCTGTGCCGTTAATACCAATCAGACCAATTTTATCCCCTTCATTAATTCCAAGATTTATTTTATTAAGAAGTATCTTTTCACTATAGCTTTTTGATATATTTTCAGCGCTTAATAAATTCATTTTAATCCCTTTCCCCGTGGGCATTCATATAAAATAGCAACCCTTCCCCCTGATTCTGTTCTGTAATGCCCCGGGCAATACCTTCAAAATACATGCTATTTTTCATGTTGATTATTTCCACTATCCAACTCAGGATCCCCTTCGTCTAAATAGATAAAAGGGATTATTCTCCCTGATTCTAAAATTCAAAAAGGAGGGGACAATAATGTTGTCCGAGATACAAAAAGTATTCCGCACTTCTCCACAGCAAGCGGACCTGATCCTGCGTATAGCCCTGGGGGCCGTATTCGTCGCTCATGGCTCACAAAAACTTTTCGGGTGGTTCGGCGGCCACGGCTGGAACGCTACCATCGGCTTTTTCAGCCAGGCCCTGAATATTTCGGCGCCTCTGGCGGGCTTTGTTATACTCATCGAATTCTTCGGGGGTATAGCAATTGTTCTGGGTCTTTTAACCCGTCCCGCCGCTCTGGGGCTGGCCGCTACCATGCTGGGGGCAGCCTTTAAGGTTCACCTGGCCAACGGCTTTTTCCTGGATCTGAGTGGACCCAGGGACGGCGTGGAATATGTCTTTGTTTTATTCCTTCTCTCCCTGTATTTCGTAGTAAAGGGCTCAGGCACCATTTCGCTGGATCGGTTTATTGCCGGAAAACCGGGCAAATAATAAAAAAACGGTCCTGCGGCCCGTGCCGCTGTAAGCGGCATTGCTAGCATTATTCAGGGTCCGGAATTGGGAAATGGGAATCAGGAATTGGTGATAAAACTCAATTACTGCATGTGGCTTATACAATTCCCAATTCCTGATTCCTAATTCCCTAAGGAGGAAGAGAGGTAATCCTATGAGGATAAAGGACAACCTGTACGGGCCGGACAGCCAGGAAAACAATCTTTCCTTCGAACAGCTGATAGCCGGTAATGAAGGAAAAATACTTAACCTGATTTATGGCATGACAGGTGATTATCATTTGGCGCAGGACCTTACCCAGGAAACTTTTATAAAGGCATTCCGGTCAAAAAGCACCTTCAACGGGAAATCAAAATTTTCCACCTGGCTTTACCGCATCGCTGTAAACGTCACCATCGATTATCAGCGAAAAAGCAGCGTGCGCAGGGAAAATCCCACCGAAGATGCCACCTCCGGGCTGCCCGATGGTGGGGCCTCAGAAAACCCCGACCAGGCATGCCAGAAGAATGCTGTTAAAGAAATTTTGTTTAGCAGTATCGCCCGGCTCCCCGAACAGCAGAGGGAGGTTTTTATATTAAGGGAAATTAACGGCTGCTCCACCAAGGAGGTGGCCGAAATAATGGGCTGCTCCCAGGAACTAATCAAGTGGCGGCTGCATAAGGCACGGTCGACCCTGCGCAAGTCCCTGCAGACCGGCACCCGGTACAGAAATATAGGCACCTACATCCTGAACAGCACTGGACTGGAGTAAATCCCAGGGGGCCGGAAAAAACTTTTCTTTTTTACTATCCAAAGACGGGTTAAACCCGTCTTAATTTATGATTAAGGCTATTCAATAAATATGTAAGAGAAAGGAGGCCTAAATGACATTGTTTGATGCTGATAAAAAAGAAAAGGCCATAGCATCCGTGGCTGACCTTTGCCTTAAGTGTGGAGATAAACACAGTGACGAATGCCCGGTGGCTAAAGCTCTGCTAGCCGTAAAATCCATTCCGGTCTCATAGTAACCGGATTAAAATGAATACCCACCCCCAAAATATAATCGAAAGGAAATTATAATGAAAGAAAGCATTAAGAAAGTTTTGGAACAAATCCGCCCGCTGCTGCAAAAAGATGGCGGGGACGTTGAATTTGTTGATGTCGATGAAAGCGGTGTAGTAAGCGTAAAACTGAAAGGTTCATGCGGGTGCTGCCCGGGAGCAATGAATACACTGAAAAATGGTATAGAGCGCACATTAAAACAGCACGTCCCGGAAGTCAGGGAAGTCGTCAGGGTAGTCTAGGGAAAACTTGAAAAAACAGCAGGGCCTCTCATCTGAAATGGCGAGAGGCCCAATCACAACAATCCCTTATCCCTCGGTTCAATAATTTTTACCCTGGCGGGTCAGAATCTAACATTTTTAGCTGTTAATTAAAGTTTTTGAGATATTTCTTCGCCTGTAAACACTGGAAATCACTCCTACTGCTGCAGCGTTAAAAATAAGCTGCGAGCCGCCATAACTGATAAAGGGCAGTCCAACCCCGGTTATAGGGGCGAATCCTAAATTCATCAAAATGTTCCATGTAAACTGGACGGCTAAGATGGCTGCAAATCCGCTTACCAGCAGCCTGGCATAACTGCTTTTAACTGTTGTTGCTATTCGCGCCAAACGTATTATGAATATAACAGCCAACGCCGCCAGAACCCCCCCTGCAATCCAGCCAAAAGTAAAAGTTATGTAGGAAAAAACAAAATCGGTGTGAAGTCCTGGTATAAATTCCGGTTTTAGAGTGAGCCCTTGTCCCCAAAGACCTGAGCCACCGGTTAATTTACTCAGCTGCATATACAACCAGCCGCTGCCTGAAAGATCTTTTTCAGGATCAATAAACGTAACTAAGCGCTGCAATCTGTAAGGGGCACTTATAATCGGCAACATAATTACAGCTGCTATCAAACCTGTCAGTAATAAAGAGTATTTTCGTCCTGCCCCCGAAACCATCATAATTGTAATACAGGTTACCGAGTAAATAATGCCTGTGGAAAATGAATGGCTTGCCAATATAAGAACCAGCGGCGCCACACATAGCAGCAGGCCCTGCAATAAATTTTTAGGCCGGCCCCAAGCCCATTTGTTTAAAATGCCGGCTAAAGCTATGCTAAGTAATAGGGGACTGATCTCTACAATGTCAATATAAATTGGGCCTACTCCCAAATGGAGTCTACCATTATAATTCTGACCGAAAATAACTACCAGAAACATAGCTGCTATGGTACACAGATACATCTGTCTGGAATAGGGCTCCAGTTTTCTATAATCAAATAAATACAATCCGGCTGCAATGCCCGCCCCGATAATGATGAAAGCCAGGCTTTTAGAGAAAATATGAAGAGGGAAAGCTGTAAATAATGCTTGCCTTTCAATAAAATACATTGCCAGCAAGCCCAGTCCCATGAAAAGAAGGCATAAAGACAGTATGCTCCACTCTGGCCTGGGCTTATGAATTCTATTAAGCTGCTTTCCTACATCATCGGAACTACCCATTTGATTAATTGCCTTGCTTACAGCTTCTTTTTCAGAAAGCCCTTCTGACAGGTATTCGTCAACAATATCCTGAATATGGGCTTTAAGTTCAAGCTTTATTTCCCGGTGAACCTCACGGAATTTAATCTGCGAACATACGTCATCTATATATCCTAGTATTCTTGTATTCTGATCTTCGACCATCCATACGCCCCCCCGGTGAGAACTTTATCAACTGCTGAGCGAAACGTTTCCCATTCCTGCTGTTTTTCTTTCAAAAAATTATTTCCCTTTTTGGTAATCCGGTAGTATTTTCTTTGCCGGCTGCCTTCATTTCCCCACCAGTAGGAATCAATCATGCCATCGGCTTCCAATGAGTGTAAAATAGGGTAGAGTGTTCCTTCCTTGAACATAAAAACCCCGCTGGATTTCTTTTCAATTTCCTTTATCATTTGATAGCCATACATAGGCTCACCGTCCAGTAAACTTAAAACTAATATTACTGTACTCCCTTTTAGCAGCTCTTTATTTATTTTCACGGCCATCCCCCTTCGGCATAGATTCCATATCAATGCATTGTATATCTAGGTATAATTGTATTCCATATCCGCTCTAAAATCAATTCTCACATGACATACGGATAACTTTTTTTAATGCAGCCTACTCTAAAAATGACTTATACTGAAATTCTTTCCGGTCGGAATTCAGAATTCAGGAGTCAGAATCCAGAATTCCGGGTATTCCTTATATTTATTTGTGGCCATTTTAGGCGGACCGGTTGTCTGAATTCTCCTTAAAAACAACAAGGTCTTTTCACTTTAACAGTGAAAAGACCTTGTTAGAATGATCCGTATTTTCCCCCGTTCAGTCATAATGTTTTATCGACCGCAAAGTGCGTCACCACTAAGAATATGAATTTGGATAATCTATTGCAATATTCCCGCCTCTGCCAGGCGTATGGCGCTTAAAGATTTATAAAAATCATACCCGGCGGAGTTCTTTTTGTTTTCCATATCCAAATAATCCAGTTCGCTTTGCATGAGGCTCAGCTTTGAGATCTGTCCAAGGGCAAACCTTTTCCTGTCCCAGATACAATTCTTTTTAGAGTGCTCGTAGTTAGCCAGTGAGATTTTATAGCTCTCCATTTTTGACGTCTTAAAGTTATTCCGGAAGCCGGATATTAAATGTACACCCTTCTCCCTCTTTACTTTCAACGTTTATTGTTCCACCATGAACGTCTACAATAGATTTGGTGATGGATAAGCCTAACCCTGACCCTCCATATTTACGGGTCCGGGAAGAATCAATGCGGTAAAACCGGTCAAAGAGGTGGGGAAGGTGTTCACTGCTTATACCCGGCCCATTATCCTGAATGGACAACAGCACGCCGTTTTCCTTTCTTATAAGTGAAATACTGATATGGCCTTTTTCTGGGTCGGTATGCTGCACCGCGTTGTGGAACAGATTTAATATCACCTGTTTCATTTTATCCGCATCAAATTTACATTTCACATCCGGCTCGATGGATAAGCTAAGCTTTCTGCCGCCGGCCAAAATACGAAGCTGCGGCTCCATATCCCGGACAATAACATCCAGCATGCCTTCTGTGAGCTCAATGTGAGGTGCGCGGTCCAGCTTAGCCAGGAGAAGAAGGTCATGTACCAGTTTATTAAGCCGCTCTGACTCGCCCTGCATGCTTTTTAGCGCCTTATCCAGCTGATCGGGCTGATTGGCCGCGCCCCGGAGTAAAACCTCCAGGAATCCGCGAATAGAGGTTAAAGGAGTGCGAAGCTCGTGGGAGGCGTCTGCTATAAAGCGCCGCATCTGTTCCTTTGTTTCCCTTTCCGCCTCAAAGGAGGCCTCCAGCCGCTCCAGCATACCGTTAAAGGATTCAGCCAGGCGATCAATTTCCACCTGTCCCTGCCGGGTGGGAAAACGCCTTGCCAAATTCCCCGCATCAATTTGTTCCGCGGTATCCACCATGTTGAACAGTGGAACCAGTGTTTTTCTGATAACCGGTAAAAAGCCAAGCACTCCAATAAACATGGCAATGAGGGAAAGAAGCAAAAAGGTGAACAGCTGGCGAATGAGCAGCTCCTTGAGCGGAGCTGTCAAGGTACTGGCCTGAATAACGCCGAACACCTGCCCGGGGCCCATGGTAACCGGCTGTAATACCACTAAATGTTCCTCTCCCTCTGCGTTATCAACAACTCTATAATTAATTCTTTTAGGCTTTTTTTTCAATTCATTCAGATACTCCTGGGTGTCCAATCTTGGAGGGTTTGTGCTTACGCGCCCGTGCCCGCTCGACAACACGTGATAGTTGCCCATCAAATCTATGAATGCCAGGTTTGTCTCCGGGTTATAAAAAGGCGGTTGGCGCATACGGTCATTATCCTGGCCTGTATCGAATTGCTCCCAGGTAAAGCGGGGAATAGACATTATTTGGCCCTGCATGCTGGCAGCCTTATTTCTGTAAATAACATCTCTCATAAAAACATATTGAAAAAGCCCTATGAGCGCCAGCAAAACGGCAAGTATCAGCAATGACCGGGATAACAGCTGAGTCTTAAGTGAGCTTTCTTTATATTTCATGGCAGATCAACCCGGTATCCTGCTCCCCGCAGGGTTCGAATCAACTGGTGGTCCTTGTCGTTTAACTTATCCCGCAGTGAGCGGATATACACCTCAACAATGTTTTCCTCTCCCCCGAAATCATAGCCCCACACCTTATCCAATATTATCCTTTTACTTAAAACCAGTCCATGATTGAAAACCAAATATTTTAGAAGTTCATATTCTGTGGCCGAGAGCTCTAAAACGCGGTTTTCCAGCCTTATTTCTTTGCGCCTGTCATCAATATGAAAAGGCCCGATCACCACTTCACCGAATAAATTTGGAAACTGGTTTCTTATTCTTGCATGTATCCTGGCAAGCAGCTCCTCAAAGCTAAAGGGCTTCACCATGTAATCATCGGCCCCAATGGTAAGGCCCTTAACCCTGTCATCCACCTCATCCCTTGCCGTCAGCATAATAACAGCCACATTCTCCATTTTTTTAAGCATCCGGCAAACTTCAAATCCGTCCATACCGGGCATCATAACATCAAGTATAACGACATGCGGCTGGAATTGCTTCAACATTGAAATGGCTGTCATTCCGTCCTGGGCGGTCTGCACTTCAAAGCCTTCATTTTGCAGTCCAATTTCCAAAAACTGCAGTATATTAGGCTCATCGTCCACTAATAATATTTTTATTCCCTTTAATTGTTTCATTCCTTACCTACCACCTTAATTGATATCACTATTTTATAGTATCCTGGTCAATACTGAAACCGTACTGAATGAAAACTGAAAATTTGTTGAAAATCTGCGCATTTCAACAAAGACGTTCCGTTAAAAAGGCTTCTCACTGTATATCGTGAGAAGCCCGCAAACCACATTATAACTGTCAGCTGATATTACTTTTTATTTAAAATATCCAGTATCTCTGCGTTTATCACTTCCGGGCTGGCCCAGTGAACGGCATGCCCTGAACCTTTAACAACAATTTGTTTGCTGTCGGTTGACCACTTCTTTAAATTCATTTGATTCTCTTTACTCTCTTTGTAATTATTCAGCTCTTCAGATGTAATTATTCTCAGAGGAATATTATTTATATACCCCCTTGATGCTACCTCTAAAGCATTCTTCTCCTTATTATCCCCTTCATCAACCTGGTTGCTGTTATTAAAAGTTCTTAAAAACATTGCTTCATCAAGCTTTTTAAAATCCTCTGGGGCCAGTGACAGATTATTTCTGGCGGTGCACAGTACTGTAGAAGAATAATTAAACACAGTATTAAACAAAACCCTGGAAATTCCGCACTTGTTAAGCAGGTATATTGAATTATTAAATATTGAAGCACGCATGTAGGCAAATGCTGACGGCTTTACCATGTTCAAATACATCTCGGGGTTTGAGCCATCTATCAAAACAACACCCTTTACTTCATTTTTATAAAGCTGTGCAAATCTTAACACTTCAAGTGATCCTATGGAGTGCCCAACCAGTATGTACGGAGGTTTTTGGCCTGCTTTCTCCAGCAGCTCATGTATTTCTTTTGTTATAGTATCAATATCTCTGGGAGTATCCGACACAGCACTCCATCCATATCCCGGCCTGTCATAAACCGCTACTCTCGTATGCTTTGATATTTTACTATACAGCGGGTAGAGGTCAACATATGGGCTCGGCACCTTCCAGCCCGATGTAAATACTACCGTCGCGCTTCCTTCTCCTTCTGTAAAGATATGAATATTATTGCCGTTTACATTGATTAATTGTCCGGCTGGCTTATATTTTTTACTGTCCAGATATTCCCCGGTTTGTTCATATACAATTCCCGCCAATAGTATTATGAATATCCCTAATAATATTTTTTTCTTCCGGCTGATGTTTTTCTTTCTCATCCTTTTTTCTTTTACCTGTCCTTCCATAGGTTATAAACACCCCTTTACCAGTATTAAGCAACATCCTGGCGTAATTAAAAGGGGATGCTGCTTTGAGTCTATTTGTCGAATACCGATGCATCGTTTATCTATGTAATATTGTATTTTAGACTATATCTAAATGCAATAGATTTTCTTAGAATTTATTAAGTTGCAAATAAATAAGGGATTCTCACCTGAATCTTTGAGAATCCCTTGTTTTTTTATCTATTATTCATCTTTATTTTTTTTGTTTTCGGTACTTCAATAATAAAAGATCCTTCACGTTATTTACAATTTTATCGCTCCCCGCCTGAATCATAAGCCATTTTGTGCCGTTAAAGGGCGTGGCGCGTTCCACCAGATCAAGTATTTCTTTCTCAAATACCCCGGACATTGCTTGTATTACCGGTACCAGATCCAGTGAAATAACAACCAGCACAACAAAACCATCCCTTTCAGGATAGATTGTGCAAAGCGACTTGCCGGATTTCTGATATTTCACGTTCCACCCGGGCTTGGCAGAGCACTTGCTGTACATTATCTTTGGAGAAGCTTTATACTCCTGCCGGATAAAAGAAATCAGCTCCTGCCACAGGGCCTGTGCGGGCTCAGACATATAATCAACTATCTCATCATAGGTAGGGCTGTATCCGGCTTCCAGTATCAAATCTTTTTCTAGCATCCGAACGGCTCCTCATAACCTTATTTTTCCCAATTGGAGTGTTTCGATAACAAAAACAGCAAATCCTCTTTAATCCTAATATACCGCAGAATTGTTGTATTCAATTTCTTTAATTTCGAATTGATACCAGCTAAAATCCCCGGTTTTTAATTTCCAGACAACTTCCCCTTTGAAAGGAATCCTTATACCATTAAACTCCTTATGCTCCCTCATTTGAACCGACCATTTCTCCAGCCGGTACTGCCCATTAAATTCCCCGTATCTATCAGCAGCAAAGTTTATAACCTCACCCTTCTCGTTAAATGTAAATACCCCGGATGCGGTTATCCCCCCGTAGCTCATGGTAGCCCTGGCCGAACTGGCATCGACTTCTTCCCATTTGATATAGCTGTTCAGCGCCGCGGTTGGAAACCACACAGTCTCGGCAAGATATCTTAACAAAGTGCCCTGGTCTATTTCTTTCCCCCTGGCATCCGCAACCTTGATCAGGGAAAGAAGCTTAATGCGCATATTTCCTCTGCCTTCATAATATTTGTCTCGTCCTGTAAAGTATAAGAGGGGAGCCATTTTGACCCTGGCCTTCCAAATAAATCCGGGTTCATCAGTCTTAAAGTACTGCTCCACTTCCGCAGGCAGCCAGGCCCCTTCCTCTTTCAGCCTCATAGATGCTTTTTGTTTTAAACGAACAGTTCTTATTTTTTCCTTTCCAATCACCCGGGAGCTTCTCAGCCACCTTTGCACGCCGGGCGGCAGCCCTTCCAAATCACTGCTTTGTATAATTTCATCTTCATTTTTTGCCTCCTTGAAAAACTCTGCCACTTCCTTTTTTACAGCCTGATTAAATAAAGCAGTAGCTATAAAAGGAATTATTATTACCAGTATTACTGCCAGCACAAGAATGCTGATTATTATAAGTGCAGCCCTGGACAATTGTAAGCCCCCTTCCCAGTACCGTTCCCTCTATTGTTAAATATAAGTGGTGCTCAAGATTATCCAACCTTTGAACACTGTTATTTATTAAACGCCGTTCTGCCGCATACTTTATCTTTTTTTTATTGGAATGTCAACAGGCCATCATAAAAGGGATTCCCAACATTAATCTTGGGAATCCCTTTTATTTTTGCACAGAGGTGGCATCCCTGCCTCTTGTTACAGTTGTGCTACAGCTATTATCTTGATCATGCCATCGTTATTATCTGTATATACTGCATCGAATGATCCATTTAGACTTAACACAGATACTTTTGTTCCTTTTACCATAATATCATTATAGACGTGCGGTGCCCCATTATAATGCGTTTGCAGTTTGGAAGAGGATATTCCTCCTACTACAACATTACTGCCATCCGTTGCAGCAGAACTAACTGATGTGCCTGAAATATCGCTGGTGTTTGCAAAGTTAATCTCAGTACCACTTACAGTTAGTTCAGATACTTTAAAAGCACTTTGTTTATAGAGAGCTACTATCTTATTGCCACTTGATGCCAGGTCATAGCTGTCAAAAACATCTGCTGTTGAAGATGTGGTGGAGCCATTACCAAGATTGGATTTTACTTTAATAGAATAGGTGCTTTCAGCTAACTGCATATCAGGTTTGTTAAAAAATTGATTGTGGGCAACAATGAAATAATTATCCACTGAGTCTAAGGCAATAAATGAGCCCTTGTTAAAATAATCACCCTGATAACCGGAACCACCCGTGTTTTCATAGTATCCATCAAAAATAACCTGATTGGTAAAACTCCCAGAGGAGTTTGTAGCATACATTATGTCCGGCTTATTTTGCCACCAATGAGTATTCCCCATTGTATCAGTATATGTTATGTGTGCATATCCACTGCCGTCTACAGCAATATCCGGCTTTGAGCAGACTCCGCCATTATTGGATTCGATAAGCTGCTCACTGCTCCAGGCGCTTCCATCATAATATCTGTAGCCTATTCTATTATTGGTGGTATAGGCTATGTGGGGATTATTATTTGTGTCAATGGCTATTTTCCCCTGATTTCCCGTGCCTATTTCCATCTCATTTCCCCACACGCCGCTGGAGCTCTGCTGGTTATAATATATTTTACCGTCCCTGGTATAAGCAACACCTATAAACCCGGCACAGGAGTCTGCGTCAAGCAGATCTCCAGCCGGAGGTTCCACTGGCGCGGCCTCGGTTACGGTCACCACCCAGCTCCTGGTTGAACCATCTTCTGCGGTGACAACGTAGGTTACCGGAGCGCTGAAGTTGTTTGCCGTGACTCCGCTTACCTGAGTTGTTTCTCCTACCGACACCCCCTGCGCTCCGGAAGACAGGCTAAAGGTTGCCACCAGGCTGGTAAGGCCGGTTCCGCTGGCCACCTCAATGGCTATTGTTCCCGCCGCGCTGTTTATTACTGCCGGCCCTGTTTGCTCGGTAAAGCTAAAGGCTGTTATTTCGGCCTGGTCGCTCAGGGCCGGGTTAACTGTGATTGCCTGGCTTGCTGTTACACCGGTTGCTGTATGGCTGATTACAACCTGCGTTACTGCTGTTCCTAGGGCTGTTCCACTTGCCGGCGCTGCTGTAATGCCCTTTGCGCCAAAGTCTGCAAAGTCGACGTCCTCTGTGCTTGTATCCGATTTGGTTAAGGTTACCACCAGGCCTGCCAGGTCAAGATTTTCGCCTTCTGTGTAGGACACTTTCGCGGGCCCTGTTTTTACTGCTATTCCTGTTACTGAGACTATGTCCGACACTATCGTTACATTTTGTATACTACCCACTAGTGTGTACAGAACACCCGCATTAATGGTTATGGTGTCTTCGGCATCGTAGGCGGCCGTCACCGTATAGTTTCCGGTTGCGCCGTCCTCAGTTATTACGGCTATAGTCAGCTCTCCGATTGCATCTTCTGTAACAATGAAGTCCTGCTCCTGTAATCCGCTGATTGGATTGTCATTGGCATCTCTTACATTTATCTGGAAGGTAAATGTTCCGTTAACCAATGGAGTTAAGGGTGTTGTTGCAGCTGAAACGGTGGATTTGCTCGCATCCGGCCCTACAACAAACATTTTGGGATCTGAATATGTTCCCTCTACATTGGCTACAAAATAATGTTTTCCTGCGGCTGCTGTATCGGGCACAGTAAAGCTTACAATTGCTGTCCCATCGGCAGTTATATTCCCGGTTGCCTGGACACCCACCTGATTATTCATCGCAATACTGTCATAAAGCCTTACTACTACCTGAGAGCCCGGGTTTATATTGGAAGAGCCTATGGGAACACAGACAACGTGCTGACTGCCCGCCGCCACCGGGTCCGGTGCAATCTGTCCTATTACCAGGGTTGCTGCCGGCGCTGCTGCGCCAATCTGCACATCAATATGTGCCGGCTGATATCCTTCTTTACTGAATCCCAGCCTGTAATTTCCCTCAGCAAAGGTTTCTCCTGCAGAAGGCAATATTTCATACTCCCAGGTTCCGCCAAAAGGATCCTTGTAAAGACTTATACCTGCAATCACCTGATTTCCGGGCTGACCAAAGTCTTTTATAAGTATAAAATCTTCTATGGCCAATTCCGGAATTGCTGAATCGACTTCATCTGTAGTTCTGAATATGGAAATAAGTATTCCTGAAGTTTGCGACCAAATTTCATATAGATTTACATCAATACCACTGCCTGCTGCCACCGCCACGGTTACAGTCACAACCCAGCTCCTGGTTGTTCCGTTTTCCGCGGTTACCACATAGGTCACCGGGGAGCTGAAGTTGTTTGCCGTTACTCCGCTTACCTGCTGTACTGCTCCTATAGCTGCCGATGCCCTGGCGGAAAGGCTGAAGGTTGCCACCAGGCCGGTAAGGTCTGTTCCGTTGGCCACCTCAATTGCTATTGTTCCCGTTGCGCTGTTTATCACTGCCGCCCCTGTTTGCCCGGCAAAGCTAAAGGCTGTTATTTCCTTGGCGCTGCTGCCTATGGCCACTGTCACTCCGGTATCGGTGTTTACAGTGGCCGGTGTTTGCTCTATGGTTGCCCCCGAGGCATTGACATTGGCTGTTTGTATTGTGCCTGTCCCGCTTACTGCCGCCGCCGAGTTAAGTGTCAGTGTTGTTACCTGGGCCTGAGAAGAGACATTAACAGAGGCTCCCTGGGCGCTTTGATCAACAGTCAGGCTGTCCACCGCTCCTCCTGCAACTGACACATTAACATTTCCGGCCTGCACATTTACCGACTGAAAATTGCCGTCCAGCTCTATTACTGCTCCTACCGGTATCACCTGTGAAAGTGTGACGGTTTCAAAGCCTTGTCCCGTTACGCTAATCTCAACAAGAGTTGCCCCGGATTGCAGGGTCAGCACATTTACTCTGGTATTTCCCTGGGCAACTATCCTTACATTTTCCTTGTTGACGGTTAGGCTGGGAAGATTGCAGTCTTCCATAGTAACACTGTTAGGCCCGCCGCCATTTATTTTTGTAGCACCGCTAACAGTAATATTCCGTAATGTAACCTCTCCATTCCCAACACCTGCTGCAATTTCCAGATCTCCGTTAATTACCATGTTTTGAAGGGTGACTCCCGCAACAGCTATAACAACATTTTTGTTATGCGTTTCAGTTCCGGTTGCCGGGCCAAAAACCCCGGCCTGGCTAAAGGTCTCTGTATTATTAGGCGTATTTCCTCCGCCACCTCCTCCGCCTCCACCGCTAGAAATCACACTGGTGGTCCCGATAGAAACTTCTACTCCCTGGGCTTTTACTAAATTAGTGGGGGCTTGCTCTATTTTTGATCCTGATACATTAATGACTGCTTTTTCAATCTTGCCTTGCCCCTTTACTGAAACTGCAGCGTTAAGGGTTAAGTTGTTCAACTTGGCCCCGCTGGCAACGTTAAGCACCGATCCCTTAGCATTTTCAGACACTATAAGGCTGGCTATCGTCCCTTCAGTAACTCCTAAATTAATATTGGCAGCCTCAACATTCACTGTCTGGAAATCACCTGTAAGGCTTATGGCAGCATTGGCCTGAATTTCCTTTGAGACTGTCACGGTTTCAATTCCAGGCCCTGAAATGGTGGCCTGAACAAGTACTGCCCCGGATTCCAGCGTTACCACACTGACACTTGTATTTCCGGAAGCAACAACCCTTATCCCTTCTCTGTTTATGGTAATACTGGGCATACTGCAGTCTTCCAGCACAACGGAGTGAGCGCCGCCGCCTTTAATAATGGTATTTCCCGTAACGGTAACACTTTTCAGTGTAACATCACCGTCTCCAATACCTTCCGCCAGCAGCAGGTCCCCTTTAATAACGAGATTCTGCAGCTTAACATCTCTCACACTTACGGTTACATTGCCCTCTATAATTTCAGTCCCTGTGGCGGACCCGTATGTGCCTGCCTTATCGTATACTTTATTGCCGGCAGCCCCTTTAACGGCCCGGTCCAGTGTCGATATAGCCTCGGCCCGGGTGATATCTTTTCCGGGCTGAAAGGTCTGGTCGGGATACCCGCTCATATAGCCCCTGTCCAGAACTGCACCGATAGCCCCCCTGCTCCACTGGGGAATAGCTCCGGAATCCTTAAACTTGTTGGCCGCTGCCAGGCTCCCGGAGGTTTCCAGCTTTGTGACACTGGCCAACATGGCCGCAGCCTCCTGCCGGCTGATAGGGTTATTGGGCTTAATAGTGTTGTCTTCATAGCCGGCAACATATCCGGCTGCCTTTGCTTTGGACATTTCTCCAGCGAACCAGTCAGTTGCTTTGACATCGGAAAAGCTAGCTCCATTACTATGACTTAGCCCGAAGAAACTGTTGACCATGGTGATGAACTCAGCTCTGGTTATGGTGCTGTCAGGCCTAAACGACCCGTCAGGATAGCCCCTGGCCAGCCCTTTTTCAGTCCATTCGGCAATCTGTTTTTCGGCCCAGTGTCCTCTAATATCCGAGGGCTGGGCAAGAACCGTCCGGGCACCAAAAGCTGCTGTTAATACCAGTATAATTAAAATGTATGACAATCTTTTACACATAATTAACCCCTTCTTTCAATTGAATGGCATAAATCACAGGAGTACTCGGTCTACCTGCTTCAAGTCTATTAGGTGTTATTTCATGTTCACGAAAAAAAATTGAAACACTGCTTCCCCTATAATAAATCACCCCACTTCCAGCTATCACGCCTTCTGATGTTTGCAATCACCTCATCCAGGTCCTTTTGTTCAGCCGGCAGCACCAAGTAACCGCAAGCCTTTTCCTCAAAGGCCATTACCGCATAGCTTTCAGCACAGGACATTAAAACAACCCTTGTGGCCGGAGATACCTTTTGCGTCACTTTTGTCAGAGACAGCCCATGAAGCCCCGGACTGCCAACACGGATAAAGGCTATATGTATATTTCCTTTTTTCAATTCACCAAGGTAATCTGACGACCGACTGAAACAGTTCACTGAAAGCATGTAACAGTTTCCTTCCAAAAGGCTGGCCATGGCTTTCAGGCAGTCGCTGTCATTATCAATTACCGCCACATTATACATAGACCGACATTCCTTTTCATTCATATGGTTTTATTGTAGAGTTCTCCACTAAACCACGACTAAACAGGACACTAGCATGATAAAATTCCAAAAGCTTATATGTGTATGCTGGTAACCCGCCATTATAAAAGCTAACAGAAATAAAAAAACCGCCCGGTTTTAGCCGGACGAATTTTGCCTTTCGTAAATACTATATTTCAGTCCTTTCATGTTTTTAACTGCTCAACAAAGGAATATATCTTTTCACTCCATGCATAATAGGCGCCTGTGCTGCGGTCATTGACAGGAAGGATTCCCTGGACGCAATAGACCGCGGCAAGAAAGGCCGCCCGTTTTGCCTGCATTTCACTTAGCCCGTGTAGTTTAATTGTAACAACAGCCTCCAGGGCGTCAAATGAACCAGCAATGTCAGTCGGAGGTTCAAGCTTTGTATTTAAAGGTAAAAGCGCAATCCCATATTCTGTCTCTGCAGTTTCCTTTCGTGGAACCATTTCAGACTTTTCCCTTATAGATTGCAAGTTAATTAGCAAAAGCCTGTAGCAATCCCCTTCTTTTTTACTTATAAGCCATGTGCTGATTGTGGCTAAATGCATACAGGCATCAGGTATTGCCGCAACTTCTTCGGTCCATCCTTTTAATCCTACAACACGCACTTTCAAACCTCCTCCAGTACACAAAGGTGATCTGACTACTGGCTGAAACTTGATACCTAAGTGTTAGAGTTTCTCTCCGCTAGAGGACGCTGTTTAATTTACGCTACCGCCGCATTTTTTTAATGCTGCAATCATTTTTCAATTTATTATAAAACTGTCCACTAAACCACGACTAAACAGGCTTTTCCCTTTGAATAGCCGGGAAGCCTAATATATGAGGATTTTACGTGTATAAAGTCAAGCTTTTATAATAAAAGATTTAAAAAGTATATACATCATCGCAGCAACTTTTTAAATGTTATATCGGGTTCAAGTCCAAATTCATTATTAAGGCCTCGTTTAAATGCATCATAATATTTGGCTGCGGTAACGCGGTCATTCAATTCTATCAAAGCCTCCAGCAATCTGTAGTTTACAGAGGTGTGCAGCGGCTCGTGCGCCAGGCCGAGCTTCATGAGCTCCACTGTTTTATTGTGTTTTTTGTTCAATTTATAATAATCCGCCATATCTAAAAGCATTTTTAAATATTTTTCCTTCAACAGCATCCTGTTTCTTTCCGCCCACTGGAATTCGTTGCCCCCCAGGTAATCTCCGGTATAGAGGGCCGCAGCTTCCTCATATTCTGCTATGGTTATATCATTGATGGCGTTTGTGGCAGATACCCGCCACCAAAACCTGTGATAATCACAGTCAATAGAGGTCGTATCCAGCCTGTAGGCGCCTCTTGAATGCTCAATTGGCGCCTCGATGCCATTCTGCAGCAATGCCTTTTTGACATAGTACAGTGTTGTGTTAAAATGGGCAACCGCCCTGTCACCATCGTATTCCGGCCATAATCGGTCAATAATTTCACTGCGGCTGACCTCGGCACCCCTGCGGTCAATAAGGTAAGCCAGCAGCTCCTCTGCCTTGCCGGTACGGAATTTTACCTCGCCGGACCCGATAATTACCTTGAATTTTCCGAAGCAGCGCAGTTGTGTCCGGGATGCATTCAGCGGAATGCCTTTCTCCTGTACTATCCTGTTAAGCGTTTCTTTTAAACGTTCCTTGTCCACCGGCTTCATGAGATAGTCCAGCGCATTTAAGCGAAAAGCCTCTACTGCATATTCATTGTAAGCTGTTACAAAAACTACCGCAGTCCAGCCCTGAAGGTCCAGCACATGATTTGACAGCTTAAATCCATCCAGCTCAGGCATTTCAATATCAATAAAAGCTGCATCGACTTTTACCTTTTTTAAATATTCCAGCGCTTCCACAGGATTTGTAAACTTCCCCTTTACATCCACAATCCCGCTTTCTCCAAGCCGCTTGGCCATTTTTTCAACTGACGGACGTTCATCGTCAACTACAATTGCCCTAATCAAGGCAAAACACCCCCATACGGTATTTTAAATGAAATTTCAGTTCCTCTTCTTGTTTCGCTCTTTATTGACAGGCCTTTTCTATAAAGCCTTTGCAAACGGGAATCAACGTTGCGCAGCCCCACACCACTTTTTTTATTGTCCGTAAAAAGCTTATCAAGAATTTCTGAAGGTATTCCCTGACCATTATCGATAACAGTTACCATTACACCATCTGAAGCTCTGCGGACTTTTACGATTACTGTGCCACAGCCTACTTTTTTTCTAAGGCCGTGGCGGATGGCATTTTCCACCAGGGGCTGTATGGACATTGGCGGGACCTCTATCTGTATGTTTGGGTCAATATTAAATTCCACACTCAGCTCATCACCAAACCGTGCCTTTTCTATTTCCAGATAAGATTTTACAAGGCTGATTTCTTTATCAATTGGAACAAACATATCCTGGTTTCTAAAATCAAAGCTTTGCCTCAGATATTTGGCCAGATCATCGATAAGTTCCCCAGCGCGCTCAGGATCGGTGTCGCAGAAGGACGATATGGTATTGAGCACATTAAACAGAAAATGCGGTTTTATTTGCGCCTGAAGAAAAGCCAACTCAGCCGCTTTTGCCATATCCACCGACGCTTTAAGGCTCACCAGTGTCTTTACCCTGGCCAACAGCTCTTCTGCCTCAACGGGCTTGGGCAGATAATCATTTGCCCCTGCCTCAAAGCCCATAATTATGTCTTCGGTCATTGTTTTAGCTGTCAGCATCAATACCGGCAGCTCATAGCGCGACTTATTCTGCCTTATTATACGGCAGACTTCATAACCTGACATTTCCGGCATCATCACATCCAGTATGACAAGGGAAATGTCTTTTTGATTGCTAATTTCTTCAAGAGCCTTAGCGCCACTGTTTACCGCCGTGATGAAGTATCCTCCGGTTTTAAGAATTGAGGCGGCAGTCTGAAGGTTTATAATTTCATCATCCACTAACAAAATATGCGCCCCTGTACTGTCTGCCGTCACAGTTCCAGGCTGCCTGTCCAGATCTGCCGCGATAAGCTCATATACAGGAGTAATTTCCTCTTCATGCTTTTCTCCTGCCACCGGTAAGGTAAAATAAAATTTTGAACCCTTTCCAATGGCCGATTCAACCCAAATACTGCCTCCATGGGACTCAACCAGCTGTTTGGTTATGGAAAGTCCCAGCCCTGTGCCGCCATGACCGCGGGTGACAGAGGTATCCACCTGCTCAAAGGACTTGAATATATCATCAAATTTTTCCTGGGGTATACCCTGTCCAGTGTCCTCCACACAAACTTCAAGCATTTCACCCTTCTCTTTTGCGGTAACCCTTATATAGCCCCGGCTGGTAAATTTAACGGCATTACCTATAAGGTTGTACAGTATTTGCGCCAACCGGTTTTCATCGGCCATTACCGGGGGAAGCTTATCAGCAATAGCGGCTGATAGCTCTACTTTTAAAGTGCTGTTCAGCTGGCGGAATACCTGTATTGTTGTTTCAATAATACCTTCTATCCTTGTAGGCTTTATATTTAACTTTATATCGCTGTGCTTGAGCCTGGAGTGGTCCAGTATGTCATTGACCAGATTGGAAAGCCTCCGGGCACTCATCGCAATAATGGAAAGGCTCTGTTTCTGCCCGGAGTTCAGTTCTCCCTCACTGCCGCGCAGCAGGGCCTCGGCTATCCCCAAAACACCATTCAGCGGCGTACGCAGCTCATGAGACGTGTTGGCAAGAAACCCGTCTTTAAGCTTATCCATCTCTATCAGCCGGCCGGACAGGTCGTTTACACTCCTGAAGGCCTGGGAAAACCTCCTGGCAAGGACGAAGGACTGCAGGAAAAGACACACGAAGAATCCAAAACTGGACAGCTCTCCAACATTGTACAGAATCACCCTGTAATAGCACAAAATATCATAAGCGGCGCCCAATATCAATGCCAGGGCTCCGGACAGCACAATAAACGAATCCTGCTTCCCCCTGGCAAAGACAATAACAGTGCAGGCCAGACCATATAGGGCTGTCACCATCACAACCGCCAGCACAAGATAGGTGTAGCCTGTAAAAAAGTGTACCGGCGCAAGCAGCGTGGCCGCTGTCATTGCCGCCGAGTAGAAAACAGCGGCCCTGACTGCTTTCCTGGACACCTCTTTGGGGAACAGCTCGCTTAAAAGCAGCACAAAGGTTGTTGGAAACCAGTATAGGGTAATATAGTTTATAAGGACTATTCCGCTGAAGCTTATAAAGGGCAGCAGCCTGTACACTGCGAAGTCTCCATTTATAATAGTCCTGCCCATTACAACAAGGCACATGAATACATAATACAGGCTGCTTTTATCTTCACGTCTCATAAGAAAAATACTCAGATAATACAGCCCCATAATGAAAAAGCTGCTAAACAGGAATATGTCCCTGTAAACAATGCGCTTGTCAAGATCCTGTATTTGCCCGGGAGTGCCCATGCTGATAGAGTACCACATGCCCCCGCGGGCATATATAAAGTTGGACACCTGCACAATGATATCGAATTGCTCCGAGGGAGGCGATATCTGAACGGTTACCGGCCTGAATTCCGGCCTGAAGCTCTCTTTATCCCTGGCTGCCACACCATTTGACGCAACAAGCCTGTCATTAACGTACATACTGTAAGAGGTGGACATAGTGGGAATTCTGAAAGATATGGGCATACCGGTTTTTGAGTTAATTATCCTCAGGCGATAGGTGGCATATCCGCAACCCGGAAGGTTATGTCCATTAACTTTATATTTATTCCAGACTGACGGCACGCCGGCCTTTAAGCCGTCCTCTATTTCCCGGGCCTTCAGATCATTGTAGCCCAGGAGCCTGTCCCAATAAAAATCCCACTCTCCCCTCAGGATTAAAAGTCCATCCTCTTCGGGATTCCACCGGGCCAGGTCCAGTATTCCGCTTTGGGGCAAAAGGGATGAAGCTTTTGTTTTTGTATCGGTAAAGGCAATTACCGCAAAGCATACAGAAGCAACCATAAAAACTACGGTTAACCCAACCACTGCTTTTTTTCCGCTTTCACATGCATTCACAGTCTCCAACCTCAATCCATTATTTATTACTAAAAGCTTATGGACTTTTTCAACGGCCTCCTAGCGAAATCTATTGTTACGCAGTATTAATAAAGTTAGTCCTGCAGACAGTGCCGCTGCCAGAGCAATAACAAAAATACCTGCTAATTTACCCAATAGCTACAACTTCCTTTCAAGGCCACAAGAAAATGTTTGAACAATACCTGTTCATTTTACCCCTCTGAAAAAAACAAACCACTACCCCTTGATGCTGTTTTTTGCCTAATCCGGGTAAATTCATGCCTACCCCTGTACCTACCCCTATCTAAAAAAACCCCTAAATAGCCACAATTGGCCCTGAAAAATATAAAATATTTCTTGATGCCATTTTGATTTTGTAGGAAATTGTCCAACACACAAAGAAACTCTATTATTATGAAGATATCGGATATCAAAAACACTCTAAAATTAAAAGAATGGATTGGTGACTCTCTATCCCTCACCCTGCTTTTTGCATGGACACTTACCTACCCTATGCATGGCTTTTTCCTGCAGGGGGTATTTGGTGAAAATGCTTACGAATTGGGGCACTTTTTTTCTGCAAGTCACGGCCTTGGACTTATTGCAGCAGGCTTTTTGTCCCAACACATCGTCCGGAGTATAAAAATTATAAAACTGGCCGGAGTTGCTGTTTTTGTTCTGACGGCTGCATGGACCTTTCTTCCACAGGTTAATCTGATAAAGTTCGGGTTTTGCAGCTTTTTGGGATTTAGCTCGGCCTACCTTGTAATTGCCTGGGCCTGCCGCTTTATTGACAATAAAGCTCCGGCGCTTACCCTGGGGGTGGCAATGTCCCTCACCAATGTATTGCTTGGCCTGGTTGGATTCACCAACATTCCCGAAGCAGCGGTTAAAACTGCCGCAGCGCTTTCCGGACTGGCCCCCCTTGCAGGCGCTTTTTACATTGCCCGGGTAAAAGAGACAAAAGGGCCTCAAATTATACCGAAAGAGCAAAAAAAAATAAAGGCCGGATTCAATACCTTTATGGGAGTAGCATTCCTGGCGGCCATTGCCTATTTTTCCGGAGGGCTGTGGTATAGGGCGGTGCTGCCCCATTTCTACTCAAATTGGCCGAATATAATAGGAATAGACTGCATTATTTATGCTTTTGCAGTTCTTGGCCTGGCTTTCTATGCCAGAAAACGATCTTTTTACTGGGTGGGAACCATCAGCCTCAGCGCGCTTGGAATTGGCCTGGCCACATCGGTAATTGGCCTTGAAAGGCCGTTAGTGCTCGCCTCCACACTTGCCTTTCTGGCTGCCGGCCTTGGAGCCCTGGACCTGTTTTACTGGCTTACCCTGCGAAAGCTCTCAATTTTTCTTGGAACCCAGAAATCATTTGGCTTCGGCCTGGGACTATCTCTTTTTTTTATAACAGCCCCCGGAATAGCCCTGGACACGGGCGTTCTTACTAATCCGCTAGCAAGCCCTATTGCGCCTGTAATAGGCGCCTGCCTTTTGTTTTTAATTAACCCTTTGCTGGTGCTGCTGCTCCACCCTCTGTCAGTTTCACTTCCCCAATACCATGAAGAGCCCGAATCTTTTGAAGAGCCAGCGGCCCAACCTATTTACCCGGCCTTTTGGCACAGCCTTACAAACAGTGAGAAAAATGTTTACGAACTCATCTGCAAGGGCCAGACCGACGCGGAAATTGCGGCTGATTTGATTATTTCCCGCCACACCGTAAAGTTTCACGCCAGAAACATTCTCAGAAAGGCCGGTGTTTCCAACCGGAAGGAACTACTGGCCCAACTTGCCGACAGCCGGAATACAAAGTAGACCTGCGGCCAAAGCAAAAAAAAAACAAGGGACTCTCACTTCAAACAGAGAGAGCCCCTTGCCTTTTATTTATACGAAAGCTTCGTCATTCTTTTGTCTTAGCCAGGAACCACCATTACCTTTATGCAGTTATCTTCCTTCTCCTTGAAAATCCGGTAGCCCTCCAGTATATTGCTTAATCTAATCTCGTGGGTAATCAGCGGCGTTACATCCAGCCTTTTATTCTCAATAAGCTTCATTAGCCTGGACATGTTAGCCAGGGGTACCAGACCTGCTTTCAGGGTAAGATTCTTAAAAAATAACTTGGCCATGGGCAGCTCCATAACCGGGGGCCCGATTCCCACCAGGGAAATGACGCCTCCCTGGGCTGCACTGGATACCGCTTCATTAAAGGTGGCCGGAAGGCCAACCGCTTCAATAACAAGGTCCACTCCCCTGCCATCGGTAAATCTCTTTATTTCTTTGGCTGCCCGGCTGTTGCTGGAATTAATCACATGGGTGGCACCCATCCTGCGCCCAACTTCCAGCCGGTAGTCCTCCACATCCACCAGGAAAACCCTTGCCGGGCTGAAAAGCATGGAACAGGCAAGGGCACAAAGGCCCACCGGGCCTGCCCCATATATTGCTATATCATCCCCCGGCTTCAGACTCCCGTTAAGAGCTGCAAAATAGCCTGTAGACAGAACATCTCCCACCAGCAGCGCTTCCTTGTCGGTGACTGTATCAGGTATGGGCACAAGACAGGCATCCGCAACCGGAACCCGCACATACTCGGCCTGGGCCCCGGGCAAATCCCCCACTATTTTACCACCGCCAAACATGCTTTTCATCGCGCACGCGTATACTTTACCCTCTTTGCAGTTGGCGCAGACACCACAATAGGGGTTGGCCGGAACTGAAACACGGTCACCGGGCTTAAACAGCTTTACGCTTCTGCCGGCTTCCTCAATAACACCGACAAATTCATGCCCAAGTATAAAGTCGGGTATGCATGGAAGTCCTCCCTCCCAGAAATGAATGTCACTCCCGCATATGGAGGAGGCGGTCACCTTAACTATAACATCACCCGAATCCTTTAGTACCGGCATTTCTGTATCTTCCAGGGATAACTTTTTATTCTCCCTTAAAAACAAGGCTTTTATGATAATCACCTCTAATAATGCCTTTTACTGAAGTTCTTACTGGTCGGGAATTAGGCATTGGGGATTGGGGATTGTATCCTGATTCCCATTTCCCAATTCCCAATTCCGGACCCGGAAATACTACTTACTTTTGTCTTGGCTCCATACCGGCTATAGCCCTGACAATGTCCTTTTTGGACTCAATGTCATACTGGCTGGTGATGGCGATTTGCTCCATAATCGGGGAGCCGCCGCCGTGATACGCGCCGTATATAGCGGAACCTGCGAATCCGGTGAGGGTAAAGTCGATGAAGGACAGCCAGAACTTTATCTGCTCCTCTACGGGGATTTTGGGATTCCGGTTGAGGTATTTCTCCAATAAAGCTTTAGTTTCTGGATTTGTCAGGTCTTTTTCATAAGGGAAAGTAGCGGGCATGCCGCCGGCTATATTGCAAAGAATTTCCTGCTCGTGGAACACTGCCTCACCGGTCAGGCACCTTCCCACGTTTGCATAGATAGAGTTCGGGATACAGCTTCCCGGGCCAAAGGGTACAGAGCCCATGCCGGGGAGGTATATTTCGGGCTTGCCCATGGCCGATGCCGTATAGCCTGCAGCATACCCGAGCTCACCGGTCATTATGAGCTTGGAAATCAGTTCACGCACGTGGGGGGCTTTTTCAATGCCGTTTATCTCAGCCGCCAGGCTGGCCAGACCGATAACATAATCTAGCATGGCAGGCTTGCAGCCGGAGTAGGAGTGGCGGTGGAACAGGGCGAACAGCATGGCCGCCGCGCCGCCGTACATGGTTTCCCCGCACAGGAACACGCGGTCCCAGGGGACAAAGCAGTCTTCAAAGATGATATACGAGTCGGTGTAGCCGGGTTCAAATCCTCTTTTATAGTGATCACGTTTTCTGAGGTTGTGAAAATGGACAACCTGCTTTATACCCTCATAGTCCGAGGGAACCGCAAAGCAGACTGCATAGGCTTCTTCACCCTTTTTAAGGGCACGGTTCGGCACTACCAGGATCTCGTCAGAAATGGAGGCTTCCGAGATATGGACCTTGGACCCTCGCACGATTATTCCGTCGCTACGCTCTTCCACCACGTGAACATACATGTCGGGGTCGGACTGCTCAGAAGGCCGCTTCAGGCGCTCGCCCTTGACGTCGGTCTGTGCGCAGCTTGCCACAAGATCTTCCCTCTGGAAGCGCTCCAGCCACTTCAGCCAGTTATCGTGGTATGTAGTTTTGGCCTTTGGGGACTTCTGCGCTTCAAAGGAGACGGCGTGAATGGCGTTGGCTGCGTCAATGCCCATGCAGCGCTGGATGCACTGCCCTACCTTATTGCACAGAAACCGGGTCATATCTTGCTTCTTGTGAAGATCTTCCGGGCCCTGGTGAATATGATTGAAGCGGTTGATAGTCTCCCCGGTGATGTGGGATGTGGCCGTGCAAAGTTCCTTGCTTGCAGGATCCCATGCCGCATCAAAGGTCAGGCCCATAACGTTGATGGCGCCCTCCTGGCGCTCATCAAGCCTGTCCAGTTTCTCACCGTTGCAGTATAGGTTACAATTCATCTTACCCAGCCGCTCAATATACTGTGCCTTGGTTCTCATTGTTCATTCTCCTTTCATTGTGACAACTGAATATTTGTAATTGTCGATTGTCTTTAGTTGATTATTTAATGAATTATCCAGCCTACTTGCCTCCCTGTGCGTCTGGTGAACAGGTCATAATGCCTCCCATGTACACCCTCCAAATATTATCCGCTATTTGTTGGGGTGTAAGATCGCCTTCAGGATTTAACCATATATATGTCCAGTTGCAAATACCGAAAAACAGCTTGGCCAAGATTGAAAACTCTAGATCCTGCCTGAATTCTCCGCTTGATATCCCCTGATTTATAACAGCTGAAACAATTTCCTCGGATCTGTCACGCTTGGCTTTAACAAGCTCAAAATTGTGATCCTGAATATTTCTATACTCCTGAAAGAGCACCACTATATACGGCCTGTAATTAAACATCAAATCAATTAAAATACCCACCAGTTCCCTTAATTTTTGAGAGGGGCTGAGGCTATTGTTTTTAAAAGCGATTTCATATTGCTTTAGCAAAATATCTATTATCTCTTCGTGAATTTCAAACAACAGCTCGCTTTTACTGTTGAAATAGTGAAATACCGCCCCCTTACTAACCCCTGCAAGGTCACAGATGTCCTGTATTGAAGTGGACTGATAACCTTTTGTACCAAATAGCTGCACAGCGGATCGCAATATTTGTTCCCGCGTGTTCATAAATTTTTCAAACTCCTTATTTTTACATACCGACCATCCGGTATGCTTATTATAGATTTTTTTTCTTCCCACCGTCAATACTTACTTAACCGGTTAAAAAGCTAATTGTTAACAGTCTTGCCCGTCAAATATCTGTTAAACATAATAGGACAAGAATATTTTCCTGGGAAAATAAAACAATATAGTTAAGAAAAAATGCTTCGGACTCACACAGCACACTGCTAAAAAGAAGGTATTATAATCAATGAATAAGCAACCTCGCTTTCCCCTTGCTACCATCGGCACGTTTGGCGTTAATTCTTTGCATAGACAAAATCCTTACATGGTAGCCTGGTGGTCCGCTGCGTTTCCTGGCTTTGGTCATTATTGCTTAATCAACACCTTCGGGCCACACTGTTGACGTTATCTGAACTTATTACCAATTCACTTTCTCATATTAACCACGCCACTATCAACACCCAGGCCATGCTGCGGCGGCGGAGAACGCCAGCAATGATTCTTTCCTCAGGGTCTATCGTAACAGTGTGAAGAGTTGAAAATGAAATGGCAAGATTTATTGTAGCAGATTGCCTCTACCTGGCTTCCTTTCCTTTTTTGGGTTGGTTGTAACCCCGCTCACCATACGGCTGCAGCTTCTCCAGCCACTTTTTTTCCAGTTTTTTAAGCTCCTCGGCCTTGTCAATGAATCCCTCTTCCTTTTCTTCCAAAACCTCCAGCACTTCAAATATAAAGGCCTCCGCGCCAAATTGGCTCCACTCCTGCTGAAGCTGCCTGTTCTTGTGCCCTCCACTTCTCAGCATACTTAGTCTTCCATTTATTGTTTTTAGATTTGGGGTGGACGTTACAAACACCTTATTATTTTTGGTGTTTCTGATCTGGTAGACCCCCCCCTCTGTTTTCATCTCCTTATAAAGCTGCTTTAATTCTTTTTTTCTGTCCATTGCCTCTCCCTCCATCTCATTTGCGGCCTCTTTCAGCCAATACTGGCTGCCATCAGCTTTTCTGTCCAAAAACCCGTACTCGATCAAGTATCTTCGCAATGTGGCGAAATCCTCGTAAGCAGTTTTAAGTATGTCGTTCACTTCCTTTTCGGAATAGACACACCTTTCCCTAAATCTTTTTGCTATTTCCCTTAAAGCCACCAGCATATTTTTTTCTTTCATATTCAAAGTTTTTAATGAGCCCCCTGTACCTTCCGGGAAATATTTCTTAAGTATTTTCTCACTTTCTTCCTGGGTAACATTGTAGCGGTCATCTATCACCCCGGCGGTTTTATGTGGAGGTAAATAGCCTGGTGATCGCTTGTTTTTATCTTTTAAGAGATCCATCAGCACTAGAAAAACCTTGGCCTGACGCTCTTTCTCCTTTAATACAAAACGGTGATTCCGAATGGTGGAAGCGCTGCCGATACCCATTTCCCTTTGAATTTCTCCATCACTTTTTCCCTGGTAAAAAAGCTCCAGGAGGCTTTTCTGATGGTCTGTCAATCCTGTAATTCGTTTATCCAGCTGAATCAGGTGCTTAAACACCGACTCATGGACCTTCTCAATATGAACACGTATATACCTTCCGGCTTCATAAAGATTATCTTCCTCAGGGTAGATAATCCCCTTCTCAATTTTTTTGCCACAAAGCAGGCATATATAAAAATCCTCTTCTTCGACATAGCCTTTTTTGAGTTCTTCAGGTGAAACATTCCAAAAAAGATCTAAAATATTCATTTGCAAACACATCCTTTTAATTGCCTATTTATTTATAAACATATTATTATTTTGTTTGCCATTTGTCAACCATGCAGCAGCGATAGTTAAGAAAAAAACAAAATCCAGCATTCCGGGCTAGTGGAATGTTTGGCGTCTAAACCTTTTACAACAGTCAGATTAGCTCCAAACAAGCCAGCAGCGTATACTGCAGGCTTGTTCGCGGTAGAATAAAATATCTATTGTACAACAACATTTTATTGCAATTTTTTTCCACTTCGGGAGCCGTGAGCCAGGAGACGAGAAAATCCATTAGTTAGAAGGTGCGATTATGTATAAGCAAAGTAAACGGCGGTTATGGCTGGTATTGAGGATTATGATGCTATTATTACTGGCTGCGGCTGCCACTGCAACTGCTGCTCAAGCCCAGGAGGATTGTCTCCAATGCCATGGGGAGCAAGCTTCAAGTGTTGAGCGTTCGGTGCACGGCGCTTTTAATTGTACAAGCTGCCACACAGATATAGAAGGGTTTCCGCATCCCGAAGATGCTTCATTTACTAAAAAAGAGAGCGTTGCAACCTGTACGAACTGCCATGAAGGACTGGTAACGGACAGTTATGAGGAGAGCTTCCACGGTAAAGCCGTTAACCTTGGCAGCCAAAGGTCGGCAACTTGTGTAGACTGTCACGGCGCTCACGACATTTTGGGGCCGGATAACCCCGAGTCCAAAGTTGCCAAAGAAAACATAGCGGAAACATGCGCCGGCTGTCATGGCCAGGCATCCCCCGGCTTTGCCGAGGGTACGGAGCATTTCAAGTTTGCCGCTGTCGGTGCAGGAGCGCCCATGTACTATACAGCCAAGTTTTTTGTTTGGCTGACCATTATAACCATCGTAGCCCTGGTTATCCATATCGAACTGCAGCTATACCATGACCTGCGTACAATTCTGAGGGAAAGGAGGAAATAACAAACCGTGGCAAAAAAGCTTGTTTTTCAACGTTTTAATCTCCATCATCGTATCCAGCATATCGGGCTGTTTACCAGTTTTATAGTTTTAACTATTACGGGACTACCCATTAAGTTTGATCAAAGTGGCATTTCCCAGGGGGTCGTCTCGATGTTCGGCGGTTTCGATAACATGTTTGCCGTTCATTTGGCAGCGGCGGCAGTTATGCTGGTGGTTGGAGTTTATCACTTGCTCTACCTGGCCATTTATCCCCTGGTAACCAAAAAAATATCCCTGTTAGCACTGCCAAGTCCCAAAGATTTTACCGATGTAATTCATGATGTGCAGTTTTTATTGGGACTGAGAAAAGATCCACCCAAATTTGATCGGTACTCGTATACAGAAAAATTCGACTACTGGGCCGTGTTCTGGGGCATAGCAATCATGGGCGGGTCAGGCTTAATGCTGTGGTTTCCACAGATTGCCGCCCAGTATGTGCCACGGTGGGTCATTGATTCGGCAAGATATGCCCACACTGACGAAGCCATATTGGCAATCAGCGCTATTTTCATTTGGCACTTTTATAACGTTCACCTTAGTCCAAGGGTATTTCCGATGAGCAATATCTGGTACACCGGCAACATAACCAGAGAAGAAATGGAAGCACAACATCCGCTGGAACTGGAAAGACTTGATGCTGAAAGAGAAAACGAGGCCAGGAAATAAATGTAGGGAGGAAGAGCATGTCAGAGGAATACAAACGCAGTAAAAGCCTGCCACTAATCATATTTGAGATGATATTTTATGCAGTAATGCTAGTAGTAGTTCTCGTCTGGGGGCTCAAGTAAACTATGTTCTATTTATAGCTGTGCTGCCCCGGCAGTAATAAAGAAACTCCAAACAGGGTAAACAGCACTGCTGCAAAACCCAGAATACTGGTCCACGCTGCCTTCTTTCCTCCCCAGTTGCGGGTATGTCTGGCATGAAGGAATCCGGCATAAATAAACCAGGTTATTAATGCCCATATTTCTTTGGGATCCCAACTCCACCAGGTTCCCCATGCTTGCTCAGCCCAAACCGCCCCGGTAATGAGCACAAGGGTTTGAAAAGTAAAGCCAAAGGCTATGGATTGGTAAATCAATTTTTCCATAGTGTGCTTATCCCGATTTACGGATTTCCTTGAACTTATCAGGTATACCACGGCAATGGCAAAGGATATTGCAAAGGAACCATATGCAAGGACCGCTACAAGCACGTGAAACTTAAGCCAGCTGCTTTGTAAAGCCGCCATTAAAGGCCGGATTTCGGAAGGCATCGTCAGCGCATAGGCAAGCGCCGCTGCTGCAATCCCCACCAGAACTGCTCCTATCAGACTTGATTTTATTTTTTTGCCGGTAATAAAATAGGCCAGTATGATCCCCCAGGAAAACAGGGATGTAAATTCATATAAATTTGCAAAGGGTAGTCTGCCTGCCTCAATAGATCTTAACAACAGTGATCCCGTATGAGTAAGCCAGCCTGTAATAAGGGTGGTTTTTCTTACACCCGGCCAAAGGTTAAAGCCAAATAGTGCGGCCGTAATACCATAAAGGAATAAAACAATGAAAATTAAATTCTGTTCCACAAACATGTACTCCCCTTAAATTACTTTTTTATTATCCGGCCCCAGGTAGCGTAATACAATACCTGTAAATGCCAACAGGAAGCCTGTCCAGACATAAGGAACTCCCCGGTCCCTTTTTACCTGTAGCCCGGTAATGGCCTGATATCCGGAAAAGAGAAAGGTAAGCCCCCCCTGAGAAACAGATTCCCCTGGAGACAGCGCCTTTCCACCTAGGTATTCGGTGCCGTTGTATATTTGGCAGGCAACCTTTGGGTTGCGGGGATTAGAACTGAGTGTTACAGGTTGTCCCTTCTCTTCTGAATAATCCGGGAAAAACCTGACCTTCATCATCAATAAGGGATCTGCACTAATTTGATACACGTCACCGTGCCTTAAAACTACTTTTTCTTTTCTCTGGTTACCGGCTATCTCGCCTTCAATTAACCAGCCAAAACTGGTTTGATATACCTTCGCGCCGCCAAATTTTAGAGGATGGTTTACCGATATTTCTTTTTCTTTTTGCGGGACGCCGCTTTTAATAACCTGAACCGTGCTCCTGTACTGCCTGGGCAAATTGTTTTCAAAATACTCTATGGTAAAATCCTTTATAAACAAATCAAAGGGGAATCCCTGTAGGGATAATTGCTTCAGCTCTCCTTCCCTGGCCTCAAAATAATGTCCATGCTTATCAAAAGAACTGACAGCACTGCCAATCAATACTAAAACCAACCCCGTATGAAGTACGACCGAGCCGCTTTTTCGCCAGGACGGTCTCTTCGCCAGTGCCTTCATACGTTGCATTATACATACGGTTAGATTTAGCCCCAAAAGAAAACCCATCATTACAAACCACGGAGCGGAAAACACCTGATTGAGCCCCAGGGCCGTGATAATACCTCCTCTTATCAGTCCGTATTCTCTTTCATAGAAAAGAGGGGGTGCTCCCTGTGGAATAATGCTTCCGGCAAAGCTGGCAAGGCTAATTATTATGAATAGCGTCAGACTCAACCGCATCGAGGTAAAGCACTTCCAAATCCACATCTGTAATCTCTCCATAGATTGAGGATACTAATGGGTACAAATCTATTATTATCCAATAAATTAAAATTTATTGCTATTGAAGTTAAATAAATAACAGCTCCCGTACAGGAGCTGTCGCTGTTATTCTTTAGGCCGGTCTATATCTCCGGAAGGTAGCTGCCCTGCTATTTGGCAAATGTCAAGCGGTTAACACCACTTTGATAAGCATGGCCGATCTGACTATTATCAAAGCCGGCAACGGCGAAATAGTATTCCTTTCCAAGATCGTCAAACTGGATATCCTTGTTTGACTGGGTTTTTAGCGGCCTTTGTATTTCCAGTGTCCACGTACCATCGGCATAGTTCCCTTTGGCTTTAATGTCAGCCGGGTCACCTGTAATCTGGTAGGCTATGTTTCCGACAATAAAGTCGCCCTCTTTCATGTTGGCCACCATCGCAGGATCAAAGGGCTTTGTCTTATCCAGTCCGTCCACAATAACATACGGGTTTCCGTTGGCAGGCGGTCCGTCATGTACCAGCTTGGGCTGCTTTTTATCCTCGGACTCGTTGGGGGTATACTCCTTTTGACCGGGGTCGGCATGACGTCCTGCACCCTTTTTATCTTTAGGATCGAACGGTGCATTGTCCATATACTGGTCGTGCATTAAACCAGGCTTGTCCGGACCGAAAAGAGAGTTTTGCCTGGTCAGCTTCCAGTGCCACATATCCAGAATTTCATTGTCGGCATTGGTCCAGTGCTTGATAAACTTTTTACCGGTTTTTTCATCCGTTACATCTGTAACGTGGCAAACT
Source organism: Bacillota bacterium (assembly GCA_049323755.1). Taxonomy (GTDB): domain Bacteria; phylum Bacillota; class Desulfotomaculia; order Desulfotomaculales; family Desulfocucumaceae; genus BRHc4a. Next base: position 259,926 of record JBMOPE010000009.1, read on the forward strand.
ACCGAGCAGCCTTTACTATTAAAATCGGCTACGGAATTATTGATGTTCCAGAGAACGGCCAATTTGTCCTCATAAAACTCGTTGGGGTCCTTTTTAACCAGGTTGGCTCCCTCTTTGATCCAGGGTGTTCTGGCAATGCTGTTGGTCGGGTCAGCCCACTTCAGCTGCATGTAAAAATTCTGATCATCATACATGGCCTTAGCGGCAATAGTAGTCTTTCCGTTAACATACTTACCGCCTGTATTGTTTTGCAATACTCCAGCGTTTGCCACCTGTACTTGAATTTCCTTGGCAGCGTCCCAGGCGGCTTCTGCTTTCCCGTCAATAACAGGAGCCTGAGCAGTTTTAACTGCTGCAAGTGTAGCGGCTGGAGCAGCTTTAGCCTTATCCTTGTCTTCTTCTTTTGCCTGCCTCGCTGCGCAGCCTGCAGTCATTAGAGCAATAACCATGATTGCCAGTAGTATTCTGGTAAATTTCATAAGCATACCTCCTTGTTCTTTTATTATTTTTCTTAAAACTACAGGTTTATACTATAGAATATTTACCATATAAATACTCCGGCAAATGCCAGGAGAAAATGACCGCTTCATCCAGCGATTAATATAAACAACAAGGGATTCTCACTTCACATAGTGAAAATCCCTTGTCTTTCATTAAACACGCACCGCAAAAATGTTTATTTAGATGCTAAGCCAGCCTGAACTGAACACCATATCCTCCCCGGGGATAGCGCCAGAGAATGTTCCTATTTGGGCAGGCAATTCTGCAGGCTCCGCATTCCAGGCATCCTTCAAAGCCCACGGTGATCCTCCGGTCCCTAAACTGGTAAACCCCTGCCGGGCAAAATACCGTACAATCCTTTCCGGGGCACTTTTCAAGACAGATGGATTGGTCCGCAATAACCAGATGGGATTCTCCATCCGGCTTCCAGCGGTTAAGGTATAATTTGTCATCAATATTTACCTTGATGTTAATATCTTTTAACCTTTTTTCCAGTTTATTCTTCATTATTTCACCGCTTTCCAGGCTTTGTAAATATCCAGGCCAAAGGAAATAAGGGATTTGCCACCCATAATTTCTTTAATAGCTAATTTCTCTTTAACCCTTTTACTGTTCCCGTCCACCGTCAGCATTTCACGCATAACCTGGTTGGCAGCCGGTATATACCGGTTAAAGTACACGGGCTCCGTTTCAAATAGGTGGGCGGCGTCTTTATATTGCTTCAAATCTTCAATAACAAAGCTTTTTTGTAATCTTTCCGGGTAGGAGGAGAGCCCCCTGGCGGAAAAATCACCGATACTGTGGGCACGGATAATTGCATTTGCCGCCAGACAGCCGGAAGTCATGGCCAGATTACTGCCTTCCCGGTGAAAGCCGTTAACCAGCTGAGCCGCGTCTCCCACCACCACCACTCCGTCACCCGCCAGCTTGGGAATGGAATGATAGCCTCCCTCAGGAATTAGATGAGCATAGTATTCCACCGGCTCCCCGTTCCTTATCAGTGGCCGTACCATAGGGTGGCTTTTTAGATATTCCAGCAGTTCATAAGGGCGTATCCCGGCCCGGGAAAGCTGGGACAGCAGCGCCCCCACACCGATGGAAATATGCTCTTTGTTTGTATAAATAAAGGCTGTGCCCAGCATGCCCAGGGTACCTTCCCCAAAAATCTCGATGGTGGCGCCCATGCCCGGTTCGAGATTAAACCTTTCTTCTATCACCCCGCCGGGCAGTTTAAGTTCCTCCATCACCGCCAGGGCCACCTCCCGGGTTTCCCATTCCTTGTGAAAGCCGAGATCTCTTGCTAAAAGGGAATTGACCCCATCTGCCAGCACCACCACATTGGCGTAGAGTTCCCCATCGGGCCGGCCGGTGCGCACACCTACCACCCGGCCATTTTCCTCTATGCAGGAATCAACCACCGTTTGGTTTATTATCACTGCCCCGGCCTCAGTGCACTTGCGGGCAAACCACTGATCAAACTGCCCCCTGAAGACGGTAAAACAATTATAATTCTCTCCGGCCCACTGCTGGTCCTTATATCCCAGGGTTACCCCGGAGTGTTCGTCCAAAAGCCATAACCTCTGTTCCACCACAGGCCTTTGCAGAGGGGCCTCCTTCCAGAATTCCGGGATTAGCTCCTCGGTCATGGCGCTGTACAGCACCCCTCCCATGACATTTTTGGCCCCGGGGTGGTCCCCCCTCTCGATGACTACAACAGACAGGCCCTCTTTGGCCATTTTATAAGCGGCGGACAATCCTCCTACCCCTGCTCCCACTACTATGGCATCAAATTTTTCAGGCACAGCTGATCCCCTCCTGTCTTCCGGTTCCGGTATGGAGACCTTTTTTCTTTTTCAGCAATTCTCTTAAAGGATCTATCAAAAGGGGCACAATTTTAAAGGCGTCCCCCACTATACCAAATGTGCATTCATTAAAGATTGGAGCTTCTGGATCGCTGTTGACAGCAATAATAATGTCCGATCCCCTTATTCCGACAAGGTGCTGTATAGCTCCCGAAATCCCCAGGGCAAAATATATTTTTGGCGCCACCGTGATGCCGGTCTGCCCCACCTGATATTTTTGCTCTATCCAGCCGGCCTCAACAGCTGCCCGGGAGGCCCCCACCTGTGCGCCAATGGCCTCTGCCAGGCCGAAGCAGATTTTTTGAAAGCCTGCCCGGTCACCCAGGCCTCGGCCACCGGACACAATAATTTCCGCATCCTGAAGATTAACCTGGTCACCCTGGGCCCTGATTATTTCCAAAACACTGGTTAACCTGTCGGATTCAAAAATTTTTATTTCCGGCCTCACCAGGACGCCCTGCCGGCCGGCCACCGGTTTTACCATACGCATTACTCTGGGGCGGACGGTGGCCATTTGAGGCCTGTGCTTTTTGCACACAATAGTGGCCATTATATTGCCGCCAAAGGCCGGCCGGGTAGCCAGCAGCAGCCGCTCACGGGAATCAATGTCCAGTCCGGTGCAGTCCGCCGTCAGGCCGGTCTCCAGTTCCGTGGCCACTGCCCCGGCCAAATCCCGGCCAGTGTTGGTAGCGCCTATTAATAATATCTCCGGCTTATACTTCCTGACCAGACTTACAATAGTCCGGGTGTAGGTTGCCGTCCTGTAATGCTTCAAATCCGGATCATCCACGACATAAGCCCTGTCAGCCCCGTATTCATAAACCTTCCCGGCCAAATGGCAGATACTGTCCCCCGGGATTACACAGGCCAGCTCCACGCCCAGCTTGTCCGCCAGCTGCCTTCCGGCACCCAGCAACTCAAGAGAAACTGCGGCAATTTGCCCTTCCCTCTGCTCTATAAATACCCATACCCCCTGATAACCTTCCGGGGACCCGGGTTCTTTATCCACTTTTTTCACAGGCCTATCTACTTCCGCACCAGGCGGATTGCTTCCCTCCCCGGCTGGCCTGGCTGCGGCAGGCAGCACCAGGACACCTACCGGGCAGGAATCCACACACTGCCCGCACTCCGTGCATTTTTCCCCGATAACCCTGCACATACCTTGATCGTCTATATAAAGGGCCCCGTAGGGGCATGTTTCTATGCATGCCTGGCAGCCTATGCAGCCAGGTGATACTTTTACCGCCACTCTTATCTCCCCTCTTCATCAGTTAATTCGGACATTTTTTTTGTCAGCATATCCAATAACTGGCTTGCCATGCTGTGATCGTCCCCTTTGAGAATAACTCCCTGATTTCGCCGGGAAGGAGAAAATATCTTCACCACCGCCGTGGGAGATCCCTTAAGCCCCATCATGGATGGTTCCACATCCAGGTCCGCAGCCTGAAGGACTCCGGCCTGATAGCGGGCGGCCCGCAGCATATAGGGCAGAGGCGAGTATCTCAATTGGTTAATTTCCTTCTCCACCGTGATAAGGCAGGGCATTTTGGACATTATTATCTCGTAACCTTCATCCATCCTGCGACGGACCGTTACCTCCCCTTTATCCGGATCAAGGGCCACCACCTTATCTACATATGTCAGCTGCGGAATGTTCAATCTACCGGCAATGCCCGGCCCCACCTGGGCAGTGTCTCCGTCAATTGCCTGCTTACCGCAGAAAATAAGATCGACAGGCTCATCCCGGCATATTTTTTTAATTCCCTGGGCCAGAATATAACTTGTTGCCAGGGTATCGGACCCGGCAAAGGCCCTGTCACTCAACAAATACCCTTCATCGGCCCCCAGGGCGATACATTCTTTTATAACCTCGGCCGCGCCGGGGGGCCCCATTGAAACCACAGTAACCTTTCCGCCATACTGATCCCTGATCCGGACAGCCTCTTCCACTGCATGGCTGTCATAAGGATTTGTAATAGCCGGGGCATTGGAACGGTCAAGTGTATTGGTTTCAGGATCAATCCTGACCTCTGTGGTATCGGGCACCTGTTTTACGCAAACTACAATGTTCAATAGACCCACTCCTCCAAGCAGCATGTTGAAATATATATTAACTGACAAATGTAAACAATACTCTACATCATGTAAGTATATCAACTATAGGGTATCTATGATATAAGATAGTTTTCACTTGATTGCCACCAATTTACTATAATGCTGATATCCGGGCACATTTGAAAGCCCGGGCAGCAATGCCCGGGCCATCATCCTTTCTCTCCTTTTGTATTTTTTGTACTATCTCAGTTCATTGAGTTCAACCACGACCAAAAAAAATTATCGGCTTTCATTTTATCCCCAGCTTATCCCATTCATCTTTGGTAAAGATTTTATAAGAGACCGACCCGGGAACAGACCGTCCTGTCATGAACCTCATGGCAATTGAGTTGGCATAGTTTTGTGCGTCCTGGCCCGAGTCCCATTCATAAATGCCCTGAAAATCGCCTGTTTTTTCATCAATCATCCACAACTTTGACCTGAATCCCGGCAGTCCTACAAAGAGAGGTATCGGTATGAGAGAGAACAGCTTATTCTTCTCAGGAGACATATTAGCTACATGGAACCTCACCCGAAAAACGGCTTCAGGGTTTTCAGGCTGGTTATTGCCCGGATCAACGACCACCTCTCTGAAGATAACGAATTTCCGGCCGTCTTCCATAGTTAGCGCATGGCCGACACGTCCCTTAGGAAAATGCAGGCGGCCTTTCAGTAAGTTTACGTGGGTTTTCAGAAAAGAATAGGCTGGATTAAGGCTCATTTTTAAATCCTCCCTTTAATTAACCTTATTATACTCACCCAGCTGAGCCGGTATAGCGACGGCTTAAAAAAGCTTAATTCTTTATGCCCTTGATCAGAAAGTTGAAGGCAAGCCTTAGTTTGTCTGCCAGTTCAGCGCCCTTTGTCCCGGTTTTGATAAAATGCAGGATCAGGGCTTGTAAAATCTCGAAAAAAAACTCCGGCTTTGCATCACTTCTTAAAACGCCTTTATCAATGCCGGTCTTTAAAAAAGTAATAATTCTTATTGTCATCTCATCCTGGTGCGCCCTTACCCGCTTTTCGATAGAGGGGTATTCCAAAAATATTTCCTGCATGGAGCCTGTGTAAAGGCTATTTAACAGTGTCGGGAATTCACTGGTAATTTTTTCCAGGGCGATAATGTAATCCCTTTCCTGATTAATGATTTCCACCATCCTGGTTTGCACGCTCCGGATATAACCGATAATGACCCTTTCAATAAGCTCTTCCTTAGAATTGATTATTTTGTAAAGCGTGTTTTTGGCTAAACCAACATCAGCAGCCAACTGATCCATGCTCCAACCCCTGATACCCCGGTCAAAAATTATTTCAGCCGTCCGCTCCAGAATCCTTTGCTCAATTTGTTTATCATTGGCTTTCACCATATCACCTCTTTATACCAAGATAGTCCCTTCAGTATAATTTGTCAACCGATCTAAAAATTTTTTTCTGCTTTTTGCCAACAAGTCCCTGTGCCGGTTGTTGAATAAACCAACAAGGGCTTCTCACCTATAATAGTGAGAAGCCCTTGTCTTTTATCATATAGCCCATATTCTCACATGCCCTGGTGGATCATTTTGCGCTGCTGATTGCGCGCCAGCACGGACAACGAATAATTGATCACGAAATAAGTCATGGCAATCATGGTAAACAGGGCGAAAACCTGTTGTGTCGTACCATACTGCCCCATAATAATCATGCCCTTACCGGTAAGCTCTTCCGTGCCTACAGCCCATACAAAAGATGTGTCCTTAACCACAGTGATATACTGTGATACCATTGGCGGTATCATGTTACGCAGCGCCTGGGGTAAAACAATGTACAGCATTGTTTGAAAATAGTTGAAGCCCTGTGACCTGGCTGCCTCCCACTGTCCCGGGTGAATTGAGTTAAGACCCCCGCGCACAATTTCCGCCATAACTGCCGAAGTAAAGACTGTAATAGCCAAAATGCCGGAATTAATAGGCGGCAGGGGAGTCATAAACCGAAAGGCCAGGATAAATAAAAGCATTGGTGTATTGCGGACGGTCTCAATATACAGGGCAGCCAGCCGGCTCAGGAGCGGATTCTTGGAATACCGCGCCACCCCAAGCACTGTGCCAAATAAGGTGCTTAACAAAATGGACATGACGGCAATATAAAGGGTGGTTAACAGCCCCTGACCCAAAAATGTGATAATCTCCAATTTAAAAAGCTCCTGGATCATGCCGTCACCTCCGCTTTACTTTCCAAATATCTTGCATACCTGGCCAGAGGAAAGCACAGCGACAAATAAAGCAGCCCTGTTACTATATAGGTTGGCCCGTAATAGAGATAGTTGCTGGACCAGGAGTCAGCGTGGTACATAAGCTCACCACCGGCAACCATGGCTAATACGGAAGTGTTTTTTATTAGATTAACCGCTTGGTTAGTTAACGGCGGGTATACGGCCCTTTTCGCCTGGGGCAGTATTATGTGCCTCATGGCTCTGATATACGAAAAGCCCTGAGAAAAAGCAGCCTCTGTCTGACCGCGGGGAATAGACTCGATGCCTGCCCGCACCACTTCAGCAATATATGCCCCATGATACACTCCTACGCCCAAAATCCCAACTAAGAAAACAGGCAAAGTAATACCCATATGGGGCAATCCGTGATATATAAAGAATACCTGGATAACCAACGGTGTATTCTGAATAAATTCCACATATACCCGGTTGATTATCCTGGTGATTCTCCATTGTGCAGTGCCAAGCACCCCGAACACTACCCCCAGCGCAAGGGCTAAAGCCAGCCCAAGCAGCGACAGCAATATCGTATTTAGAAAGCCGGTGGCAAAAATTTGCCAGTCTTCGAAAAGTGCCACCCACTTAAACCAAGCGAACGGTCCATTCACTATTTAAGACCCCATTTTTGTATAAGTTTATCCAGGTCACCGGATTTTTGCATGCCGGTAACAGTATCATTTACAAGTTTAGCCAAACCGGTATTGGAAAGCTTTGTAGCCACACCGTATTCCTGAGGGGAGAAGCGGTCGGGCAGAATAACAGTGGTATCATCAAGGTAGCCAAACAAAATGGCGGCGTCAACCGAGAAGCAGTTAACACGTCCTGCATCAAGGGCAGTCTTAATTTCCGGGTAAGTGCCAAATTCAAGGAAAGTAACCTTTGTACCAATTTTATCCGCTGCCTCCTGAACAGCTTTTTTACTGGTGGCGCTCTGTGCGACGCCTATTTTCTTACCGTCCAGATCTTTCAGGCCCTTAATGCCTGAGTCTTTTTTAACCATAAGCGCTACACCATCGGTAAAATAAGGGTCTGAGAAGTTATAACTCTTTTTCCGCTCTTCAGTAATAGTAAAGGTTGCGATGACCATGTCAACTTCGCCGTTGTCAAGCAGCGGCCCTCTTGTTTTGGCGGTTACAGGGTGCAGCTTGATTTTGGTCTCATCACCGAGAATAGTTTTAGCCAGGGTTTTGGCAATATCAATTTCCATCCCGTCTATATTGCCGGTTTTGGGGTCTTTAAAACCAAATTTCGGCACGTCAACTTTTACTCCTACATTTAGCACCCCACGATCTTTTATGGCCTTGATGTCAGCCGAAACACCGTCCGTTGCAGCGGGCTTGGTTGCATCGGACCCGCATCCTGCTAAAAAGAGCACCGAGGCAAATACCAAACAGAGAACCAGAATACCAATTCTTTTCATCCACTAATCCTCCTAGTTTATTAGTTATTATTAACCTAACGCAATATCCGGCTTAAAAATACTTTGGTACGTTCATGTTCGGGATTTGTAAAGAAATGTTCAGGAGGTCCCTCCTCGAGGATCTCCCCTTCATCCATAAATATTACCCGGTCGGCAACCTGGCGGGCAAAGCCCATTTCATGAGTAACTACAACCATTGTAATTCCCTCCTGCGCCAGGTCAATCATAACATCCAGCACTTCCTGAATCATTTCGGGATCCAGCGCCGAGGTGGGCTCATCAAACAGCATAATCTTGGGCCGCATGTTTAAAGCCCTTGCAATGGCCACGCGCTGTTGCTGTCCGCCGGATAGTTGTGAGGGATAGGCGTTAGCTTTGGCGCTTAATCCCACCCTCTCAAGAATAGCCATCCCTGATTCTTCTGCTTCCTTGCGGGATACTCCTTTGATCAGCGTAGGTGCCAAAGTAAGGTTTTCCAAAACGGTTTTATGGGGATAAAGATTAAACTGTTGAAACACCATTCCGAAAGACTGCCTTACCTTAGTCACCGGCGCCCCGGCAGCGGTTATTTCCACCCCATCTATAATTACCTTACCTGCACTTGGCTTTTCCAACAAATTCATGCAGCGAATGAGGGTACTTTTCCCCGAGCCGCTAGGTCCGATTACCACTACTTTTTCTCCGCTATTTACGGTAAGGTCACAACCCTTTAATACATGTAAATCCCCAAAGTGCTTATGAATTCCTTCAAGCCTGATCAATATAAATTACCTCCTTTCTAAAGTAGTATAAACTGTGCCCCACCGTAAACTATTAAAATAATTATTACGAGTAAAACACAAAAACACCACGCGAACAGGTGCGTTCGGGTGGAAGCCATACCAATGCCAAAAACGCCTATACTATTTAAATCAATAATATTTTGTATACATGATTAATTATATGTCATGCCGCAATTATCCTTTTTTTTAATATTTAGATAATTCAAAATAAATTCCTCCTCCTGAATTAGCACTTTCTTCGCCAGCTATAAAAATTAATGAATTGTGTTTTATACACAGGGCACATACGGATGTGCTCCGGACTTATTTACAACCCCGAGCTGGAAACCATGGCGCAAGGCAAGAACCGTCCCCGCTTGCCTTTCTAAAAATAATAGATTTAACAAGGAAAAATTTATTATAATATGGAAAATTAGCAATAGTATTTGGCATAGTTGCCTGAAGGCTATCCTGGCAGTATCCAGGTAGACCAAATGAAATGGAGTAGATTATTTTATGAACAGAACAAAGCTGAAAGAAGCCGAAAAAACTTTCTTCATGCAATACCCCGGTGGATTTGCCAATCCTGAAATGCTGAAAATTGCCAAAAAGCATAAAGTGGAGAAAATGAACAGAATGGCCTGGGAGAGCTTCGCCGCTGATCAGTTTGAAAACCCGGAGAAGATTGTTGACTCTATGGCTAAAGTCATCAGCCAGTCCTCACTGGTTTCCCTTTTTGAAAAACCCAAATTCAGGGACTTGGTAAAAGCGCTAAGCAGTAATGAAAAGGAACTTTTATCCCTGGGACTTAAAGAATTCCTTCACGGTGACCAGGAGCCGGGGTTTGAAATGATGTGCGGGCTTTTAAAAAAATATAAACTGGCCAAATGGCCGCTGTTAACGGTCTGTCCTGTATATTACAGGCCCGGTGTGGAGGTATTTATTAAGCCTACCACCGCCAAAGGGGTGATAGATTTTTTTGAGCTGGAGGGGCTCAAATACAGCCCTTCTCCCACCTATGATTTTTACCGGGCTTACCGGGAAAAGATTAACCAGATGAAAATGGGAATTGACCCGTCACTGCAAAATGATAATGCTGCTTTCTGTGGTTTTCTCATGATGTCTATTCAGTAATATGGCAGTATATCGTCCTGAACGAATTTGTCAGCTTTTGTAATCAGGTAAATTATTAAATTATAGTGAGGAAAGCAAATGAATGAGGGCAGATTTGTGAAAGCACAGGATGGTATTCAAAAAAAATTGAATAATATGGTATTAAAGAGTAAAAAGCTCAGACATGCACTTTTGCTGGTTCACTCCGATAAACATGGCTTTCACTGGAAGTTTGCTTCGGGAGTCACGGGAAAGGAACAGAAACCCATTAATAAGGATAACCCCTATCATATCGCCAGCATTGGCAAGACCTTCAACTCAGTCATTATCGCCAGGCTGTACGAAAGGGGGAAAATAAGCTACGATGACCCCATTTCCAGGCACATTCCCCCGGAAATGCTGGAAAACCTGTTTGTATACAGGAACAAGGATTACTCCGGGGAGGTGCAGGTAAGGCATCTTCTAAACCATACTTCGGGCATAGCCGATTATTATGAGGATAAGCCTGTTTCCGGGAAACCGGTGAGGGAGTTGCTTGTTGAGGAGCCCGACAGATTCTGGACCCCGGATGATACCATCAATTACACCAGGCAGAATCTTAAAGCCTTTGCGGCGCCGGGAGAAAGGTTTCATTACTCCGACACCGGCTATAATCTCCTGGGCAAAATTATAGAGGAAATATCAGGCAGACCTTACCATGAAAACCTGCATGGAGAAATATTCGACCCTCTGGGAATGGTTAACAGCTATTTCCTTTACTATAGTGAGCCCAGGGAAAAAAGCCCCTGGACCATCCCTGACACACTTTTCGGCAAAATGGAGGTTTCAGCCTTTAAAGGCAGCAGCGCCAGCTGGGCTGGGGGTGGCGCAGTTTCCTCCACCGAGGACCTGCTTCTCTTCCTGAAGGCACTGGTTAGCAACACCCTTATTAAAAAGGAAACCCTTGAAATATGCAAAAATGACACGGGTAAATTCGGTTTCGGCATGGATTACGGATACGGCATCCTTAAACTGAATATAAGCAAGATGACCTTTGTGTTGTCCCGCAACCTTAACCTGTGGGGTAACTTCGGCTCAACTGCCACTTACATGTTTTACAACCCCTTTTACGATATCTATATTATCGGGGCTTTTAACCATACCGGTTACGTTGTAAGGCAGGTATTTTTCCTCATAGAGATTATCCGGCTGCTGAGCAAAGCCTGCGCTCCCCGTTAGAATTGGCGACCACCTTCGCCCGAGACGTCAGCTGCAGCACATTTTGCCCTCTGAATTAATCAAGGGATTGTCACCTTAAACAGTGGCAATCCCTCTATCATATCAAATCGGATGTTAGGCATACTTCCGAACTACGCGATTCACATCAAATCAGAGATTGGGTTCTCTGCTTTTGGCGGAGAGACAGGTATTCGAACCCTGGATACGGCACATTCGGTCTACTCGATTTCGAGTTTTGTTGAAATCTTTCTGCTGGTATTAGAAAAGAAAAGTCTGCTCGCTAAAACAGCCTAAAAGTTTACATTTTGAGATTTGGCTGATATAATCATCTCATAGACCTCGTGACCAAATTTCAACAAGTGTTCACCAAATTTATTTCAAAGGGGTTTGGTAATGGCTAAATTTACTGAAAACGAAAAGGAACAAATACGGCGATGTCTTTTAGATAAAGGTAAAGAGCTTTTTATTCAATATGGTCTCTCTAAAACGAGCATTGATGACCTTGTTCAAGCATGTGGGATTGCCAAGGGCTCCTTTTATAAATTTTTCTCCTCAAAAGAAGAGCTTTTTTATATAATTTTGCAAAATCAGGAGGAAGTTACAAACCGGTTGATAGGAGGACATCTGCAAGAGAATCTCCCTCCCAAGGAATTGATCTCTTCATTCTTACATATGGCTTTTGAATTGGCCGATGAAAATCCTCTTTTAAAACAATGGTTTAAGGATGGGGAATCTGAACGGATAAAACGCAAATTACCCAAGCATCTTATAAAAGACTTTTCAGAACATAACGCAAAAAAGGGAATAGCCTTTATTCAGGCCTTAATTCAGCGCGGTGTACTAAGACAACAAGACCCGGAAGTGATTAATGGGGTCCTTCATGCCATTTTGCTGCTTCGGATACATAAAGAAGAGTTAGGTAAAGATTTGTTTCCCCAAATTATGGACGTAATAATTGATTATATTGCCGGAGGCTTGGCAGCTGAGTCATGATCACTATGACCCTGCCGTTCCAGGTAATTAACGGTCCTGTGATTTTAACTTCAGGTTATCAGGTCATTCCATATAGCATAAAGTCTGTCAATTTCTTTTAGCAAATCGCCATATTCTTTATATATTTCCACCGGGGCAGATTCACCAAATAGTTCCTCCATTTCTTTAATTTTATCCTCAAGGCTTATTATTTGAGCCTCGATTTCCAGCCTGTCTTTTGCCAGGTTTTGAGTTTTAGCACCGGTGTAATTTTTATTATTTGAAGTTTTACTTGAATGTTTACGCGGCTTAGATTCCTTTTCTTCCGTATTTCCTTCATCAATACCGTATTTAACCTGTTTGTAGAAATTATAGTTCCCTTCATAGGTAATTATTTTTCCGTCTTCGATTTCAAGTATTTTTCCCACACAATGAGTCAGGTAATATCTGTCATGGGTAACTGCTATGATAGTCCCCTTAAAACCTTTTAATGCCTCTTCAACTGCATCCCTTGCAGGCATATCAAGGTGATTTGTAGGCTCATCAAGTATCAGGCAGTCTGCATCATCCAGCATTACGCATGCAAGATAAAGCCTGACACGTTCTCCCCCGCTTAAAACCTTTATACTTTTACTAATCTCATCTCCATAAAATTGAAACCGTGCAAGATAGTCCCGGGCCTCCCTCTCTGGTATATCGCTTTTGGATAAAATAAGCTGAAGCACTGTCGTATCTTCATTTTCAAACAGTACTTCCTGTCCCATGTAAGAATATTTTACCCATTCGCCAAGCCTTAAAAAGCCCTCATAGTTTTTATCATTTTTCAGCAGCATATTAATAAGTGTTGTTTTTCCGCATCCATTGGGACCGATTATACCTACTCTTTCTCCTCCTCCTATATGAAAGCTTGCACCTGAGAATAACTTCACATCTCCAAAACTTTTTCTTAAGTTGTCCGCCCACGCTATCTCCTTGCTGACATGCATGATTTTTTTGAATTCCATTTTGGGGCCATCAACCCTGAAAAGGTGCTCCTTCTTTTTAACTGCTGCAAGGCCTATTTTAAGCTCATCAGTGAGCTTTTTTATCTCCCTTTCCCTACTTTTTGACGCCTTCGACCTGCCCTTACTCTTGAGCCCTTGTACTATATTATTTGTATTTTTTATCGTCCACCTCAGGCGTTTTTGCTCTTTTAATACAAATTGGCTAAGCTGCTTTTTATGCTCCATATAGTTTGAATAGTTGCCGCTTCTTATACAAAGGCTGCCCTTTTCCAGCTCTGCAACCCTTGTGGCAACTCTATCCAGGAAATATCTATCATGGGATACGAAGATTATCCCCCCTTTAAATTTTTTTAGAAAGCCTTCAAACCATTCAGTTGCCTTAATATCCAAATGGTTTGTAGGCTCGTCAAGTATAAGCAGGTCCGGCTCCTCTAATAGAATCTTTGCAACTGAAATACGCATTTTCTCTCCACCGCTCAGCTTGTTAAGCGGGGTACCTAAAGTTTCCTGGCGCAGGCCCAAACCAAGAAGTATTTTCTTTATTTTAGTCTCAATTGTGTAGCCATCCATAGACTCATATCTTATAAGAAGTCTTGAATACTCATCCATTAAATTTTTATATAATGGCGAGTCTGGATTCTTGCTATACTCATCCATTTGTTTTTCAAGCTTTCTTAGCTTCCTCTCAAGTCTGTACACCTTTTCATAGTGAAGAGCTTTTTCTGCACTTTTCTCAGCTAACTCTACATCCTGCAAATCCTGGCTGAGATGTCCCACCTTTATATTCCTTGCTATAGTTACGCTCCCTCCATCACTACTCTCAAGCCCCATAGCGATTTTAAGCAACGTGGTTTTTCCCGCCCCATTAGGACCTACCAGCGCTACCCGCTCTCCCCTTTCGACTCTTAAGCTCACGCCATTTAATACACATTGGTTTTTATATACTTTAACTATATTTTCAAGTACCAATAAACTCATTTTAATTCCTCCCCCCAAACTCCATAATTAATAATGGTTTTACTCCCCATATCCAAGCTGAAACATAAACCACATGACTCTATGTGTACGCCTGGTCACAAACAATTAATTAAAAAGGCTGCTCACACATAAAGCAGCCTTGATCTTTTTACCAAATTGGCTGATATGTATATTATAAAACTTGGTGACTAAATGTCAACAATTATTCACCAAAAGGGGCTTTATCCCGGAGAGATCGGCCGTTTTCAGGTCATCACCTTGATTACCCCCCGGATCATCCCCATCCAGCAGCTGTAGGCAAGTGGGGACGGTTCTTGCCTTGCCCCATGGTTTCCAGTTAGAAGTAATGGCCGTCCTGAGAGTTGACAAAATAGTGAAAAACATCCGTGAATTAGATAACCCCTTGATTTGTATGCAATATGGGTAAGCGATTACCCACAGGTGCATTGGCATAAGGGAAATTACGTCCGCAAGTAATGCGGGACTAGCCTTGTTTTCAGCGTCTAATTGACTGTTATAAGCGTCAAAAGGTCCTTTCCTGGCTCACATGGTTCCTGGCGAAATTCAGGTCCAGGGAGGTAAATAAAAGAGGATGCCCAGCATAAATGAACGGTTCTCCCGTCGGCTGTTGCACAAATCCACCGATAAAAACAACATGGGCTCCTCACCTTACTTTCATTTTATTAACCCTAAAAACTTCTCTACAATTAACGGATCAAACTGGGTCCCGGCACACTTTTTCAGTTCGGCTGCGGCTTCATCATGATTCATAGCCCTCCGGTAGGGACGTTTGCTGGTCATGGCATCATAGGCATCAGCAATAGCTAAAATACGGCACTCCAGGGGAATCTCTTCACCTTTGAGGCCGAGGGGGTAGCCTTGCCCGTTCCACCACTCGTGGTGCGTCAAAATCCATTCAGAAATGGGAAGAAGATCCGGGGATGATTGAGCAATGCGATAACCGATCTCACAATGCCGGCGCATTTCCCTGGCTTCCTCAGGGGTAAGGGGACCCGGTTTAAAGAGGATCTTGTCCGGTATACCCACTTTACCGATATCATGGAACTGAGCCAGAAGAGATAGATCAGCTATTTTCCACTTGGGGAGTTCTAAGACTCTAGCTAAATCTATGACGAGGACTTTTAAACGTTCCGCATGACCCTCAGTGATGAAATCTCTGGCCTCCAACGCTTTCATAAGGGTCTGTACAATTGCGCTGCGCGAGCTCTGTATATGGTGTAGTTTTTCCCGGTTCATTGCGTTGTCGGCTTCCTTGAAAAGTTCGTCCATGCTTTTTGATGCATCGGCCCTTATGGCAAAGCCAATAGATATATTAAGGGCAAGCTTAGGGTTTGCCAAGTTGTAACTGGCAATAGAGTCCCTAATCCTGGAACAAGCGTCTTCAACACTTGTCTTGTTACTGTATGGGAGAAGAATGGCAAATTCATCACCCCCGACCCGGGCTATCACATTGCCTGGACGGAAAGATCTCTTTAAAACATTAGCAGTTGCCACAAGAAGGTTGTCTCCAGCATCGTGCCCCAGGGTATCATTGACCAGTTTGAGCCCGTCCAAGTCACATACAATGATACCAACTTCAGAATCAGGTCTATTCTCAAGGCGACTCATCTCCTCTTTGAAATAAGTGCGGTTATAAAGTCCGGTTAAGGGATCATGGAAGCTGAGGTACTTTAGCTGCTCCTCCGTACGCTTTCGCTCGGTAATGTCTAAAAAGGAAGCCACGCTCTTTTTCGTTCCGGGAAGCAAGGCAACGGTTATAATCACATCCTTAATATTACCCTGCCTGTCCGTGAACCGGGACTCATAGAACCTTGGAGCTGCTTGGGGGCTGATTCTGCGCAGATAGTGATATTCTTTCATTTTTTCCAAATTCCCTATGGCAATGAACTCTGTCCAACTTTTCTTGCCTTCAACTTCACTTTTAGGATAACCCGAAAGCCTTTCAAATTCGGCATTTACCATCGATATCGCCATGTCTTCCTCAATAATAACAGTAGCAGTTCCGGTATTTTCAAATATGGTCCGGTAGCTACTCTCCGATTGTCGCAGTGACTCTTCCACTCGCTGGCGCTCAAAAGCGTTCCCGATAATCTCTGAAAATAAGCGGAGCAGTGTCAAGGCATCATCACTCCACAGACCGGTTTCCCTAATGTTGTCAAACCCGATAAACCCAAATACTTCCCCTTTTACATATAAAGGCAGCACCAGCAGTGATTTGATGTCCTGACTTTCTAGAATTTCTTTTTCGGCGTTTGCTTCAGGGGGCATTTCAGAAATATCTTTTATATGAATAACTTCCCCTCTACTCATCTTTGCCATCCACCATGGAAATGCGTCGGCAGGGAGGTTTTGAAGATTGCCTATTTGCGGTATTACAGTTTCTTCGCACCATTCATGAGTATTGTCCATCGTTTGGCCGTTCTGACGGAAGCAAAACAGGTAAGCACGGCTAGAACTACTCAGCTTTCCAATATCGGCAAGAGATGCGTTAATAGCGTCGTCTAAATCATAAATCCCGACAAACCGGGACGAAATATCCTTTACGGTTTCCTCAAATTCCAACCTTCTTCTCATAGCTTTTTCTGCCATCCTACGCCCGGTAATGTCTACCGCAAATTCAAAGCGAACATCCCGGCCATCCGGCCATTTTATGATCTTATCCACTATCACAAAATCTTTGTTCAAGAGCGGGTTATGGTACTCCCATTGATAAGACTTACCCTTTTCTTTTAAGATTATTTCGTTGGTACAAAATCCACATGGAGATTCCCCACCCTGAAACTCCCTGTAACAAATACCCCCGACCAAATCTTTTTGAAACAGATTTTGGATAGTATTGTTCACGTATAATATTTCATATGTTTTAGGGTTAACGACATAAACTATTGCACTTATATCATCAAGAAGGTCGCTTAATATTTCCTGAATATCGTAACTCCTCTGAAGATCCTCTTTATCTCCTTTAATTTCAATCATTGCACACGCTCACCACGATTCTTTATTATTTTCTTCTTGCTCTCCCTGTATAGGTGTAAAAAACAAAAAATACCTTGCCGTGAAGGTAGTTCCAAAACAAAAATAGATATTCACGGCAGCCCGGCTATCATAGCTTCTGCTTTAGACCCGTGGCTTTGCGCCCTCATCTTTCGACTGAGTTTGCCCTTATCTTACAATGTATTCTATTTCTCGCGGTCTTACGAGTCAATAGGACCCAGGTCCCAATCTTATGACTTTAGTCCTACCAAGAACTATGCGGTGCCGGATGTTGAATTGATGAAAAAGACAAGGGCTTCACACCGATAGTGAGAAGCCCTTGTCTTTTATCAATTTTGGCGGAGAGACAGGGATTCGACCCCTGGAGACGGCACATTCGGTCTACTCGATTTCGAGTTTTGTAGATAATCTTTTTGCCGTTATCAGATAATTTCCGTTATGTATATCTGATAACGATTTTCGAAATTCCTTATTTAAATGAATTCTAAATATTTACGGATGTTTTTCACCTTTTCGGCGGCTATTTGGCGATTCTCAGGTGACCGAGGCTCAGTGGGACTTCAACCCACCTGACAGCCATGCTGGCACGCACACACTATGGCCTCTGCTGACTTCTGGTAATTCAGCAGTGCATTACTGCAGGGTGCTGCTTAAAACATTTCCTTCCGCACTTCTTCAGGGTCCACCTTCTCCAGACTGTCCACCACCTCAATCAGTGCGAAGGCGCTTCTGTTTTTAACAATAACGTAAATGCCGGCTTTTTGGGGTGTGAATTCATATACAGCGCTTTTTCCCTGAACATCAAAATAACCCAGAATTTCCCCCGTGTTATAGTCAAACAGCTGATACCTGCCCACCGGATCAGTGAATTCCCTTAAATCAAAATTGATCTTTGCCGGAATATCTTTATTCATCAGTAAATACTGAGGCGTGAATTCATAACCGATACCTTCAAAACTTGCGGACTGTGTTTGTCCATTGATTACCGCTTTTTTGATCAGGTAATCCGTTGGAACTTTGCTTAAATCGCTGCCGTAAATGCTGTCCCGGGCCTGGCCCTGATCGACGCTGCAGCATGACCCGCCGCCGAAGGACGGGGGTGCTTTTACCCCGGAGAGATCGGCCGTTTTCAGGTCATCAACCACCTTGATTACCCCCCGGATCATCCCCATCCAGCAGCTGAAAGAAATATCGGCGGTAGATGCCGGAGTAAATTCAATAGTGTTCTCCCCAGGGCTCAGCTTCTTCTGGATATTCAGGGAAGGCACAACCAGAGCGTTATTGCAGGAATTCAGCTGATCTCCGCTGATGACCCACCTTACAGGAATCCCTTTCTGCACCACTAGCATCCTGGGAGTATACCCCTGATTGTTGGCAGACATTTTAACTGTCTGCAGCCCGTCCTGAATCTCTGCCTTAGCCACGGCGGACTCTCCTACCGTCCGTGAAGCCAGCAGGTCCCCTCCGGGAAGGCTGACGCCCACCAGGGCCAGACCCCGGTTGGCCATGACAAGGCCCAATACTATTACCAGCATACCGCTCAGCTTCAGTATATTCCTGGTATAACCCCTGTTCAGAAAGGAGGCCAGCACTCCGAAACCAAGCATCAGAGGCATGGTTCCCAGGGCAAAGACCAGCATGGAAACCGCCCCCGCCGCTGCGCTCCCGGTTCCCAGGGCGTAAAGCTGCATGGTCTGCAGGGGCCCGCAGGGCATAAAGCCATTTAATAGTCCCACCACAAAGGGTGATTTCCTCCTGCCGCCTGGCGAATTAACCAGGGGGAATTTCAGGGTCCGGCCGCCAATTATTTTGAACCCACCTATATTCAATCCAATCAGTATCATGAATATCCCGGCCAAAACCATAATTCCCGCCTTTAAGGGAAGGGAAAAAGAGATAATGCCGCCTATTGCCCCGACGGCCCCTCCTATGATGGTGTAAGATACGACCCTGCCTGTATGGTATGAAAGGGAGGAAAAGGCTGCCGCCCGCCTGCCGCCCTCCCCCGGGGAAATAACCTGGGAAAGCATAAGCCCCCCGCACATTCCGGCACAGTGCAGGGAGGTAACAATCCCGATGATGAATATAACCAGGTAGGTTACCTTTCCGTTCAGCATGGCATCAAGGTCCACGTTGCCATAGACGCTACCTAGTATAAAGATTAGGGCAAAAAGAAACGGAAGTCCATAGACCCAAACCTTGTTTTTGCCCCCATTTTCATATCCCAGTGAAGACAGGGCGGACTCAATTTCCTCCAGGCCCGTTATATCCGGGTGGTATTCCACCTCCACCGTCCCCGCGCCTTTATCGGCCTTTACCCGGCTGACCCCGGGCAGTTTGCCCAGTGTATCCTCAATCCTGCTTTCACAGGACTGGCAATGCATGTCGGATACCCTGATCCGGTCCGTTTTTTTGTTCATGCTGTCACTCCGTTTTGATAAAGATTCTGCGTGCTAATGGGGTTGAAATACCGTAGCTTCTACATCAATAGGGGATTCTCCTTCAGGAAATAACCTCCATAAAAAACAGATCCACTGCAACCCTTTTTGCCTATAAAAAGACCAGGGATTATCGCTCAATGGCAATAACCCCTGGGTAATTAAGCCAACTAATCCAATTGAATATGGGTAAAAGCACTCTATTTTTACTAATATAGTCTTTTTACCTGAGGTTTCAATCCAAGTTCCCATAAAGAAACAAGGGCCTCTCACCCTAAACAGTGAGAAGCCCTTGTCTTTTATCTATTCTGCGGATAGACAGGGATTCGAACCATGGAGACTACTCATCACAGCCTACTCGATTTCGAGTTGTGTAGCGGGATTTCTATGCGTTTTCAGCCGTTGCTGGGAAGTGCTTAGTAATATTAACTTTCGTCCTTTCTACAACAGTAATTTTATTGCTGATTGCTGGCATTTGCCAAAATATTCATCTGTTTCGGCGGCTAATCGGCGACTTAAGACCAACCATATTTATGGTCTCTTTTCCCGTTTATAATTCGTCGGATTTCTACCGCCTCTCTTTGTCCGGCAGGACGTAAGAACACCCGGTTGGGCTGTCTTCGATAAAATAGATACACTAAACTTAGTAAAAATGCTTTAATTAGACCATATATTGGCACCTTAGCCGTAATTTTGCTCTCAGGCAGCATTGTCGTTCAACCGGATAATGTTATATTTAACGTCCTTAAGCACATCGGAGAGGGACTTGACCCGCTTCCAATTATCCTGCATGGCTTCCACTGCGGCAATGGCCTCCTTGATTTCCTCGGCGCTGACCTCCTTTTCAAGGTCGGTGATTTCCCTGGCAAATGCCGCACATTCATCTTTGAAATTCTGCCAGATCAGCGTTACGGAGCTTGATGATTTGAGAAGGCTATCAATCCTTTGGCAAAGCTGACCATAGATGGTTTGCGCCAGGCTAAGGCTAGCGATAGCTTTGTTTTCAGCGTCTAATTGACTGTTATAAGCGTCTAAAAGGTCCTTTTCCTGGCTCACATGGCTCTTGGCGAAATTCAGATCCAGGGCGGTAAATAAAAGAGGAATGCCCAGCATAAATGTGCACAGAATAATATACGCGGTACTACCCAGTAATAACTCATCCCCTTTCACCCGCAGGCTTGCGACATTCAGCGCGTCGGTGGCTTTTTTGATATTGGCCTGTATCTCCTTGACCTTTTCCTTATCCCGGGCTACTTGATCCACCGCATCTTTCAAGGTTTTATCAAAGGCGACGCCGTTTATTTTTGCATTGCTATAGTACTGGTTTATCTGATCGGTATTTTGTTTTATATCCCTGATATAAAGGTCCATCACGGCACACATGCCGTCGAGGGTTTTTTTCAGGGCCGTTTTCACCTCGGCATCATTGGGGTTGGCGGAAAGCTCGTCCAGGCTTTGGGATATCATCTTAACATTCATTTTAAATTGAAAATCATAGCCTGAAATGGTTTCCGGAATGGTCCGGCAGTGCTTTACAATAACCTCCATCCATTTATTGGCGCTTGATCTGGCGTTATTAAAGTTTTGCACCGCCGCCGTTTTGCAGTCAGCAGGCAGAGGCAGGCCCGACGGGGAAGAGGCTGCAAGCAATGCCGCGTTGTAAGCAGTTACGTCCATGATTCCTTGTTCATATGCCACCAGCCTTTTGTTTATATCATCCGCCAGGGCTTTACTGAAGAGCGCTATCATCCCTTGCCCCCCTTTAATTCTTTAGGATGCCATGTCATCGGTTATTTCCCGGTTGTCAAAGGCAAAGCTCACCTGGGACAGCTTGTCGGCCAGATTGAAATAGTGTTCCACACTCTCACTGGTTGCCGCAAAGCTATCCGCAGTCTCCAGCAGGTCATCACTGGACAGGGCTTTCTTTTCGTCCTCCAATGCGTCTCTGACGTCACCGGCAAAACTTTTGAGATTTGACCAGATCATAGTCATGTTCTGCATGTTTTCCATGAGCTGGTTAGATTGTTCAAACACAGCTTTCACCCCCTGCTCCAATGTCCCTAAATTTAAAATCGTGGACTCCAAATCTGTTAATCGGTTTTTCTTGTCCCGCAGAGCGCTCTCCTGACCGATTTTGATAATTTCCAAAACTACTACCCCGACGGTTCCGATGGTAGCCACCACAACTCCTATCCACGCCACAATCCCCATGACGGGATTAAGGGCCACGGCTATACTCACTATTGCCACCCCTGCGCCGGCAGTTATTTCGCCTATCGTTATCCAGTCGGACAACTGCTCAATTTTTGTCTCCAGATTGTTTATTTCCTTTTTCAAATCCTTGATTAAGATTTGATCCGCCACCGTTTCAGTCTCGGCTTCCCGGCAAACAACCCCCAGGTTATTTAAATCCGCCTGGAACAAATCCCGGTATTTGCCGATGTTGTTAATGTTGTTGTTGATGCCCTGTATTTGCAGATCCAGGCTGTCTTCAATATCTGACAAATCCTTGATCAACTGGCTTTTTATTCCGGCGTTTTGCAGATCATTCGCCAGTGCCCTTGCATTTTGCTGGATCCGTTTGGCTTTCACCTGGTACAGCGGCTTATAGCTCACTATGTTCCGGGGCATCTGTGTCAAGTCCCGGCAAACCGACGACTTCCACGAAGAGGCGTTTACTTGGGCGTTTGCAATAAAATCCATGGCCTGGGTGTACCATTTGGGTACGCTGGAGGGCAGGGGCATGGTTATCTGCTCAACCTTGTGGCAATATTTCAGTACGCTGGCAAAGGAATTAATGTAATTGTCCATGTCCTGTTGAACGGCCGTTTTGGCGGGGAAAAGTTTTATAATCATAACTTTCACTCCTTTTTATAAATTAACTGGTTGACCAAATCGTTCCATTGCTGTACTGTACCATTCAGCGCCCTTTGGGCGTTTTCGGGATGATGCCCGGGATCCGAACCGGACAGTTCGGTTATGCTTTTTTCAACATTGCCAAGGCGGTTATCCACGTCAAGGATAAATTCCAACATCAGGCGCAGGTTCGGACCCATGCTGCCGCTTACCTGTTGAAAATTGGCTGCGTTATTCATAATCCCTATGGCCGGGTTTCCGTGACCAAAGCAGCCACACTTATTACTAATACACTGCTGCCGGTACCCCAGCAGCACTTGGCTTCTGCCCTGCAGGTCGGAATTGGCTTTCGCAGCGCCGTTGATCCAGCCGCAATACTGATTCTTAAGTTTTCCTTCATCTGTGCATATAGTATTAATTTCATTGCGCATGGAGGTTATGTTTTTTATAAGATCCGCATCCGCTTCCGGGGAATAGCCCTGATTGATGATACAGGACAGATCCCCGTATATCAGGGCGGTATAGGTCTCAAAAGATGCTTTTTTCGGGGAAAATAAAGCGATTAAATTGCATAAACGCTCCACCAGCTCATCCCCTGTTGCCAGCAGTTGATCAATGTTGCTCCTTGCCGTATCATAATTGCTTGCTGCATCTCCTAATGACCGTGCATTAATCTCCCCCTGTTGCCCGGCGCTACCCGGAAAACAAACCCTGGTCATGCATTGCAAAGTATCCCAGGATAACCTGTAGCCCTCGTAATTCTCCCGCAGACTGTCCCTTGCAGCCAGATAATCCCCCGCATTGTAGGGCAATAACCGTCCCCCCTCCCCTGTCATTTTTTATATGTTCATCAGCTATCTTACCATATTTTGTCACATCATAAAAGCAGCTCTTTAGGTTGTCGACATGACACAGTTCCACTGTCCTTCACCCCAAATCCCCCCATAAAATCAACAAGGGCCTCTCACACCTTTATCAGTGTGAGAAGCCCTTGCCTTTTTAATAGGATGTTCGGCATTACGCCGAACAAAGCGATTCACACCAAATCTAAAAGAAGATTTGGGTTCTCTGCTTTTGGCGGAGAGACAGGGATTCGAACCCTGGAGACCGCTCATCACGGTCTACTCGATTTCGAGTTTTGTGGAGTAACTTTCTGCTGATATCTGATAGTTTCCGATACTTATACTTTATAACGGTTTATTGGCATTTTACTGCATTATTGTTTCAATAAATTCTAATAATTCACGGATGTTTTTCACCATTTTGGCGGCTGTTTGGCGACTCTCAGGACGGCCGTTCTTCCAACTGGAAACCATGGGGCAAGGCAAGTACCGTCCCTACTTGCTTATTCCTTTTTTTTCAGATCATTTGATTTGCCATTGCCAGAGACTCAATGTATAATCTTGTGGCTTCTGCTTCATCCAGGCCAAGCTTTACCGTTATGACTTGAAGTTTTTCCCAGTCACCCTGTTCATAAAACAGCGCCAGGTTATATACATCATTAAATAAACATTGTTCACCCAGCAATGCGTCCATAATATCCATAGATATGGGCAGTTTCGATAAAACAACGGACAGGGGCTGGTCGAGAAAAGCATCGATTAAAGAAAACATACCCATCAAGAAAAGATCAGAGCAACGATTAGCCAGACCAACCTTTGGGGCAATCAACTCACAAAACATAGCCCTGCAGACAGAAGTAACTAAAAGTTCGTTAGGCTTGTCTTCACCTATTCCTTTCAGTGCCACCAGAGAAACCCATTTACTTATCCCTTTTTGACCAAGCATTACCAGCGCCTGATTGATTGAATGTATTTCTGTTCTAAAGGAAAAGGCTGCGGAATTAATATACTTGAGTAGTTTATAGGAAAGGGCCAAATCCTTCTTAAAGATGTTTTCCATTTGCTGAAAGTCTATCTCTTGTGAATAGAGGCCCTTTAATAATTGAATATAAAAAAGCTTATTTCCGGAAATATCCTTACCCTCGACAATAACGGGCTTGCTGAAAAAATATCCCTGAAAATAAGAATATCCTATCCCCAGGGCAAACTCAAATTCTTCCCTGGTTTCCACTTTCTCTGCCAGATATTTTTTATTTTTTCCGATCCGCTTGATAATGGCTTTTCTTTCCTCCGGGCCAGTTGCCTTGAAATCAACTTTAATTATATCCGCCAGATCAATCAGTGGTTTGAATTTATGATCGTAGGAAAAATCGTCCAGTGCCAGCAGGTATCCCTTCTCCTTTAACAATTTGCAGGCCTTAAGGATTTTTTCGTCCGGTTCAATATTCTCCAGAATCTCTATCACAACAAGTTCGTTGGGTAAAAGGTCGGCCACTCCGTTTTCCAACAAGTTTCTGGTAAAATTAATAAAGGCTTTCTTGCCCCGGGTAAGCGTATCCAAACCAATTAACAGCAGGCTACTGGTAATTACCTCGGTTGTTGCCTGGTCACCATCGGTATTTGAATACTCGTCACATTGCCCAGAGCGGTACAATAATTCATAGGCAAAGACCTCTTGGTTTTTATCGAATATTGGTTGTCTCGCTAAATATTTATTCATCCCCGCCTCAGTCCCTTCCTTACCGGACCTATTTATTTGGGGCAATTAACGCCCCCTGTCTTTAACCACATCAATAATGTAAAGAATTAGCTCCGGATGCATAGCGACAATGCATCAAAACTCTAACCATATTCCTTGACCTGTGCTGTTTGGTAATGTTTATTATAAAACAACAATTGCTGCAAAGCCCCCATATTCGCTGAGGAGGCTTTGCTCCCCTCCGTCAGCTTCCTCTGGGCCTTTAGTTTCCTGACTAACACCATTGTAGCAGAGGCCTCTGAACAATTTCTGTACACGCCCCCATACCCCCCGGGGGGCGTGTGCTATAAGGAAATCAGCCTCTGGATCGCTATTTTCTCATTAAAAAACCGGCTTTTAGCCGGTTTTGTGATTCCTATTCAAGACTCTCATTCAACAATTTATAAAAAAGTGTTTTTACTGACTTACCGGGCTCCAGTCCCAGTTCTTCCAGCAGAATTTTTTTGTAGGCCTCAAATTGTCGAACTAATTGTTGATGTTTGCCCTGCCTCGCGTAGGTCTCCATCAGCAAACAATGGGCTTCTTCGGCCAGGGGTTCTTTGGTCAGCCATTTTTTCAGGTAGGTTTCGGCGGCTTCATACTCTTTACACCGCAGGCTGGACGTGGACAGTTGTTTTAGAGCTTTAAGGTAGAGCCGCAGCAAGCGGTCGCGCTCTTCGGCGGCCCACTCATAATACTCCTCTTCCAGATAGTCCCCCCGGTAGAGCTCAACGGCTCTTTCCAATAAATGAACGGCAATTTCCTTTGAATTTTGCCTTGAACAAAGAATTTGCAGAAACTCTTCAACATCGAAATATAAGTTTTCCGTTTTTAAGATGTATCTGTTGTTCGCATACTGCAGGGCGTCAACATGGGCCTTTTGTTTCAACATTTTGCGCAGATTATATACACTGGTATGGAGCCTGCCGGTGGCCCGTTCGGTCTCCAAACCGGGCCAGATTGTTTCAATAATCCGGTCTCTACTTACGAAACTGTTCCGGTGGTGAAGAAAAAAAGCAAAAAGCTCCCGGGTCTTTTCAGTTCGCCAGCTTACTGAAACCGGTTCTGAATTGTTGTTTTTCAATTCAAATTTCCCCAAACTAAAGACCCTGACTAATTGGCCAGACTCTCCTTTGACCGCGGCCATACCGCGCCTGCTGATGATCCGGCTCAGGGTTTTTTGCAACCTTTCTTCCGCCACCGGCTTTAATAGATAGTCCAGGGCGTTTAGCTCAAAGGCCTCAACGGCATAATGATTAAAGGCGGTAACAAAAACCACGTCTATGTTTGGGTCTGTGGCCAGGACCTGGCCCGTTGCCTCCAGTCCGCTGATGCCCGGCATTTCTATGTCAAAGAAAACCACATTGGGTTTTATGCGGCTTATCGCTGGAATGGCCTGGCGTGAACTGGTGAAAGTCCCTGCCACCTCAATTCCTTCCTGCCGGGCCAGCATCTTATGTAATTTTTCTAAGGCCGGCCTCTCATCATCCACAATTACGGCGCGGATCATTTAAGTCTCCTCCATCCTTGGAATTGTTATCACCACTTTGGTGCCTTCCCCTACCGTGCTGCTGATTTCCAAGCCACGGCCATACAGGCTTTTTAACCTGCGTTGGATGTTTTTGAGACCTACCCCCTTGGATGAGGAATCTCCGTTCACCAGGTTCGATAGTCTTTCGGCGGGAATGCCTATCCCGTTATCTTCCACTGTGATGGTCAGGTTTGTTGGATCCTGCCGCACCGAGATAGTAAGGGTTCCCCCTTCTTCTATAGAGGACAGTCCGTGTCTTACCGCGTTTTCCACAACAGGCTGCAGTATTAGCGGGGGTATCCTTTGGGAAAACAGCTCCAGGTCAATCTTATAGCTGATATTCAACCTTTCCTGGAACCTTGCCTTTTCAATAAACAGGTAGGACCTGACGTGACTTATTTCCTTTTCAAGAAGAATAAGCCGGTCAGAGTTTTCAAAATCGAAGCTTCGTCGGAGATAGTTGCTAAACTCGGTAATAAGAGTTCCTGTCATGGCAGGGTCTGTGTCGCTGAAGAATGCTATGGTATTCAGTGTGTTGAAGAGAAAATGGGGGTTAATTTGGGCCTGTAAGAAGGCCATTTCGTTATCAATGGCCAATTTGACCGATTTTTTCAATTCCAGAAGGGTCCTGACCCGGGCCTTTAACTGGCCGGCATCCACGGGCTTGCTTAAGAAATCGTTGGCTCCTGCGGCAAAGCCCGCCAGGATATCCTCGGGCCGGCTTTTGGCTGTGAGCATCAGCACCGGGAGTTCGGAAAGTGAATACCACTGGCGAATTTTTTGACAAACCTCAAACCCGGACAATTTAGGCATCATCAGATCCAGAATGACCAGGTCAATGTGCCGGTTCCACGACAATTCCTCCAGGGCCTCCGGCCCGCTGGTGATGGCGATGACGGAATGCCCCTCCAGGGCCAAGAGGTTTATCAGCACCTGCAGGCTGGCCGGATCGTCGTCCACGACCAGGACTGAAAATTCACCTTTCTTTTGCAGCTTAACCGGAACGGCCGACGCTTCTACTACCGGCTCCGGCACCGACAGCAACGCTGCAGGACGTTCTTCTCCTCCCGAGGTCCCCGGCTCCACTCCGCCCACCGGCATGGTAAAGGTAAACTTTGACCCCTTCCCGGCTTCGGACTCCACCCAGATCCGGCCGCCTTGTAATTCCACCAGCCGTTTGGTTATGGAGAGCCCCAGTCCCGTGCCGCCGTGCTCCCTGGTCGGGGCGCCTTCCGCCTGCACAAAGGGTTTGAAGATATCTTCAAACTTTTCCGGCGGAATCCCGATACCGCTGTCCTCCACCGATACCTCCACATAGTCTTCCCTAACCTGGGCGGACACTGAAATTTTCCCCTCCGTGGTAAATTTAACAGCATTGCCCAGAAGGTTGTACAAAATCTGAATGAGCCTGTTTTCATCAGCATAGATCCCGGGAAGATTATCTGGCAACTGATTGACGAGCCGGATCGGCCGTTCCCCGGCCAGACGGCTAAAGACTTCAAAGATAACCCGGACTACGGAGTGAAGTTCGACAGTCCTTCGCTGCAGTACAATCTCTCCGGTTTTAAGCTTAGAAAAGTCCAGAATGTCGTCAACAAGTTTTGCCAGCCGCCGGCCGATGGAAACGACCAGCGAAAGGTTTTCTTCCTGCCTCTGTCTGAGCTTTCCGGCAGCCCCCTCAATGAGGGACTGGGCAATATTGATTATACCGTGTAACGGTGTCTTCAATTCATGGGAAGTGTTGGCCAGAAACTCGTCTTTCAGTTTGTCCAGGGAAAGCAGTTCGGCATTCAACCGGACGATGGCCGCCTCGGCCTTTTTCTGTCTTGAACGGGCTATCAGCAGTGTAATGATCAGAAATGTTTCCAGCAAGATCAGGGCAGTGCCGCCAAGGATATACCGCTTGTATAATTCCCAAACAGTTGGTTCTTTAAATTCAATTCTGCTGCCGGCAGGCAGCTTGCTTTCGTCAATTTTCCAGCGTTTTAGTTCCCGCCAGTCAAATACGTATTCACAGGCCGGAATGCTCTCATCCGGGATAGAGGATACTTTTTTCCCTTCAAGAATGTCAAATCCCACTTCGGCAACTCGTTTTCCTATGATTTCATAGTTTATCACATAACCCCCGAGGACTCCCTTGTCTATAAACGCAACATTGGTCCCATAAATAGGAACATGGGCTACACTGTGCACCATTTGAGCCACTTGCTCGGGAAAAAAGTTTTTGCCCTCCACATCCCTAAGCCAAGAAACGTACAAAATCACTGAGTTTTCACCGCTATCCCGGATCCGTTCCAGCATTTTCGCGAAAGGCAATTGATTCAGGCAAACGAACTCTACCCGGTCTGCGTACCCGGCTGTCACCTTTGAGATCATGGAAAGGATAGCCCGTTCAGGGGGTGAATCCCCTATCAGAATATAGATCCTCTTGGTAGATGGTAGGGTTTGCAGGATAAGCTCGATGTTCTTGGTGATATCAAGGGACGCAGTGATTTCAACATAGTTGGACGGCAATTCCCCGGTTTGGGAACCTTCTATTAAACCTCCGTTAATAATTGGTACACCGGGAAAAATATTTTGGCCGTATTTGTGAAGAAAGTCAACCGCTTTAGTCCCATCAGCAATGATCAGATCGGGTTGCCGCTTTAAGTATTTAACCTGCATAAATTGCGATAAACTATTGAAATAGTTTTCATTTTGAGCGTTAAACACCATCTCAAGGTATTCATAGGAGTAGTTCAGGTTGTATTTTGCCAACTGCTGCAATCTGTTTTTCAAGCCACTAGTGAATCTAGCATCGGTAGGAAAGTCCTGGCTTTGGGTGTATAGAATAAGTATATTTTTTCTCTCCATTTGTTCTGCGGCCAGACAATCAGAAAAAGGAAAAAGAACTAGAAACAACAGGATTAGAAACGGCAAAATAGATACTCTAACATAATGAAGTTTTTCTTTTGTCAGGCAACTGGAAAGTGAAATCATTACAAACCTCATTTCGAAAGAGCATTATATTTGTTGCTGAATTGACATATTTTTTCATCTTTCGACATTTTTAACCAAAAACCTTCTCTGGTTTGGATGCCGTAAAAAACAAATAATTTTTTGTATTGACATTGCATTCATGGCTAATATTTTGAAAAACGGCAATGAAACGCCTGAAACAGCCGTTTACCCAGCCCGAATGACAAGAGCTCGCTGATTACGGCTGCAATGTCAGATATCTGAAGTCTGTCAGAAGTACCGTCCCCATGACATACCCTTGACACTGGTATAAAAGATTCGTTAAACTTAAAGAGCATTTGACTATGAAGGGAGCCTTGACCTTTGGAAATCTTTTAACCTGTAATTTTGATTGATAATTCCATACTATGTTAAGCTGCGGATATTTCGGCAGTTATTTTGTTTGTGGGATTTTACACAGGTTAAGAGTACAAGGTTCTTTATGTCAATGTAGCAAAGGGGATGCAAATACCCCTGTTATTGTGATGCTATAAAGGCCACAATAGGTACTCTTGCCTGCTGTGGCTTTTACTATTTAAAAAATTATTGGAGGCTACTTTTATGAAAAAACTCACCTGTGACTATACTCCGCCTGTTTTTACCTTCCTTTTTGTTCAACAAATAAATAGGAAGGAATTGGATTTAGTATATGGATACGATACTCTGGGAGGTGAAGTATCTTTCACCTCCTAAAACGATACGTTACTGTAAAAAATGCGGCGTAAAAACTGAACACATATCCTCTGGATTATTCAGGGTAAACGCTCAACAAAAATCTTTGGATATTTGGTTGATTTACAGATGTGCGCATTGCAAAAAAACGTGGAATCTAACGATTTATTCCCGTGTAAATCCCAAAAGTATCAGTCAAGATTTGCTGGATAAATTCACTACTAACAACAGTGAACTTGCTCAACAGTATGCTATGGATACTGACCTTTTGAAAAAGAATGGTGCTGAAACAGAAACGCCAACATACAGTATCCTTGGTAATGATGTTGATCTTATGCGAGAAGTAAGGGTAAAGATTGTTAGCAAATATCCATCGAAAACAAGGGTGTCAAAGATTCTTCGAGAAAAATTGTCTCTATCAAAGAAAACCTTTGACGCAATGGTAGCCAGTGGAACTATTCGATTAGAAAACGGTGCAGACATTCACAAATGCAAGTTGCAACGTGATACGGTTGTAACGATAAGTGGTAAAGGTTGGGGCGAAGTGTCCGGCTATCGCGAAGAAATAGACGCACGGAACGAACAAATTAAGGCGGGCTATGCTTCAGGTAAATCTATTGATACACTTGCCGATACATATAGCAAGCGGGGACAGTTCTTGACTTGCTCAGCTAAAAATCAGACTTTGTAAGTTACAGATGTACCATCGTCGGCTCCACCCAAAATACGCCCATAAAACCAACAAGGGCTTCTCACCTTAAACCGTGAGAAGCCCTTGTCTTTAAAAAAGGATGTTCGGCATTACGCCGAACAAAGCGATTCACACCAAATCTAAAAGAAGATTTGGGTTCTCTGCTTTTGGCGGAGAGACAGGGATTCGAAACCTGGAGACTGCTCATCACAGCCTACTCGATTCGAGTTCTGTGTACCTGCTTTTCTGTTGGTTTCAATTCAACTGATTACAGCTTTTTACAGATGTTTCTCACCGTTTCGGCGGCTGTTCGGCGACAATTACCCCTTTAGAATAAAAAATTGTAGTCTCTTTTCCCGCTGACAATGCGCCTGATTTCAACCGTCCCGCCATCCAGCAGGACGTAAAAAACCAGGTAATTATCGACTATCAAAATTCGATATCCTTGCCTGGTTAGTCTTCTATTCTTCGGAACCACGCCCATTAGAGGAAAATCTTCAAGCTGTATGATATTCTGTTCAATTTCCTCAGCCAGTTTAAGCGCAGCGGAAGGGTTGTCGCTGGCAATATAATCGACAATTTCAACCAGGTCCTTCTCTGCCGCCTCGGTTATACTAATTTGATGCTTTGGCATGGATACGGTCCCTCAAATCTGCCACAGCCTCGCGGAACGGGCGACGTTTTCCGGCACGGCTCTGCTCCTCAGCCTCGTCCAACTTGTCATAAAGCTCTAACAGAGCCTGCTGCTCCTCAAAAAGCTGCTGGCTCATGATGACTAAATGGCCGTTGCCGTTCTTGGTTATAAAAACCGGCTTTTTCTCTTTTATGCAAATTTCCTCAATCTCGGGAGTCTTGTTCCGCAAGTCGGAGACGGGACGAATCACCGGCATAAAATCAACCCCATAGTTAACTTATATCATTATTATATCACAATTTTGATAAAACAAAACGCCTCTTTTCAGCAAATAAGGCAGCAGCGTTTATATTTCTTGCCGCTACCGCAGGGGCAAGGATCATTCCGGCCCACTTTTTCTTTCAGTTGTATAGGCATTGCGGGTATCTGAAAACCGTTAGCCGGCAATGGCTTCAGCGCGAGCTTTTCATATTTCTCCATCACTTCGTTAGGTGTCCATCCCTTTAATACCCAGTGAGGTATGGTGTTCCAGATATCCATTATCATCTGCATTGCCTTTTGGGTCTCTTCAAAGGAATCCAGAACAACCTCGTCAAGAACCTTTTGCAACACTTCGCCGGGCCGATAATTATTACGCATGGCATCCATAATCTCTAGCACAGCAAGCTTTTGTCATTACTTTTGTAGCAAGCGGGGACGGTTCTTGACTTGCTCAGCTAAAAATCAGACTTTGCAGGTTATAGATGGACCATCGTCAGTTCCCCCGTCGGCTCCACCCAAAATACGCCCATAAAACCAACAGGGGCTTCTCACCTATAATCGTGAGAAGCCCTTGTGTTTAAAAAAGGATGTTCGGCATTACGCCGAACAAAGCGATTCACACCAAATCTAAAAGAAGATTTAGTTTCTCTGCTTTTGGCGGAGAGACAGGGATTCGAACCCTGGAGACCGCTCATCACGGTCTACTCGATTTCGAGTCGAGCGCCTTCGACCAGCTCGGCCATCTCTCCGTACATTTGCTTATACTGTATAAATTATCGGTCGGTAGCCAGAGGAATGGGGACACACCTGCTGAAGCTTGAGTATTCCTTTGAGGACAGGAATGTCCCCAATTATACAGAAGTCAGAATCCAGAATAACCGGGCATCCTTCTCTGTGATCTCTGTGTCCTCTGTGGCTAAAAGAGCTACTTTCCTGCTCTCAATTCCCTAAAAAATGACTTTATAATACCGGCGCACTCTTCCTCCAGCACACCGGATATTACATCCACCCGGTGATTGAATCTCGGGTCCCTCACCAGGTCCACCAGGGAGTCTACCGCACCGGCCTTGGGGTCCTTTGCGCCGTACACCAGCACCGGCACCCGGAACTGTACAATGGCCCCGGCGCACATTGGGCAGGGCTCAATGGTGCTGTAAAGGGTGGTCCCCTCCAGCCTCCAGTCCCCTATTCTCTGCGCGGCCTCCCGCATGGCCATTATCTCTGCGTGGGCTGTGCTGTCGTTAAGCTCTTCTCTTAAATTGTGGCCCCGGCCTATAATCTCGCCGTTTAGAACCACTACCGCCCCTATGGGCACCTCCCCCAGATCGTAGGCCTTTTGGGCCTCCGCCAGGGCTTCCCTCATATAATCCGGATGGTCCACAAAGCAGTACCCCATACCAGACCGGCATAAAATTAGCTGAGCCCGGAGCGTCCCCCCGGACCCGCAAATAGTATTGTAAGGTATAATCGGTATCGTGTCAAGTCAAGTCTCAGGCCTCTGGCTCTTTTCCTTCTGATTTCCCCCGGTATTCCAATATTTTAATCGGCTCAGCCACAATACTTCCATAACTCCTTAACCTCATTTGTAATACTTCTGTAATTTCCGTACCCCTTGGCAACAATAACACACCTGTTTTATCCCGGATATCGTCTGATATTACCATTCCAATCTCTAAGTTTTTCAAAGGAATGTGTCGTAGCATATATCCCTCCTCAAGTCTTGTCACTTCAGCTTCAAAAGCGCCAAATACTTCCGGATCATATATACGCAAGTTTCTTGACATTCCCTTAATTATATCGGTTACAGTCATTCCCCTCTTTTGCATCTTATCAAAGTCGGTAACAACCTTTAAAATCCTTGCAATAATGGGAATGCTTGTTTCCGACTTGCCGCCAAGGGGCACCCCCCCGCCATCAAAATATTTCATCTGGTATTCGACTGCCTCTGCAATACGCTCCAGCCGGGGAATATTAGAGAGCAGTTTCATCCCTATTTGCGGGTGCGTATGATAAATTCTATTCTCTTCTAGCGTCAGGCTTTTTCCCTGCTCCACTTTCTTGATTATCTCCCCGGAAATGGCAACGCATCCAATATGGGAAAGCATTGCGGCAAGCTCTAATTCCCATATATTCTCCAACTGAAGGCGGGTCCCCACCCTTTTGGCAAGACGCCGTATGCGGGAAGAGCTGCTGAAAATTTCAGGGCTTATTGTCATCAAAATATCAATCAGTAGCTTTATACTTCCCTGCAGGGTGTTTTCAAGGAGTTCCTTCTCGGCCTTGATTAGCCTGTATTGATCAACGGCATCATTCAGCGCCCTGGAAAAAACATCAATACCACAGGGCTTTGTTAAAAAACGAAAAATATTGCCCTCGTTTATGGCGTTAATGGCTGCCTGCATGTCAGCCTGACCTGTCAGCATCAAACGGACGGTATCGGGTGAAGCCTTGCGCACTGTAGCCAAAAACTTGACGCCGTCAATCCCGGGCATCCGGTAATCGGAAACAACAACAGCGAAGGGCCCCTTTTCCTGGAGAGCCACTCCTCCTTCTATGGCATTTTCAGCAGTCACCACTTCAAATTTTTTTCTCAGTATTCTTTCATAGCCGGAGAGTATATTACTGTCGTCATCCACCAGAAGTATTTTTTCGCTCATAAATAATCTACTTCCTTTATTTTATTTCGTACTGCTGCCCACTCTTCGATCTTTCCCTCTTTATCAATCAGTTCAATATATTTTTGGTCCAAAAGACCAGGATTCGAAATAAAGCGGTCAGCTTCCCCCTTCCTGGTAAATGCGTCAGCCATGTGAACTGCAGATAATGCAGAAAAACCCAAATTCATAGATTTCAGAGGTTTATGGTGAAAAGCGACCGCTTCTACTATAGGATCTGAAAACCCCCATAAACTTAACAGATACCCCCCCACCTCAGCATGGGAACACCCAAACAATTCGTATTCCGCCTCCCAAAATGGACATTTTTTATTCTTTGTTAAATCATTTATTTTGCTTAAATAGTCCGGGATATCCAACAGCAAGAGCTTTCCTATATCGTGAAGCATACCTGATATAAGGGCATCTTCCTGTACTTTTTTTTCAGTGGAACCAGTACCGGCGATCTCCTTAGCAAGGTTTCCTACCTCCATGCAGTGCTTCCATAAATTTTCCAAAAACAAAAGGTTCTTCCTTGAACTTGAATTGAATACAGAAAACAGCTCAACCTGGATAACCAGTGATTTTATAACATCCAATCCTAAAAAGGCCGTAGCCTGGTGAGGGCTGGTTATCTTCTGAGGCAGGCTGAAAAAAGCGGAATTGACAATTCTCAATATTTTAGCCGACATTATAAGGTCCTGGGAAATAATGTCTCCTACCCTTTTAAGGGAAGCGTTTTCTGAACGTAATACATCAATCAATTTAGAGTACAGAGATGGCAAGCTTGGAAGGTTTTTAACACCGGTAACCAACTTCACCAGGGATTCATCGGATAGCAAATCCCTGGTTATGAAAGTCCTCTCGATGGCATTGGTTAGTGCGTCCAGTGTGCAGGGCTTTAAAAGGTATTGATGGGCGCACTTGACCGACTGCAGTATCATTTCCTGGTCTGAGTGCCCGGAAAGAACTATACGTATTACACTGGGAAAGCGTTCCATGACTATAGTAAGCAATTCCGCTCCGGTCATCCCCGGCATACGCATGTCAGACACAATAACATCAACCGTATGTTCAGACAAAAACTTTAGTGCATCCTCTCCACCCTCAGCGAAATATACTTCCCAGCTGTCACGCATGACCCTGGTCATTCTCCGGAAACCTTCTATGATGTTTCTTTCGTCATCCACAAAAAGCACTCTTTTCTTCATTTCATACTCCATTCTTGATAGGTAGAGAAATTATAAATGTTGTGCCCCTGCCTATTTTCGATTCAACAAAAATTTTTCCCTCGTGCTTGTTTACAATTATATCATGGGCAAGAGCGAGGCCCTGACCTGTTCCCTTCCCAACCTCCTTTGTTGTAAAAAAGGGGTCGAATATTTTATGTAAAATATCTTCCGGAATGCCTGCTCCTGTATCGCTTACAAAAATTTGCACGTATTCTTCGTTTGACTTCGTTGTTATTTTTATTTCCCCTTTTTGCCCCGGCGTGTTGCCTATAACATCACTTATTGCCTGGGCTGAGTTGACTATCATATTTAGAATAACCTGGTTAATCTGGTCAACATCGCAATAAACTAAAGGTATTCCCTCGTCTAGCTCGGTTATCAAGTCTGCCACGTACTTCCACTCATTTTTCGATATAATGACTGTGTTGTTTATAGCCTTGTTAATATCGGAATAAACCTTTTCCTTAATACCGGGGTGGGAAAACTCCTTCATAGCCAGAACCAGCTTACTGACCCTTTCAATTCCCTCCAGAGACTGCTCTATTGCCGTGGGTATTTCGCCAACCAGGTATTCTATGTCCAGCTTATTTTTTAACTCCTTTAATTTGCTGACGCAGTCACTGTATGATAGTTCATTTTTGGAATTACAAATAATATCTTTACAACCTTTTAAATAATCAAGCATTGTTTTAAACGAGTCTTCTATAAACCTGGTATTATCCCCTATATATTGCATGGGCGTGTTTATCTCGTGGGCAATTCCTGCCGCAAGCTGGCCTATGGACTCCATTTTTTGGGAAAGGGCCGCTTGTTCGGCAAGCCTCCTTTGCTCGGTAATGTCTCGAAAAACTATTACATAACCAATAGTGCTGTCTGCTTTGTCCATTATGGGAGAAGAACAGCTTGATATCAACTTCCTTTTACCATCCCTGGCAATAATGGCCTGTTCATATAAAGCGCCGGCCTTTATAAATTTCCGGACTCTTTCCTCGGGATTAACAAATACCAGTATTTCGGAAAGCTGTTTGCCGTTCATTTCTTCCTGCTTCCAACCGGTAATGTCTTCCGATACACGGTTGGCCAGCATAATTTTCCCATTGACATCGGTTGTGATAACCCCGTCTCCAATGCTGGCAAGGGTTACCGCAAGCCTTTCTTTTTCCTCGGAAAGAGCCTCTTCGGTCTTCCTTTGTTCTGTAATGTCTCTGATAATGCCATACAATTCATATTGGTCACCTACACCCGGCACTAACACAATCGTACAAAGCACGTTAATTACTGTTCCATCTTTTGCACGCATATCCACAGGAAAATCTTTTACATAACCTTTACTGAACAATTCTCCTCTAAGCCTTATTCGGTCTTGAACGTCGTTATAAAGTTGCCCTACATTCATTTCTAAAAACTCTTCTCTTGTATACCCTGTCAATTTCATGGCCACCGGATTAATGTCTATAAAGTACTCCCCGGATATTATAAAAACTATATCCTGGGAATTTTCGAAATAGGAACGGTATTTAGCCTCACTTTTTCTGAGAGCCTCTTCCGACTGTTTGCGCTCTATAACGCCGCTCATAATCTGTACAATGGTATTAAGGAGGGCAGTATCCTCTTCCGGCCACTTACGATAATATCTTGATTCGTTAAAGCCAATAAAGCCATAAATTTTATCCCTTACATAAATGGGCATAATAAGTACGGATTTTATCCCCTGTATTCTGAGAAGCCCTTTTTCTTTTTCACCCGGTATATCTTCGATATTGTTATAATTTATTACTTTTCTATTTATTATCATGTCCATCAGCCATGGCATACTGTCACAGGGAATAGTCCTTCTGACATTTTTAAAATTTGACATGGTGTCCGGAGAAGACCAGACCAGAATATTTTTAAATTTGTTTTTTTCATAACTGTACTCATGAATATAAATCTCACTTACATCCAAAGAGCCTGCCATTATTTGCACACACCTGGAATAGTATTCTAGAATATCCTCCACCTTCATTCCAAGCATGGATATCTCAGAGGTCATTTTTTCATATGTCAATCTTCTTTTTAAACTCTCTTCCGTCGCCATCCTTTCAGAAATATCTTCAACCATTCCAACTGTAAAAACCGGCCTTCCTTCATCATCACTTATAGGAGAAACATTTAACCTCCCCCACATAAAACTCCCGTCCTTGCGCATATATTTTTTTTCTATTTGAAAGTGGCTCCGTTTTCTCGTCAATACCTGCCGGTAGAGGTTATTTTCCAACTTAGTATAATCAGGATGAGTAAAGTCAAAAACAGACATATTGCAAATTTCTTCGTTGCTGTAACCAAGCATATCCCGAATAGCCTGATTGCTTCGAAAAACCTTTCCCTCCCGATCTGAAAGAATAATGCCTATGGCTGCCCCTTCAAAGGTAGCCCTTAAAAGCTCCTCACTTTTTTTCATGGCATCTTCAGCTTTTTTGCGGTTAGTAATGTCAATCCCTGTCCAGATTATCAGTGACACTTCGTTTTGAGAATTATTTAAACTGGTGTTGTTCCAGGCTATTATCCGCTCATCTCCTGTTCTTGTAATGACAGGACATTCAAATTTAATACCCTGTTTTAAAGAAGGGAGCCTATTTAATATTTCCTCCATTTCACTCTTATAGGAATCAGGTATAAAAAACGTTAGCCAGTCCTTCCCAATTACCTGCTCACGACTCCAGCCCAGGACATCTTCAGAGTGGTTATTAAAAAGCTGTATTTTATTATTTAGGTCCAGCCCTATTATTAAGACTTTGGCAGTACTGACAACCTTTTCAAAAAACACTTTAGCCTCCGCCAGCGCCTGTTCGGCCTGTGCGACCTGAGACTGGAAGGAGTAGTTTACTAATGCGTTATTTACGCTTTTTGCAAGTCTGGCAGGAGTGATGGAGGATTTGGCAATATAATCGGAAGCCCCTGCCTTCATCATTTCCACCGCCAGTTTTTCATCCCCGTAATCTGTGAGTACAATTATAGGAGTCTTTATCCCTGCAGCACGAACTTCCTGCAGTACCGAAAGACCGTCCCCGTCAGGTAAAACGTAATCAAGGAATACCAAATCATACTGTCTGCTCTTTAGCGCAACCATACCTGTTTTAATGTCCAGCTTTTCTTCCACTTCAAAGTATACCCCGGCTTCTTCCAGTGATCGGCGCAAATACATGCAGAATACTTTGCTGTCATCTATCATTAGTATTTTAGTAGGCTGCAAAGAGACTCCCTCCCGTATGTTATAACTCTTAATAAAAATACCCGGATTATGAGCTTATCCGGGTATTTATTTTTACCCTCATTAATTTTTATATTTGCCTTCCCAAGCTGACTTTTATTAAAAATAGCCTAATTATCTGATAATTCGATAAAAAAACACATTTTCCTCCGTGCACTGTAAAAAAAGCATATACGGATAGAGCCTGGTTTCATGCATTAACCGTATAAAAAAGGAGTTGGAAACAATCCAACTCCTTTTTTTACAGACACTATCCTTACGGCCAAATTATCAGTGCGCCTCCATAAGATACAGAACATAGGCCCTGTCGGGATCCTTTCGGATTTCCTCCATTACTTCCGGGGATACAGATATCTCGCCAACGAAGTTAAAGTCTGCATCCATTTCGAAATCCTCTACCTCGGTGGCCTTAAAGCACTCAAGAATAGCTCCGGGATCCTTGGATTCGATTTTCAGGGCCTTATATTTCTCCCTGGCCTCCTGGTCGGAGTCTGCAAATATTATACGGGTGTTAACTGGGTGCCTCATATCTTTCCTCCTGTCTTTGTATGTAATATCAGGCCCGGTTGTGGTAACCGTGCTTTTAGTAATTTAAGGCCTTTGAAAATATTTGTCAACAGCCAAATATCCTTATGTTCCTCAAACATGTCAAATTGTATTTATTCTTCATAATTATGTACAATGGTTTATATCCACCTCATTTTTTGCCATAATTATTTCGTCCAGGAATATTGATAGATGCTTTTTTTCATTATTTAGCAGTTAATGAATAGGCCTCTATTGTTTTTTGGAAAAGGTTTATGATCTCCTGTTTTTTAATTAGCCCCTCCGGCCTGAATGTCCCGTCCGGGTATCCTACAACAATTCCCAGTTCCGCTGCTGTATGAACCCCCGAGGCCCAGCCCGGTATTTCGTCACTGAAAATGGCCTTTTTAACGGACTGCGAAAAAATTTTCCCTGCCAGGTGCGCCGCCTCAGCCCTGGTTATGTACTCGTCAGGCCTTAAAAGCCCTCCCTCATAGCCCTCTATCAGGCCTGAGTCTACCAGAATGCTGGTGTTGCTTAATTGGCCGGAGGTCATTCCGGCTGTGTCGGTAAACCTCTCTTTCAAGGGCTTTGTATCTTCACTAAATATCAGGGGGCAGGTGGAAAAGGGCAGGGTATTCTCGCCCAGCATCTCGAAAAATTCTGCCCGGGTGACCTTTCCCTGGGGATCACTTTTAAACTCACCGGCCTTTTTTATTAAGGGAGCAACTCTTACCGTACTTGTATTTTCCCTGTTATATAAAAAATCCAGCGCCACTGTCCCGTCTGAACTGTCAACCTGTTCAAACTCCAGGGTTATGGACCTGGGAGTCCCTGAAACAAACTTTACTTTTTTGACCTTATTTTTTACCCCGTCAATACTCTCCGGCCAAGAAACGTAGTCCCTAAAATTCTGGGCTGTAGGAGCCTGCATGTAGCAAAGGCCCTCCGGCAATACTGCCATAATCCTGTCTCCGTTTTTTATAGGATTGCTGATATCTTTTTTCCCGCTCACCCTCAGAGTCCCCAGGCTCCTGTTATCTCCGTAATATACCACCGGTGTGCTCTGGGCGGTATTAACGGTGGTTCCCTCATACACTTCTTCACCGCTTCTCCCGGGAATAGTAATTAATACTTTTATATCGGTATCAGCAGAGGCAATTCCGGGGACTGACAAAAGAAAAACAAAAGCAGCCAGCATAAGAACCCTCTTAAAAAACATTTTTTTCATGTAATACATCCCTTCTGTTTTACTGCTAATGTATATTCTACCATGAGTTTTTCCGGTCGCGAAAGGTATTGGTTATCACATAAATAAAAGAAAATGCCCTGTGAGTTTTGTACCACTCAGCAGGGCATTTTCGCTATAGCTTTATTTATTAGTTGGCAGTTATTCTAACAGTGTTTGAATTTCCATCCCAGTCAACCTTGGCACCCAGCGCCTCACTGATAAAGCGTATGGGTACCATAGTCCTTCCGTTTTTAACCAGTGCAGGGGGACTCATTATAACGGTATTGTTATTTATTTTTGCCACACTGTCACCTATCCTGAGCGTTACAGTTCTACTGCCTTTTACAACAGTCACCGTCTGGGTGGACTCCTCCCACCCCACCTTGGCTCCAAGGGACTCAAGTATCATTCTGAGGGGAACCATTACCCTGCCGTTTACCACAAGCATTGTCTCATCTTCAATGCCTATTTTTCTCCCGTCCACATCCATATATATATTTCCAAAGAGGTACGTTGGTGTTTGGCTTTGAGCAGCCTGCTGCGGCACATCTTCGAGCTCGGTTGCCAGAATGTAACCCTTTGAGTGCAGTGCCGCAAACCTGCCGTTACCGAATGTGATATCCGAAAGCCCCGCCTCGCAGCGGAATTTTTGCTCTTCCCAAATTAAACCGTCTGAGGAGGTAAAAAAGCGGTCCCCGCTGGCGGCAACAAATTGACTATTCCCGTACGCTATTGCTGTGGGCTTAAAACTGGGTCGGAAAGTAACCTCCACTGTCCCCCATTTTACACCGTCAGAGGACACCAGCAGCTTATTGCCCCCCGACACGGCCACAAACCTGCCTTTGCCAAAAGCTATCCCACTTACGGGTTCGGCTCCGGCCGGAAGCTGTGCCCCGGTCCAGCTTACCCCATCGGGGGAAGTCAGTATAGAGCCTTTTAGCCCCATTTTTACATAAAGGCCGCCACCCTGAACAACATTCACGGCATCATATTTTTCTCCGTCCTTCAGCCCCTGGATAATCCATTTTTGGCCGTCTTTTGATGTAGCTATGGCTGGACTCTGCCCGGCGGCGATAAAGGTACCATTTTGGTAAGCAAGTGCACTGAAGTTATAGTTAAGCGCCGGCTCAGACCAGTTATCTCCCGGGTACTTCATTACACTGCCGTCACTTCCAACAGCAACCATGCTTCCGTTTGCCAAAACCGAACTTACATCAAAGCTATTACCAATGTGAAGCATCCTGGTAATTCCATCCGGGGACATTATGTACTTCCCATTAATTATAGCGTACTTGTCACTGTTGCTAAGAAGCTCATCTAACCCCAGCCCGTAATATAAGCCCTCTTTTTCCACCTTCCAGTGGTCAGTGCCATTTTCAGAAGAGTATATCTTTTTGTTTTGAACGCTTAAGGCCAGGTATTTCTGGCCGTTATAAATAATCCCGGTTATTACTGCAGGGGCGGATATCAAATCCCATTTTTCCCCGTCATCAGAAACCAGCAGGTTTGCTGCCACACCCCCGGCATAGAACCTGTTATTGACAAAGCCAGCATAGTCAAGCCCTACTTTGCCGCCCGGAACAGTTAGCCGGGTCCATGTCTTTATGTCTGCTGAACTGTACACTTCACCTGTTTTATCTACTGCGATGTATTTCCCTTTTCCAAAGGTAATGTCTGCAACATTGTTAAATCTGACTATCTCCCAGTATGTTCCGTTTTCCGAGGTTACAAGCAGATCCTTACTGATAACCACAAAGCGGTTATTTAAATATTTCACGGAAGTCATATCTTCTACACTTCCCGATATGCACCGCACCCACAATTTTCCGTCCGTGGAGCTAAGGATGGCCCCCTTGTTTCCCACGGCCACATAAACACCTCCGCCGTAGGCCACAGAGTTTAGGTTCCTGATTTTTTCTCCTGGCGGATTAAATACCTGTTTCCATTCCAGCTGTCCCGCCTGGGCGCCAGGAGCGTAAACCCCCATAAACACGAAAACCAGCAGCAGGGTGAAAACCGCCAAAAACACACCTCTACCCTTATTCCAATAGATCAACGGATAACCGGAACCAGTCAATTGACTAAAATGCATTAAGAAACCCTCCTTTAGCTTTAGTGGAAAGGCTACCCATATTATGTCGGCTTTCCTGGAAAGTGTCAATTCTAAAATTTTATATTTCATTATTTTGGTGTTATTTTTATGAAAACGCCACCTCCACTCCAAACGCCGGGGCAAACAGCCATAATGTCGCACAAACAAATTGTACCACAGCGAGATGTATTTATTGGAAGGTAACAACATAAAATAATGTGACCCCATGTAGTATTGCCAAATAATTCCTGTTATGTAGCTTTCTAAAAGGCTGTGAATTTATCTCTTTAATGACATGACGTAAAACATATACAAAATGTTACCTTTTGTGTTAATGTAATTATTGATATTAAACAATATCCTGCCGGGAGGAGGGATTATCACTATTAGCTTCTATATGCTGGCGAACATCCGGTAATGTTTTTTCGCCACAACAGTAAAATCTATTATTAATAACTAAGAAGGTGATTATTTGTTTAAAAAAATAGCTGTGATAGCTTGTATCATTACTTTAATAGCTGCACTGGCGGGAGTTGCCCTGGCTGGTGAAACAATTAAAATATTTATTAATGGAAAAGAAATAAAAAGCGATGTTCCGGCTCAAATAATTAGTGGAAGAACCATGGTTCCGGTCAGGTTTGTGTCAGAGGCTCTGGGCGCGGAGGTTAAGTGGGAAGAAACCAGTCAAAGTGTTCTTATCACTACTCAAAAATCAAAAAATCTCAACCTTTTAACGGTTGATGGTGAAAAAACAACATGGCCATACTGGTATGAGAGTGGAAACCTTTACATGGAGTACCGCAATGTATTGGAATTACTAAGATTTATTAATTCCCACTCAAATAATAACCCGCGCTTTTATAAAGCCACCGGCAATCTTTATTTGGGTGATAAGGTAATAACGGTTAATACCTCGGAAAAAAACGGTTTCACCGCAATAAATGTAAGCTTCCTTAAAGACAACCACCGTCTCCTGAACTACGATTTCAATCCTGAGACCGGGGAAATGAAAGTTTTACCTATTAAATAAGCGTTAACTAAATAAGAAAGAAACTCAAAAAATAATCCCTGCAATAATTAATTGCAGGGATATTTTTCACTGGTGCCCCCGGAGAGACTCGAACTCCCGGCACACGGTTTAGGAAACCGCCGCTCTATCCGCCTGAGCTACGGGGGCAAAAAAAATATGGCGTGCCTGAAGGGACTCGAACCCCTAACCTTCTGATCCGTAGTCAGACGCTCTATCCAATTGAGCTACAGGCACTTATAATGCCGGTTTCATCACCGGCAAAAACCATTTTAACAAAATAACTATCAGAAGTCAAGCCATATCGTCATATATATATCTGGAAAGGCTTCCAATTCACAGGCTTACACATGCCGGAGGCTTTACCATAAAGTAATGAAAGGAAGCGTGTATATTGTCCGGCGTATTTTTTTCAATAATTTTACCCGTTAAAAATGAGGGAATGAATATCAAGGTTACGGTTGATTCAATACTCCGAACCACTGGGGACATTCCTTACGAGATAATCGTTGTGGACGATAATTCCGGCGACGGGTGCTGCTCATTCCTGGGACAAAGAACTTACACCCTGTCCGGCGTGAAGCTTTTAACGACGACGGGCCTCGGGGCCACAGGGGCCCGGAATGCCGGGGCCGAAATCGCCCGTGGAGAAGTGTTTGTTTTTTGTGATGCCCATGTTACGGTGCCTCAGGACTGGCTTGACCGGCTGTATAAATCTTTTTTACTTCCTGCTGTGGCCGGGGTTTCCCCCGGCATAGCTTCCATGGAGGACCCCAAAGCGGTTGGCTACGGCCAGACCTGGACCAGCCGGCTGGAAGCCAGGTGGCTCCCCGTGCCCTCCGGAATGAAGGCCGTTCCCCTTCTGCCGGGAGGCTGCCAGGCCTTCAGGAGAGCTGCCTTTGAAGATGTGGGCGGGTATGACCGGGGCTTTAAGGTATGGGGCCACGAAGATGAAGAAATTTCCATTAAAATGTGGCTTTTCGGCTATTCTCTTTTCGTTGACCCCGGCTTCATGATAATGCACCTTTTTCGGCCCAGGCACCCTTATAAAGTTACCATGGATAATGTAAACTACAATTTCCTCCGCATGGCCTGCTCCCATTTCGGAGAAAAAAGACTTTCGTCCGCCTTTTCCCTGCTT
This sequence comes from Bacillota bacterium, assembly GCA_049323755.1. Taxonomy (GTDB): domain Bacteria; phylum Bacillota; class Desulfotomaculia; order Desulfotomaculales; family Desulfocucumaceae; genus BRHc4a. The sequence continues at coordinate 304,921 of JBMOPE010000009.1, forward strand.
AAAAATGAACAGGGCTTTGAGGGGGTGCTCTCCTCTTTATGCCTGAGCGATGTCTGGGAACAGAGGCGGGATTACCTCAGAAGAAGAAAGCACGACGATCAGTGGTTTATAAACCGGTTCAAGATAGACTTTTAATTACCTTCCAATGGCATTGTTTCCTGATCCGGCTATTTTTCCATAAGCCCTTTCTTTTAATATTTCCAGTATATTATACACCACCGGGACCACGAACAGGGTAAGCAGAGTCGATGAAATAAGCCCGCCTATAAGAGCAATGGACATCCCCATTCTCATTTCCGACCCGGCGCTTAGCCCAAGGGCCATGGGAAGCATGGCCAGAGTCATGGCCACAGTGGTCATTACTATAGGCCTCAGCCTTGTGGCCCCCGCCTTTACCAGCGCATCGGAAACGCTCAGCCCCTGCTTTCTCAAATTATTGGCAAAGTCCACCAGCAATATGGCATTTTTGGTAACCAGCCCCACCAGCATGATGAGGCCAATCATTGAAAAGATGTTCAGTGTCTGCCCGGTTACGGCCAGGGAGATGAGGGCGCCCACCATGGCCAGGGGCACGGAAAACCATATGGTCAGAGGAAGCAGGAAAGATTCGAACAGAGCCACCATTATCAGGTATACGAATATACAGCTAAGGGCCATGGCAACCAGTAAGTCCTTCATGGAGTCCTCAAACATTTTCTGGTCACCTTCAAATATTATATTAACATCGGGGGGTACCTTTTTATCCTTTAACCTTTCTTTGACCTCGGCCACTACATCTCCCAGGCTGCGCCCATCAAGGTTGGCGTTGACAACGAACTGCCTTTGGCGCGCGGTGCGAACTATCTGCTTCAAACCTTCATCCTGGTTAAATCTGGCCAGCTGACCCAGCTGTACCTGCTGACCTGCCTGGCCGGTCACCAGCAGCCGGGATATATCCAGGGTGTCGTTTCTTGCCTCCCTGCTGCCTATAAGCCTGATATCGTACTGATCTTCCCCGTCGCTAAACTTGCTGACCACCTTTCCATTAATAAACAGACCGGCAGTGTTCATAACATCGCCTGCGAATATCCCGTGGGCAGCCGCAGTTTCCCGGTCAATCCTTATGTTGTACTGGGGAAGGCCGCTCTCAATGGTGGTGCGGACATCCCTGGTGCCTGGAATTTCCGCCACCACTTCCCGAATGGTTTCAGTCCATTCCTTAAGAGTAGTGAAGTTGTTCCCCCTTATCTCCAGGCGCAGGTCGGCATCATTGGCGCTGCCGAAAATAGAAGACAGCACAATGCTTGACTCTACGCCGGCCTTACGCTGGGCAATCTCTTTAACCTTTTTCTTGACCCCGTCGTTTACCTCGCTATCCAGGCCGTTAAGCACAAGTTTAATTTCCGCAATGTTTGCTGATGTTCCGGCGTCATATCCTCCGGTGGCATATCCCACAGAGGTATAGTAGGTTTTTACCTCCGGTATCTGCTCAATTTCCTTTTCAATGCTTTTCACCAGGGAGTCCATGGCAGCAAGGGTCGTTCCCGGAGGGGCGGTGAGCTTCAAAACAAACTCTCCGAAATCCGACTTGGGCATAAACTCTGTGCCCAGCGCCCCCAGGGGAAGCAGCGACCCGGAAAACAGCATGCAGATAAAGCAGATGGCCAGTACGGTTTTCTTATGTTTCAGTGCCCACATTATACCCGATACATAATTGTTTCCCATATTCTGAACCATAAGGGCGAACCCTTTGCCAAACTGCTTCTCCGCCTTGTTTCCATTATTTTCTCTTTTAACCAGCCTTGCGGCCAGAAGGGGTATCAGTGTCAGGGAGACCGCCAGCGACAGCATAGTGGCACACACCACCACCAGCCCAAATTCCCGGAAAATCTTCCCGGCCACCCCCTGTACCAGGGCAACCGGTAAAAAAACCACAACCAGCGTCAGGGTTATACTGACCACTGCCATACCTATTTCCCTTACGCTGTTGATTACAGCGTTTATCCTGCCGTCGCCCCTGTCCCTGTGGCGCTGAATGTTTTCCAGCACTACAATGGAGTCATCAACAATTATACCTACAACAAGCCCCATCCCCATAAGGCTCATCAGGTTTATGGAAAACCCGAAGGCCAGCATAAACAACAGAGTGCTAATCAGGGAAACCGGGATAGACAGCAGTATTATAAGCGAGCCCCGCCAGTTGCCCAGGAAGACAAAAATCACCAGGGCCACTATGATTATGGCCATAAACAGCTCTTCCTGCACTCCTTTAAGGGAGTCACGGATAAAATTGGCGGAGTTGTGTCCCACCGAGATTTTAACACCATAATTGTTTTCCAGCTCGGATATCTTTTTAAGCACTCTATCGCTTATGTCTATTGTGTTGGCATCAGATCTCTTAAATATTAAAAGGCCTATTCCATCCTGTCCATTGAGCCTGATAATGCTTTCGCTATCCTTGTATGTATCCGTAACCCTTGCGACGTCCCTTAAATGTACGGGGCCACCGGGGGTCTGGGCCACTATTATTTCATTTAACTGATCCGCTTTGGAGACCTGGGACTGCACCCTTACCAGGAATTTTTGATCGTTTCTTTCAATTCTTCCCACAGGTGCATTTTTATTGTCAGCCTGCAGGGCCTCCATTATTTGAAGTATTGAAAGCCGGTAGGCCTGAAGCCTTTCGGGGAGCACCTCCACCTGAATTTCCCTTTCTTTGCCCCCCAGCAGCATTACCCGGCTTATACCTTTCAACTGCTGCAACTGAGTAACAATTTGGTTTTTGGCCAAATCATACATCTCTCCGGGCGGCCTTTCGCCTGAAAGAGACAATTGCATAACAGGAAAATCATTGATATTGTACTGCTGTATCACTCCGGGCTCGGCCTCCGGGGGAAGTTCGTACACGCTGGCATTATACGTCCTTTGTACCTCGTTTACCGCCACATCCGGGTCTGTGTCCAGCTTGAATTCCAGCCAGACCATGGACATGCCCTCCTGGGAAATGGAAGTAATCTTTTCCAGGTTGTTGAGCGAGGACATGGCGTCCTCCAGTGGCTTGGTTATCTTTTTTTCAACGTCTTCCGGGCCCGCGCCGGGATAAGCCACAGTAACCACCACAAAGGGAAACTGCATTTTTGGCAGCAGGTCCGCCGGCAGCCTGCCGTAGCTGAACAGCCCCAGCACCAGCAGTGATATAAAAACCACGGCGGTCAGGGACGGCCGTTTTAGGGATAGCTCAGTTATTCTCATTTTACTCCCCCTCAATCACCGGAGTCCCGTTTTTCAAAAGGCTCTGGCCGAAAACAACCACCCGTTCACCTGGTATAAGCCCGCTTACCACGGCAATATGGCTGTCATCGGTCTCTGCGGTGGCTATCTTTATCCTCTGCGACTTTCCCTCCCTTATCACGAAAACCTCGGCCTTTCCATCTTCATCAAGGGTTATTACAGCCTCTCTGGGCATTACTGTCCTTTTAATCTCCTCAGCATTCAGCCTAACCTCACCAAACATTCCGGGTTTCAGGTAGCCTGCGGCATCCGGGGACAGGTCCAGCTCAACGGTGTACGCCCTGGAGCTGGGGTCCGCCCTGTTGCTTACGGCAGTTACAGTACAGTCGTACTCCTTGCCTGGATACAGCGTGGATGTAAAAACTCCTTTTTGCCCCCTTGTCAGCTGGATAACCCGGTCAGCAGACACAGTGGCGGTAATTTTTAATGAAGTGTCATCCACCAGAGTAAGGAGCTTAGAGCCGGGAAAAACCACCTCTCCCTCCTCCACAAGACATTCGGCCACACTGCCCCCGAAGGGGGCGGAAATTACTGTGCTCTTAAGCGCCTCATCAGCCAGTTGACTATCTGATAGTGCAATATTGTAGGCCACCTGGGCATTTTTAAAAAGCATTTCCGCATTTTCAAACTCGGCTTTTGATGCGGCACCCTGCCGGTGCAGCTCACTAATCCTTTCGTAATTCCTGCGGGTCTGATCCAGGGTAAGCGCTGCAGAATTGATCTGCTCCCGGGACTTGGCAACTCCTGCCTGCTGACTTGTCTGCTCTATAAGGGCAAGAACCGTTCCATTGGAAACCCTGTCGCCGGTTTTTACCGCCAGACGGTTAATTATTCCCTGGGCCTTGGTGGTTATTACCGCTTCTTTTTTTCCTTCCACAGATCCGTTAATAACCAGCGAAGGTCTTATAAATCCCTCATTTACCAGCGCGGCTTTTACCGCAACCGGCTGATTGGTATCAACGGAATTATAAGATTTTTCACTATGCGAGCGGTACCATTGCATAAAAATCGCCGCTACCAGAAGCCCAACAATCAGAATTAACCCCCGTTTTTGTATTTTTTTCATCTGCACCCCTCCCTTTATATATAAAAACCATCAGCATATACAACCCTTCGAACATAGTTTTTATTCCGCTTTTTCTCCCAGATTATTTTTATCTGTTTTATGAGCAGGGTATGAATTTTCTCGCAAAAAACGGGTGTATTTTTTTATATTCCTCCTCCGAGTAACTGTTAAAAAAATTCTGTGCAGCATTATAACCGGACCAGAAAAGCATATCCTTTCTCTCGGGCGTAATGTCAAATTCCGTTGTCCCTACCCCCATTGTGGGAACACAAATTGTTCTTCTAAAATTTTCATCCTGTATATATCTCTCATCATGGGCTTCCATCATTGTTCCAATCATAGCCGCCAGAAAATCAATTATATTATTTATACTTCGGGGCTCCCCGTAGGAGGGCTCTATTAGCCTGAAGCCAAAGGTTGGCCACTCCGGCTCACATTCCGAATCAAAAAGCCATACAGGAAAATTACTCAATATTCCTCCGTCAACAATATAACTCTTTATCATTTTGCCGTTATGTAAATAGTCTATTGCCACAGGCTCATAAAAAACCGGTATGCTCATGGACATTCTTACCGCCCGGGCAACGCTGAAACTGTCTGGCTCAATCCCGTAGTCCCTTACATCCGCAGGAAGCACCAGCATTTTGCCCCTTGTAATGTCGCTGGCTATAACATTAAGACGGTACATATACCTTGGGTTGGTTTCCCCTTCTATCCTGAGGTCCCCGAAGGTGGAAACCCCCTTCTTAAGCAACAATCCCTCCATAAATTTTTCAATAAATTTTCCCTCATAAATACCTTTTTCAAGCAAAAGACTTAAAGTTTTCCCCGGAATAGAAAAGTGATCAATAAAACCTTTATCCTTGATAAGTGAAAAGTCCAGGCCAAAAATTATGTCCTTTATCTCATCAGCTGAATAGTTGCTTGCCAAAAGCGCTGCCACAATGGCACCGGCAGAAGTTCCGGCAATATTCTGCCACTGTATTTTCTTTTCCTTTTCCGCGTAATAAAGGGCACCCACAAGACCTATTCCTTTGACCCCTCCACCTTCAAAAACAGCATCGGCTTTCATAATATACACCTCCTAGAAAAACTTGTCTAACATAACCATTATATTACATTGATTTCAGCATTAATACGTTTGGGATCCTTTTTATCCGGATTAACAATTATTCCTCTCATTGAAAAGGGTCTACATATGGTATTTCTCCCTAAAATTAAATAAAGGCTGTGAACCTTAAGGTTTACAGCCTTTATAAATGGCGGAGAGCGAGGGATTCGAACCCTCGAGACAGCTTTAGAACCGTCTACTCGCTTAGCAGGCGAGCGCCTTCGACCTACTCGGCCAGCTCTCCAAATTTTATTGCAGCTTGACATGTTGTTGCCAAACTATCTTGCTTGTGGCGGAGGGAGTGGGATTCGAACCCACGGAACCCGTAAAGGTTCAACGGTTTTCAAGACCGCCTCCTTCAACCGCTCGGACACCCCTCCAAAATAGTCGTCGGTCATCGGTCGTCTGTCGTCAGTAAATCGTCGGCATTTGTCATAAAATGCCCTCTATACCTGCGTCTGACGTCTTACGCCTGACGACTGAACCCAGCGGCAATAATTAGTATAGCACAGCCCTTATAGCCTGTCAACAGAACTATTTCTGCCAAACCGGGTATTTATACCCTCCACCGGCCGTTAATTATTTTATCTTATCTATTCCTCCCATGTACTTAACAAGTGCCTGGGGTATCCTTACACTTCCGTCCTCCTGCTGGCAGTTTTCCAGAATGGCGGATACTGTCCGCCCCACGGCAAGGCCCGAACCATTAAGGGTATGCACAAACCGGGGCTTACCCTTGCCATCCTTAAACCTTATATTGGCCCTCCTGGCCTGGAAATCCTCAAAGTTACTGCAGGACGATATTTCCTTATAATCATTGTAGCTGGGCATCCACACCTCTATATCGTAGGTTTTAGCCGAGCTGAAGCCCATGTCGCCGGTGCAGAGACATACCACCCTGTAGGGGATCTCCAGTAGCTGCAATACCCTCTGGGCGTTTAGCGTAAGTTTTTCAAGCTCATCATAGGACTCTTCCGGCCGTGTGAATTTTACCAGCTCCACCTTGTTAAACTGGTGCTGCCTTATCAGTCCCCGGGTGTCCCTTCCGGCTGCCCCGGCCTCTGCCCGGAAACAGGCACTGTAGGCACAGTGTAATATAGGCAGCTTTGCCCCGTCAAGTATCTCCCCGTTGTAAAGATTGGTAACCGGCACCTCGGCAGTGGGTATAAGGTAGTAATCCGTCCCCTCCACCTTGAACATGTCCTCGGCAAACTTGGGAAGCTGTCCTGTCCCTATCATGCTGTTGCTGTTTACCATGAAAGGAGGAAATACCTCCACGTAGCCGTGATCGGTAATGTGAAGGTCCAGCATAAAATTTATAACGGCTCTTTCAAGGCGGGCTCCAAGGCCTTTATAAAAAGTGAACCTGGCCCCGGTAACCTTGCTGCCCCTCTCAAAGTCGAGAATATCAAAGGCCTCACCAACCTCCCAGTGTGGCCTTACAGGAAATCCCGTTTTAGCAGGCTCACCATGTCGATATACTTCCACATTGTCTTCTGCGTCCTTGCCTACAGGCACTGTTTCATGTGGAACATTTGGAATGGTAAGTATTATACTTTGCAGCTCATCTTCTATTGACCTTAGCTCATCGTCCAGTTCCTTTATTTGCTGGGAAACCTGGCGCATTTCCAAAACCATGTCCTCGGCTTCTTTGCCCTCGCGCTTGAGCCGTCCGATTTCCTCTGAAACAGTATTTCTCCTGTTTTTAAGCTGCTCAACTACGACCAGCTTTTCCCTTCGCTTTTCTTCCAGCTTAAGAAACGGCTCAAGATTCATGTCTGAGCCTCTTTTTTTGAGGGCCTCTTTAACAATCTCCGGGTTACTCCGGAGTAACTTAATATCAATCATTTTCAAACCTCCGCCACATCTTCTATACCTCTCTAATAATTTACCCAAAATTTAGCACCATTACAACCCTTCATCATGAAAACCTGACCCCATTAGGGCCGTCAGAAACGAGCAGAGCACGAAAGAAACGCCGGGGAAAGCGGAGCGTATATGAACATACGTGAGCATTTCCCCGGCGTTTCTGACAAAGCTATGCGAAGTTTATCACGGCCCGTACTAGAGCTTTATGAATTTGACATCTTTTATTCCTTCTATCTCGGATATTTTCTTTAATGTCTCATCGGGTACCTCACCGTCAACAGTGAGAAGCATAATGGCATTTCCACCAATCTGCTTTCTGCCAACCTGCATGGTGGCGATATTTATATTGTGATCTCCGATAAGAGTTCCCACCGGCCCTATAATTCTTGGCTTGTCAATATGGGGCACATACAGCATATAGCCGCTGGGAACAGCATCCACCCTATAGCCGTCTATAAGCACTATGCGGGGGTCGTTATTGCCGAACAGAGTTCCCGATATTGACCTTTCTTCTTTATCTGAATATACCTTTATAGTGATAAGGCTTGAGTATCCCTCATTCATTCCGTCTACCGCCGAAAGCACCTGGATTCCCCTGTTTTTAGCCAGCATAGAGGCGTTTACAAAATTGACTACCTCCTGGAGAATAGGATCCAGAAGCCCTTTAACAACCGCGGTGGTTATGGGGGCAACTTCCTGCTGGCTGAAGTCACCGCTGTATATTACCTCCAACTTTTTAATGCGGCCGGATACCAGATGGGCCTGAAAACGTCCCAGCTTCTCCGCCAGGGTCAGGTAAGGCTTCACAACAGCCAGTGTTTTAGGATTAATTGAAGGTATATTAACAGTATTCTTGACCATACCGCCGGTAAGAGCAGAAACTATCTCCTCAGAAACATCAACAGCCACGTTTAGCTGGGCTTCCTTGGTGGATGCACCCAGGTGGGGAGTAGCTATAAAGTTAGGCAGAGTGTGCAGCGGGCTATCGGTATTTGGCTCCTTCTCAAATACATCCAGGGCAGCCCCGGCCACCTTTCCCTCAACCATGGCGCTGTACAGGGCTTCCTCGTCAATAATTCCTCCCCTGGCGCAGTTAATAATGCGAATTCCCTTTTTCATCTTGGCAATGGAGTCAGCATTAATCATGCGGTAGGATTCCTTGGTCTTGGGCATGTGCACCGTAATAAAGTCGGCCCTTTTAAAAAGTTCGTCCGTGGATACCAGCTCCACTGCCATGTTTGCCGCTTTTTCCTCGGTGATAAAGGGATCATAACCTATAATATTCATTTCCAGCGCCTGTGCCCTTCTGGCCACCGACGATCCAATCCTTCCAAGACCTATTACACCCAGTGTTTTCCCTCTTAATTCAACACCAAGGAATGCCTTTTTATCCCATACTCCTTCTCTCATTTTACCTACAGCCTGGGGAACATTCCTGGCCAGGGCCAGCATCATTGCAATAGTGTGCTCTGTGGCGGCTATAGTGTTTCCGTCCGGAGCGTTTACCACAAGCACCCCTTTGCGGGTGGCGGCCTCAAGGTCAATATTATCCACGCCAACACCGGCGCGCCCAACAACTTTAAGGCTGTCGGCGGCCTCAAAAACCCTGGCTGTAACCTTGGTGGCGCTTCTTACAATCATTCCGTCATACTGGGGTATAACTTCAACCAGTTCATCCTCGGTCATCTTTGAGCCGATGACCACCTCAATTTCGCTATTTTGCCGGAGAGGAGCCAGGCCCTCCTCCGATACTCCATCCATTACGAGTACTTTCATTTATTCATTACCTCCCAGAAGAACTTGCTGTGCCGCCCTTACCCCTGCCCCAAGTTCCACCGGGTGGCCAATGCGTTTAAGGGACATCTCAAGGGCAGTGACTGCTATCATTACATCCATTTTGTCGGAGAACCCCATATGGGCAATTCTGAAAATCTTGCCTTTCATAATTCCCTGCCCGCCTGCAAAGGTTACTCCAAACTCTTTTTTGGCAATCTTGCGGATATCGTCACCATCTATTCCCTCAGGGGCTTTCACTGCAGTTATTACCGGAGAGGCAAAGCTGTCATCCGGAACGTATAGTTCCAGACCAATTGCCCTTATAGCCGCCCGGGTCGCCTTTGCCAGGAGTTTATGACGGGCATAGACATTGTCCATTCCCTCAGCCATCATCATGTCCAGTGCCGCATCAAGGCCAAAGAAAAGAGAAACTCCGGGTGTATAGGCTGTATTCCATTTTTCATAAGATTTTTTATGGGCCGGAAGGCTGAAATAAAACCTTGGCGACTTATTGCTCTCAACTATTTTCCATGCCTTTGGGCTAACGGCTACCATGGCCAGGCCAGGCGGCAGCATCATAGACTTTTGTGATGCTGTTACCAGTATGTCAACATTCCATTCATCCATTTTTATTTCAATTCCGCCCACGCCACTGACTCCGTCCACCAGAAGGAGGGCAGGAGTTTTTCCCACCAGGGCGCCTATGCCGGCAATGTCGTTAGTAACACCGGTGGAGGTTTCATTCTGGGTGGACAGGACAACCTTGTAGCTGTTTGCAGAAAGCTTTTCTTCCACTACTTTAAGGTCAACACATTTACCCCATCCGAAAGTAACTTCGTCAACATCGGCCCCGTATTCTCTGGCAATCTTTGCAAACCTTTCACCAAAATTACCTGTTACCAGGGCAAGCACCTTGTCACCGGGCTGAATGGTATTGGCAACTGCGGTTTCCATTCCACCGGTTCCTGAATGGGTAACCACAAAAATTTCATTTTTAGTTTGAAACACAACCTGGAGCCTTTCAACTATCTGCTTGTGCATCTGGGCAAAGTCATCTGTCCTGTGCCCTATAATGGGTTTTGACATTGCTGCCACCACAGCCGGGGGCACCGGTGTGGGCCCGGGAATCATAAGGTATTGTTTATCCTGCATCATGTAAACCAACTCCCTTTTTCGCATGTAAAAACAAAGCTTATTTTTATTCTTATCTTCCGTTCTTCTATTTTCACGTAAACTTTCTTTACATAATAAAAAAACCCCCCGTCCCCTGATATGATAAACAGGGACGAGAGATTTATCTCCCGCGGTGCCACCCTTTTTGGCAAGGCAATATTGTGCCTACCCACTCTGCAGAGGTAACGGATTCAACCGTGCCCACATACTATACGGGTTTTGATAAACTACATACAGCGGTCTTTTGCGCTGTATTCGCTTCTGAAAACCCTACTTGGGTCGTGTTATTGCTTCGCCCTGTTTGGCCCGCAACACACAGACCTTAAATTCTGTGAGCCCCCTTTGGGGCGCCTTCCTCCAGTTGACCTGCCGGTTTACACCAACCACCGGCTCTCTGTATGGCATGACCGGATTCCTTCCCCTTCATCGGGTTTAATTATGAACTTGCAATAAATAATACAACACAGAAAATTATTTTGCAACATTTAATTGCATGCTTATTAAAAGTTGATTAAGGTCTATCAGCGAATTTTAAAAATTTCTCTCGCCATCAGGTAGTCTTCTTTCAACTCTTCCCAACCCATCAGTCTCTTAGCCCGGCCCTGCTTCAACACTTCATCCAAAGGGAGAGTCATGAGCATTTCCTGCAGCTTATCGCTGATGTCCTTATAAGCCCACATCCACTGCCAACCGCCAATATCGCTGCCCGATACAACCTTGTCTACACCGGGCAGGGGTACGGTCAGTGCCCAGATAGCCCTATTCGTAATAATCAGCGCATTCTCCGGGGTGAGGACTTTCCCGGTACCCAGGACCGCAACGCTGCGGGTTGTAAAATACTGCGCTTTTTTCATTCATGTTCCTCCTGTTTTATAATATTAATTTAAAAAAAGAGGTGCAAAATTTTTGCAAAATATAATCAGGCTTATAGGAAATTTATATAAATAGTTGAATATTCTAATATTTAAGAGCACACATGGAAAAAGAAAAGGTGGTCTACCATGGTTTCTGTCCCCCTGGTCCACGCCCAGCTTGTTCCACCGCGCCTCAAGAGCTATATAAAGCGCGCCCGCCTGCGTGACCTCGGTTTTTCCATACTGTCCCACCGCGTCACCACCGTGACAGCTCCGGCGGGCTATGGAAAAAGCGTCTGGATTTCCTCCCTGCTAGAAGAACCGGGTTGGCCCGCCACCACATGGCTAAGTCTTGACCGCCACGACAGCGAGCCATCATTCCTGCTTTACCATTTAATCCATGCCGTAAAAAGGGTTCTGCCGGGGTTTGGCAGCCAATCCCTTCGCACCATGAACAGCCTGGAAGATGCCGGTAGGGACTGGCAAGTAGCTGCCTCCGTACTGCTTGAAGAAATCCCGGAAGAAAGTGAACTAGTCCTGGTCCTGGACGACTTTCACCTGATCGACAGAAACGCGGCCATCTGCAACATTCTGGAATACCTTATCCGCTGGCTTCCCGTCGGAACACACCTGGTATTAATCAGCAGGAACAGCCCGCCCCTTAATCTTTACCGGGAACAACTCAGCGGCGAACTGCTGGCAATCGCAAGCGACCAGCTTCTTTTTTCCGTTGAGGAAGCGCTGGAATTCTTGTTGCTATTGGGTCTGGAACCGAAGGAAAAAGACATTGATGTGATACATTCCGCCACCGAAGGATGGGCGGTCGGGCTTCGCCTGCTGGGAATCCTGCTTAAACAATCGGGCGGCGACATGAATAACACTTTATCAGCTTTAAAAAATAAGGACTCCAATCTTTATTCATACCTGAGCAACGAGTTGCTTAACCATCTTCCAGGTGAACTGCATAATTTTCTCCTGGACGCCTCCCTGTTGCCGTATCTTGAGCCTGAACTGTGCGATACCGCTTTACAGTGCAGCGACAGTGACAAAAAGATTAAACAGCTTCATGCTCACGGCCTGTTAAGCCTGGTCGAGGACGAAACAATTAACTGGCGCCTGCACCATCTCATGGGTGAATTCCTGGAACAAAAAATGATGGACCTGCGTCCGCCGGAGTATGTTGAGGCAGTCAGAAGCCGCGCCGCGGCATTTCTTGAGCGCAAGGGAGATATCGACAGAGCGCTGGAGCAGGTGGTCGCCTGCTCTGACTGGCCCACGGCAGTAAATCTGATCCACTCATACGGCGACAAATACTTCTTCCAATGCGGTCGGCTGGATGTGCTGAATTCCTGGATCGGCCGATTACCGGAGGAATTACGCGACAATGACCCCTGGCTTTTGTACTTTAAAGGAATGAGTATACTGCACATAAATCCGAAGAAAGCGCTGGATACCATATCCTTTGCGGCTGATTTAGCTGGAAAAAATGGTAATATTGAGTGTCAGCTCCGTTTGCTGATAGCCATGTTTGCCGTTTATACGTTCGCCAATAATGTAGAGAAAATTAAAGAAACGACCGGCCGGATCGAGGTCGCCGCCTCCAGCTTAAAAAATTCCTGGTCAAGGGAAGTAGCACTGGTCGCGGCGATGGGCCGTGCAGCCTGGATGGACAATTTACGGCAGGGTGTCTATTTGAGCTCGCTGGTAGGCAAAAACAAATTCGAACTGGAAGTGCGATTAGGCTATTTGGCTTTTTCTTGTATTATCCAATTAAGGCTGGGCAATTTAACTTCTGCCGGAGAGTTGATCGAGGAATTTCTCGCCGACCCCTTTGTGCAGGAAAATGAGCATTGGATCGGCGAGGCTTATACAAATTATTCATTTATCTGTGCACTTGCCGGTGACCATAAGAAATTGATGGAAATCTGCAAAGAATTGCTGCGCTTGGGGCAAAAATACAATTCCCCGCACCAGTTGGGGAATGCTCACCGCCGGTTGGCCCATCTTCATCTGGGGGAAGAACGCCTGGAAGAAGCGAGGAAAGAATTTAGACTTTCCCGAGACGCCTTTATACGAGGTAACAATATTTTTATGGTCTATCTCACAGACCTCGATCTGATTATGCTGCGGGTAAAGGCCGGGGAAAACGCCGGTGACTTGCTGGAGGAGACACAGTATATATTAGACAAGCTTAAAGCATTTCCCGGCGGATTGGGTTTGGACGATTACGCCCTGTCTGTGGCGGGAATCATCGCCATGGAAGCCGGCCAACTGGAACTGGCCCGGCAGCGGTTTGAGGAAGTAAGACGGAAAAGTCAACGTAAGGGCGCCAGGCAGGTTCTGGCCGGCGCCCAGTTATTGCTGGCCCGGGTTTATCTATTGCAGGGTGATGATGACACAGCCGACAGCTTCCTGCGCAAAGGCCTGGGTTCTGCTGAAGCCGAAAGGTGGGAATATTTTTGGGACTGGCATGCCGAAACAATTTATAGTTTAAGCCGGCGCGCCTTGTTGAAAAAAATACACCCTAAGTGGGCGGCCCACCTGCTCCGGCGCTGGTTTCCCCAACGAATCTGCGAAGAAGCCGGCAGCCTGCTGGTATACCCGGACGAAAGTGTTCGAAGCAGCATCGCTTTGGTTATACAAAATATGGTACAGGAGACCGGAATACCGGTTATGAATGTGAACTGCCTGGGCGGTTTCCGCGTCTTTGTTAACGGGGTTGAAATTCTCCAGTCTCAATGGAAGACCCAAAAGGCGGAAAATTTATTCAAATTTCTGATTGTAGATAGGCGTCAACATCATAAGGAAAAAATAATCGAAGAGTTGTGGCCCGAATCAAACCTCCGACTGGGGGACGCCAGCCTGAGAATGGCTTTAACCCACATGCGCAAGGCTCTGGGGCTCAATGATTACGTTGAAGAAAGCGTTATCCTGAAGCGCGGGATGATTTACTTAAACCCGGACATGCAAATATTTACCGATTACCAATTGTTTGCTGTAACGGCCCAAAGTGTCCTGGTGGAAAACGCTGTGGATAACCCGGTTAAGGCGGATCTTTTGGAACAGGCTGCCGAACTATACCGGGGAGATTTCCTGCCGGATAACCTTTACGATGATTGGACCCGGGACATGCGCACGCAGATGCACCATCTCTGCCTCCAGGTCCTATTAAAGCTGGTTGAATTCTATCGCCGGCAGAAAAAGCAGGCCCACGCCATAGAAGCCTGCCTCCGCTACCTGGCCCTGGAACCGGCCGATGAACATATGAGCAGGACGGCAATGGAATTGCTTTGGCAGAGCGGAAAAAAACAGCAGGCGTTGTCCCTGTACAAGGAACTGGCCTCTGTCCTGGCGAGAGAGTATGGAGCAAATCCGGATGCGGAAACAATCAGCCTATATGAGAAAATCCGTTGCAGTTAGAATTAATACTTGCATTTACTGCTGCTGCCTTCAATAAGCGGTAGCGGCTTCTCACATTGGAGATCCCATATTCATTACTTGAACTGAGGTCAATGCCGTTAAGGCCCTTGCCAGGTATACTGGGCAAGGGCCTTGCAAGACTTTATATTTATAATCAAAACTACTGTGAATTAGTCTTTCATTACATACAGTTTTTCAGAAAATACCGATGGATCCGCAAATCCCTGGTCAGTTCCGGATGAAAGGCCGCGGCCAAAAACCTCCCCTGGCGGGCGAAAACAATCTTTTCACCAAACCTGGCCAGCACCTCAACGCCTTCTCCAACGCTAAGGATGTATGGGGCCCTGATAAAAACTGAACTGAAGGGATCTTCCCCCAAAACGGGGATTTCAATATCGGCCTCGAAGCTTTCCACCTGCCGGCCAAAAGCGTTGCGCTCAACTGAAATATCCATCAGGCCCAGGCGTGGCTGTGCTGAACCAGCGATATCCTTTGACAGCAGGATCATTCCTGCGCAGGTGCCGAAAATGGATAGGCCCTTACTTCCCAGTTCCTGTATAGGCTCCAGAAGGCCGTATTCTATCATAAGCTTTCCCATGGTAGTGCTTTCCCCGCCGGGAATAACCAGCCCGTCAAGTCCCTCCAACTGTGCAGGAAGCCTTATTTGTCTGGTTTCTATTCCCTCCCCGCAAGAGCGGAGCATCTTTTCATGTTCCCTGAAAGCACCCTGAAGGGCCAGCACCCCAATAATCATTCTGTCAATTTCCTTCTTTCCCTATCTTAATGCCTAAAACTCACTTATACATTGGAAGCTGCATAGCCCGGCGTGTAAAATCCAACGTCCAACTTCCAGCCTCCAACCTCCAAATTACCAGCCCCTGTCCTGCATTCTCTGCTCCGGCTGAATTGATGATATTTCAAGGCCCGGCATGGCCTCTCCCAGGTCCCTTGATACCTCGGCAAGTATTTTGGGGTCATTGTAATGGGTTGTGGCCGCCACTACAGCCTTTGCCCTGGCAGCCGGATTATTGGACTTGAATATTCCTGATCCTACAAAAATGCCGTCACAGCCAAGCTGCATCATAAGCGCTGCGTCTGCCGGAGTAGCAATGCCCCCGGCCGCAAAATTAACCACCGGCAGGCGGCCGTTTTCGGCCACCCAGAGGACTAACTCGTAGGGTGCACCCATTTCCTTTGCCGCAGCCATAAGCTCTTCCCTGGGCATGTTTTGAAGGCGCCGTATTTCCCCCATAACCATTCTCATGTGCCTGACAGCCTCTACAACGTTTCCTGTGCCAGGCTCTCCCTTGGTCCTAATCATGGCAGCTCCCTCGCCTATCCTCCTGAGGGCCTCGCCAAGATTTCTGGCGCCGCACACAAAGGGCACCTTGAAGGAATGCTTGTCTATGTGGTGCTGCTCGTCGGCAGGGGTCAGCACCTCACTCTCATCTATGTAGTCAACGCCTAGCTCCTCAAGAATCTGGGCCTCCACAAAATGCCCTATACGGACTTTAGCCATTACAGGGATAGTAACAGAAGACATAATATCTTTTATAATGGTGGGGTCTGCCATCCTGGCAACGCCCCCTGCCGCCCTTATATCAGCCGGAACTCTCTCCAGGGCCATTACAGCACAGGCCCCTGCCTCTTCGGCTATTTTAGCCTGTTCCGGTGTTGTCACATCCATTATAACTCCGCCCTTGAGCATCTCAGCAAGGCCTGTTTTAACTTTAAGAGTACCTGTATATGCCACCAGCATTTCCTCCCATACCTGTTTTTCCTAACTATCAAGATATTTTACAATATCACTCATGCAATTACAAGCTATTAACAGGGACAAAAGATTTTTAAGTGTGATTTGACATAGGTTTGCTTGGTATTTAGCAATATGATTAATTAAAAACACTTTGTTAAGTGGTACATTTTTATTCTTATAGAATAATTTATCAAATAAATGTAAAGGAGGTGTTTATGTTGATTGAAAGGGATCAATTGAGGGAACTTAGTAAATGGGCGGGTTTCGTAGGAATTATGACTATTATTTTTGGCGCAATATCAGCTGTATTCGGTCTTTTTGCAATGATTATCGGGGCTATTCCGGGTATTATAATGATAGTGCTTGGGGTTAAACTCAGGAATGCCAAAAAATACGCTGACCAACTTTTGGCAGCCGGGCCGGAAGGCAATGATACCTCCATAAACATGCTGTTTATAAACCTGAACAATTATTTTAAAATTCAAGGAATATTAATTATAATCTATCTCGTTTTGATGGCCCTGGGAATGCTTTCCGGTGCTTTAGCAGGCTTTGCTTTCATGAATATGTTCTAGAAATAATAAACAGAGGCCCTGCATGTGTTATCATGCAGGGCCTCTCAAATTTAACTCCGGCAACGTCCTACTCTCCCAGGGCTAACGCCCAAGTACCATCGGCGCTGAAGGACTTAACTACCGTGTTCGGGATGGGAACGGGTGTACCTCCTTCGCTATGGTCACCGGAAAACTTTATGCGTTTTTTATTCGCACTCTCAAAACTTCACAGCGAACTCTATAAGAAAGTTTTAACGCTTTTTTAAGGTTAAGCCCTCGACCTATTAGTACCGGTCAGCTCAATCCATCACTGAACTTACACTCCCGGCCTATCTACCATGTAGTCTTCATGGGGTCTTACTTCCTTAACGGAATGGGAAACTTTA